>NZ_JAWDIR010000001.1:0-201038 GCF_046156265.1 Pseudoxanthobacter sp. M-2
CAGCGACAGAAGGTCTGCGGGACGATCTTCTTCAGCCGGGTCGTCGGCGCACCCTGCCGTGCGATGTATTCGGAAACGCCGTACTTGTCCTCGGCCGCCGGGTTCCAGTCGTAGGACCACCCCATCGCCGTGAACGGATAGCCGTAGGACTCCTTTGTCGGCACATTGCGCGTGTAGGACGCCCACATCTGCCGGAACACGAACGCCTGAGTCTCGGCGAACGCCGGATCGACCGCAGCGCGGGCGACCGCGGCGGGATCGTCGGGCAGCATGAAGCTGCAGGTCTTCGCCGCCACGTCCGGCCCGCTGGCGCAGGGACGGAAGGCCTTGCGGACCGGAATGGTGAACTCGACCATCACATATTCGCCGGTGCGTGGCGGCAGGCCGAGGATCTGTTGCATGGCCAGCACCGGGTCCGCCGCCCCTGCGCACGCCGCCGCGAGTTCCTTCGGCAGCGCAACGAACAGCGACGCCTTCAGCCGGCCCTTCGCGTCGACGATATCGGAGGCCCCCACCCATCGCAGCGCGATGACGCGAACGTTCGTGCGCGTGTCGTCGATCGGTCTCAATGCCTTCGCGAAGCCCGGGCGCTTGATCGCAGCATCACGCACCGCCGCGTTGTAGGCGTCGAGCTGGTCGGCGCGCACTTCCGCCGGCGCCGGCCAGAAGATCGCCTCCTCCGCCATCACGGCACCGGCGGCGGTCAGGGCGATCCCGGTGAAGGCCAATCGGCCGAGTTGCAGCAACCACGATCCGATCGAAGACATGCCTCATCCCCCGACATGCGGCTCCGTCTTGGCGCGCCAAGGCGCGCAAAACGACGACCACGTTCCTTCGAAGGTCTCACTACGACGGGTGAACGGGCAATGTCTTGCGCTGGCGCAATTCCAGCGTCAGGTGCCACTTCCGGCGTCAGGCCGCCGCCGTCCCTGTAGCGCACCGAACAGACGCGACAGCGCGGGCCTGACCGGCAGGAACATCCGGTAGCCGGTTTCCAGGATGGTCATGGCGCCGGGCAGCGAGGCGAGACGGGCCGCCCAGCGCCAGCGCGGCAGCACCCGCCAGATGCCGACGAATGCAGCCGCCCCCGACAGCAGCGCCCCGTCGGCGCGGCGGACATGGAAGCGCGCCATCGCCTGCGGGCCCGTGAGACCCGGCCCGAGCGTCGCCTCGTCTTTCGAGACGTCGCGAAAGCACAGCGCGGCAGCGCCCGGCTGTGAGGCGTAGTGGCCGATCTCCGCCCGGCACAGCGGACAGGAACCGTCGAAATAGACCGTCAGCTCGGGCGGATCAGGCGGCACGGCCGACCTCCAGACCCGCGACGACAGCGTCCGCCATCGCCTCTCCGCTGTCGAAGGCGGCCTCAACACGCGGGCCGAGGCACCAGTCGCCACAGGCGCCGAGCCGCGAGGACTTGTCCCACAGGAACGGCGAGCCCGCGGTCTCCTCGACCCGTGCGTAACGCCAGCGGTGCGCGGCAGCGAAGGTCGGTGTGGAGGTGATGCCGGTGGCTGCGCGCCAGTGCGGCTCGAGAAGTGCGGCCACGGTCTCCTGCGTCGCTTCGAGGTTGCGACGCGACCAGTCCGCCCCCGCATGGACGACGAGCGTCTCGCGACCACCACGCCGACCGAGCTTGGTGCCGTTCCGCGCGACCCAGGCGAGCGGCCCGTCGTGCGGCCTCAGGTGGTCCCAATCCACCGAGAGTGGCGTCTCGAACGCCAGCATCAGCGCCCAGCAGGGCGCGTAGCGAACCGCCGCCAGCTGCGGAAGCGCCACGCCGGCAGTCGCCGCGATCGGCACCGCCTGCGGTGCCGGCACCGCCAGCACGACGGCCGAGAAGGCGCCGTTGTCGGGCGCGTCGGCGACGCCCGCGGAGTTGAACACCGTCCAGCCCGAGGCGCCTCGCTCGAGGGCCGTGACCGCACGCCCGCCAACCACCGTCAACCCGTCGGCCATCGCCCGCGCCGGTGCCGTCATGGCGGGCGTGCCGACGAAGCCGCCGTCGAACCACTCGCCGACCATTCGCTCGACGCACCAGTCCTCGACCAGAGCGGAGAAGCGGAGCCCCTTCGCCGTGAAGTACTGCACTCCATGGTCGAACTGGAGGCCGTCCACACGGCGGGTCGCCATCCGCCCGCCGAGCCCGCGGCTCTTGTCGAAGATGACCGGCTCGATGCCGGCCGCCGTCAGGCGTCGCGCCGCAGCGAGGCCCGCCATGCCCGCCCCAATGATCGCCACCCTCGTCGTCATGTCCGCACCACTCGATGACCCGCTCCTGGTCAAGTTTCCGGCGCTCCATACGCTCGACGGACCGGTGTGGACCTGTGCACTGGCGTCACGCCTCGGCCTTCGGCGGAGGCCCGTGACATGGACTGCCCCCCCGATCCGCATCCCACCGGCTGCGCGTCACCGCCGGGCGCCAGGATTGCCGGCGGGATTGCGCGGGTCGCGCAGCGCCGCCGGCAGGGGCCGATCGCCGAAATCGATCGTCGAGCGGCGGAGGGCCCGGCCAGCCGCATCGACGACGAGGTTCAGCCGCGCATTGCGGAAGAAGAACACGCAGAGCCACTGCCCAGCGTCCTCACCGACGCCCTCGTAGAGCCGGCCGGTGATCGCGCCGGTGCGCATGAGATCTGGAACCGCCGAGGCCTCGAGGCCGAAGCCAGTGGCAATCGCCTCCGCATCGACCTCGAAGGGTGCAGCGAACGCGTTCATCTGACCGACCTCGCGACGACTTGCTTCATCACGGCTCGAATTACGCCGGCGTGCGCTTGAAAGCGCAACCACCGGAACGATCCGGGGGCGGCACCGCCCCCGAAATCGGAATCGGCGGAGGTCCGGGGGTCGCGGGTCAGATCAGATCACAGAGATCCGGGCCGGTGCACCAGTGGATCCCGTCGTCGCCGCGGATGATCGCGTCGAGGCTCTCGTCGGTCATGCGGTCTGCGGCTACACGTCGAATGGGGCGGTGTCGGCGCGGCCGTCCGCCCGGGAGTGTCACCGTCCGGTCGATCCGCCGTCGCGTCGTGCGCGGTTGCGCACGGCCGCGGCAGCCCCGCCTCGCGCCTCGCCCCGGCAGACCGAATGACTTGACCGCCGCCGAGCAGGGCGGTCATTGCTTCGGAAAGGGCCCGTCGCCGATCGTGCTGCCGCGCCGGCGAGCATGGGATCGAGGGAAACAGACTTGATGCTGAAAGATGGCCGCGCCATCGCGTCGATCGCCCAGGGGAGCCTTTCGCAGCGGGCCTACTCCGTCCTGCGCGACGGCCTCATCAATGGACACTTCCGGCCGGGCCAGCGGCTGGTGATGCAGGATCTTGCCGACCAGCTCGGCACGTCGATCACCCCGGTGCGCGAGGCCTGCATGCGGCTCGTCAGCGAAGGCGGCCTGCAGCTGCGCTCCGGGCGCTTCGCCATCGTGCCGCCGATGACCCTCGATCGCTACATGGAGGTCCGGCTGATGAGGCTCGAGCTCGAGGGGCTCGCCGCCGAGATCGCCGCAAAGAAAGCGACGCCCGAAGACCTCGCGCGCCTTCACGAGATCCACCCGCTCTACACCGCCGCCGACAAGCCGGAACTCCCCGAAGAAGCCTTTCGCCTGAACCGCGAGTTCCACTTCGCGGTCTACGGGATGTCGCGCCTGCCGATGCTGGTCAGTCATATCGAGAGCCTGTGGACCTCGATGGGACCCATGCTGACGATATTCTTCATCCGGGGGCGGCGGACCTACTATGGTGCCGATACCCACAAGCAGGTCATCGAGCGTATCGAGGCTGGTGATGGCGCCGGAGCGCGTGACGCCATCCGTCGCGACATCATGGCGGGCGGCGTCGATTTCATCCGCTTTCTGGAAGAAGAGAACGAAATCACGGTCCCGTAGCGCCCGAGTCTGGAGTTTCCGATTCTCCGACGGGGCACCCCTAAGCCGTTGACTCGTATTTTATAAGTTGCATGATGAGGCCTCATCCGAGCGGGGCGGCCGGGGGAAAGAGGCCATGTGGCTGGGAGGCTCTGCCGCAGCACCGGGGTCAGCCACGGCGACCGTCGTCTCGACGGGGCCGCAGGCGACAACCGACGCCCACGTGCCGTTGGCCCGTAAGCCCACGACCGCACGGTCCCGGAGACCGACACTGACACCGGGTGCGGGCCGGTCGGTCACGATGACCTCCATGGTGCCACCGCCCCTCCGTCGCCTGGCGTTCCAACGCGAGATGCCGAGGAGCCCAGGTGCTACGGCGACGCACTTCTCGCCACCGGTCGGATACGCTGCTCCGACCTCCTCTCTTCAACAGAAGCCGCAACGGCCCTCAGCCTTCGAACAAGGAGAACCACGATGCACCTGACCAAAGCGCTTCTCGCCTGCTCGGTTCTTGTCGCCTCGGTGTCGGCCGCCTCGGCGGAGGACTGGTTTCCCTTCTCCATCGCCACCGCCAAAGGTGGCGACCTGACGAAGGTCGAGACGATCGACTACACGCCCCTCGAGAAGGCAGAGAAGCCCTGGAACCTGTGCGTCCTCTTCCCGCATCTGCAGGACAGCTACTGGCTCTCGGTGAACTATGGCATTGCCGAGGAAGCGAAGCGCCTCGGCGTGAAGTTCACGCTGCTGCAGGCCGGCGGCTATTCCAACCTTCCGAAGCAGATCTCGCAGTACGACGACTGCCTGGCCGCCGGTGCCGACGCCATCCTGATCGGCGCGATCTCGGAAGCCGGCCTCGCCGCCAAGATCAACGAGGGCATGGCGAAGGGCGTCGTCAACATCGCGGTCGCCAACCCGGTGCTCGAGACCAAGATCACCGCGCGCATCACCCCTGACTTCCACGCCAAGGGCTTCGAGACCGGCGAATACGTCAAGGCCCATCTCGCCGACAAGGGTGGCGCCGCGGTCGGCTTCCCCGGGCCGCAGGGCTCTGGCTGGGCCGAGACCTACATGTCCGGCTTCCGCGATTCCACGGCGAACGGCAACGTCAAGCTGCTCGCGGAAGTGTTCGGCGAGGCGTCGGTGCCGGCGCAGCTGCGCCTCGTCGAGGACGCCCTGCAGACCTATCCCGACATGACCGTGATCTGGGGCGGCGCGCCGACGGCGGAAGCGGCGATCGGCGCCGTGGCCGACGCCGGCCGCGACGACATCACGATCATCTCCTCCTACGAGAACCAGACGATGCTGGGGTCGGTGAGGGACGGCAAGGTTCTTGCCTTCTCCACGGAGTATCCGGTGATCATGGGCCGCATCGGCGTCGATCTCGCCGTCCGCGCGCTCGAGAAGAAGGAACACGAGACGATCCTGCTCGTCGCCCCCGGCATCGTCAGCAAGGACAATGTCGAGACGATCGACACGACGCAGATCTTCGCGCCCGACGGCTTCCAGCCCGTCTTCTCGGCCGAGTAAAGCGTCGCCCGGCCGACGGACCCCTCCGGACGCGTCTTCGGCGCGTCCGGAGCACGTCATCGACAAGGAACCCACCGCGCATGCTGGAACTCACCGGTTTCTCCAAGGCGTTCAACCACGTGGTCGTTCTGGACAATGTGGATTTCACGCTGGAGCCGGGTGAGGTCCATGCCCTCCTGGGGGAGAACGGGGCCGGCAAGTCGACCCTGATCAATCTCGTCATCGGCACCTATGCCCGCACCGCCGGGCGGATGGTCCTGAAGGGCCGCGAGATCGAGACGCTCGATCCCAAGACGTCCCGCGAGCTCGGCATCGCCGCGGTGTTCCAGGAGTTCTCGCTGCCGCCTGACCTGACGGTGGCCGAAAGCCTGTTCCTCGGCCGTGAGGAGAGGATCGGCCCGTTCCTGCGCCGCAGCAGGATGCGCGCGGCTGCGCAAAAACTCCTCGACGAGTTCGGCTTCCACGTGCCGCTCGATGCCAAGATCGCGAGCCTCAGCCGCGCGCAGAAGCAGATGGTGGAGATCGCCAAGGCGCTCTGCATCGGTTCGGACGTGCTGATCCTGGACGAGCCGACGGCCTCGCTGACCGACGGGGAGGCGGAAAAGCTGTTCGAGGCGATGGCGAAGCTGAAGGCCCGGGGCGTCGGCATCATCTACGTCTCTCACCGCATGAGCGAGATTCGTGACCTGTCCGACCGGGTGACGGTGCTGCGGGGCGGCAAGCGTGTGGCCACCGTCCGAACCTCCGACGTCACCGACGGCGAGCTCATCGAGATGATGGTCGGCGTGCCGGTGGACAAGCTGTTCCCGGAGATCGACGCCGAGCCGGGCAAGGAGCGCCTGCGCGTGTCGCATCTCACTAGCGCCTCGGGATCGGTGCGCGACGCCTCGATCCGGCTGCACGCCGGCGAGGTGGTTGGGCTCGCGGGGCTCGTCGGCTGCGGGCGCAGCGAGCTCTGCCGCGCCATCTTCGGGCTCGAGCCGCTCGCCGATGGCGAGATCATCCTGTCGGGGCGTCACGTCACCCACCCGACGCCAGCGCGAATGCTGCACCAGCGCCTGTGCTACTTCCCGAGCGACCGTGGTGCCGAGGGCCTCGCGCTCGTGCGGCCCGTGCGCGAGAACGTCACCATGGCGACCCTGGACGAGCCGGCGATCGCCTCCGGCCCGCTCCTGCGCTCCTGGGACGAGGGGCGCGTCGTCCGCACGCCGCTCGAGGACCTCGGATTGAAGCCGATGGCGCCGGAGCGGCGGGTGATCGCGTTTTCGGGCGGCAACCAGCAGAAGGTGATGCTGTCGCGCGGCCTGATGCGGCCCTTCGACGTCTACCTGTTCGACGAGCCGACCGTCGGCATCGACGTCAACGCCAAGTCCGATGTCTATGCCCTGATCAAGCGCCTCGTCGAGGACGGCGCCGCCGTGATCCTGTCGAGTTCCGAACTCCCGGAACTGCTGCACCTCGCCAGCCGCATCTACGTCATGGCCGAGGGACGGATCGTGTCCGAGATTGCCGGTGAGGAAAGGACAGAGGCTGCGATCCTGTCACACTATTTCAGCCACTGAAGGCGGGGGAGACGGACGATGACCGCTTCCGCCTCGGCCGGCTCCGCGCCATCGACGCCTGCGAACCAGCGCGTTCGTCTCGAGTTCTTCCTCGTCAACGGCGGGATCGTGCTCGCCCTCCTCGTCGTGGCGGTGGTCTGCACCGCGCTCGCCGAGCCGCGGTTCCTGAACCGGCTGAACCTGATCAACCTCGGCCGCAACTTCTCCTTCCTACTCATCCCGGCGATGGCGCAAATGCTGGTGATGACGGCCGGCGGCTTCGACCTGTCCGTCGGCGCCGTGGTGGCGATCGGCTCGGTCGTCAGCGCCCTGGCGATGGGCGCAGTGCTGACCGCGATGCCGGGCGCCGAGGGGCTGTCGATCGCCCTGGCGCTCGCGGTCGTCCTCGCGGTGGGTCTCGGCGTCGGCCTCGTCAACGCCGTGCTGATCGCCGGTTTCCGGCTGTCGCCGTTCATGGTGACGCTCGCCGTCATGTCGGCCCTGACGGGGCTGGCGCTCTACTACACGCAGGGCATCCCGATCTACGGCGTCGCCGAGAGCTTCGTCACCAGCGTCGGCCGCGGCCAGATCGCCGGCCTTCCTGTCATCCTGGTGATCGCGCTCACGATCCTCGCCCTGTGCATCCTGCTGCAGCGCTTCACCGTGCTCGGCCAGCACATCTACGCCGTCGGCAGCGACGAGCGGGGCGCGCGGCTCTCCGGCGTGCCGACGCGGCGCGTGCTGGTCATCACCTACGCGATGGCCGGGATGCTCGCCGCCTTCACCGGCTTCCTGATGACGGCGCGGATCGGCTCGGGTCAGGCGACCATCGGCGGCACGCTGGCCCTGGAGACGATCGCCGCGGCCGTGATCGGCGGCGTGTCGCTGCGCGGCGGCGTCGGCCGGGCCGGCCTGGTGGCGATGGCCGCGCTGTTCCTGACGGTGATCGCCAACGCCATGAACCTCCTGCAGTTCGACAGCAAGTACCAGACGCTGGTGCTGGGCGTGGTCCTCATTCTCGCCCTCGGCATGGAGCGCCTGCTGCTGAGGAGCCGGGGTTCATGAGCGCGAGCGCCTCCGCGACCGTCGGCCTGCGGTTCGTCCTGCAGCGGCTCGGCCCCTGGCGGCTGCCGATCGGCATCCTCGTCATGCTGCTGGCCTTCGCCGCTGTCGAGCCGCGCGTCGTCTCTGGCGCGAACCTGCGCAACATCACCGTGCAGGCGAGCTACCTCGCCGTCTTCGCCCTCGCCCAGTGCCTGGTCATCCTGACCCGGGGCTTCGATCTCTCCCTCGGCTTCACCGTGTCGCTGGTCAGCGTGCTTTCGGCGATGGCGATGGTGGCGACGGGCTCGCCCCTGGTGGGCATCATGGCCGGGCTCGGCGTCGGGCTGCTCGTCGGCGCGGCGAACGGCCTGCTGATCGGCGGCATCGGTCTCAACCCGCTGGTGACCACCCTCGGCATGGCGAACATCGTCATGGCGCTCGCCTCCACGGTCAGCGGCGGCTTTCCGGTCTCGGGGCTGCCTGCCAGCTTCACCGGGACCTTCGCCCAGGGCAGCTTGCTCGGCATCGCGGCCCCGGTGTGGATCGTCGCGGTGCTTTTCCTCGGCGGCTTTCTCCTCCTCACCGTCACGCGCTTCGGCCGCAGCCTCTACATCATCGGCGCCAACCCGCGCGCGGCGGTGGCGGCCGGCATCAACACGTTCGGCACGCTCGGCTTCGCCTACACGCTGTGCTCGCTCGTCACGGCGACGGGAGCGCTGCTCCTGACCGCCCGAACCGGCTCGGGCGAGCCGAACCTCGGCGGCAACCTGACGCTCGAGGCGATCGCTGCGGCCGTCGTCGGCGGTGCCAAGCTCTCCGGCGGCGAGGGCGGGGTCGCCTCCGCCCTGCTCGGCGCGCTCTTCGTCACCGTGCTGTCGAACGGCATGAACCTCATCCAGCTCGACGGCTACCTCCAGCAGATCTGCCTCGGCGCCATCATCGTCATCAGCCTCGTCCTCAGCCGCGACACCTTCCGCCGCTGACCGGACCAATTCGGGTACAGTGCCAATGGGCTATCAGGTTTGCATCGACATCGGCGGGACCTTCACGGATTGCCTGGTGTCCGACGGTGACGGTCTGATTTCGATCTTCAAGTCGCCGACGACACCTGGGGAGTTCGAGAAGGGCTTCATCAATGTGCTGCACGCCGCCGCCGAGGGCCATGGCCTGACCCCCGACGCCTTCCTGAAGGACATCGAGCTGATCGTGCACGGGTCGACCGTGTCGACGAACGCGCTGGTGGAGAAGAAGACCGTCAAGGTCGGCCTGATCCTCAACGAAGGTCACGAGGACGTGCTCTTGCTGCGGCAGGGGCCGCGCAAGGGCGCCTTCCAGTGGAAGCTCGACTATCCCGACCCCTACGTGCCGCGCCATCTGACGCGCGGCGTCACGGGCCGGATCGACGCGCGCGGGCGCGAGCTGGTGGCCCTCGACGAGGACGGCGTGCGCAGCGCGGCCGCCGCCTTCCGGTCGCTCGGTGTCGAAGCGGTCGCCGTCGGCCTGCTCTGGTCGGTGGTGAACCCGGTGCACGAGCTGCGCGCGGGCGAGATCCTCACCGAGGAGCTCCCCGACATCCCGATCACGCTCTCCCACGAGATCAACCCGATGCCGCGCGAGTACCAGCGCATCATCGCCACCGCGATCGACGCGTCGATCCACCCGATCGTGTCGCGCTACATCGGGCGTCTGCAGAGCGCCCTCGACGAGGCGGGCTTCGCGGGGGAACTCCTGCTGGCGAACTGCGTCGGCGGGATGATGCCGCAGCCGGAGATGCTGAAGAAGCCGATCTACTCGGTGATGTCGGGCCCGACGCTCGCACCCATGGCGGCGCTCGCCCTGTCGGACGAGCCGGACATCATCGTCGGCGACATGGGCGGCACCACCTTCGACGTCTCGGCGCTGCGCGATCACCAGATCATCATCACCCCCGACAGCATGATCCACGACGACTCCCTCGGCATTCCGAAGGTCGACGTGCGCTCGGTCGGTGCGGGCGGCGGCTCGATCGCCCACGTCGACGCCGGCGGTCTCCTGAAGGTCGGGCCGCAATCCGCGGGCGCCCGTCCGGGTCCGGCCTGCTACGGCGCGGGGGGCGAGCGGCCGACGGTCACGGATGCCAACGTGGTGCTCGGCCTCGTCGATCCCGACTACTTCCTTGGCGGCAAGATGAAGCTCCACCGCGATCTGGCGGAGAAGGCGGTCGGCGAGGTCGCCGCGGCGCTCGGCATCGGCCTCGAGGAGGCGGCCTACGCGATCTACACGACATCCAACCACAACATGGTCGCCGCGATCGAGGAGATCACGGTGCGCGAGGGCATCAACCCGCGCGACAGCGTGTTCGTCTGTGGCGGCGGGGCGACGGCGATCCACATCGCCGAGATGGCCGATATCCTCGGCCTCAAGCGCTACATGGTCCCGCGCTTCATGGCCGGCCTCAGCGCCTTCGGCGGGCTCATCTCGGACATCCGCAATGAAAAGAGCGGCGTGCTGCTGACGTCCGACGTCGACTTCGATCTCGACGGCGTCAACGCCCTTCTGGCGCAGTTGCGCACGGCCGGGGACGGCTTCCTGGCAGATGCCGGCGTCGCACCGGAGAACCGCCAGTTCGAGGTCTCCTACATGGGCCGCTACGAGTTCCAGTCCTTCGAGATCGAGGTGCCGCTCACCCTCCCCGAAGGCGGGCTGACGGCCGCCGACCTGCCGGTGCTGGTCGAGGCCTTCCACCGGATGCACGAGCGCATCTACTCGATCCGCATCGACGGCGACGTGGTGGAGTTCACCGCCTGGAAGCTGCGCGCCATCGGCAAGCGGCCGGGTCAGGAGGCCTGGCGGCTGCATACTCTACCGGCGCAGGCGGGACCGGTGACGCCGAAGGCGTCGCGCCGGGTCTACGACCAGCCCGCCCGCAGCATGGTCGAGGTGCCGGTCTACGAGCTGTCGACGCTGGGCGAAGGGGCAAGGCTCGCGGGTCCGTGCCTCATCGAGTCACCGACCTTCACCGCCTACCTCAAGCGGGGCCACGACGGATCGCTGGACCCGTTCGGCAACCTCAACGTCACCGTCGCCTGACGCGGAAGAAGGAGACAGACGCCATGAAACTCCCCGACACTTCCGCTGCTGCCGATGCCGATGTCGCGAGCCGCCGCATCGACCCCTTCCTGATGTCGGTGCTGAAGAGCCGCTTCGAGGCGATCGTGCGCGAGATGACGCTGGTCGTGATGCGGGCGAGCCGCTCCGCCGTCATCAAGAACGCGCGCGATTTCAGCTGTGCGATCCTCACCTACGACCACCAACTCGTCTCGGTCGAGGACGCCCTGCCGATCCACGTCATGTCGATGGACATGGCGACCCGGCCCCTGACGCAGCTCTTCGACGACATCAAGCCGGGCGACATCTACATCAACAACTGCCCCTTCACGGGCGGCACCCACCACGCCGACCTGATCATGTCGATGCCGGTGTTTTTCGAGGGCGAGCCGCTGTTCTGGGTGGTCGCCCTCTCCCATCACGCCGACACGGGGGCCCCTGCCCCCTCGACCTACCTGCCCTTCGCCAAGACGATCTTCGAGGAGGGGCTGCATTTCCCGTGCGTGCGGCTCGCCGAGAACTACAAGGAGAAGAAGGACATCCTGCGCATCGGCTCGATGCGCAACCGGGTGCCGGACCTCTGGCTTGGCGACGTGGCGGCGCAGAGCGGTGCCTGCCGCACGGCCGAACGGCGCATCATCGACCTGATCGGGCGCTATGGCCGCGACACCGTCGTCGACTTCGTCGCGGACTGGTTCGACTATGGCCGCCGCTGCGCCAAGGCCGCCATCGCCAAGCTGCCGGCTGGCACCTACGAGTACACCACCACCCACGATCCGGTGCCGGGCGTCGCCGACGCGGGCATTCCGGTGCACGTGAAGGTCACCGTCGATCCCGTCGCCGGCGAGATCGTCGTCGACGTGCGCGACAACATCGACAACGTCCCGGGCGGGCTCAACCTCTCGGCCAACACTTGCACGGGCTCGTGCCGCATCGGCGTGTTCAACAATCTCGACGAGTCGATTCCCCACAACGAGGGATCGAAGTCGCAGATCAAGGTACTGTTGCGCGAGGGTTGCGCCATTGGCGCGCCGAAGTATCCGGTCGGCACCTCGGTCGCGACGACGAACGTCAACGACCGCCTGATGATCGCCGGCAACGCCGTCTTCTCGCGCATGGGCGCGCCCTACGGCCAGGCGGAAGGCGCCTCGCACCTGCCGGCGGGCGTGGGCGTGATCTCGGGCTCGGATCCCTTCAAGCGCGGCAAGGGATACGTCAACCAGATCTTCGTCGGCTATGGCGGCGGCGCGGCGAACCACGGCCACGACGGCTGGCTCACCTATTGCGGCCCGGCGAATGCGGGCCTCATCCAGCTCGATTCCGTCGAGGTGGACGAGTCGATGTATCCGATCGTCATCGAGCGGCGCGGCGTCGTGCGTGACAGCCAGGGCCTCGGCGAGTTCGAGGGCGCGCCTGGCATGGGCGGCGTCTTCTATCCGCTCGACCACGACATGACGATCATCTATGCGGCCGACGGTACGTCCAATCCGCCGCGCGGCGTGCTGGGCGGGACGACGGCGAAGGCGAGCTATTCGAAGCGCCTCGATCCGGACGGGAGCGAGGAAGTGCTGCCGGCGTTCTCCGAAGAGGTGATCCCGGCCGGCAGCCGCATCGCCTTCACCGCCTGCGGCGGCGGCGGCTACGGCGAGCCTCTGCAGCGGGACCCCGATCGCGTCCTGCGGGCGGTCAACCGCGGCTGGCTCAGTCCCGAGGTGGCGCGCGAATCCTATCGCGTCGCCCTGGCGGAGACGGCGGAGCCGGGCGTGCATGTTCTGGATGCTGCGGAGACCGCCAGGTTGCGCGGCGGCGCCTAGAAGATGTCCGGCCCCCGCGCCTTCCTGCTCCTGCTCGTCGCGGCCCTCCTCTACGGTGGCAGCTTTCCCGTCAACCGGCTGGCCTCGGAAGCGGGCTGGCCAGCCCTGGCCTTCGCCCTGGTACCGGCGCTGCTCGCCGGCATCGCCCTGACGGTGCTCTGCGCATTGCGCGGCGTGCGGCTGTCGCTCGGGCGGCGGGCCCTCACCGCGAACCTCGTCATCGGTGGCCTCGGGATCGGCCTGCCGGTCGGCATCCTCGTCGCGGCCGCCCAACATCTCCCCGCCTCGACGCTAACTCTGGTGCTGTGCCTCTCGCCGATCCTGACATTGGCGCTCGCGGCGGCGACCGGCACCGAGCGATTCGAACGCCGGGTCTTTTTCGGCATGATCCTCGGCACGCTCGGCATCGTGCTGATCGTCTGGCCCGACAGCGGCGTGGTGGAAGAAGGAGGCGCGGTGTGGTTCCTGCTCGCGCTCCTGGCGCCGACGATGTTCGCGGTGACCAACAACTGTGCGGTCTGGCTGCGCCCGCCCGCCACGCCCGCTCTGGCGATGGCGGCGGGAACGCTGCTGGGGGGTGCCTTCGTCGCCATCCTGGTGGCGCTGGCGACCGGGGCCGCATTCTGGCCGGCGGAGACCGAAGTTGCGCAGATCACGCCGTTGCTGCTGTCGACGGTGATCAACGGCGTGGTGTTCTGGCTGTTCTTCACGCTTGTCGCGGCGATCGGGGCTGCGCGCTTTTCGCTCTTCAACTATCTCGCCGTGGCCGCCGGAATCCTGTGGAGCATGGCGGTGTTCGGCGAGCGTCCCACGCCCGTCTTCTGGGTCGCGGCAGCGATGATGCTCGTGGGCATGCATCTGGCGTTGCGCGCCGGGCGGGGCGCCGCAGCGAAGCCGGCCGCCCCGAGTTGATCCGCCACCACGGCGGCGCGCCGTGGTGGAAGGATATCCGCGGGCGACGGCTGCCGATGGATGCGGCGCTACTTCGTGCCGTCGGGCAGGATGCGCGCCTCGACGTCCGGATTGCGGGTGTAGAGCCCGAGCACCTGGCCCTGCATGCGCAGGAGCGCCGCGACCGCGTCCAGCATCGGCGTGGCGATGTCGAGCCGGCGGGCGATCTCCAGCACCGAGGAGACGAGCGGGTCGATCTCCATCGGCCGGCCGAGCTCGACGTCGTGGCGGGTCGAGGGCTTGTGGCCGACGATGTCGGTGCCACCCTTGATGCGCTGCTCGATGCCGACGGCGAAGCGGGCACCGACGGCCTCCCCCACCTGCTTGCACTCGACCATCATGTCGTGGATCAGCTGCCGGGTGGCCCGGTCGGCGCCGATGACGTCGAGGCTTGCGCCGGTGAGCGCGGACACCGGATTGAACGACGAGTTGCCCCAGAGCTTGATCCAGATCTCGTCGCGCAGGCGCGGCTTGCGCGGTGCCTTCAGCCCGCCGGCGATCATCATCTCCGACAGCACCTTGACGCGCTCGCTCTCGGATCCGTCCGGCTCGCCCAGCGTGAAGCGGTCGCCGCTCGAATGGTGGATGACGCCGGGCTCGGGAATGTCGCAGGCCGGGTAGACGACGCAGCCGATCGCCCGCTCGGGCCCGAAGAACTTCCACTGGGCGCCGCCGGGATCGACCGTCTCGAGCCACGTCCCGTCAAGGGAGGTGCCGGTCTTGGCACCGTGGAAGTACCACCACGGCACGCCGTTGACGGCCGGCACGATGGCCGTGTTAGGCCCGAGCAGCGGGCCGAACTGCTCCACCACGGCCGGAACGCTGTGCGCCTTCATGCCGACGATGACATAGTCCTGCGGCCCGAGTTCGCGCGGGTCGCTGGTCGCCTTCAGCTTGTACGTCTTCGCCTCCCCGTCCTTCTGCAGCGTCAGGCCCTTCGCCTGGATCGCCGCGAGGTGGGGGCCCCGGGCGACCAGCGACACCTCGGCCCCGGCCTCCGCCAGAGAGGCGGCGATGTAGCCGCCGATCGCGCCGGCGCCGAATACACAGACTTTCGCCATGGTCACGCGTCTCCCAGTCCGAGCGTCTTCGCGAGGCCGATGCGCTGCACCTTGCCTGTGGCGCCCTTCGGAATTTCCGGCAGGAACAGGATCTTCTTCGGCACCTTGAAGTGGGCGAGCTTCGCCTCGGCGAACGACTGCAGCTCGCCGCTCGTCAGCGCCTGGCCCTCCGCCAGCACGATCGCCACGCCGACCTCCTCGCCGAGGATCTTGTGGGGGATGCCGAAGGTAACGCACTGCTGCACCGCCGGGTGCTCGAGCAGCACGTCGTCGACCTCCAGCGGAGAGATCTTCTCACCGCCGCGGTTGATGATCTCCTTGATGCGACCGGTGATCTTCAGATAGCCGCCGTCGTCGAGAAAGCCCTGGTCGCCGGTGCGGAACCAGCCCTCGATGAAGCCGGTGGCGTTCGCCTGCGGGTTGTTCTCGTAGCCGCTCGTGACGTTGGCGCCGCGGATGCAGACCTCGCCCTCCTCGCCCGTCGCCGCCCAGTGGTCGGCGGCGCGGATGCGGATCTCGGGGCCGGCCGCCATGCCGACGAACCCGGGCTTCTGCTCGCCGGGGGGCAGCGGGTTGGACGCCATCTGGTGCGTCGCCTCCGTCATCCCGTAGGCTTCGATCACCGGGCAGCCGAAGGTCTCGCGCAGGGCCATGAACACGGGCGGCGGCAGCGAGGCCGACGAGGAGCGCACGAAGCGCAGCTTCAGGGCGGCGACCAGGTCGGCGTTGCGCTCGGCGCGCTGCAGGATCGCCTGGTGCATCGTCGGCACCGCGGAATACCAGCTCGGCTTCTCGTCCGCCGCCCAATGGAAGAACTTCAGCGCGTTGAAGCCGGGCGTGCAGCAGACCGAAGCGCCGGCCGCCGCCGAGGAGAGCACCACGGCGATGAGGCCGTGGATGTGGAAGAGCGGCATGACGTTGAGGCAGTGGTCGTCCGGCGTCAGCTTTAGCGTCGCGACGATGTTGTTCGCCGAGGCGTTGAGGTTCGCCTGCGAGAGCGGCACCACCTTCGGGCGGGACGTGGTGCCGGAGGTGTGCAGCACGAGCGCCTCGTCGGTCTCCGACGGGGGCGTCGGCTCCGCCTCGTCCGCCCAGAGGGTGAAGGCGCCGGCGGGATCGTCCTCGGCGACCGCCAACTCGGCGACGGGAATGCCGAGGCGGTCGGCGACGCTGCGGACCGGGTTGTGGGAGCCGCTTTCGACCAGCACCAGCTTGGGCTTCAGGTCGGAGAGGTAGAACTCGTACTCGGCCTCCTTGTAGCCGGGGTTGAGCGGTGCCGCCGAGACGCCCGAGGCGACGGCGAGGAAGGCCGAGGCCATCTCCGGGCCGTTCGGCAGCACGATCGCCACCCGGTCGCCGGGACCGATGCCGCGCGCCGCGAGCTGCCGGTGCGTCTTCGTCACGAGCCCGCGCAGGCCGTCGAACGTCAGCGGTCGCCGGCCCGGCGCCGTCAGCGCCGTCGCGCCGGCTGGCGCCCCCTGCAACAAGCTCAAGACGGTCTTCGCCATCTGCATTTCCTCTCCCGGTCCTCGTCTCGTCTTTTGGTGGCGAGATCGCCGGATCATTTGCAGGCGTCTCACCCCGTTGCGCAAGATGTGACGACCACACGAAACGTGGGAACCAATTCCCTTTTGGTTCCCAAGACTTACCGAGCCGATTTGCTGACCGAAGCGAACCGCCGGACCCGGAGGTTCGGCTCCCATCGCCGGCTCCCCTGCGGAGCGTCGGACGATATCGCCCACGATCCGCTGCGGCATTGAGCGTCGACGTCCCGCCTCTATCTTTCCCACCACGCGACACCGTGGGTGCAACGCGGCGGGAGGGGGGGACGATGGTGAACCGACCGATGCGACTGCCGCCCGGACCCGGACAGGAGTCCGTCTGGGACTATCCGCGGCCGCCGCGGCTGGAACTCTGCGGGCTGCCCATCCTCGTCCGCTTCGCCGGCGAGACGATCGCCGAGACGAGCCGCGCCTATCGGCTCCTGGAGACGAGCCACCCGCCGGTCTACTACCTGCCGCCGCAGGACATCCGCCAGGATCTGCTGGAACCGGCGGCGGGAAGCTCGTTCTGCGAGTTCAAGGGCAAGGCGTCCTACGTCACCATTGTCGCCAACGGCCGGCGCTCGGAGCGCGCAGGATGGCTCTATGAGCGCCCGGCAGCGCCTTATGGCGCGCTGGCAGGCCACATCGCCTTCTATGCCTCGCGCGTTGACGAGGCGCGGGTCGGCGACGAGATCGTCCAGCCGCAGCCCGGCGACTTCTACGGCGGCTGGGTGACGTCCGGGATCGTCGGCCCGTTCAAGGGCGCGCCCGGCACGATGGGCTGGTGACGCGCACGACATCGTGCGGTCCGAGCTTGCGGCGTGTCAGCCTCGCGGCAGTCTGCTAGGAGAGAAGCAGAAATCCGCTGCGGCGCGCGTGCTGATCGACCGCCTGCAGGGATAGGAGGAGCCTCGGCACGGCGGCGGGCGATGGCGCGCACCGGCCGGCGGCGCAACTGCCTGTTTCGATTGCCCAACGGGGAAACACGATGGCTGGAGTTCGGGTCGCGGACGTGATGGCACGGACGCTCGCGTCCGCGGGCGTGGAGCGGGTCTGGGGCGTCGTCGGCGACAGTCTCAACGGCTTCACGGATGCCTTGCGCGCCACGCCGCAGGTGAAGTGGATGCACGTGCGCCACGAGGAGGTGGCCGCCTTCGCCGCCGGCGCCGAGGCGCAGCTCACCGGCAAGCTCGCCGTCTGCGCTGGCTCGTGCGGTCCCGGCAACCTTCACCTCATCAATGGCCTGTTCGACTGCCACCGCACCCGCACGCCGGTGCTGGCGATCGCCGCGCACATCCCGAGCCCCGAGATCGGCTCCGGCTACTTCCAGGAAACGCACCCGGAGAGCCTGTTCAAGGAGTGCAGCCACTACTGCGAGCTCGTCTCGAACCCCGCCCAGATGCCGCGCATCCTCGAGATCGCCATGCGGACGGCGATCCAGAAGCAGGGCGTCGCGGTGATCGTCATTCCCGGCGACGTGGCGCTGCTGCCGGCCGTCGGCCACACCGACGGGGCCTTCACGGCGGTGGCGGCGCCGACGGTGGTGCCGGCCGAGGCGGAGCTCGACAAGCTCGTCGCGATGGCGTCGAGCGCCGCGCGGATCACCATCCTCGCCGGAGGCGGCTGCGCGGGGGCGCACGACGAGCTGGTGGCCCTCGCGGCCGCCCTGAAGGCGCCGGTGGTGCACACGCTCCGCGGGAAGCCCTTCGTCGAGTACGACAATCCCTACGACGTCGGCATGACCGGCTTCATCGGCTTCCCCTCGGGCTATCACGCGATGCTCGACGCCGACCTCCTGCTGATGGTCGGCACCGACTTCCCCTACCGGCAATTCTATCCGACCGACGCCAAGGTGGCGCAGATCGACATCCGGCCGGAGAACCTCGGCCGGCGCACGCGCCTCGATCTTGGCCTCGTCGGCGACGTCAAGCAGACGCTCACAGCCCTGCTCCGGAGGCTGAAGCCGCGCGACGACGCGCGCTTCCTCGAGGAGGTGCAGGCGCACTACAAGCTGTCGCGCCGCGACCTCGATGCGCTCGCCACCGGCAAGCCCGGCGACAAGCCGATCCACCCGCAGTACCTCGCCAAGATGATCGACGAGGTCGCCGCCGCGGACGCGGCCTTCAGCGTCGACGTCGGCGAGACGACGGTCTGGGCGGCGCGCTACCTGAAGATGAATGGCCAGCGCCGGCTGATCGGATCGCTCATCCACGGCTCGATGGCGAACGCGCTGCCCCAGGCGATCGGTGTCCAGGGCGCCTTCCCCGGCCGGCAGGTGATCTCGATGTCGGGCGACGGTGGCTTCTCGATGCTGATGGGCGACCTCCTGTCGCTGCGCCAGCTGAAGCTGCCGGTGAAGGTGGTGATCTTCAACAACGGCCTGCTCGGCTTCGTCGACATGGAGATGAAGGCGGCCGGCTTCCTCAATGTCGGCACCGACCTGCAGAACCCCGACTTCGCAGCGATGGCGAACGCCATCGGCATCCTCGGCATCCGCGTCGAGGATCCGGCCGACGTGCGGGGCGCGCTGGAACAGGCATTCGCCCATGACGGCCCGGCGGTGGTGGACGTCGTCACCGACAAGATGGAGCTCGTCATGCCGCCGGCCGTGAAGGCCGAGCAGGCGATCGGCTTCTCGCTCTACGCCGCCCGGGCGATCCTGAACGGCCGCGGCGACGAACTGCTCGAACTCGCCAAGCGCAACCTGTTCCGGTAGCGCGAGCCGGCACGGCGGGGTCGCCCGAGGCGCCCCGCCGGTCCCTCAGCCGGGATCGCCTCTCAGATCTTCTGACGGACCGTCTCCCCTGCCCGCCCGTCAGCGGGCCGCGGCGGGGACGACGCCGGACCACTTCGGAAAGTAGTGCTCCAGCATCATCTTCGGCAGGATCAGGCCGAAGGCCATCGCCAGCAGGATCACCGCCGCGGTGGTGCCGTCGACGACGAGCGGCATCAGCAGGGCCGGCGACGCACCCTCCCCGGCGTTCATGATCTCGACCAGTCCCGCCGCCAGCCGGAACAGGAAAACGCCGGGAATCAGCGAGACGACGGAGGCGAAGGCGACGGCGGAGAACGGCAGTCGCAGGCGGTTCGCCACCGGCGTGACGATGGTGCCGACGATGAGGCAGGCGATGAAGGCGCCGGTCGCGAGGTTCGCCCCGTCCGCCAGCACGAGCCAGCGGCTCGCGTGGGCCAGCATGCCGATGGCGATCGGGATCGCCAGCGTGCGCCAGGGCATCGAGAAGAACGTGCCGTAGGCCGCCACGGCGACGCCCGCCGCCAGCACGTCGTAGAGGAGCGGCACGGGGATCGAGCGGCCCGGCGGCGGCAGGCTCTCCTGGCCGAGCGACAGTCCGGCGATGAGCCCGGTGCAGATCAACAGGATGACGAGGCTCGCAAAGCCGAAGCGGGCCATGCCGAGGGCGATGCGCAGCCGCGACAGGTCGAGGGCGCTGTTGAGGAGGTGTGGCCCGGGCACCAGCACCATGCACGGGCAGAGCGCGACGAGGTAGGGATCGGCGGAGGGGAGCAGACGCGACGCCAGCGCGCCGATCAGACCGGCGAGGAGCGCCGCGCACAGTGGCTGCGCGAGAAAGTTCGACGAGACGTGCGAAAGGCCGCGCCGCAGCACCGCCCCGGCACCGGCGCTGAAGGCCGTGATGCCGAGCGTCAGCGGATCGCTCGCACCGAAGATGATCGCCAGAGCCGCCGCCCCCGCCGCGGTCATGGTGGCGAGGCGGACGAGGGAGACCGGCGCCACGTGGCCGATCGCCTCGAGCGTGGTCAGCGCCTGGGCCGCATCCATCCGGCCGGCGGCAGCGGCGTCGACGACGTCCAGCGTCCGCGTGACCTTGTTCATCTCGACGCCCGCCGGCGCAGCGACGAGCGTTTCCACCCTGAGCCGGCCCGGAATCGCCTCGCCCTCGATGCGCAGGACGATCTCCCCCCAGGCCGGGAGCATCGACACCGACAGGCCGAAGGCGCGGCCGAGCCGCTCGACATTGTCGATGGTGCGCTGGGTCGTCAGGCCGTTGGCGTAGAGGAGCCTCGCGGCGGCGGTGACGGCGGCGACGGCGGCCTCGTGGGGCGCCGTCGCCGGGCTTTCGGTTGTCGCCACCTCAGATGGCGGGATAGCTCGGGATATAGGCGAGCTCATTGATGTGCGCCTCGATGTCGGCGGGACGCGCGACGCGGGCGAGGCCCTTGTCGAAGATGTGCTCGGCGATCCGCGCCGCGACGTGCAGCGACGCCTTCCGGATGTCGCGCTGCGGCGGGTAGATGAGGCCCTGGGCGAGGTCCGCGTCCGTCACCTGCTCGGCGACCGCCTTGGCGGCGACGATGAACATGTCCTCGGTGACGCGCGTCGACTGCGTCGCGAGCACCGCCATCCCCATCGCCGGGAAGATGTAGACGTTGTTGCCCTGCCCCGGGACGAAATGCTTGCCGTTGAAGTCGACCGGCGGGAACGGGCTGCCGCTGGCGAAGATCGCCTGGCCGTTCGACCACTTGTAGGCCTCTTCCGCCGTGCACTCCGACCGCGAGGTCGGGTTCGAATAGGGGAAGATGATCGGCCGGGCGTTGATCTTCGACATCGCCTCGATCACCGCCTGGTTGAACAGCTTCGGGACGGTGCTGACGCCGACGATGCCGGTCGGCCTGATCGCCTCGATCGCCTCGACGAAGGAGGAGATCGGCGCGTGGTCGTGGGCGAACGGCTTCTGGAAGGCCACCACGTCGGTGCGCGAATTGACCATCAGGCCGTTGACGTCGAACAGCCAGTTGCGGGCGCGCGCTTCGTCGATGGTGGCGCCTTCCAGCACCATCGCCTGGCTGATCAGTTCGGCGATGCCGGTAGCGGCCGAGCCGCCGCCGAGGAACAGGAAGGTCTGGTCCGTCAGCTTCTCGCCCGACATCCGCAGCGCGCCGTAGATGCCGGCCACCGCAACGGCCGCCGTGCCCTGGATGTCGTCGTTGTAGGTGCAGATCTGGTCGCGGTAGCGCTCCAGGATCGGCACGGCGTTGATGTTGGCGAAGTCCTCCCACTGCAGGCAGCAGAGCGGGAAGAGCTCCGTCACCGCGGCGACGAACTCGGCGATGAAGGCGTCGTATTCCGGACCGCGGACGCGGTTCTGACGCAGCCCGAGATAGAGCGGATCATCGAGCAACGTGCCGTTGTTGGTGCCGACGTCCAGCGTGATCGGCAGCGTCATCTCGGGCGGCACGCCGGCGCAGACGCTGTAGAGGGCCAGCTTGCCGACCGGGATGCCCATGCCGTTGACGCCGAGGTCGCCGAGTCCGAGGATCCGCTCGCCGTCGGTCACGACGATGAAGCGCACATCCTTCTGCGGCCAGTGCGACAGCACCTCCTTGATGCGGCCCTTCAGAGTGATCGGCAGGTACATGCCGCGGGGCGCCCGCAGGACGTGGTCGTATTTCTGGCAGGCCTCGCCGACGGTCGGCGTGTAGACGAGCGGCATGAAGACGGCCGGGTCGGACATCAGCACGGCGTAGTAGAGCGTCTCGTTGCGCGCCTGGAGGTCGCTCAGGAGCAGGTACTTCTGCAGGTCGTTGTCGAGCATCGACAGCTGCAGGTGGATGCGGGCGACCTGCGTCTCCAGGCTGTCGGGGACGGGGGGCAGGAAGCCCTCGATGCCGAGCCGGGCGCGGTCTTCGGTGGCGAAGGCGCTGCCGCGGTTGAAGGCGGGATCGTGCAGCAGGGACGAACCGCTCAAGGCGGGCTTTGCGCCGGACTGCGACATGGCTCGGATACTCCCCGGGAAGGACGTTTTATGGTTCGATGACGCACGGTCGACGGCAAGCGCAGGCGCTCGACCGGCGGGAGCGCGAGTGGCCCGCCGGCAAACTGCGTGGCGTCAGCCGTCTTCCTTGGCGACGTAGGGTTTCACCATCTTCGCCGGGTCGACGACCCGCAGGAACTCTTCCTCCGTCACGAAGCCGAGCGCCAGCGCCGCTTCCTTGAGGGAGAGGTCGTGGTCCATCGCATGGTGCGCGATCTTCGAGGACTTGTCGTAGCCGATGACCGGCGCCAGCGCCGTGACGAGCATCAGCGAGCGGTCGACATATTCCTGGATGCGCTTCAGGTTCGGCTTCGTCCCCTCGATCAGGTACTTGCGGAAATTGTCGCAACCATCGGAGGCGATGACGATCGAGTGCATGACGTTGAAGATCATCAGCGGCTTGTAGACGTTCATCTCGAGATAGCCGCTGGCGCCACCGAAGCCGACGCTGACGTCGTTGCCCATCATCTGCACGGCGACCATGGTGAGCGCCTCGGCCTGGGTCGGGTTGACCTTGCCGGGCATGATCGACGAGCCGGGCTCGTTCTCCGGGATGATCAGCTCGGCGAAGCCGGCTCGCGGCCCGCACGACATCAGGCGGATGTCGTTGCCGATCTTGTAGAGCGAGACGGCAAGCGTGCGCAGCGTGCCGGAGAACTGCACCAGCGCGTCGTGGGCGCCCTGAACGGTGAACTTGTTGGGGGCCGTGACATAGGGAAGGCCGGTGATCGTGGCGATCTCGGCCGCCACCGCCTCGGCGAAGCCCGGCGCGACGTTGATGCCGGTGCCGACGGCGGTGCCGCCGAGCGCCAGATGGTAGACGTCACCAAGGGCGTGTTCGAGGCGCCCGATGTCGTCGGCCAGCATGCCCGCGTAGCCCGACCATTCCTGGCCGAGGGTCAGCGGCGTCGCGTCCTGCATGTGCGTGCGGCCGATCTTGACGATGTCGGCCCACTCGTCGGCCTTGGCCGAGATGGCGTCGTGCAGCGCCTTGACGGCCGGGATCAGCCGCGCCGTCGCGTTCACCCCGGTTGCGATGTGCATGGCCGACGGGAACGAGTCGTTCGACGACTGCGACATGTTCACGTGGTCGTTCGGATGCACCGGCGCCTTGCTGCCGAGCGGCGTGCCCGCAAGCTGGCAGCAGCGGTTGGAGATCACCTCGTTCACGTTCATGTTGAACTGGGTGCCGCTGCCGGTCATCCAGACGTGCAGCGGGAACATGTCGTGGTGCTGGCCGGCGAGGATCTCGTCGCAGACGGCGACGATGAGCTTGTACTGCTCTTCGGGCAGGCGGCCGCCGGCGTGGTTGGCGCGCGCCGCGGCCTTCTTCAGGATCGCGTAAGCCGTGATCATCTCGCGCGGCATCAGGTCCTTGCCGATGCTGAAATGCTCGAGTGATCGCTGGGTCTGCGCGCCCCAAAGCTTGTCTGCCGGGACCTCAACCTCACCGAGACTATCGGCTTCCTTGCGAAGATCCGGCATGATAGTCTCCCTCAATTGTTGAATTCTTGGCGCTCGCGGAATTTTCTGGCGCTCTGGCGGGCAGCAAACGTGTTTTCATGCCACGCTAGGACCTTCGTCGCCACATGCTCTATGGGTTCTCCGGCGAGTGTCAAGGCTCACCGGGGCAACGGCAAGAGCACCGCCATCGTGGCGTCCGCGCGCATGTCGACGGATGGCCAGAGGGCCGGAAGCGTCACGTCGCGTGCCGCGATTCTGTTCGCGGCACGCTTCGGTTTGACGACGGGATCGCCCACCCGCGGGAAGCCGTCGGCAGTGGATGCCGCCGACGGCCCGATGCCGATCAAGCCGTCGCGGCGTTCGGAAGACGCCAGGCCACGGGCTTGGACTGCAGGGCACCGTCCTTGGCCGTCCGGCTGCCCGCCCGGTCCACCCTGAACAGGCAGCGCTGGGATTCCAGGGGCTGGAAGGCCGCCGTCAGGCCCAGGACCGTCTCCGCCCCGCCGAGCACGAGCACGCCCTCCGGGCGCATGATCGTCGCCATCCGCTCGAGCACGCTGCGCTTCGTCTCCACGTCGAAATAGATCAGCACGTTCCGACAGAAAACGACGTCGAAGATTCCTAGATCGGAAAAATTGTCCAGCAGGTTGACGAACTTGTACGTCACCATGCGACGGATCTGCGGCGAGATCTGCCACCGGTCTCCCACCTTGGTGAAGTACTTGGCGAGATAGTGGACGGGAAGACCGCGCTGGACCTCGAACTGCGTGTAGATCCCCTCACGGGCGCGCTCGAGGATCGGCTGGCTGATGTCGGTCGCGATGATCTCCACGCGCCTCCCCGCGACCAGCGCGGGATTCTCCGACAGCAGCATCGCCAGCGAGTAGGGCTCCTGCCCCGACGAGGCCGCAGCGCACCAGATCCGGATCGTCTGCCCCGCCGACGTCTGCTGGATCAGGGCCGGCAGCACGACGGCCTGGAAGGCGTCGAAGGGGAGCTTGTCGCGAAAGAAGAACGACTCGTTGGTGGTCATCGCCTCGACGACACTCTGCACCTCCGCATGGGCGCCCGGAGTGCGCAGCCGCGCGACCAGTTCGCCGAGCGTGGCGCACCCGAACTGGCGGGCAACCGGCAGCAGACGGCTCTCGATCAGGTAACCCTTGTCCGCGGCGAGCACGAGGCCCGAGCGCGTCTTCAGCATCGTCTGGAGGAACGCATAGTCACTGGCACTGATCATTTCCTGCCCCCAAGCATGCGGATCACCTTCGGGCCGATGTCGCTGATCGGCAGCACCTCGAACGCGGCACCCGCCGCGACGACGGCGCCCGGCATTCCCCACACCACGCTCGTCGCCTCGTCCTGTGCCAGAACGTTGCCGCCGGCACCGGTGATGGTCGTCGAACCGCGGGCGCCGTCGGCGCCCATGCCCGTCAGCACGATGCCGAGGAGGCCCGAGCGGTAGACCGCCGAGGCGGCGTCAAACAGGACATCCACGGCCGGCCGGCAGAAGTTGACCGGCGGGTCGTCGTTGAGCTGGATGCTCGCGACGCCACCCGACTGGGTGATGCTCATGTGACGCCCGCCGGGGGCGACGTAGATGTGGCCTGGCCTAACCGTCTCGCCGTGTTGACCTTCTGCGGCCGGTCGTCCGGCAGCGCGGGCGACGTGTTCGGCCAGGATCGCCGTGAACGTCGGCGGCATGTGTTGGGTGACCAGCACCGGCAGGTGGCCGATAGCCGGGCCGATCGCCGTGAAGAGCCGGTTGAGCGCCTGTGGCCCGCCGGTGGAACTGCCGACGACGATGGCGGAGACCGGGCCAGGATTGTAGGCGCGCAGCTTCACCGGGGCCTTCACCCGCGCCGCCACCGTCGGCGCCGCGGCTGCGGCCTTGCGCTCGCTCGTCCGCGCCGCAGACGAGGGGCGTGAGCGACGACCGAGTGCGCGGATCTTCGCCAGCAGTTCGTCGCGGAACGGCTCCGCTCCCGACTGGCCCTGCACCGCCTCCGGTTTCGCGAGATAGTCTGCCGCACCGCGCGTCAGGGCGCGAAGGCTGATCTCGGCGCCACGCCGTGTCAGGCTCGAGGCGACGAGAACGACGGTGCCCGGCGCCCGCTCGAGGATCAGCGGCAGGGCGGTGAGCCCGTCCATCTCGGGCATCTCGAGATCGAGCACGACGACGTCGGGGCGGCTCTTGGCGACGTCGTCGACGGCGCGGCGGCCGTTCGCATGCGTCGCGACGACCTCGAGGTCGGGGGCCGCCCGGAGCCACCCGCCGACGATCGAGCGGATCAGCATCGAATCGTCGACGATCATGACCCGGAGCTTTTCGGCGGTGGGAGCCGCCACGCCGCTCGAAGCTTCGGACTGGAGAGGGAGTGTCTGCATTGTGAGGGCCTTCCTTTTGCGGCGCGGATCGCTTTACGCCGCGATCAGGCCCACCTCGCGAAGCTTCTCTTCGATCACTTCGGAATCGAACGGCTTCATGATGTATTCGTTGGCACCGATCGAGATCGCCTCGACGATGTCCTCCAGCTCGCTCTGCGTCGTGCAGAAGATCACCTTCGGATCGGCGCCGTGGGGACGCCGCCGCAGCTCCCTGAGGAAGTCAGGGCCGTTGAGCAGCGGCATGTTCCAGTCGAGCAGGATCGCATCCGGCATCTCCCGCTCGCACGCCGCCAGGGCGACCACGCCGTCGCCGGCTTCCGTGACCTCGAAGTCGAGGCTTTCCAGGATGCGTCTGACGACGCGGCGCACGACGCGGGAGTCGTCGACGACGAGGCAGGTCTTCATGGCTGTTGTCTCTTCAGATCTGGTGCCGGAGGCTGATGGCGTGACCCGGAGGTCACGCCCGCAGCTCCGTCGGCGCCCCGCCGACGGTGCGGCCGACGTCGAGGATGACCATCAGTTCCGCGGGCAGGCGGTGGACGCTGCCGACGATCGCGGCCCAACGGCGGTCGAAGTTGGCCGGGGGCGGCTCGGACTCGCTCGTGTCGACGGTGCAGACCTCACCGATCTCGTCGACGATGAGACCGTATGGCTCGCCGCGGTACTCGACGCCGATCGCCATCGGGCGGTTGACGTCCCCCTGGGTGTAGCCGAGCACCCGGCGCATGTTGAGCGCGGTGACGATCCGTCCCCGCAGGTTGAGGACGCCCTCGATCGCTCCGGGCGCCAGGGGGACGCTGGTGATCCCCTCCGGCGTGAAGACCTCCTGGACGGCCTCGATCGGCAGGCCGAACAGCTGGCCGGCGATCCTGGCGGTGACGTACTGGCGAAGCGACTGGGGAGTGTCGCGCTTGCTATCGGTTTTCATGCCGCTGCATCCGTGAGCTGCGAGGTGGACGAGGAGGAGGCGGAGATTTCGGCGAGCGCCGAGACGAGGCCCGCCCGGTCGAACTTGCCGACATAGTCGGTGAAGCCGGCGGCCCGGCCACGCTCGACCGCCTCAGGCGTGCAGACGCCGGAGACCGCGATGATCGGCGTGTGCAGGAAGCGGACGTCCTGCCTCAGGATGGTGGTGAAGGCGAAGCCGTCCATCACCGGCATGTCGATGTCGCTGACGATGGCGTCGCACGGCCCGCCATTGGTCAGGTAGCTCAGCGCGTCTTCCGGCGCGCGGAAGCCGGTGACGTCGCAACCGGCCGCCCGCATCATCGGCTCGACCAGGCTCCGGTAGAAGTCGCTGTCGTCGACGAGAACGACACGCAGTCGGGCCGTGGTGCGATTGGCCGGGGCACGATCGAACCAGTCCTTGAAGCCGGTGGCGAGGAAGTGGCCGACGTCGAGAACCGCGGTGGCTGCGCCATTGATGATCGCCGCTCCGAAGGCACCCGGAACGTCCGACGGCAGCTGGATGTCGAGACGATCCTCGACGATGTCGACGATCTCGTCGACGACCAGGCCCATCGACCGCTCGCCCTCGGTGAAGACGAGAACCAGCAGCGTGCCTTCGGTCCGCTTCGGCATGTCCTCCGAGGCGGGCACCAGCGGGATAAGGTCGCCGCGATACTGGAAGACCTGGCGGCCGTTGGCGTACTCGACCGCGGTCGCCTCGACTTCCTCGAGCCGGGTGATGAGCGACAGCGGCACCGCCTTCGGCTCCTTGGAGCCGGCGCGGACGATGAGCATCGACACCAGCGCGGCATCGACCTTGTCCTCGCCCGACACGCCCGGCCCGTCGTGGGCGGCGGTTGCCTCGGACGCAAACGTGGCGGCCTGTGCGACACCATTGGGATCGACGATCATGATGACGCGACCGTCGCCGAGGATCGTGCAGCCCGAGAAGATCGCCACACCGCGCAGCTTGGAGGACATCGGCTTCACGACGATCTCTTCCGTCTGGCACACCGTGTCGACCACCAGGCCGAAGACCTGGCCGCCGACCCGCATCACCACCACAAAGCCCGCCTGGGGATCCGCCGCGGCGTCGGTGTCGGCCGTGCCAAGGAGGTCGGCGAGACGGACGATCGGCAGCAGCGTCTCGCGGAGCCGCATCACCGGGGCACCCTTCAGCTGCTCGATGACGTGCTCGGAACCCGCCTGGGCGCGTACCAGTTCGACGACCGCGAGCTGCGGAATGGCGAAGCGGTCCTGGCCGACGGAGACGATGAGCGCCGGCAGGATGGCGAGCGTCAGCGGGATCTTGATCGTGAAGGTCGAGCCCTCGCCGAGCTTCGAGCGGACGTCGACGGTGCCGCCGATCTGCTCGATGTTGGAGCGGACGACGTCCATGCCGACGCCGCGACCCGACACGCTCGTGACCTTCGCCGCGGTCGAGAAGCCGGGCTGGAAGATGAAGCGGAAGACCTGGGCGTCCGACATCTTGGACACTTCGGCCTCGGTGGAGAGGCCGTTCTCGATTGCCTTGGCCCGGATGCGGGAGACGTCGAGGCCACGGCCGTTGTCACCGACCTCGATGACGATCTGCCCGCCCTGGTGATAGGCGGCGAGCTTGATCACGCCGCGCTCGGACTTGCCGGCCTTGATCCGCTCGGAGGGGGACTCGAGCCCGTGGTCGGCCGAGTTCCGCACCATGTGGATCAGCGGATCTTTGATCAGATCGAGGACCTGGCGGTCGAGCTCGGTCTCGGCTCCGGTGAGCTCGAGGTCGATGTACTTGCCAAGGTCGTTCGACAGGTCACGAACGAGGCGCGGCAGCTTCTGCCAGGCGTTGCCGACGGGCTGCATGCGCGTCTGCATCACCGCGGTCTGCAGCTCTGCGGTCACCGTCGACAGCCGCTGCAGGCTGACCTTGTACTCGTTGTCCTCCGAGCGCCGGGCGATCTCGAGCAGCTGGTTGCGCGTCAGCACCAGCTCGGAGATCGTCGTCATCAGATGCTCGAGCGTGTCGACATTGACGCGGATCGTCTGGCCGGAGACCGGGCCATGGCCACCGCCGTCGTCGTTGGCCGCAGCGGCCGGAGCGGCCGGAGCCGCCACGGGCGGAGCGGTCACCTTCTCGACGAGCTTGGGAGCAGCGGCAGGCTTCGGCGGATCGACCGGCGTCTCCCGGAACATGCGCTCGAGCTCGTCGAGCGAGACTTCGCCCGGCATCAGGTCGCGGTCGAGCGTCTGGACCGGCGCTTCCGCCTTGACCGGCGCCGCAGCCGGCTTGGGGGGCTCCGCCGGCTTGGGGGCCTCGGCCGGCTTGGAGGCCTTGGTGGCCTTCGCGGCCTTGGCCGCTGGCGCGGGCGCCGCCTCGCCGGAAGCCATGGCGACCAGTTGGCTGATCAGGTCCTCGTCGGATCCGACGGGCTCGATGCCCTCGCTCGCTTCCAGACCCGCCAGGATCTCCTTGATCCGGTCGATCGTGGACAGAACGAGGCCGACCGCGTCGGAGGTGACGGTCATTCCCTCGCGGAACCGATCCATCAGCGACTCGGCCGCATGAGCGAGGGTCGCCAGACGGGTCAGGCCGATGAAGCCGCAGGTCCCCTTGATCGTGTGAACCAGGCGGAAGATGTTGTTGAGGATCTCGGCGTTGCCAGGGTCCTGCTCGAACTTGATCAGCTGAGTATCCGCGACGTCGAGATTCTCGTTAGTCTCGGTGAGGAAGTCGCGCAAAAGGTCGTCCATCGGTCAATCCCCGGCGTTTCGTACGGTTTTGAGTTCGACGGCCGGTCGAGGCGCAGCCGCGCCCGGCCGTCGCGATGCTTCAGGCTGCCCGAACGCGGGCAATGAAGGTGTCGACCTGGCTGCGCAGGCTGCTCGCCTGGTTCGAGAGGTCGGCGGCGGCGTGAACGATCTCGGTGGAGACGCGACCCGTGTCGTTGGCGGCCCTGCTGACGCCGACGATCGTCGTCGTCACTTCCTTGGTGCCGTAGGCCGCCTGCTGCACGTTCTGAGCGATCTCGCCCGTCGCGGCGCCCTGCTCCTCGACCGAGGAGGCGATCGCGGAGGAGATCTCGTCGATCCGGCGGATGGTGCCGGAAATCGCCTCGATCGCCTTGACGACCTCGTTCGTCGAGCTCTGCACCGCGTTGATCTGGGCGGAGATCTCGCCGGTCGCCTTCGACGTCTGCTCGGCCAGCGTCTTCACTTCCATGGCGACCACCGCGAAGCCCTTGCCGGCCTCGCCGGCGCGTGCCGCCTCGATCGTCGCATTGAGCGCCAGCAGATTGGTCTGCGAGGCGATGTCGGTGATCAGGTTCACGACCTGGCCGATGCGCTGGGCGCTGGCCGACAGGCTGCGAACGGCTTCCGCCGTGCTGCTCGCCTGGCCCGTCGCCTCTCCGGCGACCGAAGCGGCCATGCTGACCTGCTGGCCGATCTCACGCACCGACGCCGACAGCTGCTCCGCGGCCGAGGCCACGGTCTGGACGTTGGTGGTGGCCTGCTCCGCTGCCGCGGCAACGGCGGTCGACTGGCGGGACGTCTCGTCGGCCGAGGTGCTCATCACGCCGGCGCTCTGCTCGAGCTGCGAAACCGCGGCCGCCACCGAGCGGACGATACCCGACACTTCGTCGTCGAAACGGTCCGCGAGTTCGTTCATCGCCGACCGCTTCTCGACCTCCGCCCGCTGGGCAGCAGCGATCTGGTCCTTGCGCATCTGGTCGGCCGCCTGGAGCTCCTTCAGCAGCGCCTCGGTGGCGTTCCAGATGTCGCCGATCTCGTCCTTCGAGCGCCGCGGATCGATCTCGAGGTCGAGCTTGCCACCGGCGATGTCAGTAAGAGCCTGCGAGGCCCTGACGAGGGGGCGGCTCAGGAGGCGCGTGCCGATCCAGATGGCGAGGCCGATGCCGATCAGGAGACCGGCGGCGGCGGTCAGGAGGATGGTCGTCTGCTCCCGCTTCGCCTTGGCGACCATGGTGTCGCGGATCGGGCCAACCTGCGCCTGCAGCTGCTCGGCGTATGCGTTGACGGAAGCCTGGAGCGCCTTGCGGTTGGCTCGGTTGGCGTCGTTGTTGCCCTGGACGTTCGCCGCCTGGGGTCCCTCCTCCAACGCGAGGCGGGCCGTCTCGGCACGGAACTCACGGAAGCCCTTGAGGTCGCTCGCCATCTGGTCGAACAGCGGGGCATCCGCCGGCGGCGTCAGCGCCCGCAGATGCTCGGTAACATCGTCGATACGGTCGAGGTTCTTCATGATGCCCTCCGCAAAGGGCTTCGCCTTCTCGGAGCTCGCGGACATGTAAGTGCCGCGGGATTCCATCACGACCGCCGTGATGAACTTGTCGATACGTTCGACGAAGAAGGCGCGCTGCGCCGTCTGGTCGAGCAGCAACGCTTCATTCGCCGAACTCTGCAGCGAGCGGTACGACGTCACTCCCACGACGACGGTCGCCGCCGCCAGAACGCCGACGATTAGGAATAGCTTTCCACTGATCTTCACGTCATGTCTCCCATTGTGCCGCATCAGTGCGCCGCATCGGCGGCTTTCGTCGGCTTCTGCTCATCCTTCATCGCCTGCATGGCGATGCGTCTCATGTCGTCTTTTTCGATGTAGTTCAGTCCTTCGACGAGGATGTCCTGCACGACCTCGTAGTTCATCCGGCGGTTGGTATTTTCCTTCACCGCAACGGTGATTTCATTGAGATTGTACTTTGACAGCTTGCCGAACTCGACGACACCGTTCGTGTAGATCTCTCGGAATGCCTCGTCGGTTACGAAAGAGTCCGGCTCGACACTCATCTCGTTCAGAAGACCCGCGTCCGCCGTGTAAACAAGCTTCGCAACCACATATCCTTTGACTTCTCCCTCGGAAATCATCGGAACCGTGATCGTCGGGAGCTTTCGGTACTCCAGCCCCTCGAGATAAACTTCCTCTTCCTTGCCGGACTGGCCGACGGCCCAATACGCCGCGGCGTAGCTCGAGCCGATCGTGATCAGGCAGACCCAGAGCCCGATGAACAGGAGCTTGATCATCCGGGCGTCACCGGATCGGCGATGCGGCTGTCGTAGGTTCCATCCCAGTCCACGTCGCGCATGGCCCTGGACAGAATTTCTGAGACTTCTTGCGATGCCTCATAATGCAGGGCCAACAACGAGCGATCGCGGACGAGCTTCTCGCGAATTCCACGAAGCCTATCGGCCAGCACCTGGTCCGCAGCAACGTCGACGTCCGTCACCTGTGCTCGAACGAGTTCCAGCAGCGCCCGCGACTTCTGGCGAGTGGCCATGTCGTGGTCGTAGGGCTGGCGCGTGGACAGTGCTTCGATCTCTGCGTCGAGGATGGCCTCGAGGCGATTGAGAACACTCGTGACGGCCTGTTGGGCGGGGGTCATCACGAGGCCTCCCCGATCTGCTGGTCGAAGTCGAGCGGGAGGCCGACGCCGCCGGCGAGGTGAGGCGCCTCGGCCTGCAGGCCTCGAGAGGCGGCCATCGGCGTCGAGCCGTCCATGGACGACCCCCGCAGCGCCGCGGCCGCACGCATCTGGTCGGCGATGCCGATGCCACCGGCCTCCGCCAACTGGGCCGCGATCTTCTCGGCCAGCATCCCCTTCCAGATGCGGCCGCTGGTGCCCTCGCCGAAGACCGCATCACCGCGGCTCGGCATCATCGTTTCGACGAAGGTGGTGAGCGCCATCGCTTCGAACCGGCTGTAGACGTCGTCCTGGCGCCGAGGGCCGGCGGCACCGTTCGAGAAAAGAGCCTCGTTGGTGCGACGGGTCGCGAGGACGCCGGCGGCGTCGGTGAGGTGCCGCGGGCGCGAACCCGCGGCCCGGTCGAGGGCTGCATCGAACGCGAGGGCGTCCACGGAGGCGCCGCGCGTCAGACGCCGGCTCGCCTCTGCCACCTGGGTGGGGTCGGCGGCCCGAACGACATCGAGGACGATGTCGGAGGGTGGGCGAATGCTCATCGGGGGAACACCAGGCTCAGCGACTTTGTTGCTGGCACACTGCCCGCCCTAGCTTACGGGAGGCTTGCACGATGTCCGCGACAGGGAGCGCAGCGCGATTTCTTCCATCGCCTTGCGCTCTTCTTGGCGTGCGTGCTCGACGGTGAGCCGATCGGAGGTCGTCTCCGCCCGTCGCAGGCGCAAGCCCGCCTCGCGGACCGTCTCGCGCTGACTGTCGGCCTTGCGCCGCGTCTCGCTGACGCTCACCGCAACACCACGCAGATGCTTCGCCGACTGCTCGACGAACAGGCCGTGCAGATGCGAGCCCTCGCTCAGGGCCTCGAGGAGCGACCGCTCCTCCGCTGCCAGGCGCTGTTGCGCCTCGAGCGTCGTGGCGAGGGCCTGCTGGGCGCGCGTGTGCAGTTGCGACTGCACGGAGACGATGCGCTGCATCCGTCGAAGGCGTGACTGTGACATGGCGCTACCCCGTCGCCAGCCACGTTCCGACCGAGCCGCTGAAGATAGACAGCAGCTCCTTCACCGTGAACAGCAGCAACAGCATGCCGCCCGCCAGGAAAAACGGCACGGCGACGAAGAAGATTGGCACCGTCGGCGTCAGCTTGTTGACCAGGCCCGCCGCCAGGTTGACGATGATCGAGAACACGATGAAGGGGCTCGCGACACGCAGGGCGAGCAGGAAGGCTTCCGACAGCTGATCCGTGATCGCGACGAGGGCGAACTGCGGAAGGAAGCCGCCCGACGGTGGCATCGCATCGTAGGAGGCGACGAGGCCGCGCAGGAGTTCCCAGTGCTGGTCGGTGACGAACAGCATGACGGTCGCCGTCATGGTCAGCAGGGTCGAGAGCGCTGGCAGTTGTTCACCTTCGTCGACCATCGCACCGGGCATGCCGCCGATACCGATCGACTGGGCGATCACCGCGGCAAAGGACTGCAGCGCCAGGAAGAAGAGGCGGCCGAGCAGGCCGATCAGCAGCCCGATAGCGCTCTCCGAGACGATCCCCGCCAGGAGGCTCGCCGGTGTCGCCCCCTCGGCGAGGGGAAGCACGGTCGGGTAGAGCGTCGGCGTCAGCGCCAGCGAGACGGCGATTGCGATGTAGAGCCGGACAGACGCCGGGATGCGGCTGCTCGAGAAGCCCGGCGCGATCAGGATGCAGCCGCCCACCCGGCAGAACACCAGGAACGTCGCCAGTAGAATCTCGGACGGCACCGCCATCAGGAGATGCTGCCGAGCGACTTGATTTCGACGCCCCGGGCGATCTCGACGTGGGACAGTACCGGCAGCGAGGGGAACATCCGCTCGACGATCATGCGCACGTAGGGGCGCGAATCGGGCGCGGTGACGACGACAAAGGAATGGTTCTGACGCAGACGCTCGCGGATCGCCGCCGAGGCCTCGGTCCCGAACTGCTCCACCAGCCGCGGGTCGATGTCGAACTCGACGACGTCGCCCTTGCCGTCGCGCTTCAGGCTCTGGTGGAAGGCGAGGTCCCAGCGGTTGCCGAGGCGCAGGACGTTCAGGACGCCGTTGGTCGCGAGGTCGCCGCAGATCTGCTGCGCGATCCGCATGCGCACATGCTCGGCGACCTGCTCGGAGCGGCGCGCATGCGGCACGATCTCCGCCACCGCCTCCAGGATCAGCTTCAGGTTGCGGATGGAGATGCGCTCGGCCAGCAGCAGCTTCAGCACTGCCTGCAGCCCCGAGTAGGAGATCTGCGAGGGGCAGATCTCCTCCATCAGCCGCTTGTATTCTGGCTCCAGGCGGTCGAGGAGGGAGCGCATGTCCTTGTAGGAAAGGAGCTGCGGCAGGTTGTTGCGGATGACCTCGGCGAGGTGGGTCAGCACGACCGAGAGATTATCGACCGGAGCGAAGCCGTCGCGGCGCACCTCAGACGCGAAGGCCTCCGAGACCCAGACCGCAGGCAGACCGAACGCGGGCTCACGAACCTCGTCACCAGGCACATTCGGCTTGCGTCCGTCTCCGGTCACGACGAGGAGCTCGCCGATCCGCAATTCCTGATTGGCGATGGCCGTGCCGTACAGCCGGATCTGGTAGCTCTTGGCCGCAACGCCGAGGTCGTCGGAGATCTTCACATCCGGAATGACGAAGCCGTACTGCTCGGCGAACTTGCGGCGCATCTTGCCGACGCGGTGCGAAAGCTCGGTCGGCGAGCGGAGGATGGCGTTGGCGAGTTGCTTGCCGACGACGAGTTCGAGTTCAGCGACACGCAGCGATTCCTTGACTGACTCGCGGGTCTCCCGGGCTTGCTTTTCTGTCTGCTGGCGCTGCTGTTCCTCGCGCGCGGCCTGCTTGGCGGCGAGTTGTCTCGGGATCGTGTAGCCGATGAAGGCCATGACGCCGCCGAGCACCATGAACGGCAGTGCCGGCAGTCCCGGCACGATGGCAAAGCCGAACATCAGGGCGGCGGCGACGAAAAGTGCCCGGGGGTAGGCGCCGAGCTGGCTCAGGATCGCCTGTTCGGCTGAGCCGCGAGTGCCACCCTTGGAGACCAGCAGGCCCGCCGCCAGCGAGACGATGAGCGCGGGGATCTGCGAGACGAGGCCGTCGCCCACCGACAGCCGCGTGAAGACGTCGGCCGCCTCGGCGAGCGGCATGTCATGACGCGTCGTACCGATGATGATGCCGCCGAAGATGTTGACGGCGATGGTGATCAGGCTCGCGATCGCCTCACCACGGACGAACTTGGAGGCACCGTCCATCGAGCCGAAGAAGGCGCTCTCCTCCTCGAGTTCGCGCCGCCGGCGCTGAGCCTCCTTGTCGTCGATCAGCCCGGCCGAGAGATCGGCGTCGATCGCCATCTGCTTGCCGGGGATCGCATCGAGGGTGAAGCGCGCGCCCACCTCGGCGATGCGCGTCGCGCCCTTGGTGATCACCAGGAAATTGACGGTGACCAGGATGAGGAAGACGACGATGCCGATGACGAAATCGCCGCTCATGACGAACTGAGAGAAGCCGGCGATGACGTGGCCGGCGGCCGTCACGCCCTCATTGCCATGCGCCAGGATCAGCCTGGTCGTGGCGATCGAGAGCGCCAGACGCATCAGTGTTGCGATCAGCAGGATCGTGGGAAAGGCAGAAAACTCGAGTGGCTTCTGAATCCACAATGCCACCATCAGGATGAGAACGGAGATCGCCACCGACATCGCAAGGCCGATGTCGATCAGGACTGTCGGGATCGGCAGAAACAGAACCGCCAGGATCGCGACGATGCCGAGCGCGAAGCCGACGTCGTTCAGCGATTTGCGCTCCACGGCTGGCGTTGCAGCCAGGGTCGCGTTGGTTGGCTTCACTGCGGATCTCCCCCCGCGCCGGCTGTCAATAACCAGTCGCGATCCGGCCGTATACTTCTTCGGTGAAGGCGAAAATCTGCGCCCCGATGAAGGTTCCCGTCAGCGCCGTGACCACGAGGATCGTGATGATCTTCGGGATGAACGTCAGCGTGACTTCCTGAACCTGGGTCAACGCCTGAAAGAGAGCGATCGCGATGCCCACGACCATCGCGGCGGTAACAGCCGGGCCGGCCGCCAGGATGACGGTCCAGATCGTCGACTGGACGATATCGAGGGCGTCCGACTCATTCATGGCTAGGCGATGACCACGCCGTCGTCGAGCTTGAGGGTCTTGCCATCCGCCAGGGTGCACACCGGGCCGTCGCTGGTGATCTTCACCGATACGACTTCACCGCTGATCTTTCCGTCGCCGGACGTGACCGTCCGGCCGATCATGTTCTCGGCGAGGCTGAGGGCCGACGAGGTGAGAAGAGAGTCGAGCTTGTTGTTGACCTGAACGCTCTGCTCGACCTGCGAGAAGGAGGCGAGCTGCGCGATGTATTCGGTCGACTCCATCGGCTTGGTCGGATCCTGGGTCTTCATCTGGGTGACGAGCAGGCGCAGGAAGGCTTCCTGGTCGAGGGTCGAGCCCTGGGGACGCGCCGTCACCGGGTTGATCTGCTGTGTGCTTGCACCGAGTGCCGTCACGTCGGCCATGGCGTTCTCCTGTCCGCTGCGCGGAACGTCTTGTGATCAGGCGGCTTCGGCGATGGAAAGGCTCGGGCGAGCCAGGATCTCGGCCTCGACAGGAAGCAGCCGGCGGATCTCGCGCAGCGCGTCGAAGCATCGGTCCGCCGCGACGAGCGCCTCGGCACTGGCGAGGCCGGACAGGATCGGCCCGCTCGAGAACGCCGAGCGCGTGCGGAACATCAGGTTGGAGAAGAGCTTTTCCGCCGCGGCAGCATTCTGCGGGTCCATCAGCGCGGCCTGCAGCACGAAGTAGAGCTGACGCAGCGGCGTCGTCGTCTCTTCCGGCTGCAGGACGTGCCCTTCGAGCAGGAAGGTCGCATCGTTCAGGAGCTCGAGGGTGACCTTCCGGTTGGCGCGCAGGACGGCGCCGTTGATGAAGACGCGGTCGCCCGCCTTCAGGGTGAGTTGCATGGGCTTGCTCATCTCAATCCATCCCTGACGGTGCGGTTGATGTCGATCAGCCCGGTGAAGCTCTGGCTCGCCCCGCTGAGCAGCCGATCGGCCTCGCGGATGACCCAGAGGCCGATCGAGATGAGGTCGGTGCGCAGCGGCCCGGAGAGGCTGTTGCCCGGATCCGACAGGTCGGAAATCAGGAAGCCCCAGAGCTGCTGGACGTAGCGCACCGCCTCGGTCGCCTCGGCGGAACGGGGATCGCCGGCCGCAGCTCGGGTCAGCAGCTCGATGCCGTGATCGAAGGCCAGCACCTCGCGGCTGCGGCGCTCCTGCGAGTCGTCGTCCGCGATCTCAGCATAGGACATTCTGTACATGTTCGCTCCGCTTATCAGCGATAGTTGAGAATGCTGAGGTTCATGATCTTTGACGTCAACGAATAAGACATCTCGATCTGGGTACTCAGCGTGTCGATTTCGACTTTCTTTTCAGCCGGATCGACGCGCTCCTGGGCGATGATGCGATTGGCCACGATGTCGAGCTGGAGAGAAAGCCTGTCGTTGGCGACCTTGATCTCCTGCTGGGCGACTCCGAGACGTGCTTGCAGGCCGGCGAGGTCCGACAGGGCTCCGTTCAGCGTCGAAGCAGCATGATCGACGAGCACTTTCCGCGTATCGGACCGCAACTCGCCGGCACCGAGCCTCGACAGCATCGTGTATGCCTCGGCAAGCTTGCGCAGCCCTGTGTCGTTGGCGCTCGCCGACGTGGCGATCGTCCGGCTGCCGGAAATTCGGCTCTGCTGGGCCGCATCGCTTGCCGACGACCAGTTCGCCTTCCACGACGCCTCGGAGAAGAGATCGGCGAATGCGCCGTTGAGGAAGGACTCCATGGCGGCAGGAGAAATGTTCTCGACGAGGGGGCTCGACTGCGGATCGGTGGCCGGAAGCCCGAAGGCTGCGGCGAAGGCCGCGTCGACAGCCTGCATCGGCGTCGTCTCGATGTCCGCCAGGGGCTTGGCGGTCGTGTTGATGCCACCGAACAGATAGGAACGGCCATCGCTGGAATTCATCGCGCTCGCGAAAGCCGTCAGGGCCGCGGACGCCTGGTCCTGCAGAAGCGCCACGGCGTGATCGGAGCCTGGCAGCGCGAGCGTCGAACGCAGGAGTTCGTTGGCGGTATCCGAGACGTTCTGCAGCGCCACCTGCGTCTGATCGAGACGTGCCACCGCCAGCGAGTTGCCTGTCCGCATCCCTTCCAGCCCGTCGAAGTCGTTGCGCAGGAAGACGAGCCTTCCGGACTGCGCACCGAGCGTCGTTCCGATATCGGCGTGTCGACCAGTGACGACTTCCGACGTTGCCCTCGCCAACTGCTGCTGCAGGCTCGTGAAGTTCGTCCGGGCGGACGCGGCGATGGACAGGCTCGAGATGAAACTGGTCCGCATGAGACTATCCTGCTGAGGCGAGCAGCGTCTTGAACAGCTCGTCGATGATCGAGATCAGCTTGGCGGAGGCGGCGTAGGAGCGCTCCAGCTGCAGCTGATTGGCGTATTCCTCGTCGAGGTTCACGCCCGTGGCGTTCGACAGTGACTCCGAGGCACGAGACAGCACGGCGGTCTGATATTCGGTCTCTGTCGTCGCGGTCTGGCGGCGGCTCTCCAGCCAGCCGACGGAGGCGGTGGCAAAATCGGCGAGGCTCGAGGGGCTCGCCAGACCGGTATCGCCCGCGAAGGACTGCGAGGCATTGGTCGCCACTGCGAGGGCGAGCAGGCGGTCCGGGTAGGCCGCGGACCCCGATGCGTTGTAGCGGTAGTCGGCACCGTTGACGCCGCCGTCGCGGATGAGGTCGACGGAGCCGCCGGCCGCGGGATCGACCGCGCTGCTGAGGCGAATGCGGCTGGCGATCCCCGCCGTGCCCGCGTCGGGGATCGTCGCGCCGCCGTCATTGAAGATGCCCGCCAGTGCCGGCCCTCCGGCACCCGACTGGTCGAGTTCCGCGAACGCCGTGATCACGCCACGGGCGACCTCGTCGAGCTGGCGCTGGTAGCTCAGCGAGACGTCGTCCCGCAGACGCGCGAGGCCGGCGAGGCGTCCGTCGCGCAGCGGCATGCCGGCCGCCTCGCTCGTCACCGGCACGCCGTCGATCATCACGGCGTTGCCGACGGTATCGGCGAGATAGACGTGGGTCGGATTGAAGGAAACCGCGCGCGCGCGTCCCTCGAACAGCGTGACGCCACTGTCCGTATAGATCGCGAGATCGTTGTTCTCCCGCGTGATGGTCGTGACGCCGAGTTCCTCCGACAGTGCGGCGAGGACACCGTCGCGCTTGTCGAGCATGTCGGTGACGTCCGCACCCAGCGCGGTCCCGGCAACGACGGCACTGTTGAATTCCGAGAACTGCCCGAGAAGATTGTTGATGCGCGCAACCGACGTCGCCATGTCCGCGTCGGCGTCGCGGCGGACCGTGATCACCGCCGAGGCAGCCGAGTTCAGCGTGTCGACGAGATCGCGACCGGCCGTCACGACGCCCTGGCCGAAGAGCGGGTCGTCCGGCGCATTGGAGTACTGCGCTACGGCCGTCGAGAAGGCACCGATCTTCGCCGCCGGCGACTGCTGCAGTTGCGGGTCGGCAACGGTCTCGGCGAGTTGCTTCAGGCCGTTGAGCATCGCCTGCTGCCCCGCCGCCCGAGATGTGGCGTCGAGCATGCGGGTGTAGAGCGGTGCATCGGCCGCCCGCGTCACCTGGGGGATGCGGGCGGCGCCGTCGGCGGTGGTCGTCGTCGTGGCGATCTTGCGCGAGTATTGGGGGTCGTTCGCTCCGGACACGTTGCGTCCGGAGACCGAGACCTGCGTCGACGTCGCCTGCAGCGACGACCGTGCAGTGTGAAATGCAGCTGTCAGGCTCATCCGCGACCCCGTCTACCGGTTCGGTGCCTTCGCTCGGCCCATCACCGCTTCAGGTTCATCAGGACATCCAGCAACTCGTTGCCCGTCTGGAAGCTCTTCGAGTTGGCGGTGTAGTCGCGCTGGGCGATGATCATGTCGGTGAGCTCGGTCGCCATGTCGACGTTCGACTGCTCGAGCGCGCCGGAGATGACGCCGCCGTAGCCGCCCTCGGTCGGGAAGCCCATCTGCACCGCGCCGGAATCCGTCGTCGTCGCGAAGACGTTGCCGGGCATGGGCTGCAGGCTGTCGGGACTCGAGACGTCGGCGAGCGGGATGCGGAAGGCCGGCAGCTTGGCGCCGTTCTCGTAGACGGCATAGACCGTGCCGTCGCCTTCGATGGCGATATCGGACACGACGCTCGGAGCACTGCCGTTCACGGCGACGTTGATGGGCGTGTAGTCGGTCGCGAGCTGTGTCATCGAGCTCACGTCGAGCTCCAGCGTCTCGCCGCCGGGAATGTCGATCGACAGCATGTCGCCACTGGTGAGGTTGCCGTCCTCGTCGAACTCGAGCGTCTGCGTCCCGATCGCGGCGTCGGCATAGGGGAAGCCGCCGTCGGCCGCGGCGCCGGCCTGGTCATAGACTGCCATTTCCCACGAAGCCGGGCTTTCGGACGTCTTCGTCATGTAAATGTCGAGGACGACCTCATTGCCGAGCTTGTCGTAGGCGATCATCGACGACTTCACCGAAGTCTCGGCATTGGCATTGTTCGAGGACGGCAGCGGCCCCGTCACGACATCGTTCGTCGACGGCAGGTTCGCCGTGAAGACGCCCTCGGTGCTGGCCTTGGCCTGCAGATTCATGTTGGAGAGATTGATCGGCTCGAGATTGCCAAAGCCGTTCAGCTCGACCGACTTCGGGCCGTTGCTGATGTCGTAGCCCATCAGCGTGTAGCCGCTGGAGTTGACGAGGTTGCCGGTGTTGCCGTCGATCACGAAGGCGCCCGCGCGAGACAGGAACGGATTGCCCGTCGCATCGGTCACCGCGAAGAAGCCACGCCCCTGGATCGCGAGGTCGGTCGGCGACGTCGTGTAGTTCAGCGCACCCTGCTGCGACACGGAATAACGGACGTTGGTGACGACCGCGCCGGAGTTGTAGTTGTTCTTCCCACTCTCGAGAATGAGCGAAGAGAAATCGGTCCACGCCCGCTTGTATCCAGTGGTACCGGCGTTGGCGATATTGTCAGCAATGGTGCTCAGCCGGTTGGACTGTGCATTCATGCCGGAGACGCCGGTGCGCAGAACGCCATAGAGGCTCATCGTGGGAGTCCTTCAAGTGACTGATTGAGGAGAAGATGGAATGGCTCGCTTGCGCGAGGCTGGCGCTCGTCCTCGCCGTTACTGCGGCGCCAGCGACTGTGCGAGTTCGGAGAAAACATCACGGCACAAGGGGTTCTCGGGCCCCTGCCTGAGGGCGTCGTAGAGGCGGGTGGTGATCGAGACCGCCTGATCGAGTTCCGGATCACTGCCGGGGTGGTAGCCGCCGAGAAGGCGCAGGTCGCGGGTGTCCTCGAAACGCGCGACCAGCCGGCGCAGGCGGACGACGAGCTCGCGCTGCTCCTTTGTCCACACCAGGTCGGAAAGCCGTGAGATCGAGCCGAGGATGCTGACCGCTGGAAAGCGGCCCTGATCCGCAATGGCGCGGTCGAGCACGATATGGCCGTCGAGAGTGCCGCGGATCGCGTCGGCGACGGGATCGTTGTGGTCGTCGCCATCAACCAGCACGGAGAACACGCCGGTAATGGTGCCGGTCCCTTCCGGGCCGGGGCCGGCTCGCTCCAGGAGCCGCGGCAGATCGCTGAAGGTGCTCGGAGCATAGCCGCGGGCCACAGCCGGCTCCCCGGCCGCCAGCGCCACGTCGCGCGAGGCGTGGGCATAGCGGGTGACCGAATCGATGATGAGCAGCACCGAGCGACCGCGGTCGCGGAAGTATTCGGCTGCGCACATCGCGGTCTGCGGCGCCAGCCGGCGCATCATCGGGCTCTCGTCACCCGTCGACACGACGACGACCGACCGGTGCCGGTTCGCAGCGAGCGGGCCCTCGAGGAACTCGCGGACCTCGCGGCCACGCTCGCCGACGAGACCGATGACGACGACGTCGAACTGCTCGGCGCGCGCGAACATCGACAACAAGGTCGACTTGCCGACGCCCGAACCGGCGAAGATGCCGATGCGCTGGCCCTCGCAGATCGGCGTGAACAGATCGACCACCTTGATGCCGGTGCGCAGCGGCTTGCGGATGCGTCCGCGCGTCATCGCCGCCGGCGGCGGGGCCTCCGTCGGCAGCATGATCTCGCCCTGCGGCAGCGGCCCGCCGCCGTCGATCGGTTCGCCGAGGGCGTCGATGACGCGGCCGATCCAGGCGTCGGACGGGGCGAGGCCCTTGCGGCCCACCCGGAACGCGACATCGCCGACGCCGACCGAACCATTGTTGTCGAAGGATTTGACGGTCGCGCCGGCCTCGTCGATCTGCACTACTTCGCCGATCGATGGCCGTCCGGCGCTCTCGAAGCCGATTCGCTCTCCGAGCGAGACGAAGCGCGACAGCCCCGAGACGCGATAGTGGCTCGGCGAGACCTCGCGGACGATGCCCCCGACGCGCACGAGCGGCACGTTCGCACTGCAATCGTCGATGGTGGCGGCGAGACGCGCGAGCGAACTCATCGGGCGAAAACTCCGTCGCTGTGGGGCCGGCTCACGACGACGGGCCGAGGCTGCGGATGGCCTGCGCCAGCACATCCTCGCCTTCGCGGATGGCCGAGGCGGCGCTGTCGAAGGTCCGCGAGATCGTGATGAGCTTCGTCATCTCCATCACCGGATCGACGTTGGCGCCCTCCAGGAAGCCCTGGCGGACACCCTGCGCGGCGAGATCTTCCACCGGTAGGGCCGCCTCGCTGGACATGACCGCCGTCTCCCCGTAGCGCTGGAGACGGGTCGTATCCGGCAGGTTGAAGAGCCCCAGCGCGCCGACCTGAATGGTCCCCTGCACGATCGAGCCGTCGGCGCCGATGTGGACCGGGCCGCCGTTCGGATCGAGGGCGATCGGCGCGCCGCCGGCGTCGAGTATCGGCTTGCCGTCCACCGAGACGAGATCGCCCGCCTCGGTCATCTGCAGCCGACCGTCACGCGTGTAGGCGACGCCGTCCGGGGTCGAGACGCTCAGCCAGGCGTCGCCAGAGACGGCGACGTCGAGCGGGTTGCCCGTCGGTGCCACGCTGCCGGCCCGGCGGGAAATGTAGCTCTCGCCGCTGTCAGCGTAGGATACCTCGCGCGACCCCATCTTCGACAACACGGTCTCGAAGCGGACCTCCTCGGCCCTGAAACCAGCGGTGTTGAGGTTCGCGACGTTGTTGGCGACCGTTTCCATCCGGCGCTGCAGCGCCATCTGCGCCGACAGCGCGACGTAGATGCTGGACGTCATCAGTAGCCACCGCGTTTCAGGTTCTGCAGGGACATCACCAGGTCGAGGCCGACCGAGGGCGCCGAGGACGTCTCGAAGAGCATCAGCAGCGGTGAGGTGTTGGTGGAACTCGCCGCATCCCAGAGCGCGGTGAAGCGCGTCAGCAGCTTCTCCACTTCCTTCGGATCCTGGAGCGAGGCGATGTCGAGGCGGGCCTCGATGGCCGCGGCCTGCCTGTCGATGTTGGCCGCCTTCATCTCGTCGGGGAAGCCGAGCGCGGTGAAGACGACCTCCTGGATGGCCTCGTCGGCGAGGATGCCGTAGGCCGACGTCACCGATGCGGCACTGCGCTGGAAGTAGAGTGCGAGCCGGACACCCTCGTTCTCCTCGCCCGCCGACACCTCGAGGGACTGGCGCACATAGCGGTCGACGACGCCCTGCCGGACCGCGCTGCCTTCGACGGCGGAGCTGCCCTTGCCCTCGAAATTGAACATGGTGGCGAACTGGGTGAAGCGATCGTCCGACAGCCGCTTCACGAAGGCGTCGTCGGCGGAGATGCCTTCCGTCAGCACCTTGCGCATGTACGCCTTCGCGTACGACATCTCCTCGAGGCCAAACGCCTTCATGGCGAACTTGAAGAGACGCGTGTCGTCGAGGAAGTCGTCGATGGTTTCGACCTTCCCGATGTTCTCGAGATAGTAGTCGCTCTCCAGCGCGACCTGCCGCTCGGACGCCTTCAGCGTCAAGGACCGGTCGAGATCACGCGTGATCAGTTTGTAGCTTGTGTATGTCGAGAGCATCGTGGCCACCCGGTTTCCCGATGACCGTCGCCCCCCTGCCTTGCGCCAGCCTTGCAGCACCGCCGTGACGGGGATTCAGCCTCGCGCAAGCAACGCCACCTAAGCCTCCGGGCCAAGTTCTGGCGAAGGAGAGCGCTGGTGGGAATTCTGATCGGACTGGTCGTCGGGCTCGCCTCGATGCTCGGTGGCTTCATGGCGATGGGCGGCAAGATCGGTGTGATCTGGCAGCCGTGGGAATATGTCATCATCCTCGGCATCGCCCTCGGCACCTTCATCATCGCCAACCCGATGTCGACGATCAAGGACTCCGGCAAGGCGATCATGGAGGCGGTGTCCAATTCCGTTCCGAAGCGGGAAGACAACCTAGCGCTGCTCGGTCTCCTCTACACACTGATGCGCGAACTGCGCAGCCGGCCCCGCAACGAGGTCGAGGCGCACATCGACGATCCGGAAAACTCCGAGATCTTCAAGCACTACCCGAAGATCCAGAAGGACAAGTACCTGACGCAGTTCGTCTGCGACTACGTGCGGCTGATCATCATCGGCAACGCTCGCTCTCACGAGATCGAGGGGCTGATGGAGCAGGAGATCAGCACCGTCAAGAAGTACAAGACGAAGCCCTACAGCGCACTGTCGACGGTCGCCGAGGCGATGCCGGCGATCGGCATCTGCGCCGCGGTGCTCGGCATCGTCAAGGCGATGGGCGCCATCGACCAGTCCCCGGAGATCCTCGGGCATTACATCGGCTCGGCACTGATCGGCACCTTCATCGGCATCTTCGCCTCCTACGCGATGCTGTCGCCGCTCGCCGCGAAGGTGAAGCTGACGCGGGAGAAGCAGTGCCAGCCCTATGTCATCGTGAAGCAGACGCTGATCGCCTACATGAACGGCGCGCTGCCCCAGATCGCTCTCGAGCACGGTCGCAAGACGATCTCCGCCAGCGATCGTCCGACCATCGACGAGGTCGAGAACGACGCGATCACCAACACGCCCGGTTCCGGCGCGGCCCTGAAGCAGGCGGCCTGATATGAGCGCTCCAGCCACCACCGGTCGCGGCGACATCCGCGACATGCTCCTCGACGCCGCCGGTCTGTCGCTCGACCGGCTGCCGATGCTCCACGTCATCTTCGATCGCCTCGCGACGACCTGTGCCGACGGGATGCGCACCCTCGCCGCGTCGCAGTGCTACTACTCGCTCAGCAACGTCGAGAGCGCCCGCGTCGGCGATGTCCTAGACGCCTACGAAGGGACGGCCCTGGCGGCCGTGTTCCACGCCCCGGGCTGGGATTCCCACGTCATCGTCGGCTTCGACCGCGACTTCATCTTCACGATGGTCGAGGTCCTGCTCGGCGCCGACGGTTCCGAGCCGCCGGTGGAGGACGAGCGCAACTTCTCCAGCATCGAGGTCCGACTGGCGCAGTCTCTTTCGGAACTGGTCGGCAAGGCGCTGCAATCCTCGTTCTCAATGGTCTCCACGACCCAGTTCAAGCTCGAGCGCCTCGAAAGCCGCATGGATTTTGCCGTCATCGGGCGGCGCAACAACCTCGCGGTGGTGGCGAAGTTCCTGCTGCAGGCGATCAACCGCGGCGGCGAGATGTTCGTCATCATTCCGCAGTCGGCCCTGACGCCGATGCGCCAGACGCTGTCGCGCGTCATCACGGGCGACTCGTCCTCCCGCGACCCCGCCTGGATGAAGCAGATCCGCAGCGAGGTGCACCGCACCGAGGTGACCCTGCGCGCCGTGCTCGAGGAGCGAAGCTATCCGCTTGGCGAGATCGCTGACTTCACCGTCGGCCAGGTCCTGATGCTGCAGGCCACGCCGCGGTCGCGCGTGAAACTGGAGGGCAGCGACCAGCCGCTGTTCTGGTGTCACCTCGGACAGGCAGACGGCACATACGTCCTGCGCGTGGATGAAGTCGTGGACCAGGAAAAGGAATTCATCGATGACATCCTACCTGTCTGAAACTGCTCTTCTGGCGGCGCTGGTCGTCACCTGCATCTGCGTGGTCGCCATGTACATGCGGCTGCGGCGGCTCGACCGGCATCAGGCCGAGTATGAGCGAACCTTCGCCCGGACTTCCGACGCGCTCGACGCCACCCGCATCGAACTGGCGCGGTTCCGCCAGGACGGCCGTGACCTCACGGTGGCGCTCGAGGAGCGCATCGCCGAGGCACAGGCGCTGCTCAATGCCCTCGACCAGCGGGTCGGCGAGCGTGACACGCGCCCCCTTCACCGCCAGGCGAACTGACCGCCGCTCGCCCGCCTAAGCCGCAACCCGACCCTCTGAGAGGACACCATGTCGATCACGAACGACGGCAAGTCGCCCGCCGCCATCAGTCACGACGACGCACTCTTCGCCCGCGGTGGCGCCGAGGGCAACGACCAGGCGTGGAACTTCGGCGGCGCCCGCAACATCGACTCGATCCTGCGCATCCCCGTGCTCATGCAGGTGGTGCTCGGTTCGGCGACGATGCCGGTCGCCAACCTGATGAAGCTCGGCCGCGGCGCCACGGTGCCGCTCGACCACCGCGTCGGCGAGCCGGTCGACATCGTCGTCAACGGCCGCGTCATCGCCCGCGGCGAAGTCGTCGTCGTCGAGGACGACAACTCCCGCTTCGGCGTGTCGCTGACCGAGATTGTCGGCCCGGCCGGCGCCGACGGGGCCTGACGGAGCACACCCCGATGGCAACGGCCACCGCCAAATCCGTGCGCCCGATGCGCGGCCCCGACAAGGCGGCCGCGCTGCTGATGGCGATGGGCAATCCGCTGGCAGCGCGTGTGATGGCGCATTTCGAGCCGGAGGACATCCGGATCGTGACGCGCTCGCTCGCCGAGCTGCGACCGGTGGCCCCTGCCCAGCTCGAGACGATCGTCGAGGACTTCGCGACCCAGTTCGGCATCGGCGCGAATCTCGTCGGCACGGCGAGCGACGTCGAGAAGATGCTGGCGGGCGTCCTGCCGCCCGACCAGGTCAGCGAGATCATGGCCGACGTGCTCGGCAATGCCAACGCCTCGATCTGGGACCGGATGTCGGCGGTCTCGGAGGCCGCCCTCGCCGCCTATGTGATCAAGGAGCATCCGCAGACGGCCGCGCTCATCCTGTCGAAGGTGAAGCCATCGGCCGCCGCCAAGGTGATGAGCCAGATGAACTCCGAGCTTCGCAACGACATCATGCGCCGCATGCTGACGTTCAAGCCAGTCGTCGAGGAGACGATGCGGATCATCGAGCGAACGATCCACGAAGATTTCATGATGAACTTCTCGCGCACCGTAGGCACCGATACCCATGCGCGGATGGCCGACATCATCAACAAGATGGAACGCGAGCACATGGACAATGTGCTGAACAGCCTCGCGGAGACGCGGCCGAAGTCGGCCGAAATCCTCAAGGGGCTGCTGTTCACGTTCGATGACATCATCAAACTGGCTCCGAAAGCCCGCACGACACTGTTCGACAAGGTGCCGAACGACAAGGTCGTGCTCGCGCTGAAGGGCACCGAACAGGACTTCCGCGACACCATCCTGCAGTCGCTCGCCTCGCGCGTGCGCCGGATGGTCGAGCAGGAACTGACGAGCGGCGAGCCGTCGTCGCAGCGCGACGTGCTCGACGCACGACGGATCATCACCGATCTGGCGCTCGAGATGGCCGGACGAGGTGAGATCGAGCTCGGCGCCGACGGCGACGACGAAGGCTTCCTGAGCTAGATCGGAGCACGCGTGAGCGAGGACGCCGACAAAGACAGCAAAACCGAGGAGGCGACCGAGAAGAAGGTCTCCGACGCGATCGAAAAGGGCAACATCCCGCTCTCCCGCGAGATGACCGTCTTCGTCTCGCTCATCGGGATCCTCGTGACGCTGGCGTTTCTCGTCAGCGAGCGGTTGCCACCGATGATCGCCAGCCTCGCCCGCCTGATCGACGACGCCGGCGGCTACAGCCTCGCCGACTCGTCGTCGGCGACGGTGCTGGGCGTCGATGTCGCCCGCGCGGTGGCCGTCTTCCTCATCCCCATCGCGGTCGTCCTCGCGGTGCTGGGCGTCGTCGGATCCGTCGCTCAGCATCCCCCGAAGATGGTGCTCGAGCGCATCCGGCCACAGTGGAGCCGTGTCTCACCGGTCTCCGGACTGAAGCGCATCTTCGGCGTCCAGGGGTTCGCCGAGTTCTTGCGCTCTCTCACCAAATTCGCGGCGGTCGGGCTCGCTTGCGTCGTCCTGCTGCAGAGCGAACTGCGGCGGCTGATCAACGCCATGTACACCGACCCGACGCTACTGCCGGCCGAGATCCTCGCGATGTCGACGCGGCTCGTCGCGACGGTTTGCGCGGCGACGATCGTCCTCGTCGCCGCCGACCTCGTCTGGTCGCGGTTCAAGTGGCGCAGGGATCTGCGCATGTCGCGCCAGGACATCAAGGACGAGATGAAGCAGATGGATGGCGATCCGCTCGTCAAGGCGCGGATGCGTTCCATCGCGAAGGACAGGGCCCGGCGCCGCATGTTGACGGGGGTGCCGCGCGCCACGCTGGTGATCGCCAACCCGACACACTACGCGATCGCCCTGCGCTACGAGCGCGAGGCCGGCGGGGCACCAATGGTCGTTGCCAAGGGAACTGACCTCGTCGCCCTGAAGATCCGCGAAATCGCCACCGCCAATGACATTCCCGTCGTCGAAGACCGCCAACTCGCCCGCGCCATGTATGACGCGGTCGAGGTTGATCAGTGGATTCCGCCTGAGTTCTATCACGCAGTCGCACGTGTCCTTTATTTTATTTATGCGAGAGAAGGCCATGGAAAATAAATCCAGCCGGTACCTATCGAATTTCGCAGGATCGGGAGATGGCGATCGACGCTCCTTCGAGAGGCTGCTGGCGGATGTCCTGAAGCCGTTCATCCGCGAGCTACTGCTCGTCGATGCCGCGACGCTGATCGGCTATGCGCTGTCCGAGGACTGCTCCAATTTCGAGGACATCATCGCCTCGTGCGGTGAATCGATCGCTACACCGGCACTGCTGCGCTATGGCGGCTGCGTGGCGGTGACGTGCGAGTGGGGCTCCGCCCCCGCGGTGGCGATCGAACTCGAACTGCACCACACCGCCCTGACCACCTTCTTCCAGGTCGTGCTGGCGTCCGACTCGGTCGAGATCCAGCTGCATGGTCTGATTTTTCCCGGTCCGGCTCCGACACCGGCCGAGGCCTGGCGGCAATACCGCGCTGCATTGTCGAAAACGCCACAAGCGACGAGCGAGACCGCGGCGCAAGTCCTGAGCGCCATCGCCATCCCGGCCATCCGGCAGATCATGTAGCCGCGGAACGACCAGGTTCGCTCCGGTTCCGGGTCACCAATCGGCCCGAGGAGGCCGCAGGCAGGCACGCCAGCCTCGGGCAAGTTAGCCCCTCTATCTCTCCCTGCTATGGGCAAGGAGAGTTTCGTTGGAACCAGTTTACCTCTTCGACCTGGCGACCCGACATTCGCAGTGGGCCGCGCAGCGGCAAGTCACGATTGCCGGCAACATCGCCAACGCCAATACACCGCGCTTTCAGGCACGTGACATCGAGCCGTTCTCTGCGTCGCTCGACAAGACCCGTCTCGTCATGACCGCCACGCGCCCGGGTCACCTGAACCCTGCGGCGAACGGGGTCTCGGAGATCGGCTCCGAACACGCCGAGACCTGGGACGTCACCCACTCCGGCAACTCCGTGCGGATCGACCAGGAACTGATGAAGGCGAACCAGGCGGCCCGCGCCGTTTCCCTCGACACCAGCATCATGCGGTCGTTCCACCGCATGCTTCTCACGAGCTTGAGGTCAGGCGGATGATAGATTCTCTTCAGGCGATCGGCCAGATCGCGGCCGGCGGTCTCGAGGCGCAGTCGACGCGGCTGCGCATCGTTTCGGAAAACATCGCCAACGCACGCTCCACCGGCAACACCGCGGGGGCCGATCCCTACAGCCGCAAGACGGTTCTCTTCCAGGCCCAGCTCGATCGTGAGCTCGGCGCCTCCGCGGTTTCCATCAAGGGGCTGTCGACCGACAAGTCGCCGTTCCGCATCGAGTACGACCCCGGACATCCGGCCGCCGACGAGAGTGGCAACGTCAAGCTGCCCAACGTCGACATGCTGGTCGAGATGGCTGACATGCGCGAGGCGACGCGGTCCTACGAGGCGAACCTGCAGATGATGAAGCAGGCGCGCTCGATGATCTCGATGACGATCGACCTTCTGAGGGGCTCGTGATGATCAATTCGCTTGGTTCCGTTTCGTCCGTCGATACCTTCACGTCCATTGCGCCGAAGGCGCCCACCGGGGCCGGAGCGGCCGCTGGCGCCTCGCCGGAATTCTCGCAGGTGCTCGCGGACGTCGCCACCGATGCGATCGGTACCGTGCGTACCGGAGAGGCGATGGCGATCTCGGGCATCGAAGGCAAGGCATCGATCCAGAGCGTGGTCGCCGCTGTCATGGCGGCCGAGCAGACGCTGCAGGCGGCGGTCTCGATCCGCGACAAGGTCGTTTCCGCCTACCAGGAAATCAGCCGGATGGCGATCTGAGGGCCAGACCATGAGAGCACTTGCAATCGCCGCCACCGGCATGAGCGCACAGCAGACCAACGTCGAGGTGATCGCCAATAATATAGCGAACATCAACACCACCGGCTTCAAGCGAGCGCGAGCCGAATTCTCCGATCTTCTCTACCAGTTCGATCGCGTGCAGGGCGTTCCGAACCGCGGAGGCGAGAGCCCCGTCCCGGAAGGCGTGCGCGTCGGGCTCGGTGTCCGCACCGTCGGCGTACGCAACCTGCACGTCCAGGGCTCGCTCACCAACACTGGAAATCCGCTTGATCTCGCCATCAACGGGAGCGGCTGGTTCGAGATCTCCGGCCCGAACGGCGAGGCACTCTACACCCGCGCCGGTTCCTTCAACAAAGGTCCGGACGGTCAGCTCGTGACGATCGACGGCTACGCCGTCGAGCCGGCGATCGTGTTCCCCCAGGACACGGTCCAGATCGTCGTCAATGAGTCGGGTGAGATTTACGCAATGCTCCCCAACCAGGCGGACCCTCAGATGGTCGGCCAGTTGTCGATCGTCTCCTTCGCCAACGACGCCGGCCTGGAGCCGATGGGTGACAACTTGTTCAGAGAGACGGCCTCGTCGGGACAACCGTCCGCCGGCGTCGCCGCCCAGGACGGCCTCGGCAAGATCCACCAGGGCTACCTCGAGGCCTCGAACGTCGATCCGATCAAGGAGATCACCGAACTGATCTCCGCCCAGCGCGCCTACGAGATGAATTCGAAGGTGATCCAGGCGGCCGACGAGATGGCCGGCACGGTTTCCAAGGGAATCCGATAGATGAAACGGCTGTTGCGCGCCTTCTCGACCCGCCTCGCGAGGGCGGTCGCTCTCGCGGCCGCGACGTCGATGGCCGCCGCTGCGCTCACCGGCGCCGCGGCGACGCCGACGGCCGTCATCCTGCCGGTCCCGGCCGCCACGATCTATCCGGGCGATCACATCTCCGAGGAGATGCTGACGGAGAAGCAGTTCTACGTGCAGGCCGGCCGGCCGCACAGCTTCGTCGAGGACGCCGCTCCGGTGATCGGCAAGGTCGCGCGGCGCACCCTCGTCGCCGGCAAGCCCATTCCGAACAACGCCTTCGCGGAGCCTAACCTGCTGTCGCGGGGCGTCGCGACGGAAGCGCGCTTCGTCTCCGGCGGGCTGACCATATCAGCCCTCGTGGTGCCGCTTCAGAACGGCGCCCTCGGTGGTGTGGTGCAGGCGCGCAACGTCGACTCGGGCCAGGTCATCTCCGGTGTCGTCCAGTCGGACGGCACGCTGCTGGTGGGTGGACGATGAGAGCCCTCCTCGCAATCGCCGCCCTCGCCCTCGCGGCTCTGTCGGCCGATCCGGCAGCGGCGACGCGCATCAAGGACATCACCAGTGTCCAGGGCGTGCGCGAGAACCAGCTGATCGGCTACGGCCTCGTCATCGGCCTGCAGGGCACCGGCGACACGCTGCGCAACGCCCCCTTCACCGAGCAGGCGCTGCAGTCGATGCTCGACCGCATGGGCGTCAACGTCGACAGCGTGCCCCTGCGCGCCCGCAACGTCGCCGCCGTCACCGTCACCGCCGAGCTTCCGGCCTTCGTGGGCGTCGGCTCGCGCATCGACGTCACCGTCGGCTCCATCGGTGACGCCTCCTCGCTGATGGGCGGCACCCTGCTGGTGACACCGCTGATGGGCGGCGACGGCATCGCCTATGCCGTCGCCCAGGGCCCGATCGCGGTGTCCGGCTTCGCTCTGGAAGGCCAGGCCGAAACCCTGACGCAGGGCGTGCCGACCGGAGGCCGAATTCCGAACGGCGCGATCGTCGAACGGCAGGTACCGGCCCAGGTGGGCTCGGAGGGGCGCCTCGTGCTCGAGCTGCGCAACCCCGACTTCCGCACCGCGGCCAACATCGCTGACGCCGTCAACGCCTTCACCAAGGCGCGCTACGGCAAGGCGTCGGCCAGTGACCGCGACCTGCGGACCGTCGTCGTGGCCAAGCCGGCGAAGGTGTCGATGTCCCGCTTCCTCGCCGAGATCGGCGACTTGCAGGTGAAGGCAGACGCACCCGCCCGCGTCGTCGTCGACCAGCGCACCGGCACCGTCGTCATCGGGCAGAACGTGCAGGTCTCGACGGTGGCGATGGCACACGGCAACCTCACGGTCCGCGTGACGGAGACCCCGGAGGTCTCGCAGCCGAAACCGTTCTCCGAGACGGGCGAGACCGTCGTCGTGCCGCGCACGACGATCGAGGCCGAACAGGGCAGCGGCCACCTGGCGCTCGTCGAGGGCACTGACCTGCAGACGCTCGTACACGGGCTGAACCGCGTCGGGCTGAAGCCGACCGACATCATCTCCATCCTCCAGGCGATCAAGACCGCCGGCGCCCTGCAGGCCGACCTGGTCGTCCAGTGACGGGCCCAAGCGGGGCTTGAACCGAGGCATCCTCCCCATGCGCAACAGCATCCAACGGGCTCGCTCGGCCGCCGTCGCCGTGTCGCTGGCCGTCGCCCTCGCGAGCGCTTCCGCAGGCGCCTTCGCGACAGAGAAGGCGGACGCCACGCCGGAGGCGCCCGCGGTCACGCCGTCCGCAGAAACCGTGGCCGCCCAGTACTGCAACAACATCGCCGACGCCGCGGGGGACGCCCGCTTCGCCCGCCAGGCCGCCGCGCTTGCGGCGCTGGAGCGGGACATCGAGGACCGCCTCGCCCGCCTGGAGGCCAAGCGCGCCGAATACCAGGACTGGCTGGATCGCCGCGAGAAGTTCCTGAAGACGGCCGAAGAAGGCCTCATCGCCATCTACACGCAGATGAAGCCCGACGCCGCCTCGGCACAGCTCTCGATCATGGACGAGATGACCGCCGCGGCGATCCTGAGCAAGCTCCCGCCCCGCACCGCCAGCGCCATCCTCAACGAGATGGACGCGGCAAAGGCGGCCCAGCTCACCAACATCATGGCCGGCCTGGCCGACCGCACGACGAGCCAGAGGAAATCGGGATGAGACCGCTTCTCTTCGCACCGCTGCTGCTTCTGCTCGGCGCCTGCCAGAACTCGCACGACAACATCTTCACGGGACCGGAGATGACGCCGGTCGGCTACGGTCTGGCGACGACACCGCGGGCCGAGTTGCCGTCGAGCTTTGCGCCGGCGCAGCCACGGACCTTCGGCTCCACCTGGGGCAACAGCGGCGCGGAGCTGTTCAAGGACATTCGCGCCTACAAGGTCGGCGACGTCGTCACCGTCTCGATCGACCTCGACGACAAGGCCCAGTTCGACAACGAGAGCGACCGCTCACGCGAGTCGGGCTCGATCTTCGATGCGGCCGGGGCGCTGGCAGCCGCAGGCTTCGGCCTGGCGCCGGCCGCCGCGGACGCGTCGGGCAGCCTCAACATCGACGCCGGCACCCGCACGCGCGGCGCCGGCTCGATCGACCGGTCGGAGAAGCTGACCCTGTCGGTCGCCGCCGTCGTCACCGAGGTGCTGCCCAACGGCAACATGTTGATCAGCGGCACGCAGGAAATCCGCGTCAATTACGAGATCCGGGTGCTCAACATCGCCGGCATCGTCCGGCCGCTCGATATCTCCGCGCAGAACCGCATCCCCTACGACCGCATCGCCGAGGCGCGGATCTCCTACGGCGGGCGCGGGCGCCTGACGGACATGCAGCAGCCGGCATGGGGGCAGCGCCTCTATGACGTGACGATCCCCTACTGACGAGGTCGATGATGGCAGCTGCGGCGAGCAAGGACGCTCCACAGAAGGGCAAGGGCAAGGGCGGCGGTCTGTGGATCGCCGCCGGCGTCCTGACGGTGCTCGCCCTCCTCACTGGCGGCGGGCTCGGCCTTCATCTGTCTTCCTCGCTCGAGGAGGTGATCACCGAGCGCGAAAAGGAACAGACCGAAAAGGTCCCGACCGAAATCAAGTACAGCGGCGACATGGTGCTGAGCCGCCTCGATCCGATCATCGCCAACCTCGCCGCTCCCAGCGACACCTGGATCCGCGTCGAGACCGCGATCGTCTTCGAGAACGGCAAGGTCGCCAATCCAGAGATCACCATCGCCGAGATCAGCCAGGACATCGTCGCCTATCTGCGAACCCTGACACTCAGCCAGTTGCAGGGCCCGATGGCCTTCCAGCACCTGCGCGAGGATCTCAACGAGCGCGCCAGCCTGCGCACCTCCGGTGCCATCCAGGAACTCGTCATCGAGACGATGGTGATCCAATGACCTCGGCGGCCTGCACGGTACCACAGCAGCACCGGTGCGCGCCGGGGCAGTGGACCCTCGGCGTCGCCGCCCTCCTCACGGCGGCGCTCGCCTTCACCGCGACCGCCGGTCCGGCGGCGGCACAGGATCTCGCGGCGCTGGCCGACATGCTGCCGGAAGGCGGCGGCTCGGTGAGCGGCCGGATCATCCAGTTCGTCGCACTGATCACCGTCCTCTCGATCGCCCCGGGCCTGCTCATCATGGCGACGAGCTTTACCCGGCTCATCGTCGCGCTGTCGTTCCTGCGCTCGGGGCTCGGCGTCCAGAGCACGCCGGCCAACCTCGTCCTGATCAGCCTGGCGCTGTTCATGACGTTCTTCATCATGGGGCCGACCTTCGACCGCGCCTGGCAGGACGGCGTCAAGCCGCTCACCGAAGGCCAGATCACCGAGGCCGAGGCGTTCGAGCGGGCGACGGCGCCGTTCCGCGAGTTCATGCTCTCTCAGGTCCGGCCGAAGGACCTGCAGCTTTTCGCCGATATCGCCAGCGCCACGCAGCCGCAGTCCGCGTCGCCGGCATCGCCCGCACCGTCTCCGGTGGCCGAGGAGGTGGAGCTGCGCGTGCTCATCCCCGCCTTCATGATCTCCGAGCTGCGTCGCGGCTTCGAGATCGGCTTCCTGATCGCCCTGCCCTTTCTCGTCATCGACATGATCGTCGCCACCCTCGTCATGTCGATGGGCATGATGATGATGCCGCCAACCGTCATTTCGCTGCCCTTCAAGATCCTGTTCTTCGTCCTGATCGACGGCTGGAGCATGCTCGTCGGCAGCCTGGTGAGGTCGTTTGGCTGATCGGCCGACCGACCATGCCGAATGCCTCCCGAAAGCGCGCTCCGGCGCGCTTTTTCTTTTCCCGACCGAGGAAAATAGAGGGCCGTTGCTCTCACTGCTCGCGGGAAAGGCCTTCAGAGTGCGGCACGCAGCCCCGTCCAGCCCCGGAATCCGGGGCGCTGCGTCAAAAACTCTCCAGCGATGCGCTGGTGTCAGAAAACGCAAGCTTCGCGCAAGCATGCCCTGTCATGGTCTTTCCATAGCAGGTTGGTGACTTGGAACGACAAGTCGATGCGCCGCTCGTGAAACGGGGCGCCCACCAAAGGCATGATGCCGCCCTGCTATGCCGGCCAATCCGGCATGTCCCCCTAAATTTTGTGATCTAGTGCAAGAGGGACATCGCTATGTCTAGCCTTCTGACCAACACCTCGTCGATGGTTGCCCTGCAGACCCTGCGGAGCATCAACGATAGCCTCGACCAGACCAACAGCCGCGTTTCGACGGGCCTGAAGGTCAACTCGGCGTCTGACAGCGCCGCGTACTGGTCGATCGCCACGACCACGCGCTCCGACAACGGTGCCCTCGGGGCCGTTTCCGACGCGCTGGGTCTCGGCGCTGCCACTGTCGACGTGGTCTCCACCGGCATGAACGAGATTCGCAACGTCCTGCAGGAAGTGAAGCAGCTTCTCGTCACGGCTCTCGAGCCGGGCGTCGACAAGACGAAGATCCAGACGGAAATCACCGCCCGCCTGGAAGACATCTCGAACAAGTCGAAGACGTCCGTCATCAACGAGGAGAGCTGGCTCACGGTCGACTCGTCTGATGCGGACTACAACGGCACGAAGAGCGTTGTCGGGTCGTTCACCCGCGTTGGCGGCGCCGTGTCGGTCGATACGATCGACATCGACCTCGCCACCGTCAGCCTCTACGACGCCAACGGCAACATCGGCATCATGGACAAGGACCGGACCGCCGGCGGCACCACCATCGCCGTCGCCGACATCGACATCTCCGCTCTGACGAACGCCGCCGCCGACCTCACGACCATCGAGGAGTACATCTCGGTCGTCGACGAGGCTCTGACGGACATGACCACGGCTTCGACGGAACTCGGAACCGTGTCGACCCGCATCGAGTCGCAGCGCAGCTTCGTGAAGGCGCTGATGGATGCGAACGACCGGGCCATCGGCACCCTCGTCGATGCGGACATGGAGGAGGAGTCGACCCGACTGAAGGCCCTGCAGACTCAGCAGCAGCTCGCCGTCCAGTCGCTGTCGATCGCCAACTCGTCCAGCCAGAACATCCTGTCGCTGTTCCGTAACTAACGGGTCGTCGGCTCTCCCCCCTACGACGACTCTTGGGCCACGCTCCGCAAGGAGCGTGGCCCTCCTTCTTCCCCTGCCGACGATGCCGAGCCGCAGCGCCGCAACGCCCGCGCAAGGTTGACCCCCGACAGTCCCCCTCGTGCCCGCACCGATGGGCCGGCCGCATGCCGCGAACGCGTCTGCCGCCCGGCCGAGGTCGTCTCCCCGACGGCCGCGCCCGGTGTCGGAGCCTTCGAGGAACGGAAGCTGTCGATGACGGGCCGCGCACAAGCCGAAAAGCTCTGGCAGAACATTCTCGCCTTGGGTGGGCGGAGGCTGGCCGCACTCGGCCTCGTCGGCCTGACGGTGCTGCTGGCCGTCGGCGGCGGCGCCTACTATCTGAGCCGCCCCGTCCAGGAGGCGCTCTATACCGGCCTCAGCAGAGAGGACGTCAACCGCATCGGCGGCGCCCTGAAGGATGCCGGCATCGCCTTCGACGTCAGTTCCGATGGCACCTCGGTGCTCGTCGCCTACGCCGACACGGCGCAGGCGCGCATGCTGCTCGCCGAGCAGGGCCTGCCGCAGAATGCCAACTCCGGCTACGAGCTGTTCAACGAGCTCGGCTCGTTCGGCCTCACCTCCTTCATGCAGGAGATCACCAAGGTCCGTGCGCTCGAGGGCGAGCTCGCCCGCACCATCCAGACGATGAAGGGCATCAAGGCCGCCCGCGTTCACATCGTGCTGCCGGACCCCGGCTCGTTCCGGCGAGACCAGCAGCCGGCCTCGGCCTCCGTCGTCATCCGCACCGAACGCGCCGACGATACCTCCGCCGCCCAGGCGATCCGCCACCTCGTCGCCGCCGCCATCCCCGGCATGAAGGTCGACTCGGTGACCGTCCTCAACACCGAGGGCACCGTGCTCGCCTCCGGTGACGACGGCACCAACGCCGCCAGCGGCAAGCTCGCCAGGCTGCAGCAGGAGGTGAGCCAGCAGATCGAGGAGAACATTCGCCGCACGCTGACGCCCTATCTCGGCCTCAACAACTTCGAGATCAGCGTCGCCACCCGCCTCGACGTCGCCTCGACGCGGACGAGCGAGACGATCTTCGATCCGGACTCGCGCGTCGAACGGTCCGTCCGCGTCATCCGCGAGAACGCCCAGTCGCGCAACAGCTCGAGCAACGTGCCCGCCACCGTCCAGCAGAACATCCCTCAGGAAGAGCTTCCGACCGGCGACGGTGCCGATTCGAACGAACAGAACGAGCGCCGCGAGGAGCTGACGAACTTCGAGATATCGTCGAAGGTCGTCGAGACGCAGAACGACGGCTTCGCCATCGAGCAGCTGTCGATCGCGGTGCTGGTCAACCGGGATCGCCTGATGGCGAACGCCGGGACGGATGCGGGCTCGATCCCGGTCGATGCCCAGATCGTCGACATCGAGCAGCTCGTCACATCCGCCGCCGGCCTCGATCTGGCCCGCGGCGACAAGCTGAAGGTCGCGGCCGTCGGCTTCGCCCAGGGCGCCGGTGACCTCGAGCCGACGCCGCCGCTGTCGATGTTCGACCTGCTGATGCGCCAGATGGGCACGCTCATCAACGCCGCGACCATGCTCGTGATCGCCGTGCTGCTGATCCTGTTCGGTCTCCGGCCCGCGATGAAGGTCATCCTCGGCCGGCCGAAGGAGGAGGAGGAGCCGCTCCCGGACCTCCTCGAGGGCCCGGAGACGTCACTGCCGACCATCGATGCGGCTACCGGCGCGCCGATCTCCGCCGAGGCTCAGGCAGAACTCAACCTCATCGAAGACTTGACCAGCAAGATGAACCGCACGCCCCAGAAGCGGCTCGAGCAGATCATCGAGTACGACGAGGAACAGGCGGCTGCGATCCTGCGCCAGTGGCTTCGCCTCGAAGAGAAAGTCTGACGAATGAACGCTTTGGCTCGTTATATTCAGCGCTTCGACACCGTCGAGACGGCCCCTCCCGCCGAGTTGGTGCTCGCACCGCAGGACAATCATGCCCCGGAGCCCCCCGTCGATCGGGTCGCGGAGGCGCGGGCCGAGGGACAGCGTTTGGGCCGGATCGAGGCGGAGCGTGCGTTCGAGGAGCGCCTCGTCGCCGAGCGCGAGTCCTTCGCCCAGTTGCTGCTGGACGAGCGCGCCCGCTGGTCTCGCGAGGAAAGCGGGCGGCTGGCCGAGGCCATCACCGCCGCCGACCAGGCACTCGTGTCGTCCGTTTCGGAGGCCGTGTCGCGGACCCTGCTGCCGTTCCTCACAGCCCGCGCCCGCGAACGCGCCATCGCCGACCTCGTCGCCACGCTGGACGCACTCCTCGCCGACGGCAAGAACCCGGTCGTGACGGTCGGCGGCCCCCGCGACCTTCTCGCCGAGGTGTCGGACCGTCTCGGTGCGCGGGCCGACGGCGTGACCTTCCAGCCGTCGGAGCGGCCGGACGTCCGCGTCGTCGCCGACTCCACGATCATCGAGACCCAGCTCGCCGCGTGGCTCGGCCGCCTCGCCGATCTCCAGGATTGATGGTGCGCCATGGCCGACGCCGAGCATCAAGAACTGATCATCATCAAGCGCTACGAGGAGGAGGAGCACGAGGCGCACTCGAGCGCCTGGAAGGTCGCCCATGCCGACTTCATGACGGCGATGATGGCGTTCTTCCTGATCATGTGGCTGATCAACGCGACCGATGACGAGGTCAAGAAGTCGATCGCCAACTACTTCAATCCCGTCAACCTCGCCGAGAGCATGACGGACCGCAAGGGCCTGCACGACCCCGAGGACGTCGAGGCGGCGCCGCCGCCGGAGGCCGGGAAGCAAGGAGATGCTGGCGGAGCCGCTTCGGAGAGGCCAGCGGCCATCGCCGTGGTGATGGCCGCGCGCGAGCAGGCGGCGTTCCAGGACCCCTACGCGATCCTGGCGAAGCTCGCCGCGGAGGCCGACGCGATGGCCCCTGAAGCCGGGGACATCGACGCGCCGGAAATCCAGACCGGCGAGCCCGGCGACCCTGGCGGCGACACCGCCCGCGATCCCTTCGACCCGGTCTACTGGCAGACGAACGCGACCCGTCAGTCGCGGACCGAGAACCCCGGCCGTTCCGGCACGATCGCCAACGCCCGGATCGGCGCCGAGATCGACGCCGCAGCACGGGCGAGCGACGCCTCGGCGACGGCCGCCGACGGCGAGGTCGGTGACTCGGGTAGCGAGCCTCCTGCGGCCGCCACCGGCGCGGCAGACGGACCCGACGCCTTCGCGAATGAGGCGTTCGAGGGTGGCGCCGACGCCGCCTATGACGGCGGTCCGCATCTCGAGATCCGGCGCACCGCGGAGGGCACGCTCGTCAGCCTGACCGACGACATCAACTTCAGCATGTTCGCCGTCGGCTCCGCCATTCCGGACCCGCAGACCGTGAAGGCGATGGAGGAGATCGCCAAGGCGCTCTCGACGCGCTCGGGCGAGATCGTCATCCGCGGCTACACCGACGCCCGACCCTTCCGCTCCGAGACCTACGACAACTGGCGGCTGTCGACGGCGCGCGCCCACATGGCGCAGTACATGCTCGTGCGCGGTGGCCTTCAGGAGGATCGCATCCGCAGCGTCGAGGGCTTCGCCGACCGCGACCTCAAGAACGCCAAGGATCCGAACGCCGCCGAGAACCGCCGCATCGAGATCCTGCTGCGCGCCCCCGCCGCCGAGGCGCCTCGATGAGCGGCGGCAAGCTGGCCCGTCTCGCGTTGGCGGCTGTCCTGACGGCCGGTGTCGGCGCGCCCGCCCTCGCCCAGAGCGAGCGCAACAGCCGGCTGCTGCCGCAGGCCGCCGCCCCGGTCGCGCCGGCGGTGGTCGCGGCTCCAGAACCCGTCATGGCGCCGCCGCCCGTCGCGGTGCCGCCGCCGGCCGTCCCGGCCGCGGCCGCGGAGTCCATGCCGGCGCCCGACGCCGCCGCTCCGACCGTGCTTCCCGGTGCCGCCGCGAGCACCTTCTCGCCCCCGCCCGCGGCCGGGTCGCCGACAACGAACGCTCAGCCGATACCGAACCAGGCCGTGTCGGCCCCACCGTCACCGGCGCCGCGCGCCCTGCCACCCGCGCCGCGACCCGCCGCGGCGACCGCCGCCCCGCCGGCGGCCGTCGCTCCGTCGCCAGTTGCTGCTTTCACAACGCCGGAAGCGCCATCGCAGCCGATCGCAGCCGTGCCGGCGCGGGTGAGAACACCCGTGCCCGCCGTGCGCGTCGCGGCGCCCGTCGTGCCGGCGCAGGCACCGGTGGCCGCCGCCGCGAGCTCGACCGATGCGGCGACGGAATCGGCGACGGCCGTCGATGCCCTGGCGGAGGACACGGAAACGCTGCTGAGCGAGACGGTCGAAACAGAGGCCGCCGCTGGTCCGACTGCAGTTGCCGTGGAAGCCGCTCCCGAGGGTACGGCCATCGCGAACGACGCCCTTGAAGTCATGGCGCGCGATGCCGAGGCGATGCGGTTCGCCGCCGAGCAGGAACAGGCGGCGTTGACGGTGCAGCAGGCCGTGCCACGGCCCGCGCCACGCGTCGAGACCGTCGTGGAAGCCGCCGAAGTCGTCGCCGTCGTCGAAGAGCCGCCGGCGCCCCCCGCTGCGCCGGTGGAGCCGACTGCCGACGAGGTAGCTGTCGTCGCCGCGGAGCCGCCTGTGGCGGTGGAACACGAGGCTGCGGCGGAGCCGGCTTCCGAGGGCACCGCGGCCGCTTCGGCGCAGCCCGTCGTGACCGTGGAGCCCGAAACCGCTCCGGAGAGCGCGGTTCCCGCCGCCGCGGATGCGGCACACGCCTCCGTCGACGGCGCCGCCACGGTGGACCAGGCCCCCACCCCGGTCGATGCCGAGCCGACGGTCGCTGCCGAGGCCGCCGGAGGCAACGAGGATCGCGACAGGCGATCGGGCGGCATCCGCTGGATCGCAGGCGCCGGCCTGCCACCGCCCAACCCGGACGCGCCACGGGTCGCGGGGGAGTTGGACCCCGCACCGACCGACACCGACGGACCGTCGGACGAGGCCACCCTCGACACGGCTGCCGTCACCGCTGAACGGGAGGTCGCGCCGCGCGTGCGCCGTCGCCCGTCGACCCCGCCGATTGCTGCACCCTATGAGCTCGTGCGCACGCTGCAGGCCATGCAGGACGACATGGCCGGCGGCTCGACCGCCGCGCTGGCCGCACAGCGCACGCTGCTGCAGCGCATGGAGGAGGAGTTCGCCGGCGCCGATCCCCTCGTCTGGCAGGATCGCCGCAACGCCCGCGCCCTCGTCGCCTATACGCTCGGCGGCGGTCGGCCGGTGACGCTCCGGCGGTTGCTCGCCAGCGAGACGCCGCCCGACGGCGACGCCGCGCTGATGCGAGGAGCCCTCGCCTATGTCGAAGGCGACGAAGCGACCGCCCGCAAGTACCTGACCGACATCGACCCGACGAGCCTGCCCGCGAGCCTTGGTGGCCAGCTGGCGCTCGCCCAGGCGGCGCTCGCTGTCGGCGAGGACCCGAAGAAGGCCATGCTCCTGCTCGATACCGCGCGCCTGCTGGCCCCGGCACGCTGGTCGAGGAGGGCGCCCTGCGCCGCCAGATCTTCGTCGCCAGCGAACTGAACGACCTCGTCCGGTTCGAAGCACTCTCTGGCCAGTATCTCAGGCGCTTCCGCCGCTCCGTCTATGCCGGCAACTTCCGCCGTCGCTTCGCCGCAGCTCTGTCGCGCATGGAGTTTCTCGACGACCCTGCGCAGTTCCACCGCCTCGACGACATGCTGGCGGAGACGGACCCGGAGGCTCGACGCGAGCTCTACCTCGTCGTCGCGCAGGCGGCGGTAAACGAGGGCAAGACGACGGTCGCGGCCACCGCGGCCGAGCGCGCCCTCGCATCCGCCCCGCCGGGCTCGGTGGATGAGGCCCGCGGCCGGCTCTATCGCGGCGCGGCCCTGGCGGTCACCAGCGACGGGCTCGACGCCGCGATGTCGGAGCTCGGAAAGGTCAACCGCGGTGGCCTGCCGCGCACCGACGCAGCACTCCTGCAGGCGGCGACCGAGACCGCCATGCTGATCCGGACGGCCGCGGCAGCGGCGGGGGCGGCCCACGCGTTGCCCGTCGAGGCGGCCCCCGACGACGAGACGCCGTCGGCAACGGTCACCCGCGCCCGTGACGCGATCGCCGCCATCGACACGTTGCTGGAGCAAGCCCAATGAGCGGACTCCCCCTCATGAAGGACGCCTTCGCGAATGGAGGGCCGTCGGCAGCGGCCGGAGCCGCCGCCGACAGGGCTGCCACCGGCCATCGCCGCCCGTCCGCGGACGGAAACGCCTTCGCCGAGATCGTCTCGTCGCTCGGCCCCGCCCAGGCGCGGCCGGAGCCTCGCGCCGCGGAAGGGCCAGGCGAGGCGGCGACGCCCCCGGGCCGGCTCCCGCTGCCGGGGAGCCCCGTCGCGGCGCTCGAGCCGGCCGCCGGTGCGGCTCTGATGGCATCCGGGCCGCGGTCAGCCCGGGACATGCTCGGGCCCGTGTCCCGCCTCGAAGCCGCGTCGGCACTCGAGCCCGCAGCGGCGCTCGGGGTCACGCCAGCGCACCGGGCCGCTTCGGTGGCCGGGGGTGCTGCGGCACTCGCCCCCAGCACGCCGTCCGGCACGGCCGCAGGCCTCGGTGCGGGGCTCCAGGCCGCCCTGGCGGGAGCGACGGCACCGACCGGCGGTAGCCCCCCCGCGTCTGACGCCCTTCCGCCCGACACCGGCGCGGTCTCCAGCCAGCCGGCCACCGACCACGACGACCAGGCCACGGTATCCATCCTCCCCGACCGGCAGCCGCCGGCCGCGGTCCGCGAGGGGCGAGTACCCATCGCGGTGGACGTCCCGGCGGACCGGGACACCGCCCGTGCCGACGGACCGTCCGTCGAGGACGCTCCGTCCGGCGGCGAGACGCCCCGCACCGACACGGTCGACGCGGGGGCCGAACGGGCACCGCGTCTCGACACCATCGCCCAGCCGCCACCCGCGGCTCCTTCTACCGGTCCGGCAGGCGTCGGTGCGGCCGACGCGGACCGGGCCGTCGCCCTGCTCCCGGGCGCCCCCGCCGCGAACGGCCAGGCGACCGGTGCCCCGACCGAGGCCGGCGAGACGTCTGCGTCTCCCGGCACGCGGCCCTCGGGGTCGCTCGGCGCCCCGTCGGCGCCAGCCGAACCCGATGCGAGGCTACCCGGCGCCGGACCGTCCGATCCCGCCACGATGGCCGCCTTCCGGGACACAGCGCCGGGATCGAAGGCCACGCCGGAAGCGAGCCTGCCGCGTCCGGCGACGCCCGTGCCTGCGCAAGGCACCGCGTCGGCGGCCACCCAGGTGGAGACGGGTGCAGCACAGCCCGCCCTCCCCGCCACGACGGCCGCTGCCCCGCTCGGGTCGGTTTCTGCCGCCGATGCGCCCGCTCAGGCGTCCGGCACGGGCGGCGGCCGAGTATCCGCGCAGGTGCGGGACATGCGCACCCATTTCGCTCCGGTCGTTCCGCGGACACTTGCGGCGACTGTCGGCGGAAAACCGGAAGCGGCTGCTTCGGCCGGCTCGGCACCCGTGGCGATGGAGGCCGCGGCGCCCGCCGTCGAAGCGGAGCTCGCCCGCGCCGTCACGGCGCCGTCCCCCGCCCCCGCCGCGTCAACCGCCCAAGCGACCGCACCGTCGACCGCCCAGGCGACGCTTGCGGCGGCGTCGTCTCCGACCGTCATCGGCGCATCTGTTGCGGACGAGGTCGGCGGCCCGCCGTCTGCCACCGCCCGCGCCGTCACCGAGGGCGTCCGGGGCTCCGGGCCGCGTGAGACGGCACCCCCTGTTGCGACGACACCGGACCAGCGGGTCACGCAGCGTCCGGAGGGCGCGGCAGCTCGCCGTGCGGACGTGTCCGAAACCACCAATGGTGCCACCACGGTCGCCGAGACCGCGCCGGTCGCCGCGAGCCCGGATGGGGCCACACCGACAACCAGTGCAGGGTCCCCGACGGACCTGCCGCTGCGCACGCTCGCCCAGGAGATCGGGCGCGTCGCCCGACCGATCGCCGCCGACGGCGGATCCCAGCTGGCCACCACGACGGCCGGCCAGCCGAACGCCCTGCGACGCGACGTCGAAGTGGAGCTCTCGGCACCGGAGTTCGGCGTGGTGCGGGTGCGGATGCGCCTCCACGGCTCGTCGCTTGAACTGCGCCTGAGGACCGACGACCCCGCCACCCTCGCGCTTCTGGCCGAGCGCCGCACCGAGCTGGAGCGGGCCATCTCCGAAGTCGGCGTCGACGCGAAGGTCGTCGACGTCAGCCGTACGGCGGCGTCGGCCTCGGCGGCTTCCCCGTCCTCCCCGGGCGGCCAGGCGCCGACGAGCGACGGTGGCCGCGGTGGCGAAGGTCAGCCGTTCGATCAGCGGCCGTCGCCCGATCGCAACGACCGCCGCCCCCCCTTCGACCGACAGACCGATGGATCAATGCCCGATGAAGACCCGACTGCTCGTGCCGGCACTCGCCCTGGCACTCTGTTTGTCTGACGCCACTCTCGGGACCGCGTCCGCCTCCACCGGCGCCGACGCCGTCTGCGAGCGGGAAATGGCTGCCGCCTCGAAGCGTCACGACGTGCCGCTCGCAATCCTCTATGCCGTCGGCATGACCGAGAGCGGCCGCAAGGGCTCGCTGCATCGCTTCGCCATGAACATCGAGGGCAAGTCCTACTTCGCCTCGAGCGTCAACGACGCCCTGTCGGCGTTCCAGTCCGCCCGCGCCCAGGGCAAGAAGCTGATCGACGTCGGCTGCATGCAGATCAACCACCACTTCCACGGCAAGAAGTTCAAGTCGGTGGCGCAGATGTTCGATCCCCGTGCGAACGTCGAGTACGCGGCTCTCTTCCTGTCGGAACTGCGAGAGCGCGAGGGCAGCTGGACGATGGCGGTGGCCCGCTATCACGCCGGCCCGAACAACAATCCGGCCCAGAAGCGCTACGTGTGCGCCGTGATCACCAACATGGTGGCGAGCGGGTTCGGTGAGTGGACGGCCAACTCCCGTCGCTTCTGCGGCAAGTAGGAAGGCGGCTTTCGCTCCCGCGCGAAAGCGAAACCTCTTCCCTGGCAAAGCGAAACCTCTTCCCTCGCGAAGATCGTATCACGCCGGCGCGTCACCGCCGGCGGTTTGCGGACATGGACGCGCGCGACAGCCCGGGGATCGGGCTGTCCGTCGGACTTGCGTCCGTTTTCGTCGGTGGTGGGGGGATGGTCGCGCACAGCCGGCGCCACGGGCCCGAAGCCTCGGCGGCTGCAGGGTCAAAGGCGCGCGCGGTGATGGCGCGGCGGTCTGTCCGCCAGGGCACATCACAGTGGAAGCATCCGGCCGGCGATCCGCGAGGGGCGGCCGGATGCACTCTCATCGTCAGTTGAAAAGGGAGTCGATGTCGTCCTGCGAGACCACGCCGAGGTCACCCGCCAGCGCCGGTCCGTTGAGGAGCGAGTCCTCCTCGTCCATCTCGTCGATGTTGTTCTCGGTGGCGCCGAGTTCCTGCCAGATCTCACCCATGCTCCGAATGCGCTCTTCGATGTACTGCATCAGCGAGACGACCTTGCGGATGCGCTGGCCGGTGATGTCCTGGAAGTTGCAGGACTCGAAGATCAGGATCGCGTCGGCGCGCAGGCTGTCGATCGCCATCCGCGTCTCCGGCTCGGCCCGGCTGGCGAGCTCGGCCGCACAGGAGTCGATCCGCTCGGCGGCGGAGAGAATGGCTTCCGTCGCGCTTTCGGTGTCGGCCACAACGGCGTCGAGTTCGTCTGTGGCGCGGTGGAGCTCGGCCCGGTTGGAGCCCTTGGCGTTCAGCGCGCTCACCTCCGTGCGCGTCTTGCTGATGGCGCCGAGAATGCTCTCGATGCCCTCCCAGAGCAGGGCGCCGCCCTGCTGGACCCGCGCGACGTCGGGGCGCGACTGCACGGTCGCGACGAGCGTCCGCAGTTCCGCCAGCTCGGTGAAGATCTTGTCGAGATGGCCGTGAACGGCCGTCGACACCGCCGCGGCGCTGTCGCGGTCCCGCCGCGGATTGGTTTCTATGCGGAAGGGTCGCCGGGCCGCCGACATGTCAGTCTCCTCTCATCCTGTTCCTCGCGGATGAGCATCGTATTAGATTGGCGCCGCAAACGCGTAAATGGGGTGAGAGTTCAGCCTGCAAGCTTCGCACAAGTCTCAGCATCATAAAGGGTACCTTGCCACGTCGGCAAAGTCGCGAGCGACGGAAGCTTGACGTCGACGATGAACGATGGAGTGAACAAATGTCGCTGGACCCTTCGATGCCGATCCTGGTCGTCGACGACTACAAGACGATGATCCGCATCATCAGAAACCTGCTGAAGCAGCTCGGCTTCGAAGATGTCGATGAGGCCGCTGACGGCACAGAGGCTCTCGGGAAGATGAAGGAGCGCGGCTACGGTCTCGTCATCTCCGACTGGAACATGGAGCCGATGACCGGTTACGAGCTGCTGCAGCGCGTCCGCTCCGACGACGCCCTCTCCGCCATCCCCTTCATCATGGTGACCGCCGAGGCGAAGTCCGAGAACGTCATCGCCGCGAAGAAGGCCGGCGTCAGCAACTACATCGTGAAGCCGTTCAACGCGCAGACGCTGAAGGGCAAGATCGAGTCGGTCTTCCAGGCCTGATCCGGTGGAGCGGGACCCTTGCCGTGTCCCTCCTGACGGCGCAACTGCGACAGGCGCTATGGATCACGACACTCATCGTCATCTGGTGGGGACGTCCGCCGGCTATGGCGGACGACCGGCCGTTTGCCGGTTCGCCCGCCCCGGGAGCGTTCAACGCCGCGCCCCTGTTCATTCCCGCCCCGGACCGCAGCGCCATCGAGGAGGAACTCGGAGCCACCATGGCGATGACGCCGCCGGACCGACGCGTCATGGCGGAACTACCGTCGGGCTCCAGACTCTGGATCCGCCCGGGCGCCTACGAGCCCGGCCCATCCGGCAGTGACTGCCGGCGCTTCGACTACGAGTACGAGGCGATCGGCGGCGGGACAGCCGTGGTGATCGGCGCGCGGTGCAAGTCCGCGGCGGAGGTCACCTGGCATCCCTTGTCCCCGGACGTGGCGGTGGACGTGCGAGGGCTCGAGCGAGCCGAGCCGCCCGTCGCCATCGAAGCACCGGTCCGCCGGGCACCGACGGGTGACGGCGGCGGCCCCGCGAAGGCCGAGGTGCAGCCGCCGGCACAGCCGCAACCGTCGCGGCCCGCAGCGACGGCGCCGCCCGCGCGCGTCATTCTTCCCTTCACTCCGAGCCCCTGAACCCGGCCAGGCGGCAGCGGCTTCACTTTGCGCGCGCGGAGTTCGCACTCGCTTTCGTCTCTTTCGTATCTCACTCCGAATCTGGAGTCGTTCGTCTCTCAAATGCGATCCAATAGAGATTGAGTGGAGCGATTCCAAACCATACACGTCAGCCCATGGATGTTCTGCATCTCGCGCCCAGCGCCGCCGAACGAACTTGATGCAAATTAAAAATGGGGGAAGACCATGTACGTGGTTGTGGATCACCGAGACGCTGTAATCGCAGGTTACACTTCTGGTTTCGCTCGTGAGGGTTTCGCTTCCATGGGGTTCTGCTCTGGTGAATTCAAGGCATGGCTGGAGACCGCGCCGGATGAGGACCTCGCGTCAGTGCAGGGTTTCCTGCTCGGTGACGTCGATGGACGGACGTCCGTTTCGCAAGTGATCCGAAACCACTCGCGCGCGCCGATCATCGCCCTCAGCGAGGAGCGCTGCCTCGACCAGACGCTCGAGCTCTTCAGCGCCGGCATCGACGACGTCGTCCGCAAGCCCGTTCACGTTCGCGAGATCGTGGCGCGTTCCGATGCCGTTTGGCGGCGGGTGAACGATGTCGTGGCGCCGGCGACGTCCGGCCGCCTCCAGGTGTTCTTCGACGGCCGCGATCCGATGGTCGACGGCGAGCCGCTGCAGCTCCCGCGCCGCGAGCGCCACATCCTCGAATATCTCGTGAAGAACAGCGCGCGCCGGATCACCAAGACCCAGCTCTTCAATGCGATCTACGGCGTCTTCAACGACGACGTCGACGAGACGGTCATCGAGGGCCACATGAGCAAGCTGCGCAAGAAGCTGCGCCAGCGCCTCGGCCACGACGTCGTCGATGCGAAGCGCTTCATGGGCTATCGCTTCGTCGGCTGACGAAACCGACTCCGAACGTCTTGCAAGATGGTGGCCCGTGGCAGCGCTGCGGGCTTCGCCGTTTTCGGGCCTGCGCGCGAGCCGCCGCGCACCCGATGACGTCGCCGGGCGCGGCGCGCGTCAGGTTCCGAGCCGCTTCGCCTGCCGCTGCACGAAGAGCTCCATCTTCTCCCGGCCCCTCGACGTCATCGTCACGAGGATGCGCCGTCTGTCGGAGGGATCCGGCTGACGCTCCAGCAGGCCCGCCTCCTGCAGGTCCTCGATCCGCCGGAGTGCCGTCGTCGTGGATGCGCCGGAGGCGAGGCAGAGGCTGGTGACCGAGATCGACCGCCCCGTCGCCTCGGCGAAGGCGAGGTCGAGCAACATCTCCCACGCCGGATCCGAGAACAGCCCGGCATCGAAGATCGCCTCGCGATCGGCCCGCGCGGCGACGAGCGCCTTCAGATAATCCGGCGGCGAGGCCGGGGGCTTTGCCTGCCCGGCACCGTCCTCGATCATCGACAGCGCATGCTGGATCGACTTGGCGACTTCCTCGGCGGAGACCGGCTTCTGCAGGAAATCGACGGCATTCAGCCGCAGGGCGGCGACGGCCCGGTCGAGGGCGGCATTTCCCGTGATGACGATCGCCGACAACGGCCTCGACTGGCGGCGCACGGCCAGCTTCTGCAGGAGCTCGATACCGTCGATCTGCGGCATCATCAGATCGGTGACGACAATGCGCAGCGACGCGTGCTTCTGCACCAGTTCGAGCGCTTCATGGGCCGTACACGCAGCTATTGTCGGAAACCCCAACAGGGACAAGCCCTCCTGAAGCTCTTCCAGCACGTCACGATCGTCGTCTACTATCAGAACTCGCGGGGAGTCCTTGTTCATTGTCACCCACCTTGACTAGCTTCTAACGTCTCCATTCGCTGGCGGGTGTCGCTGCTGAGCCGCGGAAGCAACTTCATCAACTCCGAAAGCGGGCGCTTGTGAGAGATCAGATAGCCTTGGAGGAAGTCTACACAATGGGCGCGCGCCAAGGCAACGTCCTGCGGTGTCTCGATTCCTTCGGCGACGACAGCGAGGTTGAGACGGCGGCCGAGCCCAGCGAGCGCGGCGAAAATATCGCGCGCCTTGCTCCACGTGCGGGCAGATCGCACGATCTCGATGTCGATCTTCAGTTCCGTGACGGGGAGGTTGGCCAGCTGCGTCAGGCCGCTGCTGCGCTGGCCGACGTCGTCGAGGGCGAGGCCGAAGCCGGCGAGCCGCAGCTTGACCAGGGTCGAGAGGGCGCTCGCCGAGGAATCGTAGAGTGAATCCTCGGTCAGTTCGAAGGTCACCTGCTGCGGCGGCAGGCCGGCCGACTTGGTGATCGCCGTGATCGCCTCGACCGTGGAGCGTTCGAGCAGCACCGTCAGCGGCAGGTTGACACTGACCTGGCCCTGGTAGCCAGCCGCCAGCCATTCCGCGCACGCGGCCGCGGCCTGCCGGGCCACCTCGACGGAGAGAACGGAGATGATGGCAGGCTCGGTCATCGCAGCCGCGACGATCGCCGGCGGCGAGACCTTGCCGATCTCCGGCAGTTCGCCGAGCAGCAGCGCCTCGGCGCCGGCGAACTGCAACGTGTCGCTCCTGACGATCGGCTGGAAGGCGACCTTCAGGGAATTGTCGCGCAAGGCCGCCTCGAGGGCACTGCGGATCAGCGTCGAGGGAGGATCCGTGGGTGCGGCCCCCGCGCGGGCTTCCTCCGGCACTGCGTCGAGAAGAGCGGACAGCTGGTCCGGATCGAAGGGCTTTGCGAGGCCGCCGATGACCGTCAGGCCCTGGCGCTCGGCAGCGGCCGTGGTGCCGCGCAGGACTGCCTCGCCATGCCCCGTCATCAGCACGAGCTTCGGCGGTGCGCGCCACTTGCCGAGACGCCGCAGGACATCGAGCCCGTCGACGCCCGGCATCATCAGATCCAGAATGAGGACGTCGACCCCGTCGAAGGCTGCGGGATCCAGCAGACACGCGTCGCTCAGCGCCACCACGTCGTGGCCGCCGAGCTCCAGCATCTGGCTGATTTCCCGCCGCAGATCGCCATCGTCGTCGAGGATGACGACATGGCGGCGTTTCTGGGTCATTGCGTTTGCATTCGTCAGTCGCTCATCTTGCTGAACAGCATATCTTCCATCTCTTGCGCGAGCATTGCCGGGTCGATCGGCTTCAATCGCAGGATGTCGACGCCGAGGTTCTCCTTGCTAGCACTGCCGAGAATGTTGCCGGTGATCACGACCGTGAGACGAGGGCGGATCGCCGCCGGTAGCGACCGCGCCGTCGCGACGAGCCGGGAGCCGTCCATGTCGCCGAGCCGGAGGTCCGTCATCAGGCAGTCCGGCGCCAACCCCTCGACGAGCAGTCGCTCCGCCTCACCGCCGGTGTTGCAGATGCGCACGACCCAACCGCTCTCGGCAAAGAATTCACCAAGTTCTTCCGCCAGATCCGTCTCGTCGTCACACAGCAGCAGCGACTTGCGGATGGCCTCCGTCATTGGGCCGCCTCGCTCATTTCCCCATCCCGGTGATACTGCGGCAGGGTGATCGCGAACAAGGCCCCGCCGGCCGAGTTCGAGGCGGTGATCTCGCCCTTCATGCTGCGGATGATCTTTCGCGACAGGGACAGGCCGAGGCCGGTGCCTTGGCTCTCGGACTTCGTCGTCGTGAACGGCTCGAAGACCACGTCCAGGATGTCCTGCCGGATGCCGCCCGCCTGGTCCTGGATGCGGACGGAGACTTGCTCTCCCTCGACACGCGCCTGGACCTGCACGATCGGATGGGCCCCCTTCGACCGGTTTTCCTCGAATGCGTCGCGGGCGTTGATGAGGAGGTTGACGATCACCTGCTCGAACAGCGTCTGTTCGCCGGCGACCTGCAGTTCCAGGGGCAGGTCGAGGTCGATCACCAGCCGGATCCCCGACATGCCGTACTGCTCGGCGACAAAGCTGATGGCGAGGTCGATGGCGCGCCGCGGGGAGAAGGGCTCGGAGGTCAGCGTCGGTGTCCGACCGTAGCGTCGCACCTGGTCGGTGATGCGCCGGGCCCGCTCGATCTGGGCGTTGATGCGCTCGAGCTTGGCCTCGAGAGACGCCGTGTTGCCGTTGGCGAGCAGCCGCTGGGCGTTCGCCGCGGCCATGCGGATGACAGTGAGAGGCTGGTTGATTTCATGGGCGATGGCGGAGGCCATTTCGCCGAGGGTGGCGAGCTTGGCGGTCTGCATGATCTGAAGTTCGGCGTCGCGGATCTGGGTGGTGTCGGCAAGCGCGAGCATGCACTGCTGGCGGCCCTCCCACATGACACGCTGGCGACGGCCGCGCAGCGCCAGGATGGAGCCGTTGGCCCGCTGGAAGGAAAAGCTGACGAGGACGCCTTCCGCCTGGTCCGCCGAGAGAGAGTCCTGCGCCGCCTTGAGAAAGCGGCGCCACTCCCGCGACGTCGGCGGCGCGGTGTCGATCAGTGTCTGCGCCTGCGGATTGGCGAAGCTGACGACGTTGTTGAGGGAATCGAACACCACGACCAGCGCCGGCATGGCCCGGATGAGGGCACGCAGGTTCTCCTGCATGTGCGTCGCTTCCGCCTGCGCGTGCTCGACGGCGAGAAGGCGCTGGCGGTCCCGCATCGCCTGCATCAAGACGAAGACGACCAGCGACGTGACGGAGAAGAACATCAGGGCCAGCGGAATGAAGGCCGGGCTCTTCGCCAGCTCCTGCTCCCGCTTGTAGATGTTCTCGTTGTAGGCGACCGACGTCTGCAGGATCTTCTGCAGGGTCCTGTTCAGGGGCTGCAGTTCGTCGTGGAGCTTGTTGAGGCGCGGCGCGGGAACGATGACGTCCGGCTGCAGGTCGACCTCGGCGAGGAAATCATCGATGATCGCCTCGTAGCGCTTGATCGTCGGAATGTGGGCCGGCAACTCGTTCAGGAGCCGGCCTTCCTCCGATTCGTAGAGGATCGGAAGGCGCGAGCGCAGGATCTCGATGCGCAGGATGACATTTCCTGCCCCACCATCGTCGGATCGACCGCGTCGATACGCAGGGCGGCAAGCGACTTGATGAGCTCGATTTGCGCCTGATAGGCGACCCAGCCAGACGTGCGTACGCCAACCGACAACATCTCACGCTGTCGGGAATGATCCAGATAGAGAAAGGTCGTCGCCGCAAACAGGCAGGCCGTGGTCGCGACGAGCGCGACCGTGACGAACAGTGCCCACTGTCTGCGGATATTACTCAGCTTCAAAGACAATCGCTTTCACCTGCCACACCATGCGTCCATGGTAGAACTGTGAGTTGAGCTTGGGGTCCGACGAAATCGGATACATGACCCAGTAGGGCCCCTTGTCGACGACGGGCATGGTCTCGCCGTTCCGGCGCGACGCCAGGATGGCCCCGCTTTCTTCCCAGTCTTCCGCGGGGACGTCCATCTCGTAATCGTTGAGCGCGGTCACGCGCGCGCTCGAGACGGGGACGCCGCCGAGCGCGGCGAGGGTGCCGAGCGAGGGTCCCGAGAAGCGCTGATCGCCGCTCGTCCACGGGGTCTCGGTGGTGAACTCGACCTGCGGCAGCGCATCGACGGCCGCTGCATCCAGCGTGCGCTCCGCGATCACCGTTCCGTCCTTCGCGTGCCACTCCAGCACGAGATCGATATCGGCCGCGAGCGCCGCAGTGGCAAACAACGATGCCGAGATGATCCATCCAAGGACCAGGGCAGACGCAACCTTGAGCACGATCGTCCTCCTCAATCTCAACCCGGAATGTCGCCCGTCAGACGCCTGCCGGCCCAGGAATTTCGCGCGCGCAGCGTTTCATTGAGGGGCCTGCCCCGCCAGCCCAACAACCACCAATTTGACGCCGCGCACGAGAATTTGCTCCGGAAGTGGAATGATCCGCGCTCCAGCGTCCACATGGCACCCGTCACGCCTCCCTCCCGTGCATCGGCCGGGCCATGACAGTCTGATACGCGATGTGACCCCGTTCGCCGGTGACCGCGGAACCACTTCGGAGTAGGAAGGCGGCTGAATGATCGCCGGCGAGTCGAGCCGGCCATAAACGAGAACGGAACGGACCCCGCCATGGGGCGACGCTTTTTCGGAACCGACGGCATTCGCGGCAAGGCGAACACCTTCCCGATCACGCCAGAACTGGCCCTGAAGATCGGGATGGCCACCGGCATCGCCTTCCGCCGTGGCAATCACCGCCATCGGGTCGTCATCGGCAAGGACACGAGGCTGTCCGGCTACATGATCGAGACGGCACTCGTCGCCGGCTTCACCTCGGTCGGCGTCGACTGCTTCCAGACCGGACCGGTGCCGACCCCCGCCATCGCCATGCTGACCCGGTCGCTCAGGGCCGACATGGGCGTGATGATCTCGGCCTCGCACAATCCCTACGACGACAACGGCATCAAGATCTTCGGCCCGGACGGTTTCAAGCTTTCCGACGATCTCGAGATCGAGATCGAGGCGATGCTGGAGACGGACCTGTCGTCCAAGCTTGCCCCGTCGGCGGGCCTCGGCCGCAACACCCGCATCGACAGCGCCGCTGATCGTTACGTCGAGTTCGTCAAGCGGACGCTGCCGCGCAATCTCGGCCTGGACGGGGTGCGCATCGCGCTCGATTGCGCCAATGGCGCCGCCTACAAGGTCGCGCCGATCGCCCTGTGGGAGCTCGGCGCCGAGGTGATGGCGATCGGCGTCTCGCCGGACGGCTTCAACATCAACCGGGAATGCGGATCCACCGACACCAAGGCGCTGTGCGAGAAGGTGCATGAGGTGCGCGCCGACATCGGGATCGCCCTCGACGGCGATGCGGACCGGGTGATCGTCGTCGACGAGCGCGGCCAGATCATCGACGGCGACCAGTTGCTGGCGGTGATCGCCGGAACCTGGGCGGACGAGGGCAAGCTGTCGCAACCCGGCGTCGTCGCCACCGTGATGTCGAACCTCGGCCTCGAGCGCCATCTGGCGGATCGGGGCCTGACCCTCGAGCGCACCAAGGTCGGCGACCGCCACGTCGTCGAGGCGATGCGCAGCGGCGCCTACAACGTCGGCGGAGAGCAATCCGGCCACATCATCCTGTCCGACCACACGACGACGGGCGACGGACTGATCGCCGCCCTGCAGGTGCTCGCCGTGGTCGTCCAGACCGGCCGGCCGGTGTCGGAGGTCTGCCGCCGCTTCGAGCCCGTGCCGCAGGTGCTGCGCAACGTGCGCATCGTCGAGGGCAAGCCGCTCGAGGATGAGCGCGTCAAGGCGGCGATCGACGACGCCCGCCGTCGCCTCGGCAACCACGGCCGCCTCGTCATTCGCCCGTCGGGCACCGAGCCCCTGATCCGCGTGATGGCGGAGGGCGACGATGGCGGTTTGGTGAACGAGGTGGTCGACGATATCGTCGCCGCTGTCGGTCGCGCCGCCTGAACGACGCCGCGACGGGCTTCGCCTGGCGCCCGCGCCACCTCAGCCGGGGAGCAGACGCCTGAGGCGCTTTTCGAGGCGGTCGAGGCGCGCCAGCAGCGCCGGATCCGGCCGATCGACCGGCTCCGCCTCGAACAACCGCATAACCTCTTCGGCCGTCGCCGGCAGGCCGCTGACCGGGTCCGTCCAGGCCGTCCCGACGACGGCGGCGAGTGCGACGAACTCCTCGAACGACAACCGGCGTGGCCGCGAAGGCGGCGCGTGGTCTCGCGTGAAGCCCCATCCCGCATAGATCGCCGGCCCGTGCACGGCGACCGGCAACCCCAGCGCCACTGCGTCGAGGGCGCTGAACGCCGCATCGGTGTGGACGGCGACGACACGTCCGAGCGCCGCCGCCATGGCGCGGGCCGGCGGACGGGTGGCCTGCCGGGGTGGCAGCAGCGTGTTGCGCCAGGCACGGCGGAGATCGCGCGGCGGACGCGGCCGCTCGCGCAGGACGACGATCGCCGCCTCCGGGCGTTCGGACCGGACGGCCGCGACGACGTCCCCCTCGCTCGGCAACGCTGCGGCGAAGGGCGCCGCCGCATCCCCGGCCGCGGCCAGCACCACTGCCACCGTCGGCGCCGCGGCATCGCCGGAGGCGGCGGCGATGCGTCGCTCGGCGACGAGGTCGATGCGGGCGAAGGCCGTGCGGGAAAGCAGGGAGACGACGGCGCCGGCCCGCGCCTGGTCCAGCAAGCTCACCTCCGCGGAAGCGAGCAGGGCCAGTAACGCCCCGCTCTCGGCGAACGGATCGCCGCGCGGATCGACGTGAAGCCCGCCGTCGAACCCGTAAGTGCGAGCGAGGCGGTCATCGCGGATGACCCCGGGTCGCGCCGTGCCGGCCGGAGGGGACGGTTCTGCCGCACCGGCCCATGCGACGAGGTCGCCGCCACCGCCCGCGTCCAGCGGAACCACCGTCACCGGTGCGCCGCCACCGCCGAAGACCGCCTCGGCCAGTCGCCCGTCCAGGGGCGAGGCTGCGAGCCGCACCGGTGACCGCCGGCGCGCCAGCGTCTCCCGCCACTCGAGCAGCCGGTCGATCGCCTGTTCGACGCCGATCGCCTCGCAGCGTACCGGGTCGGCGTAGTGGGGGTAGGCCACGTAGGCGGCGGCGAACACTTCCAGCAGACTGCGCGGCTGTCCCCGGCGGCCGAGGGCGGCGCTGGCGGCGGCTTCGGTCGGGGTATCTTCCGTGAGCCCCCAGCCGGCATAGAACGGCACGCCGAAGGTGCGCACCGGCACGCCGGCGACGAGGGCCTCGAAGCCGAGCTGGCTGCTGACGGTGAACACGCGTCCGACCCGCGCCAGGAGATCGAACGGGTTGCCGGCGTCGGCGATCAGCGCGAGCCCGTGGCGTCGCGCATGATCAAGGAGGTAGCCCGTCGCACGCCCAGCCAGCACGTCGGGATGCACCTTCACCGCGATATCGGCGGCCGCCGCCTCGGTGAGAGCGGCCGAGACCATCGCCGCGAAGCTCGCCGCGCTGGCGAGGCCGCCGGCGATCGACTGGTCGCCGAAGACCTGGTCGACGAGCAGGATGCGCACAGACTTGCCGTCGGCCGCGGAAGGCGGGCCGAGGACGTTGTACTTGGTCAGTTTCTCGCCGCGGACCCGCGCCAGCGCCCGCTCGGCCGCCGCGATGCGGGCGGCGTCGAACGCAGGCGCGGCGACGATCAGCCGCTCCAGCCGCGAGGGCGTCGCGGCGCGGTAGTAGATCCCCTCATCGTCGAGCACCAGCGACAGCGGCGGCGGCTTGATCCGGTGCGATCCGACCGACCGTAGAAAGCCGTCCTCGGCCGCGAGAAAGGGCACCGCGTGGCGCTCGCCGAAGCGTCGCGGCCGCTGGGCGCTCGGCTTGTCGCCCCAGCCGACGACGAAATCGAGACGTTGCGCATCCACTCCGCGCGGAAATGCCACCACCGTCTGCACCCCGAGGAGGACGTCGAGGTGAGGGAAGGCCAGCGAATTGCGCGAGAAGACGCCGGCGGCCCGTCCGAGCGGTGTGCCGGGACGGCTCGACGGAGCGGCGGGATCGGGCAGGACGGCGCGATGCATCGTCATGCGTATAGGGCCCGTCACGCGCCCGCGAAAGCGGAGCGGGGGATGCGGCGGAGCGCCACGATGCGATTGCCCTTGGCGGAACCCTTCCAACCGATATATATCAGTCGTGAATATGCCGGACTGGAATACCCCCTCCGGCCGCCCGGCCCCGTCGAACGGACCCGTCGCCCGACATGAACATCCGCACTCTCTGCCTGGCGATCCTCCACGAGAGCGATGCCACCGGCTACGAGATCAAGAAGCTCTCCGTCGAGGGGAAGTACCGCTACTTCGCCGAGGCGAGCTTCGGGTCGATCTATCCGACCCTCGCCCGCCTCGAGCAGGAGGGGCTGGTGACGCTGCGCGAGGAAACGCAGCCCGGTAAGCCGGCGCGCAAGATCTATTCGATCACCGAGACCGGCCGTCGCGCCCTCGTCGAGGCCCTGAGCGAGCCGCCCGCTCCCGACGTCTTCCGCTCCGGCTTCCTGCTGGTGGCTCTCTGTGCCGAGCTTCTCGACCGCCGCACGATCACGGCGGCCGTCGAGGCCCGCATCACCCATCTGCGCGACGAGATCGGCCACCTCGAGGACCTGCTGCGCTCCACCAACGACCCGGCGACCCACTGGGCCGCCTCCTACGGCGTCGCCTGCATGACGAAATCGCACGAATACCTCGCCGAGCATCGCCACGAGATCGAGGCCCTGGGACGCGACGACGGTTCTGCACCGGCGGGCCGACCCAACCCGATCCCGGCCGCCTCATGAGCACGTCCGACGATCGCCCGACCCCTGCGCCGTTCCGGCCCCATCGCCTTGCGACGGATGAGTGAGATGACTGTTCGCGTATCGCCCATCTGCCTGTTGCCCGCGTCCCGCCGGCCGAGTTCCGCGCGTGGTCTGGCCGGCTCACTCGCGGCCGTTCTCGGGGCCGCTCTCCTCGCTGCGAGCCTCTCCGGCGGTGTCGGCGAGGCCCTGGCGGCAGAGGCGGCGCTCGATCCCGCGGTCGGGCCGCAGCCGCCGGCCGTCACGGTGGCCGACGTGGTGGCCGGAACCCTCACCGAGCGCGTCATCGTCACCGGCGACCTGGTGCCGAAGGAGGAGATCCTCGTCACCCCCGAGGTCGAGGGGCTGGCGACGATCGAGATTCTCGTCGAGGAGGGCGACAGGGTCGCGAAGAACCAGGTGCTCGCCCGTCTGTCGCGCGACACCGTCGACGTGGCGATCGCCCAGGCCGACGCGCAGATCGCCCGGGCCCGCGCCTCGATCGCCCAGGCCCGCACGCAGATCGTGCAGGCGAACGCCACGCTGAAGCAGGCGCAGAATTCGTTCGAGCGCGCCGAACGGTTGCGCAAGACCGGCACCGCCTCGATCGAGACCTATGAAACGCGGGAGGCGGAGGCCCTTGTTGCCCAGGCGCAGGTCGCCGCCGCGGAGGAACAGCTGGCCCTCGCCGAGGCCGATCTCGCCCTGGCCGAAGCCCAGAAGCGCGAACAGATGGTCGGCCTCGGCCGCACCGAGATCAAAGCCCCGACGGCCGGCATCGTCAGCCGCCGCGAGGCCCGCCTCGGCGCCGTCGTGAGCATGGCCGGGACACCGATGTTCCGCATCATCGAGGACGGCGAAGTCGAGCTCGAAGCCGATATCGCCGAAATGACGCTCGCCAAGCTGCGCGTCGGACAGAAGGCCACGGTGTTCCCGGCCGGGTACAGCGAGGGCCTGCCCGGCGAGGTCCGCCTCATCTCGCCGGAAGTCGACAACGCCACGCGCCTCGGCGAGATCCGGGTGTCGCTTCAGGAAGCCGAAGGGCTGGCCATCGGCGCCTTCGCCTATGCATCGATCGAGACGGCGACCCGCGAGGGCGTGATCATCCCCCTGTCGGCCGTGCTCTACGGCACCGGGGGGCGGGCGCAGGTGCAACTGGTCGAGGATGCCGTCGTGGTGTCGCGGCCCGTCACGATCGGCCTCCACGCCGACGGCCTCGCGCTGGTCACCGACGGTCTGAAGGCGGGCGATCAGGTGGTGTCGATCTCCGGCACCTTCCTTCGCCCAGGCGACCGGATCACGCCCATCGTGGCGAAGAACTGATCCTCCCGCAGCGCAACCAACCGGAACCCGCGCGATGAACATATCCGCCTGGTCGATCCGCAAGCCGGTGCCGTCGCTGGTGCTGTTCGTCGTGCTGATGCTGCTCGGCATCTTCACGTTCCAGACCCTGCCGATCACCCGCTTCCCGAACATCGACGTACCGGTCGTATCGGTGACGGTGACGCAGGCCGGCGCAGCCCCGTCCGAGCTCGAGACGCAGGTGACGCGCGAGGTCGAGGACGCGGTGGCGAACCTCGCCGGCGTCAAGCACGTGCAGTCGACGATCACCGACGGCCAGTCGGTGACGGCGATCGAGTTCCGCTTGGAAGTGCCGTCCGACGAGGCGCTCTCGGACGTCAAGGACGCCGTCGACAAGATCCGCGCCGATCTGCCGGGCGACATCGACGAGCCCATCGTCGAGAAGATCGACATCGAGGGCCAGGCGATCCAGACCTTCGCCGCCTCGGCGCCGGGGATGACGCTCGAGCAGCTCTCCTGGTTCGTCGACGACGTCGTCATCCGCAAGCTGCAGGGAATGCCCGGCGTCGGCCAGGTCGACCGCTATGGCGGTGTCGACCGCGAGATCGTCATCGATCTCAATCCGGCACGCCTGATGGCGCTCGGCATCACGGCCGCCGACGTGAGCAACCAGCTGCGCGCCACCAACGTCGACCTCGCCGGCGGCCGTGGCGAGGTGGGCGGCAAGCAGCAGTCCATCCGGACGCTCGCGGGCGCGCGCACCGTGGAAGAACTGGCAGAGACGAAGATCGTGCTGAGCGGCGGTCGCTCGGTACGGCTGTCCGAGCTCGGCACCGTCATCGACGCTTACGAAGAACAGAAGACCTTCGCCCGCCTCAACGGCGATACCCCGGTGGTCTCGTTCGCCGTCTTTCGCTCCAAGGGCGCCAGCGACTACGACGTTGGCAACGTCGTGCAGACGGCCATCGCCGAGCTCGAGGCCTCATACCCGAACGTTTCCTACGAGATGACGGACGATTCCGTCCGCAGCACCTACGGAAACTACGAATCCGCGATGATGACGCTGATCGAGGGCGCCATCCTCGCGGTCATCGTCGTCTTCGTGTTCCTGCGCGACTGGCGGGCGACGCTGATCGCCGCCACGGCGCTGCCGCTGTCGATCATCCCGGCCTTCTGGGTGATGGACCTGATGGGGTTCTCGCTGAACCTCGTCAGCCTGCTCGCCATCACGCTCGTCACCGGCATCCTCGTCGACGACGCGATCGTCGAGATCGAGAACATCGTCCGCCACATGAAGATGGGAAAATCTCCCTACCGGGCGGCGATGGAGGCGGCCGACGAGATCGGCCTCGCCGTGATCGCGATCTCGCTCACGATCGTCGCGGTGTTCGCGCCCGTCTCGTTCATGGGCGGCGTCGCCGGCCAGTACTTCAAACAGTTCGGCCTGACGGTGGCCGTCGCCGTGCTGTTCTCGCTTTTGGTCGCGCGGCTGATCACACCGATGATGGCCGCCTATCTGATGCGGCCGCACAAGCACGTCGAGCCGAAGGACGGCTGGCTGATGCGCGCCTACACGCGCTTCCTCGCCGGCACGATCCGCTACCGCTTCCTGACGCTGATCGTCGGCGTCGGCGTGTTCGCGGCCAGCATTCCGGCGATGGGGCTGCTGCCGACCGGCTTCATTCCGCCCGAGGACGTCAGCCGCATCGTCGTCTCGATGGAGCTGCCGCCCGGCGCCCGGCTCGACGACACCCAGGCGAAGACCGACGAGGTGGTCAAGTCGCTGCAGGAGATCCCCGAGGTCAGGAGCGTCTTCGTCCTCGGCGGCTCGTCCCCCACCGGCGAGATCGACCTGCGCCGCGCCTCCATCTACATCCAGCTGTCCCTGAAGGGGGAGCGCGAGCGCACGCAGAAGCAGGTCGAGGCGGAGGTGACGCGTCGGCTCGCCGCCATCCCGGACATGCGCGGCTGGTACGTGAACGACCGTGGCGAGCGCGAGCTGTCGGTGTCGCTGCTCTCCAACGACCCCGCCGCTCTCGACCAGGCGGTCGCACAGGTCGAGGCGGCGGCGCGCAAGCTCGAGGGCTTCTCCAACGTCGCGGCGAACGCCGGCATCCAGCGGCCCGAGATCTTCATCAAGCCGCGGCTCGACGAGGCGGCCCGCTTCGGCATCTCCACGCAGCAGATTTCACAGGCGGTGCGCGTCGCCACCATCGGCGACGTCGATGCCAACCTGCCGAAGTTCAATGCCGGCGACCGGCAGATCCCGATCCGCGCCCGCCTCGATCTCGAGGCGCGCGCCGACCTCGCGCTGGTGCGGGCCATCCCGATCACCGGCGCAAGCGGCATCGTCGCACCGCTCGAGGCAGTGGCCGACGTCAGCTTCGGCCTCGGCCCCTCCTCGATTACCCGCTATGACCGCGAGCGCCGCGTCGTCATCGGTGCCGACCTCGTCGGCGGGCTGGAACTCGGCGAGGGCCTGGAACGCCTTTATGCGATGCCCGAGGCCCAGAACCTGCCGGAAGGCGCCCGCATCCTGACGAGCGGCGACGCCGAGATCATGGGCGAGGTGTTCTCCGGCTTCGCGATCGCGATGGGCGCCGGCCTGATGATGGTGCTCGGCGTGCTGGTCCTGCTGTTTGGCAACGTCTTCCAGCCGATCACCATCCTCTTGTCGCTGCCGCTGTCCATCGGCGGCGTCGTCCTCAGCCTGCTGCTCACCCAGAACGCCGTCTCGATGCCGGTCGTCATCGGCATCCTGATGCTGATGGGCATCGTCACCAAGAACGCCATCATGCTGGTGGACTTCGCCATCGAGGCGGTGCACCGCGGCGAGAACCGCGTCGACGCCATCATCGACGCCGGCCGCAAGCGCGCCCGCCCGATCATCATGACGACGATCGCGATGATCGCCGGCATGGTCCCGAGCGCGCTCGGCACCGGCGAGGGCGGCGAGTTCCGCGCGCCGATGGCGATCGCGGTGATCGGCGGCCTCGCGGTGTCCACCGTGCTGTCGCTGATCTTCGTGCCGTCGTTCTACACGGTGATGGACGACGTCAGCCGCTTCTTCGGCTGGGTGTTCGGCCGCTTCATCGGCCCGACGGAAGACGTGAGCCAGCCGTTCGTGCACCCCGAGGAGGCGCCGCCTCAAGGCCAGCTCAAGCTGCCGCTGCGCGAAGCAGCGGAATAGCGTGAGGCGGCGGAAGTCGCCTCCGGCTCGGCGTCACGGCCCCGGCGCCGAGGCCTCCGCCTCATCGATCGCTTCCGTCCGCTTCGCCGCGAGATCGGCGGCGACGTGCTTCTCCCACGCGCGCCAGCCGAGCGGCAGGCACGCGAGGTAGAGGACCGACCCGACCGCCAGCATCTCGAACGGGAAGCTGACGAAGAGCGCCACCACCAGCACCACCAGCACGAACAGCGGCAGGATCAGATCGCGCCGGATGCGCATGCCGAAGCGCTTGCCCGAGAACGTCGGCACCCGGCTGACCATCAGGAAGCCAATCAGAAGCGTGTAGAGCGCCACGACGATCGCGCCCGCTCGCTCGCCGAGCCCCGTCCCGCCGAGGTCGACGCCGACGAGGCCGAGATAGATCGGCAGCAACACCACGATCGCCCCGGCGGGGCTCGGCACGCCGATGAAGAAGTTGCTCTGCCAGGCCGGCCGGGACGGGTCCTCCAGCATGACGTTGAAGCGCGCCAGCCGGAGCGCCGCGGCGATGGCGAAGACGAGGACGACGATCCAGCCGGCCGACCGCAGCTCATCGAGGGTCCAGGTGTAGAGGATGACCGCCGGGGCGACGCCGAAGTTGACGAAGTCGGTGAGGCTGTCGAGCTCGGCCCCGAACTTCGACGTCGACTTCAGGAGCCGCGCGACCCGACCGTCGATGCCGTCGAGCACCGCGGCGAGTGCGATCGCGGCGATCGCAAGTTCGTAGCGCCCCTCGATCGCCATGCGGATGGCGGTGAGGCCGGAACAGAGCGCGAGTAGCGTGACGACGTTCGGCAGCACCGTCCGGATCGGCAGGTGACGGAAGCGCAGCCGTCGCTTGGTGCGCGGGCGCTGCGGATCGAAGGGGGGAAACAGCGTCGCCATCGCCGGGCTCTCCTCGCGTTCCTCAGCCGATGCGGGTGGCGTCGAGCGCCGGGCGCAGCCCGGCGAGATCGGCGATCGGCGTCTCGCCGGCGACCGCCCGCTGCCCCACCGCCACCAGCGGCCGGGCACCGGCCGGCAGATAGACGTCGACGCGCGAGCCGAAGCGGATGAGACCGATGCGCTCGCCGACCATCAGATGGTCGCCGATCGCGTGCAGCGGCACGATGCGGCGGGCGACGAGGCCGGCGATCATCACCACCGCGACATCGCCGGCGGCCGTGTCGAGCAGGATGCTCTGGCGCTCGTTCTCGGCGCTCGAGGCCGGGTCCTCGGCGTTGAGGAAGCGGCCTGGCCGGTGCTGCGACTGCACCACCCGCCCAGTGATCGGGGTGCGGTTCACATGCACGTCGAAGACGCTCATGAAGGTGGAGATGCGCAGGCGCGGCTCCGTGCCAAGCCCGAGCTCGGCTGGCGGGGCCGCATGGTCGACCAGCGAGACGCGGCCATCGGCCGGCGCCACGGCGATGCCGTCTGACAGCGGCGTGACGCGGGCGGGGTTGCGGAAGAAGGCGGTGCACCAGATCGTCAGGATCAGGGCGATCCATCCGAGCGGCTGCCAGATCACGAGCAAAACCACGGTGGCCACCGCAAACATCGCGATGAACGGTCGCCCGGCCGGATGGATGGGCACCATCGCCCGCCGGATGGATTCGGTCACACCGTGCGCCATGCCGTCTGTCGCCTCGTCGCTTGCTGCCGCCGCCCCCGCGTCGGCAGTCCTTTCCCACGGATCGCCGCGGGTGTGAAGCGCACGGGCGGCCGGGTCGTTCCCTCTCGTCGCGGCCGTCGCGGCGCGTTAGCGTGTCGGCGGGGGGCGCAGTGGGGAAGGCGCGATGGGCAATCGGAACTGGCTCGCGATGGTGGCCGCGCTCGCGGCGGCGCTTCTGACGACGCCGACCGAGGCGAGCAAGCTCGTCGTCCGCAACCTGTGCACGGCGACCGTCTGGATGGAGCAGCTCAACGTTCCAAACGCGCCGAAGGTGGCCCGGATCGCCGCCGGCCGTCAGCGCACCTACAAGATCCCGGACGGGCGGACCGTCGAGGCGACGCGCTGGTGGCCGAAGACCGGCTGCGACGAGAACGGCGAGAACTGCAAGGTCGGCCAGTCGATCGGCCCCTGCCCGGACGGCGGCTGCGCGCCGCCGATCGATTCCAAGTTCGAGGCGACGTGGTGCGTCGGCGGCAACTGCGAGACCTTCTTCAATCTCTCGATGGTCGACGGCTACACGCTGCCGGTGTCGATGCGGCCGAAGGCGCCCGACAACATCAGCGCCGGCTGCAAGCCCGCCGCCTGCCCGTCCCTGTCGACGCGCAAGAACGTCTGCCCCACCGACGAGGACCTCAGCACCGACGGCCAGTTCCCGGCGCTGAAGGGCCAGGACCTCAGGATGCGCAATCCCGTGAGCGGCAAGGTGACGGGCTGTTTCTCGCCGTGCGGCAAGCTCACCTACGCGAAGGCCTTCGGCGGCCACGGCTTCAAGCCGCAGGACCCCGAAGCCGCCCACTACTGCTGCAAGGGCGTCGCCGACACTCCCGAGGTCTGCGGCGCCGGCCCCGTCCGCCACACGTCCTATGCGAAGCTGATCGACGAGGCGTGCGACCGGCAGGTCTACGGTTGGGCCTATGACGACGCCAACGGCACCCACACCTGCACCGGCGACGTCACCATCGTGCTGACGATCTGCCCGAGGGGCTGACGTCCGCATGTGAAGGGCGTGGCGGAACGGGACGGCGCGCCCCCGGCGCTCACAGTCCCGAACGCTCGCGCCATTGCGCTGCTGCCGCTATCGTGCCCGGAACAGACAAGAACTCCGGGAGGGCACCATCATGCTGCTGCGCCGCATCTCCGCTCTCGCCGCGGCGGTGGCGTTCGCCATCGTCGCCTCCATCGGCACCGCCGCCGCCAACAAGGTGGTCGTGCAGAACCAGTGCTCGTTTCCGGTCTGGATCGAGCAGCTGAACGTGCCCGGCGCGAAGAAGGTGGTGAAGATCGCCAAGGGCAAGCAGTACACCTACGATCTTCCCGACAACCAGCTGATCGAGGCGACCCGCTGGTGGCCGAAGACCGGCTGCGACAAGAACGGCGAGAACTGCACCCAGGGCCAGACGATGCCGCCCTGCCCCGCCCAGGGGTGCACGCCGCCGATCGATTCCAAGTTCGAGGCGACGTGGTGCGCCGGCACCAACTGCCAGACCTACTTCGACATCTCGATGGTCGACGGCTTCACCCTGCCGGTGACGATGAAGCCGAGCGCGCCGAAGAACACCATCCCCGGCTGCACCCAGGCGGCCTGCCCGTCGCTGTCGACCAGCGCCAAGGTCTGCCCGACCAGCGAGGACCTGAGCACCAACGGCAAGTACCCGGCGCTCCGCAACCAGGACCTCAGGATGACGGACCCGAAGACCAAGAAGGTCATCGGATGCTTCTCGCCCTGCGGCAAGCTCACCTACGCCAAGGCCTTCGGCGGCTACAACTACCAGCCCCAGGACCCGCAGGCGGCGTTCTATTGCTGCAAGGGCGAGGCCGACACCAAGGGCACTTGCATCAAGGGGCCGATCAGGTCGATGAGCTACGTCAAGCTGATCGACAGCGCCTGCAAGAACGAGGTCTACGGCTGGGCCTACGACGACGCCCACGGCACCCACACCTGCACCGGCCCGACGACGATCAACTTCACCATCTGCCCGAAGAGCTGAGCCGGCGGATGGTCCCGGGACGGTCGGGGAGCTGGTGGGGGCGGTTGCTGGCGGCGACGGCGGCTTTTGCCGCCGGCGTCGGACCCGGCCTCGCCGCGTCGGCGACATGGCAGCCGATCCGCGACACGGGCGGCCTCCGCGGCACGATGGCCTGCAGCCCCGACGGCGCGGTCTGTCTCGGCCTCGCCTGCCGGCGGGGCGGCCCGATGCAGTGGATGGTCCGCCTCACCGGGGGCCGTGTCCCGGCGAGCGGCCAGATCACGCTCTCAGTCGATGGGAAGCGGCTCGGCAGCTTCGCCTACGCAGCGAAGACGTCGGGGGCTGTCACCACGGCCGAGGCCCGCTACTCGTCGGTCCAGCACGGGGCCATCGCCGACGCACTGAAGCGCGGCCGGCGGACGACGGTGACGGTGACCGGGCTCGATCGCCCGGTCGACCTCTCGCTCGAGGGCGCCGCGCGGCAGATCGAGCGCACGTTCGCGCGCTGCGGCGTGCCGGAAGGAGAGCCGGCGCGCCCGATGTCGGCGCCCCCGACGGAGACCCGCGACCACGGCGCGCTGCGCGGGACCGTGGTCGCAAGCCTCGCGGCGCGGCCCGGACCCGGCGCGGGCGCGTTCTCGGGCCGTTGCTGACCGGCGACAGCCGGCCGGTGTTCGGCCTTGCGCGGGACCCGCCTCGCCTTGCCGCGTTCCCCCCTTTCGTCTAGGACACCCTCGCTTTCCGGCCGGCCCGCGCCCTGCGGCGCCGGCCGCATCACATGCGGGATTTCGGCGATGGCGAAGGGTGGCAAGGCGGACGCGGCGGAGGTCGGACCGGACGAGCGCGCGGGCGCCGCCGGGCACGCCCGCCCGGTGCCGCGCGCCCCGCGCGGCTTCGTCGATCGCGGCCCGGCGGAGATCGCCGCCACCGACCGCCTGCTCGCGGCGATCAAGGAGAGCTACGCGCTCTACGGCTTCGAGCCGGTGGAGACGCCGCTCGTCGAGTACGCCGACGCGCTGGGAAAATTCCTGCCCGACCAGGACCGGCCGAACGAGGGCGTCTTCGCCTTCCAGGACGACGACGAGCAGTGGCTGTCGCTGCGCTACGACCTGACCGCGCCGCTCGCCCGCTACGTGGCGGAAAACTGGGAAAAGCTTGCCAAGCCCTACCGCAGCTACCGCGTCGGCTGGGTGTTCCGCAACGAGAAGCCGGGACCGGGGCGGTTCCGCCAGTTCATGCAGTTCGATGCGGACACGGTCGGCACCGCGAGCGTCGCGGCGGACGCCGAGATCTGCATGATGGCCGCCGACACGCTGGAGCGCCTCGGAATCCCGCGCGGCGACTATGTGATCAAGGTCAACAACCGCAAGATCCTCGACGGTATGATGGAGGCGATCGGCCTCGCCGGAGAGGAGAACGGCAACCGCCGGCTCGTGGTGCTCAGGGCGATCGACAAGCTCGACCGCCTCGGGGCCGAGGGAGTCAAAGCCTTGCTCGGCGACGGGCGGCTCGACGAGAGCGGCGCCTTTACCCCGGGCGCGCAGCTCGCCCCCGGCGCGGCCGAGCGCATCCTCGCCTTCGTCGCCGCCGGCAGGACCACCGCCGCCGAGACCCTTGCCGCCCTGGTCGCCCTCGTCGAAGGCACCGACCTCGGCCGGCAAGGTGTCGCGGAGCTCTCGGACATCGCGGCCCTCGTCGACGCCGCCGGCTATACCGGCCGTGTCCGCATCGATCCCTCCGTCGTGCGCGGGCTCGAGTACTACACCGGCCCGGTCTTCGAGGCGGAGCTCACCTTCGAGGTGACCGGCGAGGACGGCAAGCCGGTGCGCTTCGGCTCGGTCGGCGGCGGCGGGCGCTATGACGGGCTGGTCGGCCGCTTCCGCGGCGAGGACGTCCCGGCGACCGGCTTCTCCGTCGGCGTCTCCCGGCTCGCCGCCGCGCTCGCGGCCCGCCGTGGCGACGCGGCGTCTGAGGGCACCGGCCCGGTCGTGATCCTCGTGCTGGACCGCGACCCGGCGGCGATGGCGAGCTACCAGACGATCGCCGCCGAACTGCGCGGCGCCGGCATCGCGGCCGAGATCTATCTCGGCTCCTCCGGCATGAAGCCGCAGATGAAGTACGCCGACCGGCGCAACGCGCCCTGCGTCGTCATCCAGGGCTCGAACGAGCGCGAGGCCGGAACGCTGGAGATCAAGGACCTCGTCGAGGGTGCCAAGCGCGCCGCGGCGATCAAGGACAACAAGGCCTGGCGCGAAGAGCGCCCGGCGCAGCAGACCGTGGCGCGCACCGACCTCGTGCCCGCCGTCCGCGACCTCCTCGCCCGCTACGGCCGGTGACGGCGATGGCGAGCGTCGTCTTCGCGGCCGCCCCCCCTCCCTACCCTCCCCCGCGAGGGGGGAGGGTTCGCGTCGTGCTTGGGGGACAGTGACATGGCGCCGACGGCTGCAATCGGGGTGCTCGAGGCGGATGCGCGGCTGGCGAGGCTGCGCGGGCTGCTGGAGGCCGCCGGCCACGCCTTCGTCGAGCCGGCGGTGCTGCAGCCGGTCGAGCCGTTCGTCGACCTTGCCGGCGAGGACCTGCGCCGGCGGCTGTTCCTGACGAGCGCCGCCGACGGGCGCGAGCTCTGCCTGCGGCCCGACTACACGATCCCCGTCTGCCGCCTGCACCTCGACACAGGGTCTGCCGGGCGGCAGGCGCGCTACGCCTATCTCGGGCCGGTGTTCCGCCAGCGCCCGCAGGGGCCGAGCGAGTTCCTGCAGGCCGGCGCCGAATGGCTCGGCCATGCCGACGAGGAGGCGACCGACGCCGAGGCCCTGGCGCGGGCGCTGGAGGCGGCGGCCGTGCTCGGCCTCGACCGGCCGACGGTGCGGATCGGCGACGAGGCGCTGTTTGCCGCCGTCGTCGGTGCCCTCGACCTCTCCGACGCGTGGCGGCGGCGGCTGACGTCGCTGTTCGGCGACGGCCCGCGCCTCACGGCCGCCCTCGACCGGCTCGACGGCACGGCGGCGCCGGAGCGGGCGGCGGTCGCCGGCGCGCTGGCATTCGCCGAGCCCGAGACGGCGCGCGCGCTCGTCGAGGACATGCTGTCGATCGCCGGGCTCTCCACCGTCGGCGGCCGCGGCGCCGGCGAGATCGCCGAGCGGCTGGCCGAGCAGGCGGCGTTTGCCGCCGGCGCCCGGCCGGCACCGGAAGCCGCCGCCGTGATCCGCCGCTATCTCGCCATCGCCGCGCCAGCTGACGCCGCCGGCGATGCGGTCGCCGCGTTCGCCCGCGACGCCGGCAGCGGTGTTTCGGCCGCGCTCGCCGCGGCGCTCGACGCCTTCCGCCGCCGCCTCGACCTGCTCGCCGAGCGAGGCGTCGCGGCGGCCGGGCTCGGCTTCGAGGCCGCCTTCGGCCGGCCGCTCGACTACTACACGGGCTTCATGTTCGAGCTCTACGACCCGGCCCGGCCGGACGGCGCGCAGGTGGTCGGCGGCGGCCGCTACGACCGCATGCTGACGCTGCTCGGCGCCGAGGCGCCGGTGCCGGCGGTCGGCTTCTCGGTCTGGCTCGACCGGCTCGGCTTCGGGGGGCGGGCATGACCACGGAATCGGCCGGCGGGCCGCTGATCATCGCGGTGCCCTCCAAGGGGCGCCTGCAAGAGAACACCGCCGCCTTCTTCGCCCGCGCCGGCCTGCCACTGGTGCAGGCGGGCGGCGCGCGCGGCTACCGGGCGAAGGTCGCCGGCCTCGCCGACGCAGAGATCGCCTACCTGTCCGCCTCCGAGATCGCCCGCGAGATCGCCGGCGGCGGCGTCCACCTCGGCATCACCGGCCTCGACCTCGTCCACGAGACGATCGCCGAGCCGGCGGCGCGCGACCGGCTCGTCCACCTCGTCGTGCCGCTCGGCTTCGGCCACGCCGATGTCGTCGTGGCGGTGCCGAAGGCGTGGCTCGACGTGCGCGGCATGGCCGATCTCGCCGACGTCGCGGCCGACTTCCGCGCCCGCCACGGCCGGCGGCTCAGGGTCGCCACCAAGTACGTGCACCTGACGCGGTCGCATTTCGCCGCCCACGGCATCGTCGACTACGCCATCGTCGAGAGCGCCGGCGCCACCGAGGGCGCACCGGCGGCGGGCTCGGCCGAGTTGATCGTCGACATCACCACCACCGGCTCGACGCTTGCCGCGAACGCGCTGAAGCAGATCGAGGGCGGGACGATCCTGAAGTCGGAGGCGCACCTCGTCGCCGCCCGCCGCGCCACCTGGGCGCCGCATCAGCTGGCGGCTGCTGGCGCCATCCTCGACCGGGTGGCGGCGGAAGCGCGCGGCCGGGCGCTGAAGGCGGTCGCCGCCGTCGTCGCGAACCCCGCGGCGGTCGCGATGGAGGCGGCGGAGCGCTTCGGCTGCACGATCCCGTTCGGCAGCGACAGCGCCGTGCTGACGCTGCACTGCCCGGCGAAGCGCGTCTACGACTGTGCGGCGTGGCTCAGGTCCGAGGCGGGTGCGGCGATGGTGACGGTGTCCGCGCTCGACGAGGTGTTCACCGCCGACAACCCGATGCTCGACCGGCTGGCGGCGGTGGTGCACGGCGGCTGAGCCGTCGCACCGTCTAGCCTCAGGTCGGCCGCACGAAGGTGTCTCGCGCCGCCTCCACCGCCTCGCGGTCGGCGCAGCCCTCGACGTGGTCGTTGACCATGCCGACCGCCTGCATGAAGGCATAGAGCGTCGTCGGGCCGACGAACGAGAAGCCGCGGCGCTTCAGCTCTTTCGCGAGCGCGTGCGATTCCGGGCTGTCGACCATCTTGCGCAGGCTCTCCCAGTCGAAAGCCTTCGGCCGCGAGGCCGGACCGGGCTCGAACCGCCAGACGAAGGCGGCGAGCGAGCCCGTCTCCTCCTTCAGCGCCAGCACGCGACGGGCATTGTTGATCGCCGACAGGATCTTGGCGCGGTGGCGGACGATGCCGGCATCCGCGAGCAGCCGCTCGACGTCGCGCTCGTCGAAGCGGGCGACCGTCTCGGCATCGAAATCGGCGAAGCCGGCGCGGAAGGCCGGCCGTTTGCGCAGGATCGTCAGCCACGACAGGCCCGACTGGAAGCCCTCGAGGCAGAGCTTCTCGTAGAGCCGGCGGTCGTCGGAGACCGGCCGCCCCCACTCGTCGTCGTGATAGGCGCGGTAGAGGTCGGAGCCGGCGCACCACTGGCAGCGGTGGCGGCCGTCCGGCCCGGCGACGAGCCCGGGCGCCACCGGCACGTCGGCTTCAGGCGAAGGTACGGCAGGCATCGTCCGGTCTCCCTCCCCACGGTGCCGTTGCGGCCCGTCCATCGAATCGGCCGAGCCTAGACCAAAACGGGAACGATTTCAGCTTTGCCCTGCGGCCGGAGGCAACCGGCGTGCCGGGGTGTGCGTTCGGGCGAGGTTGCCAGCACCCCCTCCGTGCGGTGTTATGGCGATCCGAAGGACGAGGCTCCCCCGTGATGTTTTCCCGCGTTCGACTGTGTTGCCTCGCCCTCGTGATCACCCTTCTCGTTCCGGTCGCCGCGGTGCGCGCCGCGACGCCGACGCCCGACGAGGTCGCCAACGCCTTCACCGACGAGGAGATCATCGACGGCTTCATGCGCACGGTCTTTGGGGCGGAAGGCAATCAGGATGCCCGAAAGGACATCGTCCGCAAGTTCATGAAGCCGGTTCGCGTCGTCATCATCAACCGCGCCGTCACCGACCGGACGGCCCAGGTGGCGAAGTTCATCGCGACGCTCGACAAGGTGGTCGACAACCTGTCGATCCGCACGGTGAAGAAACAGACCGACGCCAACATGGCCATCTTCCTGGTTGACCGCAGCGGCTACCGGGCGGTCATCCGCGAGACGCTGCCCGAGGGCTTCGACACCCGCTTCATCGAATCGAGCCACTGCTCGGGCGTCACCGGCGGCAAGCGCGACGGCACGCTCGAGAGCGCCTACATCTACATTCCGACCACCGAGGGCTGGCGTAGCACCCGACACTGCATGGTCGAGGAGATCACCCAGTCGCTCGGGCCGGTGAACGACGACTGGCGGCTGCCGAATTCGATCTTCAACGACTATTCCGACGTGCCGGGCTTCGGCATCTTCGACTGGTTCATCCTCAACACCCTCTACGACCGCCGCATCAAGCCCGGCATGAGCCCCGACGAGGTGAAGACGCTGCTGCCGGCGGTGATCGCCGACGCCCGCAAGCGCCTGAAGCGGCTGGTCGCCACCAAAGTGATCGACCCGGGCCGGAAGCCGGGGGAGTAAGGCGGCCTTTCCATGCGCGCCGAGGACATCCTCGTGCCGACGCCGGCGGGCCTCTGGAGCCCGGCGGCCGAGGTCCACATCGATCCGGTGCGGCCGGTTCCGCGGGCACTGATCACCCACGGCCACTCCGATCACGCCCGTGCCGGCCACGGCGCCGTGCTCGCCACCGCCGATACGCTCGCCATCATGGCCGCCCGCTACGGGGCGGACTTCGCCGGCACGACGCAGGCCGTCGGCTATGGCGAGACGGGCCGGATCGGCGGCGCCGCCGTCACGTTCTTCCCCGCCGGCCACTGTCTCGGCTCGGCGCAGATCCTGCTCGAGGCCGGCGGCCAGCGCGTCGTCGTCTCGGGCGACTACAAGCGCGAGCGCGACCCGACGTGCGCGCCGTTTGAGCTGGTGCGCTGCGACGTCTTCGTCACCGAGGCGACGTTCGGCCTGCCCGTGTTCCGCTTTCCGCCGGCGGCGGACGAGATCGCCAAGCTGCTTGGCTCGCTCGCGCTCTTTCCCGACCGCACCCACATGCTCGGCGCCTACTCGCTCGGCAAGGCGCAGCGGCTGATCGCGCTTCTGCGCGAAGCCGGCTACGACCGGCCGATCCACCTGCACGGCGCCATGGTGGCGCTCTGCCGGCTCTATGAGGAGCGCGGCGTGCCGCTCGGCCCGCTCGCGCCGGTGGAGGGGCGCGCGCGTGCGGCGCTGCCGGGTGAGATCGTGCTCTGCCCGCCGTCGACGCTCGGCGACCGCTGGTCGCGCCGCTTCGCCGACCCCGTGTCGAGCTTCGCCTCCGGCTGGATGCGCGTGCGCGCCCGCGCCCGCCAGCGCGGCGTCGAGCTGCCGCTCGTCGTCTCCGACCACGCCGACTGGGAGGACCTCTGCACCACCGTCGCCGAGACGGGTGCATCGGAGATCTGGGTCACCCACGGCGAGGAGGACGCCCTCGTCCACTGGTGCCTCACCCACGGCATCGCCGCCCGCCCTCTCCGGCTGGTGGGCTATGGCGACGAGGAGGAGAGTACGGTGGCCGAAGCGGTTGCACTGGCACCATGATGGTGCCAAAATTTTAGGGTAGGCAGTCTTGGAGAAGCGCCGGCCTTCCTACGATCTCACCCTCATCAAGGAGGTGTGTGGCGATCCGGGCCGGCTGGTGATGACGACGACCGCGGCGCTCTCGGCACGCGCACTCGGCTTCACGACGACCGACGTCTCGACGCTCGTCCGCGGGATCGACCGGCGCATGTTCTACAAGTCGATGACGAGCTACGCCGATGCCCGGGTCTGGCAGGACGTCTATCACGTGCCGGCGGATGGTCTGACCCTCTATGTCAAGTTCACTGCCGATGTCGTGACCGAGTTCGTGGTGCTGTCGTTCAAGGAGAAGGGTGAATGACCGACACCGTGAGGCTTCACCCCGAAACCGGTGCCACGCTCACCCGCGGCGTCCGGCGCACCCCCGTTGAGTATCGTCACGGCTCCGTCACCGTTGATCTGCCCGGCTGGTACCCCGACGGCGATGGTGACGGCCTGCACGATGTCACCGACATGCGGCTGCTCGACCGTGCCCTCAACCGCCTCAAGGCGGAGGCGGAAGGACTTCCGACGGCCGAGGACATCCGGCGGATCCGGCGACGCCTGCGCCTCTCGCAGCGGCGTGCCGGCGAACTCCTCGGGGGCGGGCCGCGCGCATTCCAGAAATACGAAGCCGGCGACGTTCTCGTCAGCCGACCTATGGCGAACCTGCTGAAGCTGCTCGATTCAGAGCCGAGCCTGCTCGCCCGGCTTGGCGACCAGCGCGCCGCATGACTCCCTTCGCTGAACTCCTCGACCGGCTCGCCTTCGAGCCGAGGCGCAACGCCAAGCTGGCGCTGATGGAGGCGTTCTTCCGGGAGGTGCCGGACCCCGAGCGTGGCTTCGCGCTGGCAGCACTCACTGGCGGGCTCGTCTTCCAGCACGCCAAGGGCGGGCTGATCCGCGGGCTGATCGCCGAGCGCGTCGACCCGATGCTGTTCGCCCTCTCCTACGACTACGTCGGCGACCTGTCGGAGACGGTGGCGCTGATGTGGCCCGAGCGGCCGGGCCGCAACGCGCCGCCGCCGGCGCTGTCGGAGGTGGTGGACGGGCTGTCGACGAGCGGCAAGGCGGCTTTGCCGGGGCTGCTCGCCGGCTGGCTCGACGGCCTCGACGAGACCGGCCGCTGGGCGCTCCTGAAGCTCATCACCGGCGGGCTGCGCGTCGGCGTCTCCGCCCGGCTCGCGAAGGCGGCCGTGGCTCGCCTCGGCCCCGTCGACGCCGACGCGGTGGAGGAGGTCTGGCACGGGCTGGCGCCGCCCTATCTGGAGCTGTTCGCCTGGGTGGAGGGGCGGGGTGAGGCGCCGGCGAGTGTCGACCCGGCGCCGTTCCGGCCGCCGATGCTGGCGCAGCCGCTCGACGAGGCGGAGCTAGCCAGCCTCGACCCGGCGGCCTTCCGCGCCGAGTGGAAGTGGGACGGCATCCGCGTGCAGGCAGCCTGCGGCACCGCCGAGGACGGACGGCGGGTGGCGCGGCTCTATTCGCGCACCGGCGAAGACGTCTCGGCCGCCTTTCCGGACCTGCTCGGGATGCTCGAGTTCGACGGCGCCGTCGACGGCGAGTTGCTGATCGTCCGCGACGGCTGCGTCGAGCCGTTTTCGGTGCTGCAGCAGCGGCTGAACCGCAAGGCGGTGTCGCCGAAGCTGATGGCGGAGTTCCCGCCGAAGATCCGCGCCTATGATCTCCTCGCCGAGAACGGCGAGGACCTGCGCGCCCTCCCCTTCGATGCGCGGCGGCAGCGGCTGGAAGCCTTCGTCGCCGGCCCCGCCGGCCCGGCCTTCGACCTGTCGCCGCTGGTGCCGTTCGACGACTGGGAGGGCCTCGCCGCGATCCGCGCCGACCCGGCAGGGGCCGGCACCGGCGTCGATGCCGACGCGGTCGAGGGACTGATGCTGAAGCGCGGCGACAGCACCTACGTGCCCGGCCGGCCGAAGGGGCCGTGGTTCAAGTGGAAGCGCGACCCGAAGACGGTGGACGCCGTGCTGATGTATGCCCAGCGCGGCCACGGCAAGCGCTCGTCGTTCTATTCCGACTACACCTTTGGCGTCTGGCGGGACGGCGAGGCGGGCGACGAGCTCGTCCCCGTCGGCAAGGCCTATTTCGGCTTCACCGACGAGGAGCTCGTGCAGCTCGACAAGTTCGTGCGGGCGAACACGACGAACCGCTTCGGCCCCGTCCGCGAGGTCGTCCACGAAGCCGCGAAGGGCCTCGTGCTGGAGGTGGCCTTCGAGGGGCTGCAGCGGTCGACCCGGCACAAGTCGGGCGTGGCAATGCGCTTCCCGCGCATCGCCCGCATCCGCTGGGACAAGCCGCCCGGCGAGGCCGACCGGCTCGAGACCCTCGAGACGCTGCTGCCGGGCTGAGCCGGCACTGCCCTCAGGGCCGCTTCACCTCGAGGATGTCCTCCGGCTGGTCGAGCGGCATTGTCACGATTCCGCCGCCCTCGCTCGCAGCTGCCGCCGCGAGGTCGAACATGCGGATCTGCCGGTTGTCGAAGGTGGTGATGTAGTAGCGGAGGTTCTTCAAGTCCGCCGCGCCGGTCCAGAACGTCACCTCGTAGTCGCTGGCGCCCTTGCCGCTGCGCACCGTGCCCGGGGGCAGGTCGAAGTTGTCGAGGATGTGGAAGGCGAGCTTCATCGCCGCCTCGCCATCGGCGGCGGGGGCGGCTGCTTGGGAGAACGCCACGGCACGGATGAAGCGCGAGGGCGGGGTGAAGTCGCCGGGCATCCCGAGCAGGCCCGACCCCTGGCCGGTCTGGTCGATCTTGATGTCGCCGAGCGCGAGCTGCGGCACGTTGAGCGCCGACAGGTTGACGAAGTTGCGCAGGTTCGTCGTGTGCCAGTCGAAGCCGGGCGAGTTCGTGAGCACGCCCAGCGGGTTGTCGTAGGTGTGCAGGACGCCGCCGACATATTCGACGACGAGGCTGTCGCCGGCTGCGTCCGTGACGATCATGTGAACCGGCGGCGCGCCATCGAAGCCCTCGAGCGGCGCTGTGCTCACGAAGATGTCCGAAAGCCCCGCCTTCACCTCGGCGACAGTGGCGAAGCTGCCGAGCACGTAGGTGAGGAGCTCCCACGAGCCCATCGACTTCTCGACGTCGCTCGCCGCGACCTCCTGGAAGCCGGCGTAGCCCGGGAAGTAGAACAGCCCGCCGCCCAGCCCCTTTTCGTTGAGCCCGTCGACGACGATCGGCATGCCGAAGCCGTTGGCGCCCGCGACGGCGTACTTGCTCGTCCACTGCAGGCCGCCGGGCTTGCCGGACGGCGCGGTGCCGGTGATCGCCTGCCCGCGCGGCATGTAGATCAGCTCGGACTTCGGGTCCGCCTGGAACTCGAGCGTCCGCGCCCGCACGACGGCACCGTCGGTCGCCGTGAGCTTGATGCCCGTGCAGGCGGCGGCCGGCGTGATCGCGGATGTCGCGAGCAGCGCCGAGGCCGCGAGTGCGGTGATGATGCGGCGGATCATGGTTGTTTCCCCTTGTTTGGCCCCCTTCCCTCGGGAGGCGGCTTCTCAGGCCGCCCCGAGGCGGTGCGGCGCCAGCCGATCGTAGAACCGGCGGGCGGCGTCGGCGACGGCGCGCTGCTCCGGATCGAGGCTCTCGGCATCGACGGGCGGCTTCGGCGCGGCAAAGCCCGTGGACTTCTCCACCGAGGCGTACCAGTGGGCGGCCCAGACGCCGTCGCTGTCGCGCCTGCCGGCGGGCCACGACAGCATCGCCGCGTCGAAGGGGATGCCGACGGCGGCGCAGAGCGCCGTGAGGATCCCGCGCGGATCGGCGAGCACGTCGGCGGCATCGATCACCGGCGGGGCATGGCCGAGCCGATCAGCGACGCGGTCGAAGATCTCCGCCTGCTCGACGACGCCGATGTCGTCGAGGGTCACCTGGCCGCGGCGGTCGGCGTAGGAGGCGACGACATCCTCCGGCCGCCGGATCAGGAAGGCGCTCGTCACGCCCGCGAGCCACTCGCGCCCGAACTCCGGGATCATGTGGTGGGTCATATGCTTCTGGTAGAAGACCGACGCCCCGCCGGGGATCGGGCCGACCAGCCAGTGGGCGACGCGACGGGCGTCCTTCTCGCCGGCGGCGATGATCTCGTCGCGCATCGGGTGCGGCGTGCCGGTGGCGGCGAGCCAGGCCGCGTAGAACGGCTCGTCGACGACGGCGGTGTCGGGGCGGTTCTCGAAGGCGCGCATCATCGCGGTCGAGATGTTGCGCGGCCCGGACCACATGGCGATGCGGACGGGCTCGGTCATCGGACGCCCCTCCGCGCTCGGGTCTGGAGCGTTCTCGCTGCGCAGCGCCGCCGGCGGTCACGGAAGAGCTGCGACTTGCGGGCCGCCGCGACGAGGGGCGGTGAGGCGGAGGCGGGGTGGTGCAAAGCCGTTCGCGTCATGCGCCCCTCGCCGGACGTGCCGCCTCGCGGCGGGCGAACTGCTTGTAGAGCTCGCGCAGTCGGCGCGTCACCGGGCCGGCGCGGTCGCCGTCGTCCGGAGCCCTGCCGATCACCCGGCCGTCGACCTCGCGCACCGGCACGAGGCCGGCGAAGGTGCCGGTGACGAAGGCCTCTTCGGCGCCGTAGACGTCGACGAGCGAGAAGCGCTTCTCGCGGATCGGCACGCCTGCGTCGCCGCACAGGCGGATGACGTTGGAGCGGGTGATCCCGCCGAGGCAGTAGAGGCCGTCGGAGGTCCAGACCTCGCCCTTGCGGACGATGAAGAAGTGGGTGGAGTTGCAGGTTGCGACAGCCCCCGCGTCGTCGAGCATCAGCGCCTCGTCGGCGCCCGCCTCCGTCGCCTGGATGCAGGCGAGGATGCAGTTGAGCTTGGAGTGGCTGTTGAGCTTCTGGTCCTGCTCGGCCGGGCCGGTGCGGCGGATGTGGACGGTGAACAGCTTCAGGCCACGCGCGGCGACCTCCGGGGCGGGCGACTTGTATTCGGGGATGGCGACCACCGTCGCCTTGCCGATCGTCACGCGCGGGTCCTGATAGGGCGTGCGCTTGACGCCGCGCGTCACCATCAGGCGGACGTGCACGCCGTCGGTCATGCCGTTGGCGTCGAGGCAGTCGAACAGGCGCGCCGTCAGCTCGTCCCGCGACAGGCCGATATCGATCTTCAGGGCGTGGGCACCCTCGTAGAGACGGTCGAGATGGGCGTCGAGGAAGCAGATGCCGCCGTCGACGACGCGCAGCCCCTCCCAGACGCCGTCACCCAGCACGAAGCCGGAGTCGAACACCGACACCACCGCCTGCGCCCGGGGCACCAGCGCGCCGTTGACGGAGATCAGCACATCGTCATTGCGCGGGTCGTCGACGTAGTCGTGGACGCCCTTGGCGAGTGGCTGGTCGGGGGGCGATGTCGTCATGGCGTCGGGCTCCGGTCTCCCGTCGATGTGTCACGACCTCCCGAACGGCACAACCCCGTGGCATCGCGGCGCGCCGCGCGTCGATGGTGGGCCACACCGCCCGGAGACGCGTCGGAACCGGCGAAACAGCGCCACGGCTGGGGCCGGGGTCGGCCCTCTAACGGCAGAAGGGGAGCGGCAAGGCCGCTCCCCTTCCTGTTCTCGGATATGCCGTCGCGGCCAAGTCCCGCCTAACGGCCGAGGAACATGGCGGCCAACCGCTGCAACAGGCCCTTCGGCTGAGCCGGAGGCGGCTCCTGTGCAGGGTGGTTTCCGCTCTACGCCTTCGCGGCGAACGGATGGGCCGCGCTGGCACGGTTGGCGGTGACGGTGGCCGCCTTCGGCTCGCCGGCAACGGCGCGCTGAATGGACTCCTTCACGGCCTTGTAGTTGTATTCCTGGATCTTCGCGTCGTCCTCGGCATCCCAGTGGATGAACACGCCGACGCAGATGAACAGGTCGTCGGCCTCGTCGGCCGGGATGGTGCCGTCGGCGACGCTGTCCTGCACGGCCTTGGCGACGCCGTACTGCGCCGGGCCGAACATCTGCACCGCCTGCTTGGCGCCCTTGATCGTGACCTTGTTGAACATCACGGTGTTGGGCTTGCAGGGCATGTTCGGGGCGAGCACCGCGAGCAGCGAGGTGAAGCCGTCCTTGTTGTTCGTCAGCGAATTGCAGAACGCCATCTCGGCGGCGCTGCCGCGCGGCCCGATGATCAGGTCGATGTGGGCGACCTCGTTGCCGTCGCCAACCAGCGACTCGCCGACCATCACCTTCGTAATCTTAGCCATAATAGGGCTCCCTCCCATCTTGGGGCATAGACCGGTTACCGATAAGAAGCCGCCCGACCACCCCCGCCCGCAGGCGACGGTTTCCGGCTATCCTTGTTGTCAGCGCTCGGCGCGTAGGCCGAACCGGTTGGCCAGATAGGATCTCTGGTTCTGCGGCGCCGAGAACCTAATCCGATTTCGATGACAACGGCAAGGCGCGGGGCCACCGCGCCGGCCGCCGTCCGGACTGCCCCGGAGGCCGGCAAAACGGCCCCGAGAGACGAGAAAACCCCGCCGTCGCGACACCTCGTCTTGAAACCTTCATCCTCGACACATTACTATAAGCAACGGCGGCGGACTCCGCCGCGACCACGCTGCGGCCAGCCAGTTCTCATCGACAGACGGGCCGAGGGTGGGGCAGAGCGCAAGTCGACAGTCAAAGTCGTTCGAGAGGAAGCTTCCCTGACCATCGCAATCGACGCCGAGGGTGCGGCACGCGTCGCCCCTCCGGAGACGGTCGGCGCCCTCCGTGACGCCGACACGTCCCTTGAAGCCGTTCTCGCAAGCCTTTCCGATTCCAAGGCCGAGGACATCACAACCATCGACATCGCCGACAAGACGACGATCGGAGACCACATGGTGGTCGCCTCCGGCCGCTCGCATCGGCACGTCGGCGCGATCGCCGAGCACCTGCTGCAGAACCTCAAGGACCAGGGCTTCGGCAACGCCCGGGTCGAGGGACTGCCGCAGTGCGACTGGGTGCTGATCGACGCCGGCGACGTCATCGTGCACGTCTTCCGCCCCGAGGTCCGCAGCTTCTACAATCTCGAGAAGATGTGGTCGGCCGAGCCCGCGCCGAAGGTTCGGCTGACGGGCTGATCGGCTCGGGCCGGCATCGAGACACGCAAAGCGGCGGGGCACCACCGTGCAGATCGTCGTGGCCGCCGTCGGCCGGCTGAAGGCCGGCCCGGAGCGTGAGCTCGCCGCCCGCTACCTCGACCGCGCGGCCAAGACCGGCCCGCGGATCGGCCTCACCGGCTTTCAGGTGCGGGAGGTCACGGAGGGCCGCGGAGCGTCGGTCGCGAGCCGCCGCGCCGAGGAAGCCGCCGCCCTCGCCGGGCTGCTGGCGCCGGGCGCGGCCCGCGTGGTCCTCGACGAGCGCGGCGCCGCCCTCGCAAGCCGCGACTTCGCCGACTTCCTGGCGCGCGAGCGCGACGGCGGCCGCACCGCCGCTGCCATCGTCATCGGCGGTCCGGACGGCCACGACCCGGCGATCCGAGACACGGCTGCGCTGGTGGTTTCGTTCGGCGCGATGACGTGGCCCCACCAGCTGGTGCGCGTCATGCTGGCCGAACAGCTCTACCGGGCGGTGACGCTGCTCTCCGGCCATCCCTATCACCGCGACTGACGGTCCCGCGCCGACGCCTTCTGCCGCCAAACGCCCGCGTTCTGGGCACGATGGCGACGCAATCCGGCGCTAACCGACCAGGAGTGCGGGGTTCAACTCGCGAGGGTCCGGTCGCATCGGGGCCGGTGTTGACGCTTCATTTACCATTTCGCCGGCGGACTGATCGCGGCGGCCGCTGGTCCGGCCGCGACCCGGAGGACAAGGCTACGGCTACCCTGTCGCCCCTGTTTCGAGCGTCCCGTAGCGTGACGGCCCTCGCCGTCGCGGCAGGCGTTCTGTGTGCAGGCGCCGTCATGGCCGAGGACGTCGCCCCGAAGGCGGATGCTCCCCTCCCGCAGTCCGGTGAAGGTTCCGGCCCGAACGCCGCCGCTTTCGAATTGCTGGACGCCGCCAAAACGCCGGGTGAGAGCCGCCGGAAGCTGCGCGAGAGCGAGCTTGCCGCCCTGCGGGCCCGCATCGAGGTGTCCGTCGAGCGCCAGGCGGCCCTTGCCGAGGAGGTCGCCGCCCTCGACGCCGACCGCGCGAGCCTCAACGCCGCCCTGATCGAGACGGCGAGCGACATCGGTGAGCTCGAGCGCTCGCTCACGACGGCGGAAGCGCGGCTCCTGCGGCTCGATGAGAGCCTTGCCGCCATCCGCCTCTCGCTCGACGAACGGCGCGAGGCGCTCGTGGAGGTTCTGGCCGCTCTCGAGCGGCTCGGGCGTCATCCTCCACCCGCACTGCTCGTCGCGCCGGCCGACGCCCGCGACGCCGTGCGGGGGGCCCTGCTGCTCGCCGCCGTCACCCCACAGATCCGAGTCGAGGCCGAGGCGCTCACCGCCGACCTCGCGACGATGGCCCGCCTCAAGACCGATGCCGACGCGGAACTGTCGCGCTTCTCCGCCGACCTCGAGGCGATCGCGGAAGAGCGCCAGCGCGTCGAACTGCTGCTCGCCGAGAAGCGGCGGCTCTACGAGCAGTCCTCCGCCGCCCTTGCCGAGGAACGCCAGCGCGCCGAAGCCCTGGCGGGTCAGGCGACCGGCCTGCAGGACCTCATCGGCCGCATGGAGGCCGAGGTCGAAGCCTCGAAGCAGGCGGCGACCGCAGCCCGCGAAAGCACTCCGAAGGGCGGCGCCGACCCCGGCCGCCTGTCGCCGGCCACCGCCTTCACCGCCAGTCGCGGCACCCTCCCCCTGCCGGTCGCCGGCGCGGTGACGGTGCGCTTTGGCGATGCGGCCGACGACGGCGTCCCGTCACAGGGCTGGACGATCGCCTCCACGCCCGGCGCGCGCGTCACCGCACCGGCTGACGGCTGGGCCGTCTATGCCGGTCCGTTCCGCTCCTACGGCAAAATCTTGATCTTGAACGTCGGCGACGGCTATCATCTGCTGCTGGCGGGCCTTGATAGAATCGACGTGGACCTCGGGCAGTTCGTGCTCGCCGGGGAGCCCGTCGGAGTGATGGGCGGGCGGGAGCCTTCGCGTACGGACGGAACGGGTGTGTCGGGCGACGCCCCTGTCGACAACGGTCCGGCGCTCTACGTAGAGTTTCGCAAGGACGGCTCGTCCATTGATCCGGCCCCCTGGTGGGCCGGCCGGGAAGACCAAGAGGTTCGCGGATGATGCGCAGACTTTCCCTCGTCGGCGTCGGTGTCCTGATCGGCATCGGCACAGCGGTCATCGCGACCGAGCCTCGCCTGCTCGGCCCCATGAGCGCCAACGCTGCCGTCAACGACATCTACCGGCAGCTCAACCTGTTCGGTGACGTCTTCGAGCGCATCCGCGCCGACTATGTCGAATCGCCCGACGACGCCAAGCTCATCGAGTCGGCGATCAACGGCATGCTGACCTCGCTCGATCCGCACTCGAGCTACCTTCCGCCGAAGGACTTCCGCGACATGCAGGTGCAGACCCGCGGCGAGTTCGGCGGGCTCGGCATCGAGGTCACCATGGAGGACGGCCTGGTCAAGGTCGTCACCCCCATCGACGACACCCCGGCCCAGAAGGCCGGCGTGATGACGAACGACTTCATCACCCACATCGACGGCGAGCAGGTGCAGGGCCTGACCCTGAACGAGGCCGTCGAGAAGATGCGCGGCCCGGTCAACACCGAGATCAAGCTGACGATCCGCCGCGAAGGCGCGGAGGAACCGGTGGAGATGACGCTCAACCGCGCCGTCATCCGGATCAAGTCGGTGCGCTCGCGCGTCGAGGGCGACGTCGGCTACGTCCGCATCTCGCAGTTCAACGAGCAGACCTTCGAGGGCCTGAAGGCGGCCGTCGAGGAGATCGAGAAGGAGGTCCCGGCCGACAAGCTGAAGGGCTTCGTCATCGACCTGCGCAACAATCCGGGTGGCCTGCTCGACCAGGCGATCTCCGTCTCCGACGCCTTCCTCGACCGCGGCGAGATCGTCTCGACCCGCGGCCGCCAGGCCGACGAGACGCAGCGCTTCAACGCCCGCGACGGCGACCTCACCGACGGCAAGCCGGTGATCATCCTCGTCAACGGCGGCTCCGCCTCCGCCTCCGAGATCGTCGCCGGCGCGCTGCAGGACCACCGTCGCGCGACGGTGCTGGGCACCCGCTCGTTCGGCAAGGGATCGGTGCAGACGATCATCCCGCTCGGCGCCAACGGCGCGATCCGGCTCACCACCGCGCGCTACTACACGCCGGCCGGCCGCTCGATCCAGGCGAAGGGCATCGATCCCGACATCGAGATCCTGCAGGACCTGCCGGAAGAGCTGAAGGGCAAGGCCGAGACCAAGGGCGAGGCGTCGCTGCGCGGCCACCTCGAGTCCCAGGACGGCCAGGAAGGCGGCGGTTCGCAGGCCTATGTGCCGCCGGACGCCAAGGACGACAAGCAGCTGAACTACGCACTCGACCTCCTGCGCGGCATCCAGATCAACCAGGCCTTCCCGCCGAGCGCCGACAAGGCAGCGGCCGAGGTGGTGGTGCCGAACTGAGGCGGCGTAAGCTGCGGATAATCAGAAGGTCGCTTCGCAATGACCGACCCCGACGCTGATACAAATCAAGCTCGCGGCACCCCCGGTGCCGCGAGCCCAGTCGCGGTTAGAACCCTCTATTTCAACGGATTCGACTTGGGCGCGACGTTATCGGACGTCGGCGTCCTAACGTTGTTGAACGGGCAGCCGCAGGTCCGACTGTCGATGTCGTTCACGACTGCAAAGACACTCTGTGCAGAGTTGTCGGCGTTGATATCTGAGTTCGAGAGCGTAACTAATCATTCCATAATGACAATGTCCGAGGTTCGGGCGGGGTATGACCAGCTGCGGCGCGGAGAGGAAAAGAAGTGACGGCAATTGGGCTACGGAATTCGAAGCCGGAGATGTCGTCGACATTCGCCTTTGAGCCGTATGTCTTGGCAATTACTGGATTTCTTAGGCTGCCCACCGGTTGGCACTACGGCAGGGGTATCGCCGCTTTGCCAGAGGTCGCCTGGACTGCGCTGGAGGTCGCAGGCCTCCTGCGCGACGCCGGTGCAACTTCTATTGAAGCATTCCCCGACGAGAGCGGCGGCATTTTGGTCTCTGGCTACAATACTGCTGACTGCGTTGATGTTTTTTGCAACCCTGGTGGGTATGTATCACTGCAGCATACGCGTGGTGACGCTGATGTGGCAGACGTTTCCTACCTGCAGCTCGCAGAATTGGGAGACTATCTAGGGGGTTTGCCGTGGAGAAGGAAGAGGTCGTTAGACTCATCCATCCACTTCATTTCAGTGCAGAATTCGGAAGATTTAAGAGTCTCGCCTTCAAGAACTCAACGGGAGGCGGCATCTCAGTCATCGACCCGGAATGCGCAGAGCTTGCAAGCGGGAACATTTGCAGCCACATCCGAAAGCATTATGAACCGAGAATTTCTGGGGATCCGGCGATCTTCTGGAGAGTTAAGTCGTCATCCCTCCCTCCGGGATGCAGCTTGACCCCTGACCCATCCGATGGTGACCCTTGCCACTTCAACCTTTTTGGCATCTCGGACAAGCAATGCAAGACCCTGCTATCATCGACAGAATTGGGTAGTTTCGAGACATGCAGGAATGGAGCGTCGAGGCCGTTACGGATTGAAGATCTGAGATAGTTGTGCTGGCGCTTGGCGCGTCAGCACCTTTCTCTATGCGATGCCTACTGCGTATCGAGGTCGCGGCAGGCCTGCAGGAACGACTGCGCGGTGCCCTTGATGCCCGGCAGCGGGCACTTCTTGTCGATGTCGCAATATTCCATGTAGGCCCAGTGGCTGATCTGCAGATCGTCCGAGCCGGTGGTCATCTGCATCTCCATCGTCCACGCCTTGTCGAACTTCTGCATGAAGCCGACGCCGGTGGTGCGCGAGCCGCCGCCGAGCGGCGTGAAGGAGACGTTGAGGGTGCCCTCCGGTGTGATCGAGCCGACCATGCGGGCGCACGTCGGGTCGCTGTCGGGCGTGACCGGCATCTGGTCGGACTTCGACCAGAACTGCACGCGCTGATAGCCCCAGATGTAGCCCTTCCAGTAGCGGTCGATCGAGTAGACGGTCTGGTCGTAGACCTCGAGAACCTCGTTCGTGTCCGGGCTCGAGACGATGGCGGGGAAGCCGGCCGGCGGCACGTACCAGATCGTCCCCTCGGTCCACTTCCACCGGCCGGGCTTCGGGTCCGCCGCTGCGGCCGGAGCTGCCGCCGCCAGCGCGGCCGCTGCGGCACCCGCCGCCAGCATCGCCCACATCCACGTCTTCTCAGTCCGCATCGCCGACACTCCCCGCGCGACATCTGGCCGTCATTCTGCCGGCCGCACCGTTCTGCTAATGCTGCCTCTTCGGCCGCGCGATTGCTACGGCCCTTCCACCCCTCATCCTTCGCGAGGCTTGCGTGAAGCACGGCAAACCCGGCTCGACCACCGGCGACGACCCGCTCGCGGGCCTTCCCTACCGGCCCTGCGTCGGCATGATGATGCTGAATGCCGACAACCTCGTCTTCGTCGGCCGCCGACGCGGGGGGCAGGAGCACGTCGCGCCCGGCTTCGAGTGGCAGATGCCGCAGGGCGGCGTCGATGCGGGCGAGGACCCGCGCGCCGCCGCCGCCCGCGAGCTTTGGGAGGAGACCGGCGTCAAGGCGGTGCGGCTTCTCGCCGAGGCGCCCGAGTGGCTGCCCTACGACCTGCCGCCGCCGATCGCCAAGGCCGCGTGGAAGGGGCGCTATCGCGGCCAGACGCAGAAGTGGTTCGCCTTCCGCTTCGAGGGCTGCGACGCCGACATCGACGTCCGCAATCCGCCCGACGGCCACAAGGAGGAGTTCCTCGAGTGGCGCTGGGTGTCGATGCGCCAGCTGCCGGAGCTCGTCATCCCGTTCAAGCGGCCGGTCTACGAGGAAGTGGTGCGCATCTTCGCGCCGCTGGTCGAGGGGCGGTAGAGTCTACGCCTTACTCAACGTCATCCCGGACAAGCGAGGCGCAGCCGAGCGCCGATCCGGACCCAGCGCAAGAGTGCGCGCCGGAGGCGCGACTTCAATGTCGCGCTACGCGCGACAACTCTTCCGCTGGGCCCCGGCTCGCTCCGCGTTGCTCCGCGTCCGGGGTGACGGCCGCGGGGGATGGCAAGTCATCGTCCCTCGCCCCCTAAAGCCGCAGCTTCCCACGCCGCATCTCGTAGAGCGCCACGGCCGTCGAGACCGCGAGGTTAAGGCTGTCGGCCTTGCCGGCCATCGGGATCTTCACGAGGTGCGTGCAGGCGGCCGCCAGGCGCTCGGAGAGGCCGGACTGCTCGGTGCCCATGACGAGCATTCCTGGCTCCGCATAGGGCACCGTGCGGTAGTCCACGGCGCCGGCGAGGTGCGTGCCGACGACCGGTCCCCTGAAGCCCACCCGCCAGGCGAGGAAAGCGTCGAGGCTCGCCCGCGCTACCTTGATATTGAAGATCGAGCCCATGCTCGCCCGCACGGCTTCCAGGCCGAACGGGTCGGTGGTGTCGCCGACGAGGATGACGCCGGTGGCGCCGGCGGCGTCGGCGGTGCGCAGGATGGTGCCGAGGTTGCCGGGATCGCGGATGCCCTCGAGCACCACCCAGACGGTGGCATCCGCCGGGTCGAGCGTGGCGAGATCGGCGAGGCGCTGGACGAAGACGCCGACGACGGACTGCGGGTTGTCCCGCCGCGTCACCGATTCCATCACGGCGTTGTTGGCTTCCAGCACCAGCGCGCCGTGGGTGCGGGCGGTGGCGGCAACGCGGCCGGCGACCGGGTGGCGCATCATGTCGGCGGCCACCACCAGCGTCTCGACCTTCCAGCCGGCATCGACGGCGTCGGCGACGAGCTTCAGGCCCTCGGCGAGGAAGAGGCCGGTCTCGGCGCGGCGCTTGCGCTGCGTCAGCGCGCGGATCTCCTTCACCGTCGGGTTGGAGACGCTGGTCACCGCCTTGACGAGGCCCGGCCGACCGGCCTCCCCCCACGAACTGTCGTCGGTCATGCGGCGCTCCATCGCGAGAACAGCGAGGTCGGCAGCAGGCGGTCGCTGCCCTCCTCGGCGAGCGCGAGTTCGCCCGTCTCGAAGCGGCCGCCGAGATCGCCGAGCTCCTGCTGGACGAGCCGGTCGATCGCGAGGTGCGAGGCGCGGATGGCGTAGACGGTGGTGACGACGGCGAGCGGCTCGGGCGTCAGCAACTGGCGGACGAGCGACAGCATCTCCGGCAGGTGCTCGAACAGCTGCCACACCTCGCCGGCCGGTCCGCGGCCGAAGCGCGGCGGATCGAGCACCACGGCGTCGTAGCGGCTGCCGCGGCGCACCTCACGGGCGGCGTACTTCATCGCATCGTCGATGATCCAGCGGATCGGCAGGCCGCCCATGCCGGAGAGCGCCTGGTTCTCGCGCGCCCAGGCGACGGATTTCTTCGAGGCGTCGACGTGCGTCACTTCCGCACCGGCATCGGCGGCGAGCAGCGAGGCGAGGCCGGTGTAGCCGAACAGGTTGAGCAGCCGGATCGGCCGGCCGGCGCCGCGGATCGCCAGCGCCATGTCGTCCCAATGGCTGCGCTGCTCGGGGAAGATGCCGAGATGGCGGAAGCTCGTGAAGCGGCAGAGGAAGCGGGCGGAGCCGTAGCCGAGCTCCCACGCCTCCGGCAGCGGCCGCGCCATCCGCCAGCGGCCGGCGCCCTCCTCGTCCGTCGAGCCCGTGAAGACGGCATCGGCCGCGTCCCAGCGCGCGAGCGGCAACCGCGGCCGCCACATCGCCTGCTCCTCCGGCCGCACGACGGTGACGCGGCCGTAGCGCTCGAGCTTCGCGCCATTGCCGGAATCGAGCAGCGCATAGTCGTTCCAACCCGCCGCGACGAGCACGGTCGAGGAGCGGGTTGTGGTGCCGGCGGCGGGGGGCGGAGCGATCTCTGTCACGGGCGGGGAGTTTAAGGACCAGGCTGGGCCGCGGGTCAACGTGTCACGTGCGGGGGCGCGCGACGGGCACGGCGGCGGGGCCATCCGCCACGTGCAACAGTCGTGGCATCCCGCCGCTCCTTTCCGCTGTTGCCGAGAACCGTTCCAAGGGGCAAGCTGCCGCCGACAGTCTCGGACCACCTGCGGGTTGGTGCACGGGGCGACGCCTCCCGCCGCAAGGGCGGCCGGGCGAGTCGACGGGAGCGAGCTTTCGATGGAGATGACCGGCGAGTACCGGATCGCAGCCCCGCGCGAACGCGTGTGGGCCGCCCTCAACGACCCGGAGGTGCTGAAGGCCTGCATTCCCGGCTGCGAATCGCTGGAGAAGACATCCGACAACGAGATGACGGCGGCGGTCACCGCCAAGGTCGGCCCCGTGAAGGCGAAGTTCACCGGCGCGGTGACGCTCCTGAACATCCGCCCGCCCGAGGGCTACACGATCTCCGGCGAGGGCAAGGGCGGCGTCGCCGGCTTCGCCAAGGGCGGCGCCGACGTGGCGCTCACCGAGGACGGGCCCGACGCCACCATCCTGAAGTACGCCGCCAAGGCGCAGGTCGGCGGCAAGCTCGCCCAGCTCGGCGCGCGGCTGATCGATTCCACCGCCAAGAAGATGGCCGACGACTTCTTCGGCGCCTTCGCCGCCAAGGTCGCCGCCTCCTCGGCCGCCACGGACGGCATGGCCGACGCGACGGCCCCCGCCAGCGCGGCGCTGTCGGAAGAAGATGCGGAGATGATCACCGCCGAGTCGCGCTCGTCGATCGCGCCGACCGACGCGCCGATCATCGGTGCGCCCGGCGCGGCCCACGGTGTCATCCTCGAGGCGGAACACGCCGTGGAAGACGCCGAGCAGAAGATGGAGGTCGCCGCCGGCAAGGGGGTGCTGGGCGGCCCGGTGGTCTGGGGACTGATCGCGCTCGCCGTGGTGATCGCGCTGCTGTGGGCCTTCAACTGATCGAGTTTTTGGAACGAGCGACGGCGCTCTCGGTGCCGCCAGCCCAACAATCGAGGGAGAGACGCGAATGACGGCGGTTTCTTTGACCGTGAACGGACGGGCGGCGAAAGCCGACGTCGAGGACCGTACCCTGCTGGTGGCGCTGCTGCGCGACACGCTCGGCCTCACCGGTACCCACGTCGGCTGCGACACGTCGCAGTGCGGCGCCTGCGTGGTTCATATCGACGGCGTCGCCGTGAAGTCGTGCACCATCCTCGCCGTGCAGGCGAACGGCGCGACGGTGACGACCATCGAGGGCCTGGCGAAGGGCGACGAGCTGCACCCGGTACAGGCGGCGTTCCGCGAGCATCACGGCCTGCAGTGCGGCTTCTGCACCCCCGGCATGATCATGACGGCGGTGGACATGATCAATCGCCACGGCGGCAAGGCTCTCGACGAGAAGACCATCCGCCACGAGCTCGAGGGCAACATCTGCCGCTGCACGGGCTACCACAACATCGTCAAGGCGATCGAGGCGGCTTCCGCCGAGATGGCCGGCATGGCGCAGGCCGCAGAATAAGCGTCGCGTCGTCGAGGAAACCGTTGGAGGAACCCAGATGGGTGTCGAGGGAATCGGCGCGCGCGTGCTGCGCAAGGAAGACAAGCGCTACATCACCGGCCGCGGCCGCTACACGGACGATATCGGCCTGAAGGACATGACCTACGCCGCGTTCGTGCGCTCGCCGCACGCGCACGCGAAGATCGTCTCGATCGACGCCAGTGAGGCGCTCGCCGCGCCGGGCGTCGTCGGCGTGCTCACCGGAGCGGACCTCGCCGAGGACAAGATCGGCGGCCTGATCTGCGGCTGGATGATCCACTCCAAGGACGGCACGCCGATGAAGGCGGGCGCCCATCCGGCGATCGCCCACGACCGCGTCCGCCATGTCGGCGACGCCGTCGCCGTGGTCATCGCCGAGACGCGCAACCAGGCGCGCGACGCCGCCGAGAAGGTGGCGGTGGAATACGAGGAACTGCCGGCGATCGTCGACCTCGCCCACGCCCAGGACGAGGACGCGCCGCAGCTCCATCCGGAGGCGCCGCGCAACACCATCTTCAACTGGTCGCTCGGTGACCAGGGCGCGGCCGAGGCGGCACTCGCCCGCGCCGCCAAGGTGGTGTCGCTCGACATCGTCAACTCGCGCCTCGTGCCGAACGCCATGGAGCCGCGCGCCGCGATCGGCTCCTATGACCCGGCCGAGGAGCACTTCACCCTCTACAACACGACGCAGAACCCGCACGTCGCCAGGCTGGTGCTCGCCGCCTTCGTCGGCATCGCGCCGGAGCACAAGCTGCGTGTCGTCGCCCCGGACGTCGGTGGCGGCTTCGGCTCGAAGATCTTCATCTATCCGGAAGAGACCGTCTGCCTGTGGGCGTCGAAGCGCATCGGTGGCCGGCCGGTGAAGTGGACGGCGGACCGCACCGAGGCGTTCCTCACCGACGCCCACGGCCGCGACCACGTCACCCGGGCGGAAATGGCCTTCGACGCCGACAACAAGGCGATCGGCCTGAAGGTCAAGACGATCGCCAACCTCGGCGCCTACATGTCGACGTTCTCCTCGTCGATCCCGACCTACCTCTACGCGACGCTGCTGTCGGGCCAGTACGACATCCCGGCGATCTATGCCGAGGTGGACGCGGTCTACACCAACACCACGCCCGTCGACGCCTATCGCGGCGCCGGCCGGCCGGAGGCGACCTACGTCATCGAGCGGCTGATGGAGACCGCGGCGCGCGAGTTCGGCGTCGACCCGGCGGAGCTCCGGCGGAAGAACTTCATCCGCACCTTCCCGCATCAGACGCCGGTGATCATGTGCTACGACGTCGGCGACTATGACGCGACGCTCGACGCGGCTCTGAAGGCGGCCGACTATGCCGGCTTCCCGGCCCGCAAGGCCGAGGCGGCGCGCCGCGGCAAGCTCCGCGGCATCGGCTTCTCCTGCTACATCGAGGCGTGCGGCATCGCGCCGTCGCAGGCGGTGGGCTCGCTCGGTGCCGGCGTCGGCCTGTGGGAATCGGCCGAGGTGCGGGTCAACCCGGTCGGCACCATCGAGGTGCTCACCGGCTCGCACAGCCACGGCCAGGGCCACGAGACGACCTTCGCGCAGCTCGTCAGCGAGCGGCTCGGCGTGCCGACCTCGTCGGTCTCGATCGTCCACGGCGACACCGACAAGGTGCAGTTCGGCATGGGCACCTACGGCTCGCGCTCCGGCGCGGTCGGCATGAGCGCCATCCTGAAGGCGCTCGAGAAGGTGGAGGCGAAGGCGAAGAAGATCGTCGCCCACCAGCTCGAAGCCTCCGAGGACGACATCATCATCGAGAACGGCAACCTGAAGGTCGCCGGCACCGACAAGGAAATGCCGTTCTTCCAGGTGGCGCTCGCCGCCTACACCGCCCACAACCTGCCCGCCGGCATGGAGCCGGGCCTGAAGGAGACGTCGTTCTACGACCCGACGAACTTCACCTTCCCGGCCGGCACCTACATCTGCGAGGTCGAGGTCGACCCCGACACCGGCACGGTGGAGATCATCCAGTTCGTCGCCGCCGACGACTTCGGCAAGATCATCAACCCGATGATCGTCGAGGGCCAGGTGCACGGCGGACTGGCGCAGGGCATCGGCCAGGCGCTGCTGGAAGGCTGCACCTACGACTCGGGCGGGCAGATCCTGACGGCGTCCTACATGGACTACTGCATGCCGCGCGCCGACGACCTGCCGATGTTCAACGTGATGACCACCGAGACCGTCTGCCCGGGCAACCCGCTCGGCATGAAGGGCTGCGGCGAGGCCGGCTGCATCGGCTCGACGCCGGCGGTGATCAACGCCATCACCGACGCCCTCGGCGTTCGCGAGCTGCCGATGCCGGCGACCCCGCAGGTCGTCTGGAAGGCCGCCCAGGCGGCGCGCCGGCCGATGGCGGCCGAGTGACGAACTGACCCGCGGCCGCCGCACCCCGGCGGCCGCCCCTTTCATCGCTTGACGCTCCCGCCGGCCGAGCGGCCGCACCGGGACGGAGGGACGAAACAGATGTACGAGACCACCTACCACCGCCCGGCGAGTGTTGCGGACGCCGCCTCGCTCGTCGCGTCTTCCAGCGAGGCGAAGCTGCTCGCCGGCGGCCAGACGCTGCTGCCGACGATGAAGCAGCGCCTCGCCGCGCCTGAGCACCTCGTCGACATCGGCAAGCTCGCCGAGCTCAAGGGGATCACCGTCACCGGCGACACCGTGACCATCGGCGCCGCCACCAAGCACGCCGAAGTCGCCGCCTCCGCCGACGTGGCGCGGGCGATCCCGGCGCTGGCCGCGCTCGCCGGCATGATCGGCGATCCGGCCGTGCGCCACATGGGCACGATCGGCGGCTCGGTCGCCAACAACGACCCGGCGGCCGACTACCCCGCCGCCCTGCTCGCCCTCGGCGCCACCGTCGTCACCAACAAGCGCTCGATCGCGGCCGACGACTTCTTCACCGGCCTGTTCGAGACGGCGCTCGAGGACGGCGAGATCATCACCAAGGTGTCGTTCCCGATCCCGCAGAAGGCCGGCTACGAGAAGTTCCGCAACCCGGCCTCCCGCTACGCGATGTGCGGCGTGTTCGTCGCGAAGACCGCGAACGGCGTGCGCGTCGCCGCCACCGGCGTCGGCTCGTCGGGCGCGTTCCGCGTCTCCGCGATGGAGCAGGCGCTGGCGTCGAACTGGTCGCCGGAGGCGGTCGCCTCGATCACCGTGCCGGCCGGTGACATGCTGTCGGACATCCACGGCTCGTCGGACTACCGCGCCCATCTCGTGACGGTGATGGCGAAGCGGGCGGTGGCGAAGGCGGGCTGAGTCCGAAGCGGATGTCGAAACGCGTCAAAGGGCGCCGGCAGAAGCTGGCGCCCTTCGAGTCAACGAAGCCCAGGAGGAGGAGGGGGACGCGAACCTCGCGTCCCGCCCCCGGATAGAACGGGGGCCGGGACTGACGCGCCGGGCGGGGGAACACCGTCGCAGTCGTCCCGGCCTCCTCACCAACCGACGCCTCGGTGCAAGGCGGCTCGGTCGGCTTGCTCATAAACGCCGGCACGAGGGGGCGGTTCCCGGCTGGTGACGGCGAACGCTAATTATTTGTACGGGCACCGGGGCCGCCTCGCCGGGGCGACTACAATCCCATGATCTACAAAGAAGAATCCCCGATGCGTGATACTGGCCCCTCGCCGCAAGCCACCGAACCGACGGGACGGCTCCGTCGCGCCGCCCTGGCCACGGCCGCGGCCGTGCTGGCCCTGCCTCTCGTCGCTCTCGCCGGCCCCGTTCGTCCGGCCGTCGCCGACACCGTCGCCACGATGGAGCGCCATCTCGACGCCCTGCAGACGATCGCCGACCAGAACAACGGCAACCGCGCCGCCGGCAGTTCGGGCTACAGGGCATCGGTCGACTATGCCGCCAAGGTGCTTGAGAAGGCCGGCTACGATGTCACGCGGCAGCGCTTCGAGATCACCACCTATCGCCTGACGGAGCGCCCGGCGGTGGCGGTCGTACGCCCCGAGAAGCAGCGCCTGCGCGAACGGAAGGACTATCTCGTCGCCAACTTCTCGGGATCAGCGTCTCTGCAGCGGCCGGTCGTGCCGGCCGGTGGCACCCGCGTGCCACCGCCCGCCGACGGAAAGGGCCTGAAGAGCGGTTGCAGCGCCGACGACTTCCCGGCCGAGACGCGCGGCGCCATCGCCCTCGTGCAGCGCGGCGGCTGCATGCTCACGCAGAAGTTCGAGAACGCCCAGCGAGCGGGGGCCAGGGCGATGCTGCTCTTCAACAGCGGCCTCCCGGGCGAGAAGGAGGTGGTGACGATCACCGCCGAGAACGGCAACACGCTGCCCATCGTCTTCCTCAGCTACCGGGCCGGCCGCGACCTGTTGCGCAGCGCCGAGGCGCGCCGCACCGTCGTCCGCCTCGACATCCGCGGGAAGGTGCTGACGAAGCCGACGTGGAACCTCATCGCCGACAGCCGTGGCGGCGATCCCGAGCGCACGCTGGTGGTCGGCGGCCATCTCGACTCCGTCCCCGATGGCCCCGGGATCAACGACAACGGCTCCGGCATCGCTCTGGTGCTGGTGGCGGCGCAGCAGATGGCGGAACGCGGGGAGAAGCCGCGCAACCGGGTGCGTTTCGCACTCTGGGCGGCCGAGGAAATGGGCCTGCTCGGCTCGGTCCACTACGTCACGACACTGCCGAAGCACGAGCGCCAGCGGATCTTCGCGTATCTGAACTTCGACATGGTCGCCTCGCCGAACTATGTCCGGTTCGTCGACGAGACCCTCGCAAACCCGGCGTCGGTAGCGATCGGTGACGACTTCCGTGCCGCGTTCAAGCGCAAAGGCCTCGTCTCCGCGCACTTCGATTCTGGCGGACGCACCGACACCTTCGCCTTCATCGAGGCGGGCATTCCTGCGGCCGGGCTGTTCTCTGGCGCGGAGGGCGAGAAGACGAAATCGCAGCAGAAGCGCTACGGTGGCCGCGCCGGCGAGCCTTACGACGCCTGCTATCACCAGCCCTGCGACACCATCGACAACATCAATCGGCGGGCGCTGCGCGAGTTTTCCTCGGCGGCGCTGACGGTGGTCGGAGAGATGGCGCGACGGAAACCGGCGGTGCCCGAGGCGACCGCTGCCAGAACACTGTCGTCATCGCCACGCTACAAGGGGCCATACGCGTTGTACTGACCACCCGCGATTTCGTCTCCGGGGCGCCACCTCGCCGGGGCTGACGCGAAGATGCCCGTTTCGACCGCAGAGGCGCTCCGACGGCGTGCCTGTGATGATTGACCAGCGAGGGATATGCGAGATGTCCAAGGGCCCCGCGCAGCGCAGCCTCGTCGCGCTTGCGTTCGCCGTGCTTGCTCCCGCGACGTTCGGACTTCCCGCCGCCGCTCAGACGGCGCCGTCCGACACCGTGGCCACCATGGAGCGCCATCTCGACGCCCTGCAGACGATCGCCGACGAGAATGGCGGCAACCGCGCCGCCGGCACGCCCGGCTACCGGGCGTCGGTCGACTATGCGGCGAAGGTGCTGGAGCGCGCCGGCTACGCGGTGACGCGCCAGCGTTTCGAGGTGAAGACGTTCGAACTGACGCGCAAGCCGGTGGTGGCCAAGGTGCGGCCGGAAGCCCGCCGCCTGCGGGACGGCAAGGACTACCTCGTCTTCGACTATTCCGGATCCGCCGAGATTCAGGGCCCGGTGGTGCCGGCCCGCGGCATCCGCGTGCCACCGCCAGCGAACGGCAAGGGTCTTGCGAGCGGCTGCAGCGCCGACGATTTCCCCGCCGAGACGCGCCACGCCATCGCGCTCGTGCAGCGGGGCGGCTGCTTCTTCACCGACAAGATCGAGAACGCCCGCCGAGCCGGCGCCAAGGCGATCCTCATCTTCAACACCGGCCTCGACGGCGAGACGGCGCCGCTCTCCGTCACCGCGGGCGAGGACAACGACCTGCCGGCAGTCTTCCTGAGCTATGGCGCCGGTCGCGACCTCTATCGCAGCGCCCGCCAGCGCCGCACCGTCGTCCGCCTCGACATCCGCGGGACCATCAAGACCAAGGCGACGTGGAACGTCATCGCCGACACGGCGGAAGGCGACCCGGACCGGACGCTGGTGGTGGGCGCCCACCTCGATTCCGTGCCGGAAGGCCCCGGCATCAACGACAACGGCTCCGGCACGGCGTTGGTGCTGGCAGCCGCCGAGGACCTCGCCAAACGCTCCACGAAGCCGCGCAACCGCGTCCGCTTCGCCCTTTGGGCGGCCGAGGAGATCGGGCTGCTGGGCTCCACCCACTACGTCCTTTCGCTGTCGAAGCGCGAACGGGCCCGGATCTTCGCCTATCTCAACTTCGACATGGTCGGCTCGCCGAACTATGTCCGCTTCATCGACCGCACCCGCGGCGACGCCCGGTCGGAGGCGATCGGCGCCCTCTTCGAGAAGGCGTTCGCGCGGCGCGGCCTCGGCGCCGGGCACGTCAACTCCAAGGGAATGACGGATACCGCCTCGTTCCTCGAGGCCGGCATCCCGACCGCAGGGCTGTTCGCCGGGACCGACGACCTGAAGACGAAGTCGCAGCAGCGCCGCTACGGCGGCACCGCCGGCGAGCCGTACGACGCCTGCTATCACCGCGCCTGCGACACCACCGAGAACATCAGCCGCCGCGCCCTCGAGGAGTTCTCCGACGCGGCCCTCAGGGTGATCCGCCAGATGGCGCGCCGGAAGCCGTCGCAGATCTTCGCCACCACGTCGGTGGAGATGGCCGCGCCGGCAGCGACTGCCGAGCCCGAGCTCCTCTACCGCGGTCCTTACGCCCTGCGCTGACGGCGGGCGTCAGCCCCAGCGGGCGAGGTCGGCGGCGCGGATGCGGCCGTCGTGCAGGGCGGTCGCGATCAGCGCCCCGGCGATGCCGGCCTCGGCGAGCGCCGCGAGGTCGTCCGGCCCGCGCACGCCGCCGGCGGCGAACACCCGGCGCGCGCCAGCGCGATCTTTCACATCGGCGAGGCGGGCCATGTCGGGCCCGCTGCCGGTGCCGACGCGGGCGAGCGTCATGACGATCAGCGTGTCCGGCCACAGCGCCGGGTCCGACCACAGCGCCGGCGGGCCCGCGAACGCCTCACCGTGGAAGTCGAGAGACAGCGCCACGGGCACGCCGGCCTGCTCCAGCCGCACAGCGAGGCCGAGGTCGTCCGCCGCCTGGCTCTCGCTGCCGATCACCACCCGCCCGGCCCCCCAGCCGCGAGCGGCCCGCACGGCCGCCTCGCCCGCCACGCCGGCGTCGAGCCAGAGTTCGGCCGTCGGCGCGGCCGCCGCCATCGCCGCGGCGGCCTCGACATTCGGCGCGCCGCGCTCGATCGCATCGAGGTCGGCGACGTAGACGGCGCGGAACGGGAACAGGCTCATCAGGCCAGCGAGAGCCGTCACCGGCTCGGGCGTCGTCACCAGGGGGCTCGACAGCGGCGCATAGTTCGCGCGATCACCGGCGCGGGCCTGCACGGCGATGCCGTTGCGGATGTCGACGACCGGGACGACGGTGAACACGGGATGGACCACCCTCTGAAGGCCACTGCAACGGCCGTCGCCGGTCTGGACGTCGGCGGCGCCCACGTCAAGGCGGCGCGCCTGGAGGGCGGGCGCATCGTCGCGGTGGTGCAGATCGCCTCGCCGCTGTGGCAGGGAATCGGCCGGCTGGAGGCCGCGCTCGCCGAGGCGCGGGCGTTCGTCGGAGCCGTCGACCGCATCGGCGTCGTCATCACCGCCGAGCTCGCCGACACCTTCGAGAGCCGCCACGACGGTGTCGCACAGGTGGTGCGGCGGATCGGCGAGGCGTTCCAGGGCATGCCGGTCTCGCTCTACGCCGGCCCGGATGGCCTTATCCCCCTCGCCAACGCCGCCGGCCACGTCCGCGGCGTCGCCTCAGCGAACTGGCACGCGACCGCGAATCTCGTGGCACGAGTGCTGCCGGACGCCCTCCTCGTCGACATCGGCTCGACCACGGCAGATCTCGTGCCCGTCCGCGCCGGCACCGTCGCCGCCGCCGGCTACAGCGACGCCGAGCGCCTCGCCGCCGGCGAGCTCGTCTACACCGGAGCGACGCGCACCTCGCTGATGGCGGTGGCCGACCGAGTGCCGTTCGGCGGCGCCTGGCAGCCGCCGATGAACGAACACTTCGCCGCCATCGGCGATGTCCACCGGATCACCGGCGCCCTGCCAGACGGCGTCGACCAGCACGCCACCGCCGACGCCCGTGGCCAGTCCGTCGCGGAAAGCCGCGCCCGCCTCGCCCGCCTGCTCGGCCGCGACACGGAGGACGCCTCGGAGGGGGAATGGCGCGCTGTCGCCGGGTACCTCGCCGAGCTGCAGTTGCGCACCCTGCACGACGCCGCGGCCCAGGTGTTGTCGCGCACGCCGCTGCCGGATGGAGCCCCGCTCGTGACCGCGGGGATCGGCGCGTTCTTGGCAGAGCGGCTGGCGGCCCGGCTGGAGCGGCCGGTCGTGCCGTTCGCGGGGCTGCTGCCGGTCGAGGCGGAAGCCGCCGAATGGGCAAGCCGCGCCGCCCCGGCCGTGGCGGTGGGGCTGCTCGCCGCCGCGGGTCGGCCCCCCTAACCCGCCCGCACCTCGTAGATCTCGACCGGCTCGGCGCGGCCCTTCGCCTGCACTTCGCCGAGGGGGCGGAAGGTGACACCGCCGGTGGCGTGGTCCCGCACCTGCCGGCTCGCCAGGATGGTGGTGCCGTATGCCTTGTTGATGCCCTCGAGCCGCGAGGCGACGTTCACGGTGTCGCCGATCGCCGTGTACTGCAGGCGGTCGGCCGCCCCCATGCTGCCGACGACGGCCGTGCCAGTGTGGAGGCCGAAACGGGTGACCAGCACCGGCTTGCCGAGCGCCGCCTCAGCGGCGTTGTAGGCCTCGATGCGGGCGGCGAGCGACAGCGCGCAGGCGAGCGCGTGGTCGACGTGGTGCGGGTCCTCGATCGGCGCGTTCCACATCGCGTAGACGGAGTCGCCGAGGAACTGGATGATGGCGCCACCGTGGTCGCGGATGCAGCCGCTCATCACGTCGAAATAGGCCGACAGCATCGCCACCACCGCCTCGGGCTCGTGGGTCTCGCAGATCGTCGTGAAGTCGCGGATGTCGGTGAACATCACCGTCACCTCGCGCCGTTCCGCCACCCGCCCGCTGAAGCGACCGCCGCCGACGAGGAGGCGCACCACCTCGCTCGGCACGTAGAGGGCGAAGGAGCGCACGGCGTTGCGCGCCGCCGTCATGGCGCTGGCGAGCGCCATCACCTCGCTGATGCGCGAATTGATCGGCGGGCCCGGCTCGAGGTCGAGCGCCTCGAAGCGCTGCGCCTGCCGGGTGAGGGCGGCGAGCGAGCGGCTGATGGCGATGGCGACCAGCAGCGCCGCCAGGATGCCGGCGAACAGCACGCCGGCGGCGATCGCCACCCCCTGTTGCAGCAGCGCGATGGTGTCGGCGGTGAAGTCGGATTCCGGCGCCGCCACGACGACCGTCGCACCCTCGGCGAGCGTGCCCGCGCCGCCGCCCGAGAGGTGGATCAGCCACGCCTGGCCCTTGTACTGGAAGGTCTGCAGCAGCGTCTCGCCGGGCTGGCGCTCGGACAACATCGTCTGGGCGACCTTGACCAGCCCGGCTTCCGGCAGGGCGCGCAGCTCGGCCATGCCGTCGCGCGAGCCGATCGCATCGGGAAGCTGGTCGGCGATCTGGCGGTTCGAATGGACGACGAGGCGGCCGTTGCGGTCGAAGACGAAGGCCTCGGCATGGCGCGACAGGCGGGCGTCGACGAGAAAGGCGCCGATGGTGTCGAGCAGCACGTCGACCGAGACGATGCCACCGTCAGGGCCCGACGTGACCCGTGACAGGCTGATGCCGACGGAGCCGGTCGTCGCCATGGCGTAGGGCCCGCTGAGCGCCGGTCCCGGTGCCGCGGCCAACGCCGCCCGGTACCACGGCCGGCCGCGGGGATCGTACCGGGTCGGCCGTTCCGGCGATGCGCCGAGGCGCGCGCCGGCACCATCGAAGTAGGTCCAGCTCTCGGTGGCGGTATCGGCGCCGGTGCGCCGGATCAGCCTGAGGGCGGTGACGGCCGCCTCCGGCGCCCCCGAGGCGCGCCGCCAGCCGTCGTCGTCGAGCTTCACCGCCTGCAGGAAGCCGCCATCCGGATAACCGACGTGGGCGGTGTCGATCTCGGGCGCGGCGGTCAGCATGCGCAGCAACATGCCCTGCTTGCCCGCCATGTCGGCGTCGACGGGCGCGGCAAACTGCACCGCGGCACTCGCCAGCGTCACCGGGGCGAGGCTGCCGGCGACGAGGTCGGACAGGCGGTCTGAGACCCGCTCGGCGAGCAGCTGCATCTGCCGGCGGGCGCCCTCGAGCGCCGTTTCCTGGCCCTGGCCGTAGGCGAGCAGCACGAGTGGCGTCGCCACCGCCAGCAGCAGCCCGACGATGAGGACCGCGAGGTGGATGCGCAGCGACTGCGTCCACCGCAACGGAGCCCCGGCCCCTCCGAGAGACCGGTCCCCGCTCACCGGCTGCGCCGCAGGAAGGTCCCGAAGGCGCGCGGGCCGTCGCCGACGCGCACCTCCGCCACCACCGCGAGCGTCTCCGGGTCGATCACCGACAGGGCGTTGGAGAACCAGTTGGCGACGACGATCCGGCCGTCGCTCGCCGTTTCGATGCCTTCCGGGTACTCGCCGACGCCGATCGCACCGAGCGGCTTCAGGGTGGCCAGGTCGAAGGCGGTCACCGTCTCGGCGTACTGGTCGGTGGCGAAGCCACGGCCGGCCGAGAGCGCGACTGCATACGGCCGCTCGCCGACCGGCACCGTCCCCACCGCCCGGCGCGCGGCAATGTCGATGACCGTGACATCGTTGGAGCCTACGTTCGCCGTGTAGGCGCGCCGGCGGTCGGCATCGATGGTGACGCCGAACGGGCGCGTGCCGACCTTCACCACGCCAACCACGGCGAGGCTCGCCGCGTCGATGATGGAGACCTGGTCGGCGTCGCGGTCGGCGGTGAGGATCAGCCTTCCGTCCGGCGTGACGGCAACGCCCGACGGCGAGGCCCCGACCGGGACCGTGGCCGTGACCGCGCCAGCGTCAGGATCGACCACCCACAGCCGCGCCCCGTACCAGTCGGCGACGTAGACCGGCGCACCGTCCGGATGCACGGCGACGCCGAGCGGGCCGCCGTCGAGCGCAATCCGCCGCACGACTGTGCGGGCCGCCGTGTCGAGCACGGTTAGGTACTTGCCCTCCGGGCTCGTCACGTAGGCGCGCGCACCGTCGCGCGAGACCGCGATGCCGGCGGGCCGGCCGCCGATCGGGATCGTCGCCACCACCTGGCCAGCCGCGAGGTCGACGACGCTGACGTCCTCGCTTTCCTGGTTGGTGACGAAGGCCTCATCAGCGGCGGCGGGCGCCGAGACGACGAGCGCCGCCAGGGCGGCGGCGCGCAGCACGCGTGCGGCGAGCGCCATCGCCGGCGAGATCGTCACGGCAGCCATCAGCTGCCCGATTCGATCTTCTTCTTCAGCGCCTCGAGCCCGGACTTGTAGACGGCGGTGACGGCGGCGATCGCCGCGTCGTCGTTGAGCTCGGCCGGCGGATCGTTGTTCGGATAGCCGCGATAGAAGGCGCCGCGCCATTCCACCGTCGAGGTCTTGCCGTCCGGCCCGGGCAGCACGGTGATCGTCGAGGAATAGTTGGTCACCGGCAGCACCTTCACGTCGACCGCGGTGATCCGGTACGAGTAGGACATCTTCGCCGGCTCGTACTTGTAGAGCACCTCGTCGATGGTGCCGTCGTTTGGCAGCGTCAGGCGGCGCGTGGCGTCGATGGCATTGCCGTTCTGGCCTTCCTGCTTCACCACCGCCGGGTGCCAGGACATGTCCTGGAAGTTACCGATCGCCGCCCAGACCTTCTCGGGCGGGGCGTTGATCTCGATGGTCTCGGTGATCTTCTTGCGGGTCGGGCCATGCGCCTCGGCCGGCGGGGCGAGCAGCGGCGCGGCGACGATGGCCGCCAGGGCGACGGCGAACAGGCTCTTCAACATCGGTCGTCTCCTTGGATTGTTCAGGGCAGCGCCGGTTCAGCCGGCGGCGTTGTTGTGGGTCCGGCTGTTGTGCGCCTCGATGCGGTCGATGATCCAGCCCCAGGCTTCGCGCTCGGCCGGACCGGCGGTCTTCTCGATGGCGATCGACAGGTAGGCGATCTCGGTCGCGACCTTCTCCGGCGGCAGCATGGAAAGCCGCGTCGACAGGATCGCCGCCTCCAGCACGGCGTTCTGGGCGCGGTTGTACCCCGGCCACGCCGTGACGGCGACCGTCTCGACCACCCGGCAGCGGAAGCGCGGCCGCTGCGCGTCCTCCACGACGCCGTCGACGGCGAGCTCGAGATGGGCATGGGCGTATTCGCTCGAGAGCCGCCGGCCGGGCACGTGGTCCGCAGGCTCCGTCGGCCAGTCGCGCCGCCCGGTGACGCAGCCGGCGATGACGCGCACGTCGCGCGGCGACGAGGCGACGGCGAAGGGGTTCTCGGAGAGGTTGGCGATCGCCGGTGACGGGCGGAACGGCGCGAGCACCCAGGCATCCCCGTCGGCGATCAGCCCGTAAGGGGCGATGTGCGGGACGCCAGCGGCATCGGTGGTGACCACGACCGTTTCGAGGATGAAGGCCATCGCCTCACTCTCTCCGCTCGCGGCCGGCGCGCAAGGTGTGGCCGGCCTCCTGCAGGCGCGTCTCGTCGCCGCGCGGGCGTGGCGGCGCGGCGACGCCGAAGTCGAGCCCCTCGTCCTGGGCGTAGCGCTTGCCGAGCCGCCAGGCGATCTCGGCACGGGCGAGTTCGGCGCCGAGATAGAAGGCGTGCGCCCCGTCCGCCTCGACGCCGAGCTTCGGGAAGGCGTCGAAGGCATCGGTGACGACGTGGTGGCCGTCGCGGTTGAAGACGTGGATGCCGTCCTCCGCCACCTCGATGCGGTAATTGCGGTCGCGCACGGCCCCGGCGAGCGCGTCGATCTCGGCGGGCGTACTCGCGAACGGCAGCCGGTCGTGTAGCCCGAGCAGCATCTCGCCGTAGCCCTTCGGCAAAGCCGCGTCGCGGTGGGCGGCGTAGAGGATGCGGCGGGCGGCATCGTGCTCGGCCACCGTGGTGCGGGTGTGCGGGCTCACTTGCACGATCAGCGCGTTGCGGATCGAAAGCTCCGAGGCGATGCCGAGGAGGATCGCCGTGATGCCCGTGGTGTCCGCCTCGGTGAGTTCGGTGAGATTGCCGGTGCCCATCAGCATCTCGACCTCCGGCCGGGCGCGGCGGAAGGCGGCATAGCGCTCGATGGAGGCGGTGAAGCCGAAGTGGATCGGGTCGAGCACCGGGTCGGCGAGGAACGGCCGCCCCGCCGCCGTCAACTGGTCCGTTGACCGGACCAGTGAGGCGAGGTCGCCGGGCTCGGCCGGGATCAGCACCGGCGTCGCGGCGATCTCGTCGAGGTGGGAGAGCGTCGCCTCGCTGAGGCTGAGCACGAAGTCGCAGCCGGCCTTGGCACCGCGCACGAGGTCGGCCGGATCGCCGGAATCGACGCTGACCAGGAAGCCCGCCGCCTTCAGCGCCCGCACCGTCTCCTCGAGATGGGGAAACGGCGTGCCGGGCAGGCAGCCGATGTCGACGACGTCGCCGCCGGCGTCGCGATCTCGCTGCGCGCGGGCGACGATCGCCTCGACCGACATCGACGTCGCCTCGACGAGCTCGACGAACAGCCGGAGGTCGTGACGCGACAGGTCCGGCGGCTGGCCACCGCGGCCAAGCCAGCGCGGCAGGTCGGCGATCTCCTCCGGCCCGCGCTCGAACGGCACGCCGAAGCGCCCCGTCAGGGCTGCGAGGTCGACGCGGGCGCGGCCGGGCAGGATGACGCGGCTCGCCCCTTCCGGCAGCGACAGGCGGCGGTTGAGGATTTCCTCCGTCATCAGCGCGGCGACCTTCACGCCGGCGTCGAGGATCGTCCAATCGAACTCGTCGCGCCCGATCGCGGCCATCGTCCGCTCCAGCCTGGGGCGGGCGAGGTGGCCGGTGACGAAGACGAGGTGGTCCGCCATCGCGACGGTCAGGCGAGCTTCCGGCGCCGCATCGCCGCCGTCAGCTCGTCCAGCGTCTCGACCACTTCGGTGTCCTCGAAGCTGCGCAGCCGCTCGACGTTCTCGAGGTCGACGCGGCGCGGATAGACCTTCACCATCCCCTTCGGCGCCATCGTGTCCATCTCCGGCGCGGTGTCGCAGGCGAACACGATCGTCGGCACCCGGCACTTGCCGGCGTGGGCGAAGACGTTGGTCGCGAGCGTGTCGGAGATGCCGTAGACGCATTTGGCCACCGTGTTCGAGGTGGCCGGGCCGATGATCGCGGTGTGGTAGTCGCCGTAATAGAACCGCCCGATCGGCGCGGCGCTGGCCGTGGTGTCCTTGATGACGCGCACCGACGGCGGCAGCGTGTCGAGGCGCTGCTTGTACATGCTGACGACCTCGGCCGCCGCCTTGGAGACGAACAGGTCGACTTCGCCCGCCGCGGCGACGAGTTCCAGCGTCTCGGTGAAATAGTGGCCGGAGCCGGTCAGCGCCCAGGCAAGGCGCGGCAGCACCAGCCCCGTCGACCGCTTGCGCGATGCCTTCGCCGGGCGGCTCGAGGCAGCCTGGTCCGCGGCGGGCGACGGGGGCGCGGGGTCAGGCATGAGGCTCTCCGGTGCGGCGGCGCGGAACAGGTCGGGGACGACACTGTTGCCGTGCCACGCCCGCCGGCCGGGCGCAATCAGGCGGCATAGGGACGGGCGGCGGCAGCCAGCGCCGCGACCAGGGCGGCGACGCGGCCGGCGTCGAGCGGCGCCGTGCGGTCGGGGCCAGCGGTGGCGGCACCGCGGACGCCGACGAGCTCCGGCGATAGGGCCGCGAGCGCGGGAATGTCCTCCAGCCGCACCGATCCGGCGAGGCCGCAGAAGAGGCCGGCGGCGCGGCATGCCGCCACCACCGCGGCGAGATCCGTGGGGTCGAGGTGGTCGAGCAGGCGGCCGGTGCGCTTGCCGGCCGTGTCCACGACGAGGCCATGGAAGCCAGCGTCGGCCAGCGGTGCGATCAGTCCGGCGTCGAAGCCGTGGTCGGCGAACAGCACGCCGACGAGACGCGTCTGCGCGCCGAGGCCGAGGCCGAGCGTCTCGATCAGCGCCCGCCGTCCCGCGCCAGGAAAAAGTCCGACCTTGACGTAGTCGACCCCGGTCTCGGCGACCGCGGTGGCGGCGGCGAGCACGGCGGCGGGGTCGTCCGGGGAGACGTCGCCGGTGGTGGCGCTGACCGGCCGGCGACGGCCGACGGCGGCCACGGCGCGGCGCATCTCGTCCACCGCCACCATGCCGAGCGCGCCCTCACGCGGTTCCTTGAGGTCGATGACATCGGCGCCGGCGGCCAGCGCCACCAGCGCCTCCTCGGCGTCGCGGGCGCTGACGAGCAGGCGTGTAGGGCCGCCGGGTCTCACCGCCGCCCCTCCAGCGCACCCCCGGCCGGGCGGTCGCCGCCGACGGGAACGAGCACGGGGTGACCCTCGGCGAACAGGCGGGCATGCACGGCGGCGCGGACTGTCGCGTCGCGGCGGCCGCTCGCGTCGAGGCCGATGCGGACGTCGCGGACGATCGAGACCGGACTGCCGGCGACCTCGATCAGCCGGTCCGCCAGCATCACCGTCTCGCGGGTGTCGTGGGTGACGAACAGCACCGTGGCCGGCCGCACGGCGAGAAGGTCGAGCAGCAGCAGCCGCAGCCGTTCGGCCGTCGCCTCGTCGAGCGACACGAACGGCTCGTCCATCAGCAGCACATCGGGCTCGGTGGCGAAGGCGCGGGCGAGGGCGGCGCGCCGCTGCATGCCGACCGACAGCCGCTCCGGGTGCTGGTCCGCCGCCTCGGTGAGGCCGACGAGGTCGACAAAGCGGTCGACGAGGCCGCGCGCCAACTGCTCCGCATCAAGCGCCAGTGCGACGTTCTCGCGAACGGTGCGCCACGGCAAAAGCCGCGGGTTCTGGAAGACGTAGGCGAAGCGCGGCGACGGCGGCGCCTCGCCGGTGCCGCTGCCGGTCACCGTGCGGACGGCGCCCTGGAAATCGCGGTCGAGGCCGGCGACCATGTTGAGCAGGGTGGTCTTGCCGCAGCCGGACGGGCCGATCAGGGCGACGAAGGAGCCCGGCTCCACCGCCAGCCGGAAATCGCGGTAGAGCAGCCGCTCCGCCGTGGCGCCGACGGCCGGGAACGCCTTGCGATCGATCGCGATGTCGAGGCCGCTCATCGACGCCATCGGTTCGCCGCGCGCTCCCAGGGCTGCAGGATCAGGATCTCGATCGCCTGAACGACGAGGATGAAGGCGATCGCATAGGCGAGGATAGAGGCGACGTCGAACAGTTGAAAGTAGAGATGCAGCTGGAAGCCGACGCCGTTCGAGCGGCCGAGAAGCTCCACCACGAGCACGATCTTCCAGACGAGCGCGAGCCCGGAGCGGGCCGAGGCGGCGAGGAACGGCGCGAGCTGCGGCATCACCACGTGGCGCAGGCGGCGTCGCCAGGAGAAGCGGTAGACGGTCGCCATCTCGTCGAGGTCGCGCGATAGCGCGCGCGCCCCCTCCCGCACCGTGACCGCGACGTTCGGGATCTTGTTGATCGCCACCGCCGTGATGGCGGCAACCTCGGTGAGGCCGAACCAGACGTAGCAGAGGATGATGACGACCAGCGCCGGGATGTTGAGGAGGACGATCAGCCAGCCGTCGAAGAAGCGGTCGGCGCGCGGCGAACGCCCGAGGGCCAGGCCGATGGCGCCGCCGATGAGCATCGCCAGCGAGAACGACACCACCACGCGGCCGAGCGTGATGGCGACGTTGTAGGGGAGCTCACCGGTGGCGCTGTCGCGGACCGCCGCCGCCAGCACGGCGGCGGGGCCCGGCAGCACGCGGCTGTCGATCAGGGCGGCGGCGGTGCCCCAGACCGCCACCAGCGCGGCGAGCGAGACGAGCGTCCAGCCGATGCGCGACAGCGTCGATGACACGCCAGATCCCGTCGCCACCGTCGCCGCCCCGCCCGCAAATCCGCCCCGGGATCCGTCGTCAGGACGACGGCATCCAGAACACCGAGGGCTCGAACGTCGACTTCGGCCCGACCAGCGTCTCGCCGCCGAGCGTCTCCAGCGTCTGGTAGAGCTTGTCGGCGGAGCCGGTATAGGCGGCGGACCAGCCTTCCACCATGCCCTCGCGGTAGCGCGTCTTCAGCGCCGCGAACTCGGCGTCGCTGTCGACCTGCATCAGCGGACGCAGGCGGTCCCACTCGGCGTCGGAGGTGGCGAGCAGGCGGTTCGCCTCGACGACCGACTTCATGAAGCCGGCCACGGCGGCGCCGCGATCGCCGAGCTGCGAGGAGCGCCAGACGAAGCCGACGAGCGGCGGGTTCGGCTCGATCTCGAGCGCGTCCATCATCTCCGGCACGCCGATGATCTGCTTGAGGCCGGAGCCTTCCAGGCGGGCGGCGAAGTGCCAGTAGGTCAGCACCGCGTCGAGGCTGCCATTCTTCAGCTGCTCGTTGAGGAGCGGCGGCGCGCCGAACACCGGCTCGGCGGCCGAGGCGAGGTCGACGCCGGCCTCCTTCTCGCCGTAGCCGCGCAGCAGCAGCCAGCTCTTGTCGAGCGGGCCGCCGGCGACGCCGATCTTCTTGCCGACGAGATCCTTGACGCCCTTGATGTCGCTGTCGCCGCGCACGATGACGGCGCCGAGCGCCGCCGAATAGGGCGCGAACATCATGTCCTCGCCCTCGCCGCGGGCGCGCAGCGCCCAGAACCAGTCGGCGGTGATGAGGTCGACGTCGCCCGCCTGCAGGGCCACCGTGGTGGCATCACGGCCGGCGAGTTCGACGAGCTCCAGCGCGTAGCCGTTCTTGGCGTCGAGGCCGTTCGTCTTGATGACGTCCATCAGCCAGTTGACGGTGCCGAACTTCAAGACCGCGACGCGAATGGCGTCGGCCGCGGCGGCGCGGTCGGCGGTGACCGCGACGGCGAGAAGCGCGACGGCCACCGCGGCCGCGCGCAGGAAGGAGAAGGGCCGCGACAGCGACCGTGCGAAGGCTTGCAGCATCGGACGAACCTCCCTGTTCGTGCTCCGGCCCCGGCGCGCCGCCGGCCCCGGCTTCAGTTCGGCGCGCCGCCGGGCGGGGCGGCGAGCAGTCTCTTGTCGACGAGGAAGCGCAGGCCGCGCTGCCAGGATTCGTCGGTGTTGCCGCGGATCGAGGTCTTGGCGACCTGGACGACGCGGCCGGTCTCGACATCGCGCACATAGATGGCGACGTCGAGGATGAGGTTCGACACCTTCTGCACGATGCCGACCATGCCTTGCGTGGCGCCGAGCTCCTTGGCGAGGTCGATGTCGCAGCCGTTGCAGCCGCGCATTGGCGCGAGGCGCGCATAGTCAGCCTCGACCGGGGTCAGATCGATGATCTCGTAGCGGCCGGAGGCGGCGAGTTGCGCCTTGAGGTCGGCGGTCAGCCTGTCGAGGCGCGCTTCCTGGTCGGCCCGCGCGCCGTCCATCTCGCCCTCCTGGCTGGTGTCGACCAGCTCGAACGGGAAGATGACGACCCTGGTGGGCGTCGTTGCCGCGTCCTGCGCAGCGAGCGCGGGTGTCGCGAGCGTGAGGGCGGCGACCATCGCGATGACCGCGCGGCGCACCCGCGTCGCGGTCGACCGCATGGGGCCGGCCCTCGTCGCCGGTACCGCTCCGACCCTCTGCGCCCTCACGGCGAACCCTCCATCATCCGCGCCCCGTTCCTTTTGGTCGGGAACTTTTGCCAAAGACACATAGAAAGATGATTTCTGAAAAGCAAAGACAATCTCGCTTATTAGCTTCTTAATATCTTTCGAAACTTGATCGCTGTTCCATACATGCTAGATGTCGGGAAAAGTTCAATCGGGAGGTAGGACAGCATGCACCGGTCATTCCGGCAGGAGAAGTTCCGGTCCGCGGCACATCGGACCGGGACGAGCCGCATCGGCGCCGCCCTCGTCGCGGTGGCGCTGGCATCGGCGCCGCTGCCGGCGATCGCTCAGGATGCAGCACCCGCCACGCCTCCCGCGGCAGCCAAGCCTGCCGCCGAGGTCGCCAACGTCAAGATCGCCGTGCTCAAGCAGGCGGTCGATGCGCCGACGCCGCTGTCGCTGCTCGACATCCCGCCCGCCGACGACGGTTTCTCCGGCGCCCGCCTCGCCGCCGAGGACAACAACACCACCGGCCGCTTCATGAAGCAGCACTTCGACATCGTCGAGGTGGAGGTGCCGGTCGGCGGCGACGCCGTGACGGCGCTGAAGGACCTGCTGGCCGAGGACGTCCACTTCATCGTCACGCTGGCACCCGCCGACACCGTGCTGGCGCTCGCCGATGCCGCCGGCGACGAGGCCCTCATCCTCAATGCCGGCGCGCCGGACGACCGCCTGCGCGGCGAGGACTGCCGCGCCAACGTGCTGCACCTCGGGCCGTCGCGCGCCATGCTCGCCGACGCGCTCGCCCAGTTCATGATGTGGAAGCGCTGGGACGAGTGGTTCCTGATCCGCGGCAGCCATCCGAACGATCAGCTCTGGGCGGCGGCGCTGCAGCGGGCGGCGACGCGCTTCGGCGCCAAGGTCGTCGAGGAGCGGGTCTACGAGGACACCGGCGGCTCGCGTCGCACCGATTCCGGCCACGTGCAGGTGCAGAAGCAGATTCCGGTCTTCACCCAGCGCGCCGAGGACCACGACGTCATCGTCGTCGCCGACGAGAGCGAGATCTTCGGCGAGTACCTGCCCTACCGCACCTGGGAGCCGAGCCTCGTCACCGGCTCGGCAGGCCTTGTCCCGGTCAGCTGGCATCCCGCCCACGAGCAGTGGGGCGCGACGCAGTTGCAGAACCGCTTCGTCAAGAAGAACAACCGCACCATGCGGCCGCTCGACTACCAGGCGTGGATGGCGGTGCGCACCATCGGCGAGGCCGCGACCCGCACCAAGTCCGTCGAGTACGCCCCGGTCCGTGACTACATCAAGGGACCAGATTTCAACCTCGCCGCCTTCAAGGGCCAGGCGCTGACCTTCCGGCCGTGGGACGGCCAGTTGCGCCAGCCGGTCATCCTCGGCACGCCGAAGCTGCCGGTCACCGTCTCGCCGCAGGAAGGCTACCTGCACAAGGTCACCGAGCTCGACACCCTCGGCTACGACCAGCCCGAGAGCGCCTGCAAGCTCTGACCGCCAGGGTTTCGGCCACACCATATCGTCCGTCGTCGACGGCCGACCGAAAATGCTTCCAGGGAGGAAACCACCGATGACGACACGCCTCATGACGTATGCCGCCACCGCCCTCCTCGCCGCGACGATGCTGGCCGGCCCGGCCAGTGCCTACACGGTCTATGTCTCGAACGAGAAGGACAACACCGTCACGCTGATCGACTCGACCACCCTCGAGGTGATCAAGACGGTCGACGTCGGCAACCGGCCGCGCGGCATCACCATCTCGCTCGACGGCAAGCACCTCTTCGTCTGCACCAGCGACGACGACACCGTGCAGGTCTACGACGCCAAGACGATGGAGCTGCTCTACGACCTGCCCTCGGGCCCGGATCCGGAGCTGTTCGTGCTCGCCCCCGACGGCAAGCACCTCTACATCGCCAACGAGGACGACGCGCTCGTCACCGTCGTCGACGTCGAGAGCCGCAAGATGGTGGCGGAGATCCCCGTCGGGGTCGAGCCGGAGGGCATGGGCGTGAGCCCCGACGGCAAGTACGTCGTCAACACCTCCGAAACGACCAACATGGCGCACATCATCGACACCGCCACCCACGAGATCGTCGAGAACGTCCTGGTCGATTCGCGCCCGCGCTTCGCCGAGTTCACCCCGGACGGCAAGGAGCTGTGGGTGAGCGCCGAGATCGGCGGCACCGTCTCGGTGATCGACATGGACACCAAGCAGATCACCGAGAAGATCGAGTTCGAGATTCCCGGCGTCGCCAAAGACGCCATCCAGCCGGTCGGCGTGCGCGTCGCCAAGGACGGCAAGAAGGCCCTCGTCGCGCTCGGACCCTCGAACCGCGTCGCGCTCGTCGACGTGCCCACCAAGAAGGTCGAGAAGTACCTGCTCGTCGGCCAGCGCGTCTGGCAGCTCGCCTTCACGCCGGACGGCAAGCTCGCCTTCTCGACCAACGGCAACTCCAACGACGTCTCGGTGATCGACACGGCGTCCTGGGAGGTGACGAAGTCGATCCCCGTCGGCGGCCTGCCGTGGGGCGTCGTCGTCTCGCCGGATTGAGGATCGTCGCCGCCGTCTGACGCGGGACGCATGTTTCGGGTAGCCTAGCGCCATGACGGCATCGGCCAGCGACAGTCCCGCCCTCGTCGTCGAGGGAGTGAGCCACGCCTTCGGCGCCCGCAAGGCGCTGACGGACGTGTCGCTGACGGTGCCGCGCGGCCGCTTCACCGTGCTGCTCGGCCTCAACGGCGCCGGCAAGACGACGCTGTTCTCGCTGGTGACGCGCCTCTACGGCAACGTCTCCGGGTCGATCCGCGTCTGCGGCTACGACGTTCGCCGGACGCCGCGGCCGGCGCTGGCCCGCCTCGGCGTCGTCTTCCAGAGCCGGGCGATCGATTCCGACCTGACGGTGATGGAGAACCTCGTCTACCACGCCGCCCTGCACGGCATCGGCGGCCGGCAGGCGCGGGCGCGGGCGATGCAGATGCTGGAGCGCACCGGCCTCGCCGACCGCGCGAAGGACCGGGCCCGAACGCTGTCGGGCGGCCAGCTGCGCCGCGTCGAGATCGTCCGCGCCATGCTGCACGGGCCGGAACTGCTGCTCCTCGACGAGGCGACCGTCGGCCTCGACGTCGGCGCCCGCCAGGCGATCCTCACCGCGGTGCGGACGCTGGTCGCCGAAGACGGCCTCGGCGTTTTGTGGGCGACGCACCTGATGGACGAGGTGGAGCCGGACGACCGCGTCGTCGTCCTCCACAAGGGCGTCGTGCTCGCCGAGGACTCGGCCGCGGCGATCGTCGCCCGCGCCGGGGTCGCAACCATCCGCGACGCCTTCGTGGCGCTCACCGGCGAGCGGCCCGTGGCGGAACGGGAGGCGGCGGCGTGAGCGGCTTCGTCCCGGCCGGCGGTGGGCGCGGCATCGGTGGCTGGCTCGTCTGCCTCGGCGGCATCGTCTGGCGCGAGGCGCTGCGCTTCGTCCACCAGAAGGAGCGCTTCCTGTCGGCGCTGGTGCGCCCGCTCGTCTGGCTGTTCATCTTCGCCGCCGGCTTCCGCGCCGTGCTCGGCGTGTCGATCGAGCCGCCCTACCAGACCTACGTGCTCTACGAGGTCTACGTGACGCCCGGCCTCGTCGCGATGATCCAGCTGTTCAACGGCATGCAGTCGTCGCTGTCGATGGTCTACGACCGCGAGACCGGCACGATGCGCACGCTGCTCGTCAGCCCCTACCCGCGCTGGTATCTCTTGTCGTCGAAGCTGACGGCCGGCGTCGTCGTCTCGATCTTCCAGGTCTATGCCTTCCTGGCGATCGCCTGGTTCTGGGAGATCCGGCCGCCGTGGATCGGCTACCTCACCGTGCTGCCGGCGCTGGTGCTGTCGGGGCTGATGCTGGGCGCCCTCGGCCTCGTGCTGTCGTCGCTGATCAAGCAGCTCGAGAACTTCGCCGGCGTGATGAACTTCGTCATCTTCCCGATGTTCTTCGCCTCCTCGGCGCTCTATCCGCTGTGGCGGGTGCGCGAGGGCAGCGTGCTCCTCTACGACATCTGCCGCTTCAACCCCTTCACCTACGCCGTCGACCTCATCCGCTTCGCGCTCTACGGGCAGTTCAACCCCTTCGCCTTCGCCGTCGTGGCGGGCACGGCGGCGCTGTTCCTCACCATCGCCATCGTCGCCTATGATCCCTCGCGCGGCATGATGATGCGGCGTGGCGGCGGCGCGGGCTGACGGCGAGCGAACAGCGACGCCACGAGAACAACACTGGAGGAAGCATGCACAGCGCGCATTCCGGCGATCGTCCCCGGCGGTCCGGTCGGCTGGCGGCGATGGCACTCGCCGCCCTCGTCGCGGCGTCGTTCATCGCCGATCCCCGGCCGGTTGCCGCCGCAACGGGCGGCGACTGGCCGTGCATCCAGCGCAAGGTCGCGCGGCTGTCGATCGGCCAGATGTGGAGCGGGCCGCTCGTCGAGGGCGAATGGCAGGCCGACGCGGCGATCCGCGACCTCGCCCCGAAGCTCGCCTCGCGCCGCCTGCCGGTCGAGGAGGCCGCGCCGCTGATCGACGCCTTCGCGAGCACGGCGGGCGCCGACAAGGGGCAGCGGCTGGCGATGCTGTTCGCCGCCACCTTCGAGATCATCGACCGTGACCGCGCCTCGGTCGTCGCCGGCATCGAGCGCTATTCGAAGCGCCAGCAGGCGCTGGCCGCCAGGATCGGCGACGAGCACCTGAAGATCGCCGAGCTGAAGCGCTCCAGCGACGGCTCCAACCCGGCCCTCGACCGCATCGAGGATGCGGAGGTGGCGCTGAACTGGGACATGCGCATCTACGAGGAGCGCGAGCGCTCGCTCACCTATGTCTGCGAGGTGCCGGTACTCTACGAGCAGCGTGCCTTCGCCATCGCCAAGCTGATCGAGGCGAAGCTCGACTGACGCGACTGAAGGATTGACGGGCGGCGAACCGCGCCGCCGCCCGGGTCTCGCCGCTGCTCAGGTGTCGGCTTCCAGCAGGCCGGAGCCGAACAGGATGCCGGCGACGCCGGCGCCGATCAGCGGCGCGATGATGAACAGCCAGATCTGCGCGAGCGCCGTCGGGTTGGTGGCGACGCCGACGATCGCCGGGCCGAGCGAGCGGGCCGGGTTGACCGATACGCCGGTGACGTTGATGCCGACGATGTGGATGACGACGAGCGTCAGGCCGATGGCGATGCCGGCGAGCCCGGTGATGTGCTGGGAGTTGCACTTCTGCGTCACGCCGAGGATGCAGACGAGGAACAGGAAGGTCGCCACCACCTCGAAGATGAAGGCGGAGACGACGTTGTACTCGCCGAGATAGCCCGTGCCCCAGCCGTTCTGGCCGAGCCCGCCGCTCCAGCCAGACGCCTTTCCTGACAGGATGACGTAGAGCACCACCGCGCCGGCGATGGCGCCGAGCACCTGGGCGATGACGTACTGGACGAAGTCGCCGACCGACATGCGCCCGGCGAGCAGGACGCCGAAGGAGACGGCCGGATTGACGTGGCAGCCCGAGACCGGGCCGATGCCGTAGGCCATCGCGACGATGGCGAGGCCGAAGGCAAACGCGATGCCGAGCACGTCGATCGACGTCGGCCCGGTACCCATGCCGGCGATGACGGCCGCACCACAGCCGAACAGCACGAGCGTGAAGGTGCCGATGAACTCGGCGAGAGGCTTCTTCATGATGCGAGTCCCCCGACTCCCGCGGATGATCCGCTGGTCGCGACTTCGGAGCGGGGTTCGACGAAAGTCGAATCAATGTCGGGTGATGCGGCGGCGCGGTGCCGCCGCCGGACGCCCGTGGCCGGGTGCCGTCGCGCGACGGTCGCCGCGCGGCCCTCTGCGCCGCCTCAGCCGGCGATCTTGGAGAAGTCGGCCACCGTCAGCGTCGCGTCGCGGATCTCGTTCAGCAGCGTCAGCCGGTTCTCGCGCACCGACCTGTCGTCGGCGTTGACGAGGATGCCTTCGAAGAACGTGTCCACCGGCGCGCGCAGGCTCGCGAGCGCGGCCATGGCCGCGGCGAAGTCCTCGCGCGCCACGGCGTCGGCCGCCGTCGCCTTGGCGGCGACGATCGCCTCGAACAGCGCCTTCTCCGCCGGCTCGACGAGGCGGGCCGGATCGGCGGGGCCGTCGAAGGCGCGGCCGTCCTTCTTCTCCTCGATGCGCAGGATGTTCGCGGCGCGGCGGGTACCCGCGAGCAGGTTCTTGCCATCCTCAGTCTCGAGGAATTTGCCGAGCGCCTCGACCCGCTTGACGACGAGCACGAGGTCGTCCTGCGGGCGGGGGGCGGTGGAGGCCATACCAATCGCGGTCGACGCCGAAGGCGCACCTTGCGGGACGCTGATGGATTCGTCCCCTTCCCCCGCGCGGGGGGAGGGTTTCCGCACTTCCGTTGAGGTGCTGACTGTAGCGATCGCAGTTGACGCTGAAGAGGTGGCTCCGTCCGGGAAGCGAATTGTTGCGTCCCGCCCTCCCTCGATCGCGAGGCGCCACTCGCCGAGGGCGAACACAGCGTCCACGAGGTCATGCCGCGCCCCCTGCTCGCGGATCTGGACCTTCAAGCGGTCAGCGAGGAAGGCGAGTAGCTGACGATAAATATAGCGCACCAGAGTATTCAGTTCATTATCGCTTTCTGGCGGGCTTGGAAGCTTTATATATTCCGCGCCATTCTCGGATATCGCCCCAAAGAAATAGTATGCACGAATCCCATCAAGCCATTCGAGTCGCGCGCGAATTAACTGAAGAGAAACTGATCTACGTTTGCCTTCCAGAACATCGTCTGGGTCCGATTCATCCAGATCGGGGTTGCCCATCTGCGCCGCGCTCGCAGCTTCGCCGTGCGCGTCAAGAAGGCCGTCGAAATTCAGCAGAGTTTTCAAAGGCGGTTGCCACCAGTCCGCGGGATGCTCACCGCGCGACTGATCATAGTAGTCAGCAACACCAGAATATCCATCGATCGGCCGAAATGAACCAGAGATATAGGTGAAAATCGAAAGCCTGATCAATGAAAACAAATCGACACTGAGGTCATTCGTGACTAAGAGATTGTCCCATCCGAGTCCCGCGCGTCGCAGAGCATAGGGATCCCTACTCCCCGTCGGCTTCTCGTCGATCGCCCAGAAGCCGACGAGCATGTCGAGCTTGTCGGCGAGCGCCACCGCCACCGAGACCGGCGCTGTCGGCACGGAGTCGGACGGCCCCTGGGGCTTGTAGTGCTCCTCGATCGCCGCGGCGACTTGCGGGTCCTCGCCCTGCTTCTCGGCATAATGCCGGCCCATGTGGCCCTGCAACTCGGGGAACTCGCCGACCATCTCGGTCGCGAGGTCCGCCTTGGCGAGCCGGGCGGCGCGCTCCGCCTTGTCGGGATCGGCACCGACCAAGGGCGCGAGCTCCCGCGCCAACCGGGCGATGCGCTCGACGCGCTCGAACTGCGTGCCGAGCTTCTCGTGGAAGGTGACGGACTTGAGCTTTTCGAGCCGCGTCTCGAGCGGCAGCTTCAGGTCCGTCTCGTAGAAGAAGCGGGCGTCCGACAGGCGCGCCCGCACGACGCGCTCGTTGCCGGCGACGATCGCCTTGCCGCCGTCCTTCGCCTCGATGTTGGCCGTCAGCACGAAGCGCTCGGCGAGCCGGCCGGTCGCCGGATCGCGCAGCACGAAGCACTTCTGGTTCGCCCGGATGGTCGAGCGGATCACCGCGTCGGGGATCTGAAGGAACGCCTTGTCGAAGGAGCCGACCAGCACCACCGGCCACTCGACGAGGCCGGCGACCTCTTCCAGCAGCCCCTCGTCCTCGACGAGCTCGAGCCCCAGCGCGAAGGCGCGGTCGCGGGCGTCGTGCAGGATGATGTCCTTGCGGCGGTCGGCGTCGAGCACGACGTGCGCCTTGTCGAGCTTCGTCACATAGTCGTCGAAGCGGCGCACGGTGATCGCCGCCGGCGCGTGGAAGCGGTGGCCGTACGTGGTGTTGCCGGAGGCGACGCCGGGCACCTCGACGATCACCACGTCCGGCTCCTCGGTCTCCGGCCCGAAGGTGCAGAGGATCGAGTGCAGCGGCCGGACCCAGCGCAGCGCGCCGGCCTCGGCCGAGGCGTCGCCCCAGCGCATCGACTTCGGCCACGGGAAGGCGCGCACCACCGACGGCACGATCTCGGCCAGCACATCCGTCGCCTCGCGGCCGGCCTTCTTCGTGCGGGCGACGTAGAACTCGCCCTTCTTGGCGTCCGTGACGATCTCGGCCTGGTCGAGCGAGGTGAGCCCCGCCGCCTTCAGGAAGCCGGCGACGGCCTGCTCGGGCGCGCCGACGCGCGGCCCCTTGCGCTCCTCCTCGACGTCCTTCGAGCGCACCGGCACGCCGGTGACGCGTAGGGCGAGCCGCCGCGGCGTGGCGTAGGCGACGGCGTTCTCGTAGGCGAGGCCGGCGGCGACCAGGCCGTCGGTCACCAGCGCCTTCAGGTCGGCCGCCGCCCGCCGCTGCATGCGCGCCGGGATTTCTTCGGAGAACAGTTCGAGCAGGAGTTCGGGCATGGCACCGGTCGACGCGTGTGGAGGGCGGACGCGACGCCGCTCGACACGAGCGGAGCCGGCCATGACAAGAGGCAAAGGCGCCGCTCTTGTAGAGCAACCGCCGGCCCGTGTCCCCGCGTCGGCATAGGCGATGGCGGCGGTCGGTTTCAAGGCCGCCGCCGGTCGCGGCCCACCGCCGCCCCGCAGAACCCTGGGACCAATGGCACATTGGGCTTGCCCAATCGTGTTCCGACAGCCCTTGAGATGCCATCGCGAGCCACTAGGATCGCGCCCGGTGCAGAGGCTCGGGGACACAACAACGGAGGCGCGATGCGCTCCGCCGACCGCGCTCGATTCGAGCTCCTGCATGGCCGCGTCACCGGCGAAGGCAGGGAGATCGCCGTGCTGTCGCACGGTTTCGGCACCGACCAGAGCGCCTGGGATGCGCTGCGGCCGTGGTTCGAGGCGCGCTACCGCGTCGTCTCCTTCGATCTCGCCGGCTCGGGTCCCGATGGCTATGCGGGCTACGACCCGCGCCGCCACAACTCCCTCTACGGCTTCGCCGACGACCTGCTCGAGATCTTCGACGAGCTCGGGATCGAGCGCTGCGTCTATGTCGGCCATTCCGTCAGCGGCATGATCGGCGCCGCCGCCGCGGTGACGCGGCCCGAGGCGTTCCGCCGGCTCGTGATGATCGGCGCCTCGCCGCGCTACCTCAACGAGCCCGGCTACACCGGCGGCTTCGAGCAGCAGGACCTCGACGAACTGCACGACGCGATGGCGGCGAACTTCCAGGCCTGGGGCGCCGGTTTCGCCCCCGTCGTCGTCGGCGTCAGCGACCGGGCCGCCGTGCACGAGTTCTCGCGCACCCTCTTCCAGATGCGCCCGGACGTGGCGCTCGCGGTGTCCAGGACGATCTTCCAGTCGGACATGCGCCAGGTCGCGAGCCGCCTCGACCGGCCGACGAACCTCATCCAGACCCGCAGCGACGTCGCGGTGCCGACGGAGGTCGCCGAGTGGCTGCGGGGGCATATCGACGGCGCCAGCCTCGATATCGTCGATGCCGTCGGCCACCTTCCGCACATGACCGCCCCGGACGAAGTGGTACGCGCGCTCGAACAGCGTCTTGCGTGAACCGGAGCGACGGCATGGATTCGAAGCCCAGTTCCTGGAGCCTTCCCTCGGCGAACGTCGACGCCGATGACACCGACGGCCTCGACGCCCTCACCCGCTTCGCCCGGCTGACCGCCGGCGCCGACCTCGCCGTCGCCTTCGAGGCGGCGGACGGCGTCGCCGTGCCGCTGTCGTCCGATCCCGGACCGCTGCCGCAGCCCTTCCGCCTCGCCGGCGCCCGCCTCGACGGCGCCGACTGGACGACGGGGCCGCAGCCGGTCGAGGGCCTGCGCCTGCCGAGCGCCCTCCTCGCCGCCCTCGGGCGGCCCGCCGACACGGCGCTGTTCTTCCCGGCCCCGGTGGCGGAGGCGCCGCAGAGCGGCGTGCTGCTGCTGTTCGCCACCAACGCCGGCCGCAAGTGCGTCTGCCCATTCCGCAGCGAGGTGGAGGGCAGCGTGACACTGCTCGGCACGGCGTTCGCCCACGTCATGGCCGCCCGCCGCGCCCTGCGCCGACGCAGGCTGACGAGCGACCGTTTCCGCGACCTGTTCGACAGCGTCGCCTCCGCCGTCGTCATCCTGGAGGGCGACGGCACGACGGCGCTCGTCAACGATCGCGCCGCCGCCCTGCTCGACATGACGGCCGGCGAGGTGCCGGTCGGCGAGGTGGCTGGCCGGATGCGGGCCTTGCGGGAAGGCGCCGACAACCACGCGGAACTCACGGCGCTCTACGGGCCGCTGCAGGCGAAGGTCGACTATGCCGTCACCACCGTCTGGGCGCTCGGCGAGCGGCGGATGGAGGTCGACACCCACCCCGTCCTCGGAGACGGCCGCAAGGGCCGCATCTGGCTCTTCAACGACGTGACGGCCGAGGTTCAGCAGGCCGAGGCGCTGCGGGCCCTCGCCCAGACCGACGCGCTCACGGGCCTCGCCAACCGTCGCCGCTTCCTGGAAATCAGCGAGGCGACGCTCGCCGGCGCGGAGGTCGGCGCGGCGTCGCACGCCGTGCTGATGCTCGACATCGACCACTTCAAGTCGGTCAACGACCGCTTCGGCCACGCCGTCGGCGACGCCGTGCTGCGGGCGGTGGCCGGCCGCTGCCGCGCCGTACTGAAGGCCGGCGACCTGCCGGCACGCCTCGGCGGCGAGGAGTTCGCGGTGCTCTTGGCGAATGTCGAGCGGGACGAGGCGACGGCCGCCGCCGAGCGCCTGCGCGCGGCCGTCGCCGCCACCCCGGTGCAGGTCGAGGCCGAGAGCGTCGACGTCCGCATCAGCATCGGCGGCACCGTGATGCGGCCGGGCGACGCCACCGTCGACACCCTCCTGCAGCGCGCCGACGCCGCGCTCTACACGGCGAAGCGGACGGGCCGGAACAAGGTGGTGTTCGAGGGGGAGTGAGGGGGCAGCTATCCGAACCGGCGGCGTCGCGCCGAGCCTCAACCGGGCAGCCCGTTCGCTCCGTATCCGAGGATGGCGTCACTGGAGCGCTCGTCGAGGACGGGAAGCGACGCGCAGTGCTCCCCGATCGCCAGGACCTCCGTCAGCAACGCCTCATCCCGGGCCTGGAGTCTCGCCGCGCGTTCGCGCAAGGCCGTGAGGACGACCTGGGGCACCGTCTCGCCAGTCATCGCCGCGATCTCGCGGGCCAGTCGCTCGGCTTCGGGATCTCGGATCGTCAGCGCCATCACGCCACCCCTCCGCCGGCCTCCGTCGCCAGCCAGGCCTCGCCGCAGGCGCGCGCCAGCGTGCGGACGCGCAGGATGTAGCTCTGCCGCTCCGTCACCGAGATGACGCCGCGGGCGTCGAGCAGGTTGAACAGGTGCGAGGCCTTGATGCACTGGTCGTAGGCCGGCAGCGCCAGCAGGTGGCGGCGCGAGGCACCCTCGCCGCTCCAGCCGGCCTCGACGAGGCGGCCGCACTCGGCCTCGGCGTCCTGGAAGTGCTTCAGCAGCGCCTCGGTGTCGGCGTGCTCGAAATTGTAGCGGGAGAACTCCTGCTCGGCCTGCAGGAAGACGTCACCGTAGCTGATCTTCTCAGCCCCCTCGCGGCCGTTGAAGTTGAGGTCGTAGACGTTCTCGACGCCCTGCACGTACATGGCGAGGCGCTCGAGGCCGTAGGTGAGCTCGCCGGAAACGGGCGCGCACTCGAAGCCGGCGACCTGCTGGAAGTAGGTGAACTGCGACACCTCCATGCCGTCGCACCAGCACTCCCACCCGAGCCCCCAGGCGCCGAGCGTCGGGCTCTCCCAGTCGTCCTCGACGAAGCGGACGTCGTGCAACAACGGGTCGATGCCGATGGCGGCGAGGCTCTGGAGATAGAGGTCCTGCAGGTCCGCCGGCGACGGCTTCAGGATCACCTGGAACTGGTAGTAGTGCTGGAGGCGGTTGGGGTTCTCGCCGTAGCGACCGTCCTTCGGCCGTCGCGAGGGCTGCACGTAGGCGGCCTTCCACGGCCGCGGCCCGAGCGAGCGCAGCGTCGTCGCCGGATGGAAGGTGCCGGCGCCGACCTCCATGTCATAGGGCTGCAGCACCGCGCAGCCCCGCTCCGCCCAGAACCGCTGCAGCGTCAGGATCAACCCCTGGAACGAGCGGGCGGGGTTCATCGGGTCGAGAGCCTTGGGGTCGCGATCTTGGGGGGCGGGCGTGTCGGATGCGAGTGCTGCGGCGGCCATGCGGGTCTCCCGGCGGGACGCCAAGGCGCTCCCGGCGAAGGAAAGCCGCCCCCGGCGAAGGGTCGCGACAGTTATGCGGCAGGGCGGCGGGGGTCAAGGCGGCGGGGGGCGCCCCCTCACTCTGCCAGCAGAACCGTCCGGCATTCCGCCGGCAGCGCCGACAGGGGCAGCGGCGGTTTCGGCTTGGCCGGCTTCGCCGGGGTCGCCGGCTGCGGGCGGGGGCGGACCTTGGCGAGCCACTCCTTCACCTCGGAGCCGCAACCGTCGCCGGAGCCGGGCGGGTCCTGCGGGCGGCAGCCCTCGCTGCCGGGCGGGCAGTCGAGGCGGACGTGGAAGTGGTAGTGGTGGCCCCAGTAGGGCCGCACCTTCGACAGCCACGCCCGGTCGGATCCGGCACTGGTACAGAGCGCCTGCTTGATCGCCGGATGCACGAAGATGCGCTCGACCTCCCGGTCCAAAGCGGCGCGGCGGATGAGGCGGGCGTGCGCCGCCGTCCACAGCTTCGGGTCGACCTCGACGCCGTTCTCCTTCAGCATCGACTGGGCGCTGAGATCCTCGCGCTCCTTCGTCGACAGCGTGCGGTTCGGCATCGGCGTCAGCCAGATGTCGGCGTCGAGGCCGATCTGGTGGCTGGCGTGGCCGGTCAGCATCGGCCCGCCGCGCGGCTGCGCGAGGTCGCCGACGAGAAGGCCGCGCCAGCCGAGCCCGGGGGCGGCGGCGGCGAGCTTCTCGAGATAGGCGATCAGGGCCGGATGGCCCCAGTTGCGGTTGCGCGACAGCCGCATCACCTGCCAGGTCTTGCCGTCGACCGGCAGCGCCTTCGCCCCGGCGAGGCAGCCGCGCGAGTAGAAGCCGATGGCGCGGGCGGCGAGCGGCGCGGGGACGCCGACATTGCCGAAGAGCTCCTTGGCCGGCGCGCTGGCGGTGACGGGGATGGTGAAACGGGGGCGGCCACCGGTCGACGGGGCGGCAGGCGCCGCAGGCAGCGCATCCGCGGCGTCGGCCGACGGCGCCGCGCGGGCCGGAGCCGCCGCCTGAGCGGGGCCATCTTCGGAGGGAGCGGCGGCAGCAGGCGGCGCTGGCGTGGCAGGCGCAGCGGTACCGGGCCCGGGTCCGATCCAGCTCGGCGGTGGGCGCACCGGCGGCAGCGGCACCGCCGCGGTCGCGACAGGGCCTGCGAGCGGCGCGGCCAGAAGCGCCGCCAGAGCGGCGAGCAGCGGCGCGCGAATCGGCGTCCGTCCCATGGAGACTAGAAATCCGGCCAAGCGGGCCCGTCGTCAAGCCGCGCCCGGCGTTCGGCGCCACCTGCCCCGCTGCCGATCGCGTCCGTCACACGTCGAAGAACACCGTCTCGTCGTCGCCCTGCAGGTGGATGTCGAAGCGGTAGACGCGGCCGTCCGGCCCCTCGCTGTCGGCACGGGCGACCAGCGTGCCCCGTCGGTCCTCCGGCACCAGCGCGAGGATGGCGTCCTCGTCGTTCGCTGCCGGCTCGTCGGAGAAGTAGAGCCGAGTCGCCAGCCGCTTCAGCAGCCCGCGGCCGAGCACGGAGACCATGATGTGCGGCGCCTGCAGGGCGTTGCCGCGCCCCGGCACCCGCCCCGGCTTGATGGTGACGATGCGGAAGGAGCCGTCCTTGTCCGTCGGCACCCGCGCGGCGCCCTTGAAGCCGGGGGTGCCCATCTCGTCGGCGCGGTCGTCCTCGGGGTGGTCGTAGCGGCCGCTCGCGTCCGCCTGCCAGGTCTCGATCATCGCGTCCGGCACCGGCTGGCCGGCGCCGTCGAGCACGCGGCCCTCGATGACGATGCGCTCGCCCGGCACGCCGTCGCCGGCGACGATGCCCGCGCGGTCGAAGGGCACGAGGGCATAGTGGAAGAACGGGCCGACGGTCTGGGAGGGCGTGACGAGGCGGGCCATCAGGCGTGGTCCTCCATCGGCGTCGCCGTACGGCCGCGCAGCACTATGTCGAAGACGTAGCCGGTCGCCCACTCGGGTTCCGTCAGGTCGATGTCGAAGCGCGAGATCATCCGCTGTTGCGCCTTTTCGTCCGTCACCGACTGGAAGATCGGGTCGTAGGGGAAGAACGGGTCGCCCGGGAAATACATCTGCGTCACGAGCCGCGTCAGGAACGACGGGCCGAACAGTGAGAAGTGGATGTGCGCCGGCCGCCAGGCGTTGTGATGATTGCGCCAGGGATAGGGGCCGGGCTTTACCGACAGGAAGCGGTAGCGCCCCTCCTCGTCCGTCACCACCCGGCCGGCGCCGGAGAAGTTCGGGTCGAGCGGCGCCGGGTGCTGGTCGAGGGCGTGGACATAACGGCCCGCCGCGTTCGCCTGCCAGATCTCGACCAGCGTGTTCGGCACCGGCCGGCCGTCCTCGTCGAGCACGCGGCCGGCGACGATGATGCGCTCACCGATCGCCTCGCCCTCGTGCTGGCGGGTGAGGTCGTGGTCGGTCGGGCGGATCATCTCGTGGCCGTAGACCGGCCCGGTGATCTCCGACAGCGTCTGGGGAATGGGAACCAGCGGCCGCTTCGGCGCGCGCAGCGCTGTTGACTTGTAACCGGCATAGTCGGAGCGGGGATCATCCTCGCTCGCCGGCCGGTAGGGCCTCGGGGTCTGCATGGCGGCGTCTCCTCGGACAGGCGCGCCGCGACAGACCTCTGGGGGCCTCTGGCGGGCGGCGCGCCGATAGCGCCCCAGTCTTCACGCTGCGGCGGAGACGGCAAGCGCCGGCGCCGACCAGTTCGCCGGGTTCACCGACCGAATGCGGGGGGAACGGCTACCTGCGACCCGAAGGCGGCAGCGCCGCCTATTTGCGACCCTTGCCGCGGCCGTGGTCGTCGTAGCCGCAATTGCAGAAATCGTCGTTCGGCAACGAATCCAGCTGGTCGACGAGGTTGCTCGGCTGGTCGGTGTCGACGAACTCGCGGCGGCGGTCGAGGTCGAGATGCCAGCCATAGAGCGGGAACGACACCGGACCGATCACCGAGCGGATCGAGCCGTCCCAGGCGCGGGGCCCCTCCACCCGACCGCCGGAGCGGACGACCAGATAGGTGCCTGGCTGGACGAGGCCGGTGCAGCCGGCACCCTCGATACAGACGTCCGACGCCCCCTCCTCGAGGATGACGATCGCCTCGCCGGGCCGCACGAACACGTCGACGATGGTGCCGCGCACGCCGATGGTCGCGACCGGAGTGCGCACCTTGTAGGATTCCGACTTCGACGAGCCCGAGACGAAGCGCAGCGCGCCGCGGGTCGCCTGCACCGCGAAGTCGCTGGCGCGGCGGTTGCCGTCGAAGACGAAGCGGTCGAGCACCACGTCGGAGGACGGGCCGATCGTCAGGCTGGTCTGGTCGAGGAAGAGCAGCTGCGCGTTCGATTCCCGCGCGGTCGAGATCGTCTCGTCCTGGAAGATGTCGGTGCCGACGTTGAGTACCCGCGGCGCGCCGCCGGCCGAGCCGGTGACATCGCGCACCACCACCGCGGCGATGCCGATGCCCTCCGCCGCCGCGCCCGCGGTGAACGAGGCCGCCATCACGGCGGCGAGCATCATCGCCCGTGTGCCCCGGATCGCCGTCGCCGTGATGGTGTGGTGCTGCATGGTGGCCGCCCATGGTCCGCCGCGCGCCTGTGGCTGCGGCACCGTCAGCCGAAAAATCACCGATCCGCGCGCCTGGCGCAATGGCCGGCGCGCGGATCGGGGTCACCGCCATCGGTTCGCCCGACCCCTGCAGAAGAGCGCTCCGAACTGTGACGAAAACATCATCATCGAACGCCGCGGATGTCGATGTGATGGAGATCACGGTTTCGTCGAATTGACGGGGGCGCCCCGATCGCCCACCGTGCATCCGGGAGTAGTTGCTCGAGCGACGGCGACAGGGCGTAAAGAGCATGCTGGACGACGGCGGCGGGACGGGCGCCTCCGCGATCATCCGGATCGCGTTCGCGGTCGTTTGCCTTGCGTCCGCGGGCCTGGTCGCACTCCCGTCGCCGGCCGCGGCCGACGAGCTCGACATCCTCTACGCCCGCATCCTGACGAACCCGCGCGATGTCGAGGCGAACCTCGCCTACGCCCGCGCCGCCGAGGCGCGCGGCGAGCTGCGCAAGGCGCTGACCACCTACGAGCGCGTGCTGCTGCTCGATCCCGCCCAGGCGGAAGCCTCGGAAGGCCTGTGGCGCATCCGCCGGCTGCTCGAGCCAGCCTCGACCACGGTCGTGATGGAGGCCGGCGTCGGTTACGAGAGCAACCCGACCGAGCAGTCGCAGCCGCGCTTCTACGAGGACAGCGCCTCCGTCTTCGCCGCCGCGCGGCTCCGCGACGAGCGCCGCCTCGGCGACCTGCGCTGGCGCACCGACGTGCAGGGCTACGGCATCTGGTATCCGGACGCCGAGACCGTAAACAACGCCGGCGTGGCGGCGAGCGTCGGCCCGGTGCTGCCGGTCGGCGACAGCGGCTACACCATCCGCCCGGCCGTCGTCGGCGCGCTGGAATGGCTCGACCAGAGCTTCCTCTATGGCGAGGCCGGCGCCAGCCTGACCTTCGAGGGCCGCTTCGCAGGCGCCATGCAGGCGGTCGAGCTGCGCGGCGTCTGGCGCGGCTACGGCGATCGGTGGGCCTCCGACAGCGGCCCGGTGATCGACCTCTCCGGCCACTTCGCCACCGCCGGCCTGATCGCCGACCGCGACCTCCTCGCCATCCGCCCGCGGTTGCGCTGGAGCGGCGTCGACGGCACGTCGCTCAACGTCGTGCCCACCCAGTTCGAGCCGGGCAACTACATCGAGCTCGGCGCCCGCGTCGATTACAACGTGCAGGTCGTCGACTGGCTGGTCGCCGGGGCCCACGTCGGGCTCTACGAGCGCTGGTTCTCGGCTTCCGCCGCGCCGGGGCGCTCGGATCGCGAGGACACCCACTTCGCCCCCGGCGCCTCGCTCACCTTCACCAACCTCATCACCTTCGCGACCGACTTCAAGGTCGACTACACCTACCAGCGCCAGCTCTCCAACGCGCCCGGCCGCACCTTCTCGAACAACGTCGTCACGGGCCGGGTGATCGCCCGCTTCTGAGTGCCTCGGGGGTCGACGCGGTGCTTCGCCACACGATCCGCCTGCGCACCGCCGTCGCCGTGGCGCTCACGGCCGGCCTCATCGCCGCTGGCGGCACCGTGCTGCGCCTCGCCGACCCGGTGCCGCTGATCGGGCTGCGCAACCTCGTCTTCGACGAGTTCCAGCGCCTGCGCCCGCGCGCCTACGACGCCGAGTTGCCGGTCCGCATCGTCGACATCGACGACGCCTCGCTCGCCCGCTTCGGCCAGTGGCCGTGGCCCCGCGACCGGCTGGCGGCGCTGGTCGAGGCGACCGCGGCGGCCGGCGCCGCGGCGATCGCGATCGACCTGGTGATGGCCGAGCCCGACCGCTCATCGCCCGAGCAGATCGTCGCGTCCCTGCCCGACACGCCGGCGCGCCGCGCGCTGGAGCGCGCCATCGAGCTCGGCGAGCCCAACGACGCCGTGCTCGCCGGTGCGCTGGCCGCCTCCAACTCCGTTACCGGCGCGATCCTCGTGCACGGCGACGGCCCGCAGGTGCGCCCGAAATCCGGCTTCGCGGTTTCAGGCGACGACCCGCGGCCGGCGCTGCCGACCTTCTCCACCGTGGTGGCGCCCCTGCCGATCCTGCTCGAGGCTTCGCACGGCGTCGGCTCGACCAACTGGCTGCCCGACATCGACCAGGTGGTGCGCACGGTGCCGCTCGTCTTCGTCGTCGGCGACGGCTTCTTCCCGAGCCTGTCGGCCGAAGCCCTGCGCGTCGCCCAGGGCGCCTCGACGATGCTGCTGCGCGCCTCCAACGCCAGCGGAGAGACGGCGTGGGGCGCCTTCACCGGCCTCAACGCCGTCCGCATCGGCGACATCACCGTGCCGACGGAATCGAACGGCGAGATGCGCATCCACTTCACGCCTTCGACGCCGGAGCGCTACGTGCCGGCGTGGCAGGTGCTCGACGGCACCATGCCGGCGGGCGCGCTCGAGGGGCGCATCGTGCTGATCGGCACCAGCGCGCCCGGCCTGTTCGACCTGCGCGCCACGCCGCTCGAATCCGCCGTTCCCGGCGTCGAGGTCCACGCCCAGGCGATCGAGCAGATGATCGCCGGCGGCGCCCTGACGCGGCCCGACTGGGCGGCGGGTGCCGAGCTCCTCGCCTTCGTCGTCGCTACACTGACCGTGGCGCTCGCCGCCGCCCTGCTCGCCTCGGTCCGCGTCGCGCTCGCAACTGGCCTCGCGGTGCTGATCGGGCTCGCCGCCACGAGCTGGTTCCTCTTCAACCGCTCGCAGATGCTGGTCGACGCCTCGTTTCCGGTGGTCGGCGCCGGCCTCGCGCTGGCCGCCTCGATCGGCCTCGTGTCGCTGCGCGAGGAGGTGGAGCGACGGCGCATCCGCAACGCCTTCGGGCGCTATCTCGCCCCGGCCTTCGTCGAGGAACTGTCGCGCAATCCGGAACGGCTGAAGCTCGGCGGCGAGATCCGGCCGATGACCATCCTGTTCTGCGACATGCGCTCGTTCACGACGATCTCGGAGGGCATGGACGCCCACACGTTGACGCGCTTCATGAACGCCTTTCTGACGCCGCTCACCGACGTCATCCTCGAGCGCCGCGGCACAATCGACAAGTACATGGGCGACGCCATCATGGCGTTCTGGAACGCGCCCCTCGACGACCCCGACCACGCCGCCCACGCCTGCGATTCCGCGCTCGCGATGCTGGTCGCCATCGACCAGTTCAACGCGGACCGCCGTGCCGGCAAGGTGCCTGGCCCGAACCGCGACGTCGCCATCGGCATCGGCCTCAACGGCGGCGACTGCTGCGTCGGCAACCTCGGCTCGGAGCGGCGCTTCGACTATTCGGTGATCGGCGACTGCGTGAACGTCGCCTCGCGCCTCGAGGGCCAGACCAAGGCCTACGGCGTGCCGGTGCTGGTCGGCGAGAGCGTCGCCACCGCCGCGCCTCGCCACGCCTTCCTCAAGGTCGACCGCGTGCGAGTGAAGGGCAAGACCGCGGCGGTGCGGCTCTATGCGCTGTGGGGCGACGCCGCGACACTCGCGGACCCTGCCTTCCAGGCGCTGCGGGCGGCGACCGACGCGATGCTCGCCGCCTACGCGAGCGGCGACTTCGCGGCGGCCGCGTACCTGCTGGACGAAGCCGAGGCGATGGCCGACGGCCGGCTCGCCGGCGTCGCGGCGATCTATCGGGAGCGCATCGCCGAGCGGATCGGCCAGCCGCTGCCGGCCGGCTGGGACGGTAGCCACGACCTGTTGACGAAGTAGGTGCGCCCAAAGCGGGCGGCTCGCCGACTGCGCCCGCTCAGTCGAGAACGACGCGCCCGGCCGGCGTCACGAGGGAAACAGCCAGAGACGGCCCGCCGTCGACGATGTGCACAGTCGGGTCATCCAACCCGACGCGCGCAAGACCATCGCGAATGCGCTGTGACCCCGGGTGGTGGATCGTCAGCCGCTCCAGCGTGCAGCCCGCGTCCGGCATCCGCTTCGTCGGGTGCACCCCCGGCGGCCATTCGATCAGCGTCGGCACGGCGCCACTTTCAACCGTCCGGCCGTCGTCCGGGATGGTGATGCGCCAGACAAGGTCGCCGCGCGTCATCTCGTGTACCGGCCCGAGGGGGAACGGTGAGGCCGCCGCCGCCGCGTCAAGGTCGTCGGTAGCAGCGACCCAGGCGACGAGCCGCGGACGCTCGGCAAGGCGGGCGGCGAGGGCCGGCTCGTCGAGGCCGAACCAGCGTGGCCGTCCCGGCGGCGGCGCGTCCGGGTCGATGGCGATGAGTTCCAGATAGAGGCCGTCGCCGAGCCGAAGCACGCGGTTGTGCGTGCCCATGCGTGGGTGCCTGCCGCCCGGCGCGAGTGGCACACCGAGCCGCGCCTCGAGCCAGGCGGCGCCCGAGGCGAGGTCCGTCGCGGCAATGGCGAAGTGGTCGAGCCGGGCGGTCATCGCTTCCCCCGCGAAGGGCGGCGGCGATGCGACCTGCCGGTCATCCGCCCTTCTTCAGGAAGTCGAGGATCGCCGTCGACGGGTTGCCGTCGGCCGGCAGGCCCTTGTCCGACTGGTAGGCGCGGATGGCGTCGCGCGTGCCGGGGCCGGCCATGCCGTCGATTCCGCCGGGGTCGTAGCCCTTCTGCGCGAGCAGACGCTGCAACTCCTCCACCTGCGCGCCGGAGAGCGGGCGCATGTCCGCCGGCCAGGTCGCGGCCAGCGGCGGCGCGCCGATGAGGCGGTCCGACAGGATGCCGACACCGAGCGCATAGGAGGTGGCGTTGTTGTAGCGCTTGATGACGTTGAAGTTCGGCAGGATGAGGAAGGCCGGACCGCGCGCGCCGGCCGGCAGAATCAGGGTGGCCTTGTCGTCGGGGCGCGGGAAGGCGCCGCCCGAGGCGCGACGGACGCCCATTTTCTGCCAGTCGGCGAGCGTGCGACCCGCCTTCTCGTCGACGCGGGCATAGTTGAAGCCCTGCGGCAGCACGACCTCGTAGCCCCAGGTCTCGCCGGTCCGCCACTTGTTCTTGTGAAGCAGGTTCGCCGCTGTGGCGAGCGCGTCGGGGATGTTGGTCCAGATGTCGACCTTGCCGTCGCCGTCGGCATCGGCGGAGAAGGCGAGGTAGCTCGTCGGGATGAACTGGGTGTGGCCCATCGCGCCGGCCCAGGAGCCGGTGAAGCGGCTGAGCGGCACGTCGCCGCGCTGCAGGATCTTCATCGCCGCGATCAGTTGCGAGCGGCCGAACTTGCCGCGCTTCGGGTCGCAACAGGCGAGCGTCGCCAGCGAACGGATGACGTTCTTCACCACGGCGGGGTTGTCGAGCACCTTGCCGTAGTTCGATTCCATGCCCCAGATCGCCACCAGGACCTGCCGCGGCACGCCCGAGCGCGCCTCGATCCTGTCGAGCCACGGCTTCCACTTCACCAGCATCTCGCGACCCGTCTCGATGCGGGCGTCGGAGACGGCGGTGGCGAGATACTCGCCGATCGTCTTGACGAATTCCGGCTGGTAGGCGGCCTTCTCCAGCACCTCCGGATCGCGCTCGGTGATGCCGGCGAAGGCGCGGTCGTAGGTGGCGCGGCTGATGCCGGCCTTCTGCGCCTGCGGCCAGAAGCCGGTGACGAATTTCTGGAAGGTTGCGTCCGCGCGGGCCTCGCTCGGGCCGGCGAAGCTCAGCGCCGTGCAGACGGCGAGCGCGGCCGCCACGAAGCGGATGGAACGGTTGGTGGATCGGGTGCGTGACGGCATCGGCGCGCCTCCTCTCGTGTCTTCCCGGCGCGTCGCCGAGCCTCCCCCCAGAGACCCCACAGGCTAGTCTGCCATGGTTAACGCACGGTTTCGACGGACCCGACGCGGGATGGCGCGGCCCCGGGCCGCTGCCCGCCGACACGAATCTGTGATACTGGCTCGGATCGGAGAGGTCCGACGGCGGGTTGCGAGAGGCGCATGGACGACAGGACTGTTGCCGCTGAGGCGGCCGACACGCTGCCCCTTCCTGAGGGCGCGACGTCGCCGCTCGACTGGCTCGCCTCCGGCCGGCGCACCATCGAGATCGAGATCACCGCCATGAAGGCGCTGAGAGCCGCGCTCGCGCACGGCCTCGGCGACGCCTTCTGCGCCACCGTGGGCGTGCTGCGCGGCATCCGTGGCCGCGTCATCGTCACCGGCGTCGGCAAGAGCGGCCACATCGGCTGCAAGCTCGCAGCCACCCTCGCCTCCACCGGCACGCCCGCCTCCTTTGTGCACGCCGCTGAGGCGAGCCACGGCGACCTCGGCATGATCACCGAGAACGACGCCGTGCTCGCCATGTCGTGGTCGGGCGAGACGAAGGAGCTCGCCCCGATCATCGCCTACGCCAAGCGCTTCCGCGTGCCGCTGATCGCCGTCACCTCGAAGGGCGGCTCGACGCTCGGCCGCGCCGCCGACCACGTCCTGAAGCTGCCGAAGGTCGACGAGGCCTGCCCGCACGGCCTCGCGCCGACGTCCTCCACCGTGCTGCAGCTCGCCATCGGCGATGCCCTGGCGATCGCCCTCCTCGAGGCGCGCGGCTTCACGCCCCACGATTTCCGTATCTTCCACCCCGGCGGCAAGCTCGGCGCCAGCCTGCAGTTCGCCCGCGACCTGATGCATTCCGGCGATGCCATCCCGCTCGCCGCGCTCGGCACGCCGATGAGCGAGGCGATCGTGCTGATGACCTCGAAGGGCTTCGGCTGCCTCGGCGTCGTCGACGCCCGCGGCCGTCTCGTCGGCATCATCACCGACGGCGACCTGCGCCGCCACCTCACCGGCGACCTGCTCTCGCAGACCGTCGAGGTGGTGATGAACGCCCGCCCGAAGACGGTGAAGCCCGACACGCTGGTGGCGGCCGCGCTCGAGATCATCAACACCTCCGGCATCACCGCGCTCTTCGTCGTCGACGCCGGCAAGCCCGTCGGCATCCTCCACTTCCACGACCTGCTGCGGTCGGGGGTGGCGTAGGGCGGGCGGCGTCTTTTCGCGCCGGGAGCCGCTCAGTTGGACGCCGGTCCCACGGCCATTCCCGCCAAATCGGGAGGGTCCGATGAAGCGCATCCCGAGTTTCGACTTGTCCCCCAGCCGCTGTCAGAGGAGGCGGCGCGCCTGCCAGGCTTCGAGTTTGCTCCGGCCGAGGTCGGAACACGCCACAAGCTCGGCGGAACGCCGGATTTCATCAACGGGGATGAGTGGCCGAAATGCAGCCCGTGCCGGCGTCAAATGTCCTTCGTCGGACAGTTCGACTCGGTCAACGACGACTTTGTTTTTGCGGATTGCGGGCTCATCTACGTATTCTTCTGTTTCGACTGCATGGAACCGGCAGCCGTCGTGCAGTCCTATGGACCGGCTGGACGTCAATGCCCGCACGCTCGGCATCGTCCGCGTCCGCGAGCGGCAGCACCTATCAATTGGATAGTACCTACCTAACTATCAATTGACTTGTTGCACCTCTGCCACCAGAGTGTATCCATCGAGTGGCGATGGAGGTCGCGATGAGTTCGCTGGACGAGGTGGTGCGGGAGCCCGGCACGAAGTCGAGCAAGATCCGCAAGCTCGCGGCGGCCGGCCACAGTCGCTCCGACATCGCCAAGGCCCTCGGCATCCGCTACCAGCACGTCCGCAACGTCCTGGTCGCGGACGAGGCGGCACTGGACCGCCAGGCGGCGAACGGCGTCGTGTCACCAGCCAGCCGCACTCCGATCGAGACGACCGTCCTACCGGGCGCTCCCTTCCGCCTGACGGTGGATGCCGCCGGCTGCGTCAGGCTCCCCACCGATGCCCTCGCCGCGTTGCGGGCGCAGCCGGGGTCGGTCCTCGTCGGCGAGATGGTGGGCACGGAACTCCACCTTTACCCGCTGCAGGACGCGATCCGTCGGGCACAAGCCCTGGTAAGGGACTTCGTCCCCGCCGGCCGCTCGCTGGCGGACGATCTGATCGCCGATCGGCGGCGGGAGGTGGCGAAAGACGCCGGACATGGCGAGTAGCGTCCTCGACGCCTCGGCCCTGCTCGCACTGCTGCAGGGCGAGCCAGGAGCGGAGGCGGTCGCCGCGATCGTCGGGGACGCCGTCGTCGCCTCCGTCAATCTGGCGGAGGTGCTGGGCAAGCTGCTGGAATTCGGCCAGCCACGGGATGCGGCGCTGCGGGCGATCGGCCAGACGGCGGTCCAGGTCGTCGCGTTCGACGGCGGCATGGGAATCGAAGCCGGCGAGATGATCCCGGCCGCCCGGCGCGCCGGCCTCTCCCTCGGCGACGTCGCCTGCCTGGCAGTCGCCCGCCGTCTCGGCCTTCCTGCCTACACCGGCGACCGATCGTGGACGCGGCATGACTTCGGCGTCGAGATCCGGCTGATCCGCTGAGCCCTAGTCCGCCCGCTCCACCTTCAGCCGCACGCCGTCCGCCCCGGTGACACGCACCGTCGTGCCGGCCGGCAGGTCCGGACCCGACACCAGCCACACCGTGTCGTCGAGGTCGATGCGGCCGCGGCCGTCGACGAGCGCCTCGGTGAGTTGCGCGCGGCGGCCGATGTGGCGGGCGGCGCGCTCGTTGAGGCCGCTTGCGTCGGACGGCTCCTGCCGCCGGCGGCTCATCCACGCCCGCCCGGCGATCACCGCGACGATCGCCAGCACTACGAACAGGCCCGCCTCCGCCTGCCAGGTGAGCGCCGTCCAGCCGGCGGCGTCGGCGGCGAGCGCCACCACGCCCGTCACGATCGCCGCGATGGCGAACCAGAGCATGAAGGTGCCGGGCACCACCACCTCGAGCCCGAGCAGCACGAGGCCGAGCAGCAGCCAGGCCCAGCCGCCAAGCGCCGTCATCATCGTTGTCACCAGAGAGCCCTCACCCATCTCAGGCCGCTCCGCCGCCCGCCGGCGGCATCGCGCCACCGGCCGCCGGCACGGCGCCGCGCCGCGACTGGCGGGGCGTCGCCGGGCCCTCGCCGCCGAATGCCTCGCGGGCGATCTCGCCGATGCCGGAGAGCGCCCCCAGCACGGCGGTGGCCTCCATCGGCAGGATCAGCGTCTTCTGGTTCGGCGATGTCGCGAACTGGCCGAGCGCCTCGACATATTTCTGCGCGACGAAGTAGTTGATCGCCTGCACGTCGCCGGCGGCAATCGCCGAGGAGACGAGCTCCGTCGCCTTCGCCTCGGCCTCGGCGGCCCGCTCGCGCGCCTCGGCATCGCGGAAGGCCGCCTCGCGCCGCCCCTCGGCCTCGAGGATCTGCGACTGCTTCAGGCCCTCGGCCTTGAGGATCTGCGCCTGCCGCGCGCCCTCCGCCTCGAGGATCGCGGCGCGCTTCTCGCGCTCGGCCATCATCTGGCGCGCCATCGAGTCGACCAGGTTGCGCGGTGGGTTGATGTTCTTGATCTCGATGCGGGTGATCTTCACGCCCCACGGCTCAGCCGCGGCATCGACGACCCGCAGCAGGCGGGTGTTGATCTCGTCGCGGTTCGACAGCAGCTGGTCGAGGTCCATCGACCCCATCACCGTCCGGATGTTCGTCATCGTCAGGTTGAGAATGGCGTTTTCGAGCCCGCTCACCTCGTAGGCCGCCCGGGCGGCGTCGACGACCTGGTAGAAGGTGATGCCGTCGGCCGTCACCGTGGCGTTGTCGCGGGTGATCACCTCCTGCTCGGGCACGTCGAGCACCTGCTCCTTCATGCTCATCTTCGCGCCGACGCGGTCGATGAACGGGACGATCAGGTTGAGGCCTGGACGGAGGGAGCGCGTATATTTGCCGAAGCGCTCGATGGTCCAGTTGTAGCTCTGCGGCACCGTCTTCACGCCCGCGAAGACGATCAGCACGACGAGCACGACGAGGGCGATCAGCACGACGTCGAAGGCACTGAGCGAGACGTTCATGGACGGGCTCCCGATGGCCGCAGAGGCCCGGCGACCAAAGGCCTGCGCGCCGTCACGGTCAAGGGTGTCGCGGGCGGGCGCGGTTCACGACGCCGCGCCCCTCTCGGCACTGTCAGCCGGCCTGCTCCGCCCAGCCCGACAGCTCGCGCCGCACCACGTGGGCGATCACGTCCATCCCCTCGGGCGAATCGTTCAGGCAGGGGATCGCGGCGAACTGCTCGCCGCCGTTTTCCTTGAAGTAGTGACCGTTCTCCTCCGCGATCTCCTCGAGCGTCTCGAGGCAGTCGGCGACGAAGCCCGGCATCACCACGGCGAGCCGCTTCACGCCCTCGCGGGCGAGCGCCATCACCGTCTCGTCGGTGTACGGCTTCAGCCATTCGGCACGGCCGAAGCGCGACTGGAAGGTGATCCGGAGCCGCTCCGCCGGCCAGCCGAGCCGCTCGCGCAAGAGCCGCGCCGTCTTGTGGCACTGGCAGTGATAGGGGTCGCCCTTCTCCAGATATTCCTTCGGCACGCCGTGGAAGGAGGCGAGCACCACCTCCGGCTCGAAGTCGAGGCTGGCGAGATGGCCCTCCAGCGAGCGGGCGAGGGCGTCGATGTAGACCGGGTCGTCGTGCCAGGGCGGTGCCGTGCGCACCGCCGGCTGCCAGCGCATCTTGGCGAGCTGCTTGAACGCCATGTCGTTGACGGTCGCCGTCGTCGCCGCCGCGTACTGCGGATAGAGCGGCACCACCAGGATGCGGTCGCAGCCCGCGTCCTGCAGCGCCTGCAGCCGCTCGCCGATCGGCGGCGAGCCGTAGCGCATCGCCCAGTCGACGATCGGCCGCGGCTCCATGGTGGCGAGGATCTCGCCGAGCTTGTCGGACTGCGAGCGCGTGATCGTCTTCAGCGGCGCCTCGTTGCGCTCCTTGTCCCAGATCGACGCATAGGCGGCGCCGGAGCGCTGCGGCCGGCGCGACAGGATGACGAGGTTGAGCAGCGGCCACCAGAGCAGCCGCGGCGCCTCGATCACCCGCCGGTCGGAGAGGAACTCCTTCAGATAGCGCCGCATCGACCAGTAGTCGGTGCCGTCCGGCGAGCCGAGGTTGACGATCAGCACGCCGATGCCGCCGGTGCGCACCGGCGGATGGCCCTCGGGAAGCCGCATCGGGGCGTGGTGGCCGTCCGGCGCGGGTTTCAGGGACGGGCGGTGATCGGACCGGGGGCCGGCCACGGCGGTTTCGACGGTGCTCAAGAGCGGACTCGCGACTGTCAGGAGGTGGCAACCGGGCCGTGTCGAGGCCCTTTGGACTGACATAGCCCGACACCGGCACGGAACCTAGCGCGGGATGCTTGCGCGGAAAGGTCGCCGCCCGGCATCCCCGCGCGCGGCGGACGCAAGCGAGGCCTCGCCAACGCCGCGCCGGATAGCCACAATCGCCGCCGATCCCGCCCCTTCGAGGAGATCGTCATGCTCGCCGTTCTGTCGAAGCCGTTCCGTGGCGGCCGCGCCGCCCTTGCCACTGCGCTGTTCTCGGCCGCCGTCTTCGCCGCCGCCCTCCCCGCCCGCGCGGCCGAGATCACCTTCATGGTCGCGAGCGACATCGACCGTGCCGAGGCCGGCGAGGGGCGCGGCGGCTTCGCCCGGCTCGCCGGCGCCATCGCCGCCGAGCGCGCGGCGGGCGGCAACCTCGTCGTCGCCCACGCCGGCGACACGATCTCGCCGTCGCTGCTCTCCGGCTTCGACCAGGGCGCCCACATCGTCGCCCTCACCAACATGCTGAAATTCGACGTCTTCGTCCCCGGCAACCACGAGTTCGACTTCGGCAAGGACGTGTTCCTCGCGCGGATGGGCGAGCTCGAGGCCGGGCACAAGCTCGCGGCGAACCTCCGGATGCCCGACGGCAGCCCGGTCGCCGGTTTCGCCGACACCGCGATGCTGGAGTTCGACGGCATCAAGGTCGGCGTCGTCGGCGCCGCCGGCGACCACTCCTACGCGGTGTCGAGCCCGGGCGACCTGAGGCTCGCCGGCACCGTCGACACCGCCCTGTCGCAGGCGAAGGCATTGCGCGCCGAGGGGGCCGACATCGTCGTCGCCGTCGCCCACGCCATGCGCAGCCAGGACCTCGCGATGATGCACGGCGGGTCGATCGACCTCGTGCTCTCGGGCGACACCCACGACCTGCTCATCAACTATGACGGCCGCGCCATCCTCGCCGAGGCGCGCGAACAGGCGGAGTACCTGCCGCTCATCACCCTCGACGTGACCGCCGAGACCGTGGACGGCAAGCGCAAGGTGACGTGGACGCCGCAGTTCCGCGTCATCGACACCGCCACCGTGACGCCAGATCCGGCCGTCGCGGCGAAGATCGCGGAGCTCGAGAAGACGCTGTCGGCCGAGCTCGACATCGAGATCGGCAAGAGCGACACCGAGCTCGACAGCCGGCGTGCCGCCGTGCGCGGCGGCGAGGCGGCGATCGGCAACCTGATCGCCGATGCCATGCGCACCTCCACCGGCGCCGACGTCGCCCTGATGAACGGCGGCGGCATCCGCGCGAACAAGCTCTACGCCGCCGGCTCGACCCTGACGCGCCGCGATGTGCTCGCCGAGTTGCCGTTCGGCAACGTCGTCGTCGTGGTGGAGCTCTCCGGAGCCGACCTCAAGGCGGCGCTCGAAAACGGTGTCAGCGCCGTCGAGGAAGGGGCGGGTCGCTTTCCGCACGTCTCCGGCATGAGGGTCGTCGCCGACGTCTCGAAGCCGGCGGGCAGCCGCATCGTCGCGGTCGACGTCGGAGGCGCGCCGCTCGATCCGGGCAAGACCTACACCGTCGCCACCAACGACTACATGGCGCGCGGCGGCGACGACTACGTGGCCCTGCGGAGCGGCGACTACGTCGTCGGCCCGCGCGACGGCAAGCTGCTCGCGACCGTCGTCATCGATGCCGTCGCGGCGGCGGGGACGGTGTCGCCGAAGGTCGAAGGCCGCGTGCAGCTGCAGAACTGAGGCCGGGTCGCCCTCACCACGTCGCCGCCGGCGGCACGCCCTCGACCACCTCGGCGAGGCGCCGCAGCGTCGCCGGCGTCGTCTCGGCCGGCGGCGCGTCGGCTGAGAAGAAGCCGGCGGCGGCGATCTCGCGGCCGAGGCGCGGCGGCCCGCGCACGGCGAAGCGGCGCACCACGTAGAGCGCAACGTGGTCGCGGCCGAGCCCGGCGTTGAGGTAGAGCCCGGCGAGTTCGGGATCACCCTCGGCGGCGATGTTGCCCTCCTCGGCGAGCTCGCGCACCGCCGCCGCCACCGCCGTCTCGCCGGGATCGACGGCACCACCCGGCAGGTGCCAGCCGTCGACATAGCCGTGCCGGACGAGGAAGACGCGGCCGTCGTCGGACAGCACCATCGTCCGCACGCCGAGGGTGACGGAGCGTGTCAGCCGCGTCCACAGCCTCAGTCCGCGGCGCACCGGAGGGGTGGCAGCCCGCATCAAGCGGCTCACCATGTGCCGCCCCCGCGTCGCCCACCGGCAAGTCGCGTCGGATCGGTGAAACTGCCGCACGGCGAAAGCCGCGCTTGGCATCGGTCGCCGCAGCCGGCTATACGGTCGGTGACTGTGCCGTCGTCGCGCGCCCTCCCAGCGTGTTCCGGCCGAACCCTTTTGATGATCGAGAGTTCCCGTCTCATGCTGTCCCTGTTCTCGCCCCGCCGGTGGCGCTTCGTCTGGTCGCCCGCGGTCGACTTCTCGCACGGCCGCGTCGCCATGACGCTCGCCACCTTCCGCAGCCGCTGAGCCGACGGCCGCGGGCGCGATGTTCACACTCGCTCATCTGTCTGACCCGCACCTCGGCCCCCTTCCCGACCCGCAGTTCCTGGAGCTCGCCTCCAAGCGCGTCGTCGGTTACGTCAACTGGCATCGCAACCGCGCGGTGAAGCTTGCGAACTCGGCGCTCGACGCGCTGGTCAACGACATCCACGCGCGCGACCCGAACCACATCGTCGTCACCGGCGACCTCGTCAACCTGTCGCTCGCCGGCGAGATGGGACCGGCGGCGAAGTGGCTCGGCACCCTCGGCCCGCCCTCCGAGGTTTCGGTCGTCCCCGGCAACCACGACGCCTATGTGCCCGGCGCCCTCGGCCGCGCCCGCCGCATCTGGGCCGCGCACCTGTCCGGCGATCCCGGAGACCACCACTCGCCCGGGCGGCCGCACTTCCCCTATCTCCGCCGCCGCGACAATGTCGCGATCATCGGCGCCTCGAGTGCCAAGGCGACGGCGCCGTTCCTCGCCACCGGCCACTTCGACTCCCACCAGCAGCTGCTCTTGACGGAGATGCTGCAGGCGGCAGGCCACCAGGGGCTGTTCCGGGTCGTCCTCATCCACCATCCGCCGAACCACAAGGCGACGGCGTGGCACAAGCGGATGATCGGCGCCTCGCGTTTTCGCGCGGCGATCGACGAAGGTGGCGCAGAGCTCGTCCTGCACGGCCACACCCACAAGCCGAGCATCGCCTGGCTGAACGGCCGCGACGGCCTCGTGCCGGTGGTGGGCGTGCCATCCGCCTCGGCAATGCCGCACGGCCGCAACCCGGCCGCCCGCTACAACCACTTCACCATCGGTGGCGAGCCGGGATCGTGGACCTGCCGTCTCGAGGAGCGCGGCGTCGCCGACCGCTCGATGACGGTCGAGACCGTCTCGATCGTCGACCTGCACGGCGGCGAGGCGCCGATCCCGCGCGAGATCGTTCAGCCGACGGGCGGCCAGTCCGGCGAGACGGCCACGTCGAGCAAGCCATCCAAGCGCGGGTCGGGCACGATCTCCACCGCCCGCCGGTAGGCCACGAAGCCGAACGACCGGTAGAAGCGCACCGCCCCCGGGTGGTCGAGCGTGCAGGTGTGCAGCCAGACCCGGCGCACGCCCTTGCGTCGCCAGGCGCGCGCCAGGAGGTCGGCCATCAGCCGCCGGCCGAGCCCCCGCCCGACGGCATCGGGCACGAAGCCGAAGAGCACGATCTCGACCTCGCCGGGCTTGCGCAGGTCGAGTTCGACGAGACCGATGTCCCGCCCCTCCTCGATCACCGCGAGCGTGGCGATGCCGGGATCGCCGATGCGCGCGGCGATTGTCTCGTCGGAATGCCGGAGCCGCGAGACCCACAGCCATTTCTCGCCGACGGCGCGGAAGAGCCGGCGGAAACGCTCCGCCTCGGTCGGACCGAGGCGCTCGGTCGCCGGTGGGTCGCCGACCGGTCCCGCCGCCGGCGGTGAGCGCATCTCCATGAACGTGACGATGGCGGGCAGCACGCCGTCGGGCAGCGCGACGATGCCGTCGAGAGGAACGGCGATGGTCGGCGTCCCGGACGGAACCGGACCGGGCTCTGGCATGATGACCTTCGTGCTTTGGCGGGAAGGGGCCTCTACGGCGCGCCCTTAGCAGACCGGCGATGACGCGTCACCGTCCGGCGGTGCCGGCCACGAAGCGGCTTACTGTTCGCGGTATTCCTGGACGCGGGTGGCGCGCAGGCCGGCTAGGCCGTGCTTGTCGATCAGCGCCTGCCAGGAGAGGAATTCGTCGACCGTCAGCGTGTAGCGGCTGCAGGCTTCTTCCAGCGACAGGAGCCCCCCGCGCACCGCCGCCACCACCTCCGCCTTGCGCCGGATCACCCAGCGCTGCGCGTTGCTTGGGGGCAGATCGGCAATTGTCAAGGGGCTCCCGTCGGGGCCGATGACATAGCGCACTCGGGTTCGGACCTGTTCGGTCATTCTACGCTCACACACACCGCCTCTTCACAGCCTCGACTCTAGGTGCGCGGGCTTTAACAATGAGCTAAACCCGCCGGGGTGATTTGGTTAACACACGGTTACTTTTGACGACTGTCGGCAAGGCGTTGCAATACGGCAACACCAGGCGTTGCGCCGCTGCCACGGTTGCGGGGGAGCGGTTTCGGTAGCCGTAGCGCGGTGCTTGGACGGCGCCGGTCGGGTTCGCTATAGTGTCGCCGCAATGGTCGGCCACGCGGGGCCGGGTCCTCCGTGCCGGCGTTGCTTAAGGGACGCCGGTCGCCGATCCGACTTGTCGATCCGGTGTGCCGACACCATCTGCCAACCGGTCTTGCCGATCCGATTTCCTGCGCGCCGGTGGGCGGCGCCCCAGAACGCGACAGGACGATGAACCTCGACGGCTTCGCCCCGAACGCCTCTCCGGCCGACACTCGTATCGTCGTCGCCATGTCCGGCGGCGTCGACTCGTCCGTCGTCGCGGCGCTCCTCGCCGAGGCCGGCTACGACGTCGTCGGCGTGACGCTGCAGCTCTACGACCACGGCGAGGCGACGCACCGCTCCGGTGCCTGCTGCGCCGGCCGCGACATCCACGATGCCCGCCGCGTCGCCGAGCACCTCGGCATTCCCCACTACGTCCTCGACTTCGAGGCACGCTTCCGCAACGCCGTCATCGAGAGCTTCGCCGACAGCTACCTCTCCGGCGAGACCCCGGTGCCCTGCATCGCCTGTAACCAGACGGTCAAGTTCTCCGACCTGATGGCGACCGCGCGCGAGCTCGGCGCCGCAGCACTCGCCACCGGCCACTACATCGAGACCCGCCGCGTCGGCGGCCGCTGGCAGATGTTCCGCCCCGTCGATGCCGAGCGCGACCAGAGCTACTTCCTGTTCGCCACCACGCCCGAGCAGCTCGCCTTCGCGCGCTTCCCGCTGGGGGCGATGAGCAAGGCCGAGACGCGCGCGCTCGCCCACCGCTTCAGCCTGCCGGTCGCCGACAAGGCCGACAGCCAGGACATCTGCTTCGTGCCGACCGGTCGCTATGCCGACGTCATCGAGCGCCTGCGCCCGGGCGCGGTGGAGGGCGGCGAGATCGTCCACATCGACGGCCGCGTGCTCGGCCGCCACGACGGCATCGTCCACTACACCATCGGCCAGCGCCGCGGCCTCGGGCTGTCGCTCGGCGAGCCGCTCTACGTCGTCCGGCTCGATGCGAGCGCGCACCGCGTCGTCGTCGGCCCGCGCGAGGCGCTCATGGTCCATCGGTTGACCCTGCGCGAGCCGAACTGGCTCGGCGACGGCCCGCTCGACGCCCGCCTCGACGGCCTCGAGGTCTATGCCCGCGTCCGCTCGACCCGCCCGCCGGCCCCCGCGACGCTGCGCGTCGGCCGCGACGGCGTCGCCGTCGAGCTGCCGGCCGGCGAGACCGGCGTTGCGCCCGGGCAGGCCTGCGTGCTTTACGACAGTGGCGAGCCGCGGGCGCGGGTTCTCGGTGGTGGCTTCATCGATGCTGCCTCCGGCCTGCGTGCCCTGGAAACACCCACCGCCGACCGCCGACCCGCCGCCGTCGCCTGACGGTCGTCACCCCCTCCCGCGCGAGGAACCGGATGTCCGACAAGAGCTCAGAAGCGGTGGTCGGGCGTCGCCGCTCGGAGGGCCTGACGGTTTCGATGGTCCGCTCGGCCTATAGCCGATGGGCTCCGATCTACGACGCGGTGTTCTGGGGTCCCACCTTGTGGGGCCGCGAAATGGCGGTCGCCCGGGTCAACGCCATCGGCGGCGAGGTGCTCGAGGTCGGCGTCGGCACCGGCATGGCGCTGCCCTGCTACGGCCCCTCCGTCGAGGTCACCGGCATCGACATCTCGCCGGAAATGCTGGTGAAGACCGCCGAGCGCGTCGAGCGCGAGCGCCTGCGGGCCCGCGTCACCGGCCTCACCGTGATGGACGCCGGCAACCTCGCGTTCGCCGATGCGAGCTTCGACGTCGCGGTGGCGATGTACGTCATCACCGCCGTGCCCGATCCGGATGCGGCGCTCGCCGAGATGTCGCGCGTCGTGCGCCCCGGCGGCACCATCATCATCGTCAGCCACTTCCGCTCCGAGCGCGGCGGCTGGAAGATCGTCGAGCATCTCGCCGAGCCGTTCACCACCAAGCTCGGCTGGGACGCCGGCATGCCCGTCGACCGCGTGCTGAACAGGCCCGAGCTGACGCTGGTCGAGCGCTGCCCGGTGCCGCCGCTCGACCTCTACACGCTGCTGCGCTTCGAAAAGCGCGCCTGACGGGCCGCGACCCGCGACCGCGCGCGCCCGAGCCTTTCTCACATCACAGGAACGACGTCCCGTGCCGTCCCGGCGCGAGGCCGAGCCAGGCGGCGACGCTCTCGCCGATGTCGGCGAACGTCCCCCGCCGCCCGACCGTGCCGCCGGCGATGCCGGGCCCGAAGGCGAGGATCGGCACGTGCTCGCGGGTGTGGTCTGAGCCCGCCGCCGTCGGGTCGCAGCCGTGGTCGGCGGTCAGCACGACGAGATCGCCCGGCCGCAGCGCCGCCCGGAGCTCAGGTAGCCGGCGGTCGAAATGCTCGAGTGCCGCGGCATAGCCCGCCGGGTCGCGGCGGTGGCCGAAAAGCGTGTCGAAGTCGACGAAGTTCGTCATCACCAGGGCGCCTGCCGGAGCCCGCGCCACCGCCGAAAGCGTCGCATCGAACAGCGCGTCGTTGCCGGCGGCCTTCACCGTCTCGGTCATGCCGCGGTGGGCGAAGATGTCGCCGATCTTGCCGATGGCGATGACGGACCGGCCGTCCGCCTTCGCGCGGTCGAGCAGCGTCGGCTCCGGCGGCAGCACGGCGTAGTCGCGGCGGTTCGCCGTGCGGGTGAAGCCGGTCTCGGCGTCGCCGGTGAAGGGCCGGGCGATGACCCGGCCGATGCCGAGCGGGTCGACCAGCCGGCGGGCGATCTCGCAGACTTCATAGAGCCGCTCCAGCCCGAAATGCTCCTCGTGGGCAGCGATCTGGAACACCGAATCGGCCGACGTGTAGCAGATCGGCTTTCCCGTCCGGACGTGCTCTGCGCCGAGGCGTTCGATGATTTCGGTGCCGGAGGCGTGGCAGTCGCCGAGGATGCCGGGGAGCTTCGCCTCGGCCACGAGCGCAGCGATCAGGTCCGGCGGAAAGGTCGGCACGGTCTCGGGGAAATAGGTCCACGCGAACGGCACCGGCACGCCGGTGATCTCCCAGTGCCCCGACGGCGTGTCCTTGCCGAGCGACACCTCGGCGCCGTAGCCCCAGAGTCCCTCCGGAGCCTTCGCCACATGCAGACCGGCCGGCACCGCTCCCGTCGAGGCGGCGGCCGCCGCACCGAGGCCGAGGCGGTCGAGGTTGGGTAGGCGCAGCGGCCCGGTCGCGCCGCCCCCGCCGTCAGAGGCACCACGACCGTCGCAGTCTCCCCGCGCGCACGCCGCGGCGACGTGGCCGAGCGTGTCGGAGGCGGCATCCCCCGCGCCCCACCGGGCGGCGTCGCCGGCGGCACCGATCCCGACGGAATCGAGCACGAGCAGGAAGGCGCGGCGGGCGGGCGAAGAGGGCTCAAGGGTCTGGCTCATCGCCGACGATGTGCGCCCGGCGCGACGGGGTGGTCAAGACGGGCCATCCCAACCTTCGGCGCGAACCCCTCCCCCTTGCGCGGGGCCTGCCCGGACTTGATGCGCGGTAGCCGGCACAGCCGATCGGAGGCGGGTCCACACATCTCACCCCGCCGCCGTAGTGCGCCCCCTCCCCCCTCGTGGGGGAGGTGGCCGGCGCAGCCGGCCGGAGGGGGCCGCCGCGCGCGAGCGCGGCGGTACGGCGCCAGAGATTGCCGAACCGCCGCCCGCCGCCGGCCGGCACCTCTCCTTCACGAAGGCGGCGGAGGAGCTGAACGTCACGCCGGCCGCCGTCAGCCACCAGATCCGGGCGTTGGAGGAACAACTCGGCGCCAGCCTGTTCGAGCGCTCGACGCGCAGCCTCGCGCTCACAGCCGCCGGCCGCCGGCTGCTGCCGCCGGCGACGGAGGCCTTCGAGCTGCTCGCTCGCGCGCTGGCCGATGTGCGCCACGGCGAGCGCGTGCTGACGGTCACCACGACGCCGTCCTTCGGCGCCCGCTGGCTGGCGCCCCGCCTCGGCCGCTTCGTCGAGAGACATCCCAACATCGAGATCTCCATCCGCCACACGAAGGCGACGCTCGACCTCGCCCGCGAGGGCATCGACGCGGCGGTGCGCTGGGGGCGGGGTGAGTGGCCGGGGCTGGAGGCGGAGCTCGTCGGCCCGTCGGTGCTCGCTCCGATCGCCTCGCCCGGCTATGCCGCCAAGCTGGCGTTGGCGCGCCCCGCGGACCTCGCCCGGGCGACGCTCCTGCACGACGATTGTTGCGAGGAATGGCACGACTGGATGCTGCGCGCCGGCCTCGACCCTTCCCCCGCCCGCAGCGGCCCCGTCTTCGACGACGAGAACGCACTGATCCAGGCGGCACTCTCCGATCAGGGCGTTGGACTGATCTCGGTGGCGCTGGTGCAGGCGGACCTCGACGCGGGTCGGCTCGCCGTTGTCGCCGACCTGCCGATCGCCGAGGGCTACGGCTACTATCTCGTCACCACCCCCGCCTCCGCCACCACCCGCAAGGTCAAGGCCTTCCGATCGTTCCTGCGCGAGGAGGTGAAGCGGGACACGCGGGCGTGAGGCGTAAGCCAAAGGCGTGAATGGACGGCCGGAACCGGCTGCGGCAGGGTCGTGACGCCCGAGGACCGAGGGCCACCGATGAACGCCACCTGTCGCGCCAGACTTGCCGCCGTCTTTGCCGTCTGCGCCCTGTCGGCCGGCCTGGGCCTGCAGACGCCGGCGGCCCATGGCGCCGTCTGCGCCGGCCGGCCGGCGGACCGGACGCTGGCGCAGCTCTTCATGGAGAGCAACGCGGTGGCGAGCGGAACCCTCACCGTCTCGAAGGCCGCGGTTCGCAAGGCGTTCAGCACCGGCGACTATCTCGACCTGCCGTTCGTCGGCCTGACCAGCATCGCCGGCAAGGTCCCCCAGCGCCTCACGGTCAAGATCTACGCCGAAAGGCGACGCGGCGGCGTGAAGCCCGAGCAGTTGGAGACGCTGGCGGGCGGGCCGGTGCTCGTGTTCCTCGTCCGGGGACGCGACGGCGAGTTCTATCTGACCCGGGGAGAAAAGGCCCTGCAGCCGGCCACCCCCGCGACCGTCCAGGCGGCAGAGCGGGAACGCGACCGGCAGTGGGCCATCCTCAGGGCCTGGAAGCCCGACCGGTCGCTCCCCCACTTCGGAGACGTGAAGGCGCTCGTTGCGGAGCTCGCCGCCATCCGCAGGCCGGCAAAGGGAAACGAGGCGGGCTATGACGAGGCGCGCGCCCGGCAGGACGCGATCTTCGTCAGGCTGGAGAAGCTGGGGAAGTCCGCGGTGCCGGCGATCGTCGCCCACCTCGACAACCGCCGGCCGCTCGCCGTCCAGCAGTTGGCGCTGGTCAATCAGCCGCCCAACCCCATCGAGGCCATCCGGACCTACGAGCCGGAGCAGATCGTCGACGCCCTCGCCGCGACCCTGAACCAGGTGGCCGGCCAGACCTTCGACGCGATCTACAGTGGCGGCAGCGAGGCTCAGCGGCGATCGGCCATCGCCGCCTGGCGGATCTACACCGACGACCTCCTCTGCTACGGCCGCTGAGCCGCGCCCGCGCCGGCGGCAGTCTGATCGCTCAGTTGTCGCCGATGCGGCTGCGCCAGATGCGCTCGCCGATGGTGCAGAACGGGTCGACGGTGGTGGTGAGTTGCGCCGGGATGACCGTCGCCCGCTCCGGCGGCCCGCCAGCGATCTCCAGCACGAGCTTGCGGCGAACCGCCTCGCCGAACGCCTCGATATCGCGCACGGGCACCAGGAAAGCGCCGTTCCCCCCGATCACGCACGTCGTGTAGTACTCGTCGAGGTTCGGCAGGTCGAAGTAGCTGTTCGCCGAGCGCTTCAGCATCAGCGGCAGGCCGTTGATGGTGATGCCGGCCGCCACCGCCCGGTCGCGCGCCGCGGTGACGAGACGGCCCTGGTTGTTCGGCCCGTCGCCGGACACATCGATGACCTTGCGGATGCCCTCGTAGCCGTTCTCGGCGATGAGGTCGGTCGCCACAGACAGCGCCTCGGAGATCGAGGTGCGGAAGACGCGCCGGATCGGCTGCTGGCCGAGTTGCGCGGTGAACGCCTCCGCGGAAGCCGCGTCGCCGATCACCTGCCAGTCGACGACGACGCGCTGCTCGGCGGCACCGGCCCATTCCATGTAGGCGATGGCGATCTTGCCGTGGATGCCGTCCTTGATGGCGGCCAGCACCTCCGCCGAGCGGATCGCCTCGACATAGCCGAGGCGCTGCAGGCGCTGCTCGTCCTCGTCCATCGAGAACGACACGTCGACCGCCAGGACCAGCTCGAGGTCGACCTCCTCGGCGCTCGCCGGCGTCGCCGGCCAGAAACTGCCAGCGGTGATCGCCATCGACAGGCATGCCGCAGCGAGCCAGCGGGACGGTGTCGGTGCGGCGTCGGTTCGACGGAACTCCTGCATGTTGCGTGCCTCCGCCCCCGCGGCCACGCCCCCGACAGATAGTGTGGCAGAGCGTCCCGGCCAGCCGAAGCGTTTTCGATGCCCGTCCACTTTCTCGTGATGGCGGGCGCGGCCGCCCCACGCGACGGTCACGCGATCGGGAAACTTGACCGGATGGCAAAAATCCGGCGATCGTGGGGGCGTGGACGTCGGAGGCAACTGCCCGCTCGGGGCCGGCCCTCCTGCCTCGACCGACGCCGGAAAAAGAGGGCCGGCCCGGTCGCGTCAGCGTCGCATTCGTTCGCGCCGTGGCTCGCTCGGGGCCGCGGCCGCCTTCGGGCCTGTTCGAGAGGCCGCCCGCGGGATGCGGTGCGGCGGCGGAGGAACCATGATCGACATCTTCAAGCGGGCGACGACGAAACGGCGCGGCCTCGCGGCGGCGCGCGCAGCCCTTCTGGGTCTGGCGGCGGCGACGCTGCTCTCCGGCGCGGCGCTGGCGCAGGACGCCGTCCAGCCGGGCCTCGTCTACGACATGGGCGGCAAGTTCGACAAATCCTTCAACGAGGCCGCCTACAACGGCGCCGAGGCCTTCAAGAAGGCGACCGGCACCGAGTACCGCGACTTCGAGGTGCAGAACGACGCCCAGCGCGAGCAGGCGCTCAGGAACTTCGCCCGCCGCGGCCTGTCACCGATCGTCGCCATCGGCTTCAGCCAGGCGGCCGCCGTCGAGGAAGTCGCCAAGGAGTTCCCCGACACCAAGTTCGCCATCGTCGACATGGTGGTCGACCTGCCGAACGTCCGCTCGATCCTGTTCCAGGAGCACGAGGGCTCCTACCTCGTCGGCATGCTCGCGGCGATGGCCTCGAAGACCGGCAAGATCGGCTTCGTCGGCGGCATGGACATCCCGCTCATCCGCAAGTTCGCCTGCGGCTACGTCGAGGGCGCCAAGGCGGCGAACCCGAACGTCGAGGTGTTCCAGAACATGACCGGCACCACCGGCGCGGCGTGGAACGACCCGGCGAAGGGCGGCGAGCTCGCCAAGTCGCAGTTCGATCGCGGCGCCGACGTCGTCTACCACGCCGCCGGCGGCACCGGCATCGGCGTGCTGCAGGCCGCCGCCGAAGCCGGCAAGCTCGGCATCGGCGTCGATTCCAACCAGAACTACCTGCATCCCGGCCACGTGCTGACCTCGATGCTGAAGCGCGTCGACACCGCCGTCGAGAAGGCCTTCACCGACGCCAAGGACGGCAAGTGGACGAGCGGCGTCTACGTGCTCGGCCTGAAGGAGGACGGCGTCGGCTGGTCGCTCGACGAGTACAACAAGGCCCTGATCACCCCGGAGATGCAGGCGGCCGCCGACAAGGCGAAGGCCGGCATCGTCGACGGCTCGATCACCGTCCACGACTACATGTCGGACAACGCCTGCCCGGCGGGCTGACCGACAGCGGCGGCAGCGGGGGCCGCGCCATGACGAACGGCAAGGGCGCGGCACTGCCGCGCCCAACCTTTACGACAAGCGCGGCTCTGCCACGCCCAGACGCGGCATCCGGCACGGCTCCGCCGCGACCGCTGTTTGCTGAGGACTGGGCGCGGCCGGCCCGCCGAACCGTCGTTCTCGGCCTCGCCGGCGTCGCACTCGCCGGCTGCGCCGGGCGTCTCCTCGACGCCCGGCCACTGCCAGCGGACGGCGCCCTCGGCGTCCTGCTCACCTCCCGCTATCGCGCCGAGAATGGCCTCGGCCCCGTCACCCTCGACGCCCGCCTGTCGCGCGCCGCCGCCGCCCAGGCGCTGCAGATGGCTCGCCACGACGACCTTTCCCATTCCATCGGCTGGGGCAACGCGCTGCCCGCCCGCCTTGCCGCCGTCGACTACGACTGGGAGGTGACGGCGGAGAACATCGGCATGGGCTACCGCACGCTTCAAGCCGCCTTCGACGGCTGGGTCGGCTCCGCCGGCCACCGCGCCAACCTGCTGAAGCCCGGCGTCACCCAGGTCGGCTTCGGCGCCGCCGAGGCGCCCGCCTCGCGCTCCCGCTTCTACTGGGCGATGATCCTCGCCGCCCCGCGCATCCGGCGCGACGGGCCGGTCACGCAGACGCCGGACGTCGACCACGGAATGCCCGGATGACCGCCCCCGCCACACGGCCGCTGCCCGCGTCGCGCCCTCACGCTGGCGCACCATTCGCGGCGCTCCCCCTCCCTGCCCTCCCCCGCGAGGGGGGAGGGTTCGCACCGAGGCTTGGACGAACGGTGTGCCGCAAGCACAACGCAAACCCTCCCCCCTCGCGGGGGAGGTGGCCGGCGCAGCCGGTCGGAGCCTTTGGAACGGCCCGAAGCCTCCGCCGCCCCGCTGATCACCGGGGTCGCCGATGACCGCCCCCGCCATCGAGCTCGTCGGCATCGACAAGCGCTTCGGCGCCGTCCACGCCAACCGCGACATCCATCTCGTCGTCGAGAAGGGCACCATCCACGGCATCGTCGGCGAGAATGGCGCCGGCAAGTCGACGCTGATGTCGATCCTCTACGGCTTCTACCAGGCCGATGCCGGCAAGATCCTGATCGACGGCACCGAGGTGTCGATCCCGGACTCGAAGGCGGCGCTCGGCCACGGCATCGGCATGGTCCACCAGCACTTCATGCTGGTCGAGACCTTCACGGTGCTCGAAAACGTCGTGCTCGGCGCTGAAGGCGGCGCCCTCATCGGCCCGGCCCTCAATCGCGCCCGCGCCGAGCTCGCCCGCCTCTCCGACGCCTACGGCCTGAAGGTCCATCCGGACGCGGTGGTCTCGTCACTGTCCGTCGGCGAGCTGCAGCGCGTCGAGATCCTGAAGGCGCTCTACCGCGGCGCCGAGATCCTGATCCTCGACGAACCGACCGGCGTCTTGACGCCGCCCGAGGCCGACGAGCTGTTCGGCATCCTCCGGGTGCTGCGCGGCCAGGGCAAGACGGTACTGCTGATCACCCACAAGCTCAGGGAGATCAAGGCGGTCACCGATGCCGTCTCGGTGATGCGCCAGGGCGCCATGGTGGCGACGCGCACGACGGCTGACGTTTCGGTCGAGGAGCTCGCCTCGCTGATGGTCGGTCGCAGCGTGCTCTTGCGCGTCGACAAGGGCCCGGCGAAGCCCGGCCGCACGGTGCTGGCCGTCGAGGGCCTCACGGTCATCGACCGCCGCGGCGTGCTGCGCGTCAAGGACGTGTCGTTCGAGGTCCGCGCCGGCGAGATCGTCGGCATCGCCGGCGTCTCCGGCAACGGCCAGTCGGAGCTGATCGAGGCGATCGCGGGCCTGCGCCGCCCGACCCTCGGCCGCGTCCTCATCGATGGCGCGCCCGCCGCCGGCACGCCCGAGAAGGTCCGCCGCCAGGGCCTCGCCCACGTGCCCGAGGACCGCCACCGCATGGGCCTCGTCATCCCCTTCGAGGCGTCCGAGAATTCCATCCTCGGCTACCACGACGACCCCGCGCTCGGCCCCGGCCCGATGCTGTCGCCCGACCGCGTGCGCGCCCACGCGAAGGAGGCCTTCGCCGCCTACGACGTTCGCCCGCCCGACGTGCGGCTGAAGACCGCGAACTTCTCCGGCGGCAACCAGCAGAAGATCGTGCTCGCCCGCGAGATCGAGCGCGACCCGGTGGTGCTCGTCGTCGGCCAGCCGACGCGCGGCGTCGACATCGGCGCGATCGAGTTCATCCACCGCCGCCTCGTGGCGCTGCGCGACGCCGGCAAGGGCATCTTGCTCGTCTCCGTCGAGCTCGACGAGATCCGCGCGCTGTCGGACCGCATCATCGTGATGTTCGACGGCAAGCTGATGGGCGAATGCACCACCGACGCCCCCGAGGGCGAGCTCGGCCTGCTGATGGCCGGGTGTATGCCGGAGGCGGCGCAGTGAGGGGGGCGGTCTCTCCCTGTGGCGCAGCGGTTACGATGCGCCGGCTACTGCCCAGCCAGCAGGTCCGTTGGAACCTTCAGCGCGGCTGCCAGGCGCTCGCGAACGGCGTCGGTAACCTCACCTCCCGCTTCCAAGAGGTCGATGTCGGCAGGAGCGAGCCCCGCCAGCAACGCCAATGTCTCGACGGACATACGGCGAAACTCGCGCAGCACTTGGACCGGGGCTTCGCCGCTCTCCAGCGCCTCCCACACCGCCTCGGGCAGCGCCACGTCCTCTCCCGCCGCCAGCCGAGCGTCAGACTGGTCGAGGATGCGTGCCGTCACCGAATCCTCGGCGACCTCCTCCCCCGCGCGAGCTGCGAGAGCGTCATAGTCCCGACGCGCCAGCACGACGAGTTCCTCGCCGGCATCGGTCTTGATGATCTGCACCTGTCCCATGAGACGCCTCACCTAGCGGTACACGTCACGCCGGTCACCAACCGCACGGACCTCGATGACCTCCGCAGTCTCGACGAAGATGACACGAAAATCGCCGACACGCAGGCGGGCGCCTTCGCGACTGACGAGCCGCTTGACGTCGCCGATACCGGTCGATGCGTACCGGCGCAGCCGCTCTTCCACCTGCGCCCTCGCGTCCGCAGGAAGTTTCTTCAACGCTCTTCGTGCGCTGATCGTGTAGGCGATCGTCTTCACGTTCAAAGTGTGCCGCAAGACGGTGCGGCTTGCCAGCGGCACGTTTCCATCGCTGTTCGCGTGGTGCACCCATGAGCCGCGGCGCCCTTCCCGGCTGGGTCGACTACGGCCTCGTGCCGCTCCTCAACGTCGTCGCGGCGTTCCTTATCTCCGGCGTCGTCGTCCTCTTCATCGGCGAGAACCCGCTCGAGGCGGCGCGCGTGCTCGCCTACGGCGCCTTCGGTTTCGGCGAGGGCTTCGGCTTCACGCTGTTCTACGCGACGAACTTCGTCTTCACCGGGCTGGCGGTGGCCGTCGCGTTCCACGCCGGCCTGTTCAACATCGGCGCCGAGGGGCAGGCGGCGCTCGGCGGCCTCGGCTGCGCCTTCGCCTGTCTCGCCCTCGACCGCTATGTGCCGTGGTGGGTGACGTTCCCCGTCGCCATCGTCGCCGCGGCCGCCTTCGGCGCGCTCTGGGCGCTGATCCCCGCCTGGCTGCAGGCGGCGCGCGGCAGCCACATCGTCATCACGACGATCATGTTCAACTTCATCGCCTCCGCCCTGATGAGCTGGCTGCTCGTCGACGTCATCAAGCAGCAGGGCTCGATGCAGCCGGAGACGCGCACCTTCGAGGCCGGTGGCCAGCTGCCGCAGTTCCGCGAGCTCATCCCCGATCTCGGCCAGGCGCCGCTCAACATCGCCGCCGTCGTCGCGGTGGCCGCCCTCGTCGGCGTCTGGGTGCTGATCTGGCGCACCCGCCTCGGCTACGCCATGCGCGCCTTCGGCCTCAACCCGACGGCCGCCGGCTATGCCGGCGTCTCCGCCGTCGGCATCACCGTTGTCGCCATGCTGATCTCCGGGGCGCTCGCCGGCCTGATGAGCCTCAACGAGGTGATGGGCGCCCAGGGCCGCCTGCTGCTCGACTTCACCGCCGGCGCCGGCTTCGTCGGCATCGCGGTCGCCCTGATGGGCCGCGCCCACCCGGTCGGCATCCTGTTCGCCGCGATCCTGTTCGGCGCCCTCTACCAGGGCGGCGCCGAGCTCGCCTTCGAGATGCCGGCGATCACCCGCGACATGATCGTCGTCATCCAGGGCCTCGTCATCCTGTTCGCCGGCGCGCTCGAGCACATGTTCCGTCCCGCCCTCATCGCCCTCTTCGCCCCGCGGGCGCCGCAGCCGAGGGCCGCGTGATGGACGTGTTCGTGCTCGTCCTGCAGGTGCTCGACGCCACTGTGCGCATCGCCACACCGCTGCTGCTCGCGGCGCTGGCCGGCCTCTACTCGGAGCGGGCCGGGGTGTTCGACATCGGCCTCGAGGGCAAGATGCTGGTCGGCGCCTTCGCCGCCGCCGTCGCCGCCTCGGTGACCGGCTCGGCCTGGATCGGGCTCCTCGCCGGCATCGGCGCCGCCTGCGCGCTGGCGCTGGTGCACGGCTTCGCCAGCATCACCGCGCGCGGCAACCAGATCGTCTCGGGCGTGGCGCTCAACTTCGTCGCCCTCGGCCTGACGGCGCTGCTCGGCCACAGCTGGTACGGCCAGGGCGGCAAGACCCCGCAGCTCCCCGCGGAGGCCCGCTTCGGCTCGATCGACCTGCCCTTCGCCGAGACACTCTCGGCCGTGCCCGTCCTCGGGCCGATCTATGCCGACGTGATCTCCGGCCACAACATCCTCGTCTATGCCGCCTTCCTCGCCGTCCCCTTCACCGCCTGGGTGCTGTTTCGCACGCGCTTCGGCCTGCGCCTGCGCGCCGTCGGCGAGAGCCCGGCGGCGGTCGACACCGCCGGCATCTCGGTCGCCTTCCTGCGCTACCGGGCGGTGCTGATCTGCGGCGTGCTGTGCGGCGTCGCCGGCGCCTACCTCTCGATCGCCCAGCTCGCCGGCTTCAGCCGCGACATGACCGCCGGCCGCGGCTTCATCGCGCTCGCAGCCCTCATCTTCGCCAAGTGGATGCCGGTCAACGTGATGTGGACTTGCCTGCTGTTCGGCTTCCTCGACGCCGCCGCGATCCGGCTCGAAGGCACGCCGATCCCGCTGATCGGCTCCATTCCGGTGCAGGTCTTCCAGGCGCTGCCCTACGTGCTGACGGTGGTGCTGCTCGCCGGCTTCATCGGCCGCGCCGTCCCGCCCAAGGCGGGCGGCGTGCCCTATGTGAAGGAACGCGGATGAGAGTCGCGACGATCGAGGCGGGGGATGTCGCGCTGGGCACCCCGGCAGTCGGCAGTCGGCAGTCCGCAGTCGGGGGCCTCACACTGGAAGCTCGAGAGAAGGTTAAACCCTCCCCCTTCGCGGGGGAGGGTTCGCGCTGCGGGCGGAGCACCCCCGATGATCCCCGACGCCACCCTCGCCGCCCTGTTCGCGGCCGCGGTCGCCGCCCGCGAGAACGCCCATGCGCCCTATTCGCGCTTCCATGTCGGCGCCGCAGTGCTGTCGGAGAGCGGCGCGATCCATGCCGGCTGCAATGTCGAGGTCGCGAGCTTCCCCGAGGGCTGGTGCGCCGAGACGACGGCGATCGGCAAGCTCGTCTCGGCCGGCGAGAAATCAATCCGCGCCGTCGTCGTCGTCGCCGAGGGCGACCGGCTGACGACACCGTGCGGCGGCTGCCGGCAGCGTCTCGCCGAGTTCGCAGCCCCCGACACCCCCGTCCACGTCGGCGGCCCCGACGGCATCCGCCGCGTCTTCACCGTCGGCGAGTTGCTGCCGGCCAGCTTCGAACTGGAAGAGCAGCCGTGAACACCCCCGTCGACGACACCGCCGCCCGCGCCGCCGACATCGTCCGCGCCCGCCGCCCGGACCAGTACCGCGCCGCGATCGTGCTCGGCTCCGGCCTCGGCGGCTTCTCTGAGTCCGTCGAGGACGCCGTCCGCATCCCCTATGGCGAGCTTCCGGGCTTTCCCGCCGCCGGGGTCTCCGGCCACGCCGGGGCGCTGGTCTGCGGCCGCGTCGGTGGCCTGCCCGTCCTGGTGCTCGCCGGCCGCGCCCACTTCTACGAGCACGGCGACGCCGCCGTGATGCGGCCGGCGCTGGAGGCCGTCGCGGCGCTTGGCGTCGACACGCTGATCCTCACCAACGCCGCCGGATCCGTGCGCCAGAAGATGCCGCCGGGCTCGCTGATGGCGATCGCCGACCACATCAACGTCAGCGGCCTGAACCCCTTGATCGGCGAGCCCTCCGACCGCCGCTTCGTCAACATGGTCGACGCCTACGACCCGGCGCTCCGCGCCCGCCTCGCCGCGTGTGCCGCCCGCCTCGGCGTCCACCTCCATTTGGGCGTCTACGCCTGGTTCTCCGGGCCGAGCTTCGAGACGCCGGCCGAAATCCGCATGGCGCAGGCGCTCGGGGCAGACACCGTCGGGATGTCGACGGTGCCGGAAGTCATCCTCGCCCGCTTCCTCGGGTTGCGGGTGGCGGCGATTTCGACCATCACCAACCTCGGTGCCGGCATGGCGCCGCACGGCCCGAGCCACGGCGAGACCAAGGAGGTCGCCGGCGCGGCGGCGGGCCAGCTGTCGGCGCTGCTTGCCGGCTTCCTCGCCGACCTCGCCGGAGACGTCCCGTGACCACTGCCGCCACAGACCTTTCCGCCAAGACCCTCTGCGCCGCCGATCTTGACGATGCCCGCCGGGCGCTCGCCTGCCTCGACCTGACGGACCTGTCGGACGACGCCAGCGAGGCCGGCGCCGAGCGCCTCTGCGCCCGTGCCGTGACGCCCTTCGGCCCCGTCGCCGCCGTCTGCCTGTGGCCGCGCTTCGTGACGGTTGCGAAGCGCGCGCTCACTGGCACGCCGGTCAAGGTCGCGACCGTCGTGAACTTCCCGGCCGGCGGCGAGAAGACGCTGGAGGTCGTCGAAGAGGCGAAGCGGGCCGCCGCCGACGGCGCCGACGAGGTCGATCTCGTCATCCCCTGGCGCGCCGTCTCGGACGCCCGCCCCGGCTTCGCCGAGACGCAGGTCCACCGCGTCCGCGCCGCCCTGCCGGCCCACGTCCGCCTGAAGGCGATCCTGGAGACCGGCGAACTCGTCGACCCCGCCCTCATCCGCATAGCCGCGGACGCCGCAATCGCTGGCGGCGCCGATTTCCTCAAGACTTCCACCGGCAAGACCAAGGTCAGCGCCACGCCGGAGGCGGTCGCGGTGCTCATCGACGCCATCCGTGCCGCCCCCCGCCCGGTGGCGCTGAAGGTCTCCGGCGGCGTGCGTACGCTTGCGGATGCCAAGGCCTACCTCGCGCAGGTCGATGCCGGCCTCGGCGCCGGCTGGGCGACGCCGGCGACCTTCCGCTTCGGCGCCAGCGGCCTCCTCGACGCGCTGACGGCGGCGCTCGCCGGCTCTGCCACGCCGAAGCCCGCCGCTGGCTATTGAGGAACCGTCGATGTCGCAGTTCCTCCCCCAGGAGACCATCCGCCGCAAGCGCGACGGCGCCTCGATCGAGCAGAGCGAGATCTCCGCCTTCGTGCGCGGCATCTCGGACGGGTCGGTCACCGAGGGCCAGATCGCCGCCTTCGCCATGGCGATCTATTTCCGCAAGTTCGGCCTCGACGAGCGCATCGCCATGACGCTCGCCATGCGCGATTCCGGCACCGTGCTCGACTGGTCGGCGCTGCCCGGCCCGGCGCTCGACAAGCACTCCACCGGCGGCATCGGCGACACCGTCTCGCTGCTGCTGGCGCCGGCGGTCGCCGCCTGCGGCGGCTACGTGCCGATGATCTCCGGTCGCGGCCTCGGCCACACCGGCGGAACCCTCGACAAGCTCGACGCCATCCCCGGCTACCGCTCGACGCCGCAGCTCGACGAGATCCGCCGCGTCGTCCGCTCCGTCGGCTGCGCCATCATCGGCCAGACCGACGACCTCGCCCCCGCCGACCGCCGCCTCTACGCGATCCGCGACGTCACCGCGACGGTGGAGACGCTCGACCTCATCACGCCCTCGATCCTGTCGAAGAAGCTCGCCGCCGGGCTCACCGGTCTCGTCCTCGACGTCAAGGTCGGCTCCGGCGCCTTCCTGCCCTCGCTCGACGCCGCCCGCGAGCTCGCCGAGAGCCTCGTCGCCGTCGCCCGCGGCGCCGGCCTGCCGACGGTAGCGTTGATCACCGACATGGACGCGCCGCTCGCCTCGGTCGCCGGCAATGCGCTGGAGACCCGGCTCGCCATCGACGTGCTCGCCGGCCGCGCCGCCGAGCCACGCCTCGTCGACGTCACGGTGGAGCTCGGCGCCGAGATGCTGGTTTTGGGCGAACTCGCCCCGGACGTCGCCACGGGGCGCGAGCGCATCGCCGCAGCCCTCGTCGGCGGCCGCGCCGCCGAAACCTTCCAGCAGATGGTCTCCGCCCTCGGCGGGCCGGACGATCTCGTCGAGCATCCGGGCAAGCACCTCGCCCACGCGCCGATCGTCCGCCCGGTGTCGCCGACCGCGTCCGGCACCGTCGCCCGCGTCGACACCCGCTCTCTCGGCCTCGCGGTCATCGGCCTTGGCGGCGGCCGCCGCCGGCCCGACGACGTCATCGACCCCGCCGTCGGCCTGACACACCTCGCCGGTCCCGGCGATGAGGTCGGCCCGGACTGCCCGCTCGCCGTCGTCCACGCCCGCACCGAGGCCGGCGCCGACGCAGCTACCGCCGCCGTACTGGCCGCCTACCACCTTGGCGATACGCAGCGGCCGCATCCGCTGATCGTCGAGCGAATCAGCTGATCGGCGGAAGCAGCTGCGGGATAGTGAGTCGGGTTATCCGGCAGGGCGATCCAGCTGAGGTCTTTCACCTTGTCAGCCGCAGGAATGGCGGCTCCTCCCGTGTCAGCGAGGGATTGGCTCAGCCGTCCCCGCGCACGAGCGCCACGGCGGCAAGCAGCGCGTCACGCGCGACGACCTCCACTGGGACATCACCCGCCCGGCCGTCGCGCACCAGTCCGTAGCCACCCGCACGGCCGACGATCGTCAGGTCGGCCGGGGCGGCGCGAGCGCAGCCCTTGGCGCAGCCGGTGAGGTGGACGCTGCCGCCGGCCGCGATCAGCGGCGCCGCGGCCGCCACGACGGCGTCCGCCAAGGGTCGCGTCGGCGCCTCGCCGGAGCCGCACACCGGGGCGCCGGCACAGACCGACAGGGCCAGCCGGGGATCGTTGCGGCGGGCGATGAAACCGAGGTTCGCCGCCGCGGCAAGCAGCACGGCGGGTGAGAAGCCACACGACTGCGGGGCTCGGTCCCCTGCGGGCGACGAGGCATCGGTGACGCCACCGGAGACGCTGCGGCCGCTGGCACCGGCTCCGTCGCGGGAATCCCTTGCCATTCCCGCTCCCGTCCCGACGAACACCAGCCCGTGCCCCGGCGCCAGCCGCACCGTCTCGGCGCCTGCTTGCCCCGCCGCCGTGGCGAGCGCCGAAAGCAGCCCGGCGTCCGTGAAGCCGTAGGGGACGACGACGCCGACAGCGATCGCGTCGCCCCCCCACCCGACCGGAAGCAACACGCCCACCGGCGCCACCGGCACGCGCGGGCGCGGCCGCCGCCGCCGTGACCGGTCGAGGCCGGCGACGAAGTCGCCCGCCGCCGCCACGGCCTCGGCGGTCGCCAGCGGCGGCGAGATCGGGCCGTCGTCCGTTTCGAGCCGCCATGCCGTCGCGCCGTCCGTGCGCACCGCGACGAGCCGGAGGTCCGCCGCCAGCCCGTCGAGGCCAAGATCGCCGCCGCCATCGACGACGATCGCGAGCTTCGCCGGTGACGCTGCGGTCACCGCTGCGGCGAGGCGCATCCGCAGCATCGCCGCGAGCGGCCGCGGGTCGGCGATCTCCGCCGGGTCGTGCCCGGCGAGCGGGCCGACGTGCACCGGCGGCCCGGCCGGCGGCGACGCACCGGCCGCGTGCACCGCATGCTCCAGATCCGCCGCCGTCGCCGCCGAGAGCCCGCGCACCTGCAGGCTGCCTCGCTGCGTCACCTCGACGACACCGTTGCCGCAGCGTGCGGCGGCGGCCGCGATCGCCGCCAAGGCTGCCACCGTCAGTTCCCCGTCCGCCGGCAGCAGCCGGGCGATCAGCCCGTCGCCGGTCGCCATCGGCGCCACCAGCGACGGACAGGCCTCGCGGGGAACCGGGCGCCGGGCCGCCGGTGGCGCGCCCGTGTCCGCCGGCGCGCTCATTCCGCCGCCTCCGCCACCAGCGTCGCGAGGTCGCCGTCCACGTCGTTGCGGCGGGGGTGCCAGAGGCCGCGGCGGCGGGCGTCGGCGAATCGGCGGGCGATCAGCCGCGCGGCGTCCGGATTGGCGTCGAGCAGGAAGGCGCGCACCGCCGGGTCGCCGAGATAGGCGGCGTGCACCGCGTCGATGAGGTGGCCAGGCACGGCGCCGGTGGTCTCGGCGAAGCCGATCAGGCGGTCGACAGTCTCGGCGAGCTCGGTGGCGCCGCGCCAGCCGTGGCGCATCTGGCCGGCGATGAAGCGCTTCGACAGCGCCCGTCCACGCACCACGCGGGCGATCTCGGCGCCGAGCGGCCGTGCCACCGGGCGATCGGAGTTCTTGGTGTCGAGCACGACGAGGTCCGGCGTGCCCCCGAGCAACGCCGCCGCCGCCGCGAACCCACCGATGAAGCCAACATCGCCGCCGCCCTCGAGCAGGTCGCGACCGGGATCGTCGGCGCCGTGGACGAGCATGTCAGCGGCCGCGACGCGAGCGGCGAAGCCTTCGTTTGGGGTACTCCGCCTCCCCAAATTCGAGGCGGACCCTCCCCCCTCGCGGGGGAGGGCAGGGAGGGGGGGAGCGGCAAACTCAGCGCTGGCGTTCGTCTCGGCGCCGGTGCGGCCCTCCCCAGGCAGGACGTCGGACGTCGAACTCGTGGCGCCCCCCCTCCCTACCCTCCCCCGCAGGGGGGGAGGGTTCGCGTTTGCGGTCTGATCTACCGTCGTGGCCGCTTCGGGCGTCCCCTCCCCTTCCCCGTGGAAGGCGTGGCTCGCCGCTGCGAGGTACGCGCGTCCGAGCTCGGCGCGATCCTCCCAGTCGCCGAAGGTGAGCTTCTCGTCGATCCCCGACCCGTAGACGCCCGGCGCCGTGCCGTAGACGCGGGCGAGCGGGTCGTCCGGCACGGCGCGGCGGCGGGCGGCGAGCGGGTTTTCGCTATCGTCCTCGTCGCGGGCGGCCACCGCCTTCACCGCCGCGTCGAGGACCGCGATCTGCGTCGGGAAGAGGTCGCGGAACAGGCCGGAGATCCGGCAGGTGACGTCGACCCGCGGCCGGCCGAGCGCCGCCGTCGGCAGCACCTCGACGCCGGTGACGCGGCCGCTCGCCCGCTCCCACTCAGGCCGGCACCCCATCAGCGCCAGCGCCTGGGCGATCTCCTCGCCGCCGGTCCTGAGCGTCGCCGAGCCCCAGAGATCGAGCACCACCGACCGCGGCCAGTCGCCGTGCTCCTGCAGATAGAGCCGCACCACCTCGTCGGCGGCGCGGCGGCCGAGTTCGACGGCGGTCGGTGTCGGGATCGCGCGCGGATCGGCGGTGTAGAGGTTGCGCCCGGTCGGCAGCACGTCCGAGCGCCCGCGCGACGGCGCCCCTGCGGGTCCTGCGGCGACACGGCGGCCGGACAGCGCCGCCAGCATGCCGGCGCGCTCGGCGGTGGCGCTGGCGATGCGGCCGGGCTCGTCGCCCGCCGCCGCGCGGCCGTAGACGTGCAGCCCGTCTTTCAGCGCCAGTTCCTTGACGTCGCAAAGCCAGGCGTCGATGCGCGTCAGCGCCTCGTCGGGGCCGTCGGCGTCGGTGGCGCCGGCGTCGCGGGAAAGGCCGGTCCGCTCGGCCTCCTCCAGGATCAGCGCCGCCAGCCGCTCGCGGCGCCGGCCGTCGAGCCCGTCGGCGGAGGCGTATTCGTCGACCAGCCGCTCGAGGTCGGCGAGCGGGCCGTCGAGGGCACCGGCGACCAGCGGCGGCGGCAGATGGCCGAGGGTGACGGCCGCGATCCGCCGCTTCGCCTGCGCCGCCTCGCCAGGATTGGTGACGATGAACGGATAGACCACCGGCAGCGGCCCGAGCACCACCTCCGGGAAGCAGTTCGCCGTCAGCGCCACCGCCTTGCCCGGCAGCCACTCGAAGGTACCGTGCGCCCCCATGTGGACGACGGCGTCAACCTTCGCCTCGTGTTGCAGCCACAGCCCGAAGGCGACGAGCCCGTGGCGCGGCGGCAGCGCCGGATCGTGATAGTCCGCCCGCCGCTCCGCCGACCGCCCCCGGTCCGGCGGGAGAGCGACGATGACGGCGCCGAAGGTAGCCGCGCGGAAGCGGAAGGCGCCGTCGGCGATGTCGCCATCGTCGGCGGGATCGCCCCAGGCGGCGTTGACGGCTTCGCGGACGGCGGCGGGGAGGTCGGCGAAGAGGGCGCGGTAGGTGGTGAGCGGGAGTGAGGGGGAGGGTTCGCGTTATGCCATTCAGATCCGGCACCGACGGACGGCCCGGAGCACGTCGGAGCCACCAGCCCCCGCATCAGCGCCGTGCCGTCGGCCGGCACGTCCTCGACGCTCCACCCGGCGTCCGCAAGGTCCGCCAGCAGCGCGACGACGCTGGCCGGCACATCCAGGCCGACGGCGTAGCCGGCGCGGCCGGCGGGGCCGGGGTAATCGGGGAGCAGCACGGCCAGGCGACGCTCCGCGGACGGCGTCCGCTGCAGGCGGACGAGCGCCGCCACGCGGTCGGCGACCATGGCCACGCGGTCGTCCTCGGCGCGGTTGACGAGGGCGGTGATGCCGAAGTCGGGGTCCGGCGGCGCGGTGTCCTTGAACGACACGGCGCCGGCGAGCACGCGGCCGTCGAGCTCCGGCAGCACGACGTGCATCGCCATGTCGGCCGAGGCGAGCCCGCGGCGGCCCTCCACCCAGGCGTCGCGCCGGGTGGTGGCGACGATCGCCTGAAGTACCGGCACGCCGGCTGCGTCGAGCACCGTCGCCTCCCCCGGCTCGCCGGCGGCGAATGCGGTGGCGGTGATGATCGCGGACGGACTCAGCCGGCCGAGCGCCTCGGCGACGAACGCCTTCGAGCCCGGCTCCTTCAGGCTGGCGACGGCGAGCGGCGCGGCGGCGAGGCCGCGTTCGGCCAGCGCCGCGCACAGCGCCGCGATCGGCGCGAGGTCGTCGGCGAGCAGCATCGAGCGGTAGAAGATCACCGGCACGACGGGGCGGCCCGCAAGCAGTGCCGCGGCGAGGTCGTCGAGCGAGAGCGCGCCGCGCCCCGGCAGCCAGGCGGTGGCGCGCGGGATCGGAACGGCGGGTGGGATGGTGGAGAGGGCGAGCTGGGGTGAAAGCCCAGAGGGGCCACCACCAGACCCACCCGAAACGATAGCGTGGGGCAACCCTCCCCCCTCGCGGGGGAGGGTAGGGAGGGGGGGAGCGGCAGATTCGGGGCCGGCGAGCGTCTCCCGGATCGCCAACTCGCGGCTGCCCACCTCTCCGGTTTCGAGGGCCGAGTTCGCGGCGCCCCCCCTCCCTGCCCTCCCCCGCGAGGGGGGAGGGTTCGCGTTGTGCCAAGCGGATTGGGCACCACCCAGCGGTGAGGGCTGAGGGTTCCGGATGTGCCCCAAGGTCAGATCTTCGCGATCCGCAAACCCAACCCCCGGCGCCGCCATCGCCCTGAGCTGCCGCGCGAAGTTGCGCAGGTTGTCGCCGCCGCCCTCGCGGAAGTAGGCGAGCAGCGCCGCCAGCCGCTCCGGCGGCAGGGTCGAGAACTCGGCGAGGCGGGAGTCGTCGCGGTCGCAGCCGGGCAGGACGGCGAGCGTCAGCGGCTCGCCCGCAGCCGTGCGGGCGGTCGCCAGCGCGTGCAGCCGCTCGACGCCGTAGCGCCACCAGTCGAGGCCGCCGAGGAGCCGCACGACGACGACGCGGGCCGAGGCGGCGACGCCGTCGATCCACAGGTCCACCGACATCGGATGGCGGAGATCGCGCAGCGAGGCGAGGCGGAGGGTGGGGGCGCCGGCCTTGGCGCCCGCGTGACCCGGCAGTCTACCAGCGTATGCTTGGGGAACCCCTCCCCCCTCGCGGGGGAGGGTAGGGAGGGGGGGAGCGGCAGGCGCGGGGGTCGCGATGTGACCGGCAAGGTGAGGGATGCGAGGATCGGGTTCGGCTTGGAATGTCGCAGGCGCGTCGACGCTGCATAACGCTTGTCCGCCGTCGTGCCCTTCCACCACCGTCGAGTTTGCGGCGCCCCCCCCCCCTACCCCCCCCCGCGAGGGGGGAGGGTTCGCGTCGCAGTCGGGGGAAAGGTCACTTCCGCACCTCAGCGCAGGGACTGCCTCCGAGCGACCCCGTCCCTCTGTCGCCCGCCAGGCGGCGGCGACGGCGGCGAGGTCGCTGTCGGTGAAGGAGAGGAACGCGACGTCGCCGGGCGCCTGGCGCAGGTCGACGGGCTCGACGCGGTCGTCGAGGCTCGCGGACGTGGTCGCCAGGATGTGCATCGCCGGGTCCGTCCTCCTCGCGCGCGGCAGCGCCGCGCGGCCCCCCCTACCCCGCCAGCGCCGCCTCCACCGCCGTGCGGTCGAAGCCCTTCAGGCCGATGACGACGAGGCGGCTGGTGCGCGCCTCGCCAAGCCCCCACGGCCGCTCGAACTGGTGGCCGACGCGCGGGCCGACGGCCTGGACGAGCAGCCGCAGCGGCTTGCCCGCCACCGCCACGAAGCCCTTGACGCGCAGCACGCCCTCGACGGCCGCGGCCGCCTCGACGCGGGCGGCGAGCGCCGCCGGCGAGGCCGCCTCGCCCACCGTCACCACGATCGTGTCGAAGTCGTCGTGGTCATGGTCGAGTTCGTCGTCGTGGTGGGTCTTGCGCGCCTCGATGTCGGCCTCGCTGCCGACGCCGAGCCCGAGCAGGGCGTCGATGTCGACGCGGCCGAGAGCCGACGGCACGACGGTGACGGCGCGCGGCAGCGCCTCCGCCACGAGCGCCTGCGCCCGCGCCAGCCCGGCGGCGTCGACGAGGTCGGTCTTGGTCAGCACGACGAGGTCGGCGCAGGCGATCTGATCCTCGAACACCTCCTCGATCGGGTCGTCGTGATCGAGCGAGGGATCGGCCGCGCGCTGGCGGGCGAGCGCCGCCTCGTCCATCGCCATGCGGCCGCTCGCGAGCGCCTGCCCATCGACCACCGCGACGACGCCGTCGACGGTGACGCGGCTCTTGATCGCCGGCCAGTTGAAGGCCTGCACCAGCGGCTTTGGCAGCGCGAGGCCCGACGTCTCGATGAGAATGTGGTCGACCGCTGGCGAGCGGGCGAGGATGGCGTCGAGCGCCGGCACGAAGTCGTCCGCGACGGTGCAGCAGAGGCAGCCGTTGGCGAGCTCGACGATGTTCTCCTCCGGGCAGCTCTCGATGCCGCAGCCCTTCAGGATCGAGCCGTCGACGCCGAGATCGCCGAACTCGTTGACCATGACGGCCAGCCGCCGGCCGTTCGCCGTCTCCAGCACGTGGCGGATCAGGGTGGTCTTGCCGGCGCCGAGGAAGCCGGTGACGATCGTGCACGGCACCTTGGCGAGCGGGGCGTCGGCGGGGCGGGCGGAGGCGGGGGTGTCAAAGCTCATGTCGGAGCCCTTTCGGGTCTGAAGGCGGTGGGCGGCACGCGCGCGACAACGCCCTTCTTGAAGGCGGGCGGGCGGTCGGCCCAGCGCAGGATGCCGGTCTCGCTCGCCGCGTAGGCGCGCGCGGCGGTGGCGATCTCGGCGACGTGGGCCTCGCCCTCGACGTCGCCGACGATGTAGGTCCACTTCTCCGGGGCCACGAAGGCGACGGTGCAGGCGCGCCGGCAGACGGCGAGGCACTCGACCGGCACGACGGCGATGCCGGGTTCCTCGGCGAGCGCCCCGGCGAGCGCGGTGGCGAAGCTGCGGCCCGGCTCGACGTGGGGCATCGCCGGGTCGCCGGCGGTCTCGCCCTCGGCGCGCGGCCGGCGGCAACTGACGCAGACGAACACCGAGGCCTGCAGCGGCCCCGCCTCAGCAGGCGCCGTCACCGCGGGCCCCGCCGATGCCTCGTCCCCGGCTTGCGCCGGCGACGGGGCCTCGACGAGCGCGCTCAGGGTGCCGTCCTCGCGGCGAACCGCGGCCAGAGCGCGCCGACGGCCCAGCCGATGGCGAGCCAGAACAGGCCGGAGAGCACGATCGAGCGGGCGGCGAACTCGCCCTGCAGCTCCGCCGGAACGGCCGAGGTGAACTCTGCCGGCTGCGGCGCGCCGACGATCTGCGGCGCGAGCGCCAGCACGACGGCGAGCGGCTTCGCCCAAGGCCGGTCGACCTTGAGGAACAGGAACAGCGCAACGGCCGTCATCGCCACGGTGACGACCCACCAGAGCTGGCGGGCGTCGAGGCCGGCGGCGGCGGAGGCCGGCAGCTCCGGCGGCAGCCCGAAGGCCGGTGCCAGCACCACCGCCACGAAGGCGGCCGCGCCCCAGGCGAGGCCCGTGCGCTCGGAGATCGTCTCCCCCGAGGCGACCATTGCCGCCGTCAGCATCAGCGCGAAGCCGACGCCGGCGAGAAGGGTCGCGAGCGCCGTGAACGCCGTCCGCTCGAGGCCGTCCTCGGGCGCCCAGCCCTCCTCGCCGTCGGCGTGCTCGGCGACGGAGTGGGCGAGCATCAGCTTGGCGTCGCCGAAATCGTGCAGGACGCCGGAATGGGCGGCCTCGCCGGCGTGCTCGAAGCTCTCGGCGTGGAGAATCAGGGGGGTGACGGAGAAGTGCTGCAGGACCGCGATCGCAAGTCCCACGGCAAGGCCGGCCAGCAAGCCGACCGACAGGATACGTCCGAGCATGGCCCGCTCAGTGGCAGGGGAAGGCGAGCGTATGCCGGGTGTCGTGCGCGGCGTTGTGCAGCGCATCGGAATGGGCGAAGCCCACGCCGAAGACCATGAACGCGCCGATCGCAAAGGCGATCGCAGCCGCGATCAGGGCCTCGGAGCGGGCTTGTGGCCGGGTGGCGGCGAGTTCTTTCGAAAATTCCGTCATGTCATCCTCCGTCGCCGCCCCACCGGCGGCGCAACGAGTAAAGGTCTGACGGCAGGTCTCCTGGCTCACGGGTCACCGCCCGGCGCCGCCTTCCCAGAACCGACGGTTCCAGTGGCCTTCGACGCGGGCTCGCCGCTCACAGTTGCGGGGGCAGCCGCGGATTTGGCGCTCTCCTCTCGAAGAAAGCCGCACCGCGTTCCCTTTTCACCTTCCGAACAGGGAAGGACCGTCGAGGATTTGGTACAGGACGGGGACGCCGGCCGTCAATCGAGTCGGCCGGGCCGGAGAGGACTCATGACCCGGGACATCGACGAGGCGGAGGCGGCGCGCCACAAGGCGAAGGCGGAAAAGCGCAAGGCGGTGCAGGACGCCGAGGTGGCGGGGAAGACGGTCGAGAAGGGCCTCCTGATCGTCACCACCGGCCCCGGCAAGGGCAAGTCGACGGCCGCCTTCGGGCTGGCGCTGCGCATGCTCGGGCGCGGCCGGCGGGTGGCGGTGGTGCAGTTCATCAAGGGCGCCTGGGACAGTGGCGAGCGCGCCGCCCTCGAGACGTTCGGCGACCGGGTGGTGTGGCGTTCGATGGGCGAGGGCTTCACCTGGGAGACGCAGGACCTCGCCCGCGACATCGCCGCCGCCGAAAAGGCGTGGGCGCAGGCCGAGGCCTTCCTCGACGACCCGTCCTTCGGCCTCGTCGTGCTCGACGAGCTCAACATTGCGCTTCGCTACAACTATCTGCCGCTGGAGGCGGTGGTGGCGCGGCTGGCCGGGCGGCGCGCGGGCCTGCACGTCGTCGTCACTGGCCGCAACGCCAAGCCGGAGCTCGTCGCCGCCGCCGACTGCGTCACCGAGATGGCGGCGACCAAGCACCACTTTGCCGCCGGCGTGAAGGCGCAGGAGGGGGTGGAGGTCTGAGCGCCGGCCCCCCGTTCGCGTCGCGCGCACTTGACCGGCGCGATGCGGCGGCGGAGACAACGGGCGGAACGACGGCGCCGCGGCCTGACGCGGCGAGCGGGGAGTGCGGTGGTGCGGCGAGGCGAAGATCAGCTCCGGCCGGCGGGATCGGTGGCGCGATGACGGCACCCCGCTACGACTATGTCCGCGACGGCACCGGCATCTACGAGCGCTCGTTCGCGATCATCCGGGCCGAGGCGGACCTGTCGGCCTTCTCTGAGGAGGAGGCCGACGTGGCGGTGCGGATGATCCACGCTTGCGGCGCGGTGGAGGCGGCGTCCGTGATCGCGTTCTCGCCCGGCGTGGTGGCGGCGGCGCGGGCGGCGCTCGCAGCCGGCGCGCCGATCCTGTGCGACGCCGAGATGGTGGCGCGCGGTGTGACGCGGGCGCGGCTGCCGGTCGACAACGCCGTGATCTGCACCCTCAACGACCCGCGCACGCCCGGCCTCGCGGCCGAGATGGGCACGACGCGCTCGGCGGCGGCGGTGGACCTCTGGGACGAGCACATGGCCGGCGCCGTGGTGGCGATCGGCAACGCCCCGACCGCCCTCTTCCGCCTGCTCGAGCGCCTCGACGCCGGCGCGCCGCGCCCGGCCGCCATCCTCGGCATTCCCGTCGGCTTCGTCGGCGCGGCCGAATCGAAGGAGGCGCTGACCGAGCACGCGGCCGGCGTGCCGTGGATCGTCGTGCGCGGCCGGCTCGGCGGCAGCGCGATGACGGCGGCCGCCGTCAACGCGCTTGCGAGGCCGGGGCTGTGAGCGAGCCGGAAGCCGGGGCAGCGATCCGGCCCAACGGCCGAGGATGCGGCGCGTGACCGACGTCCCGACGGGCGATACAAGCTCCTCCCCCGGCCGCCTCTACGGCGTCGGCGTCGGGCCGGGCGATCCGGAACTGATGACGCTGAAGGCAGCGCGCGTGCTCGCCTCCGCCGACGTCGTCGCCTGGTTCGCCAAGGCGGGCAACGCCTCGAACGCGCGGGCCTGCGCGCTGGCGCACCTGCGCCCGGGCGTCACGGAGCTGCCGCTGCTCTACCCCGTCACCACCGAGATCCCGAAGGCGGACGCCGCCTACCGCGACGCCATCGACCGCTTCTACGAGGACAGCGCCGCCGCGGTCGCCGTGCACCTCGAAGCCGGCCGCTCGGTGGCGGTGCTGAGCGAGGGCGATCCGCTGTTCTACGGCTCCTACATGCACATCCACGTCCGCCTCGCCCACCGCTTCCCGACCGAGGTGGTGGCGGGAATCACGGCGATGTCGGGCTGCTGGTCGCTCGCCGGCGTGCCGATCACCCAGGGCGACGACGTGCTCACGGTGCTGCCGGGCACGCTGCCGGAAGACGACCTCGCCCGTCGCCTCGCCGGGGCGGACGCCGCCGTGATCATGAAGCTCGGCCGCAACCTGCCGAAGGTGCGCCGGGCGCTCGCGGCCGCCGGCCTCCTCGACCGCGCCGTCTACGTCGAGCGCGGCACGATGGCGACGGGGGCGGTGGTGCGGCTCGCCCACAAGGCCGACGACAAGGCGCCGTATTTCTCGCTGGTGCTGGTGCCCGGCTGGACGGGGCGGGCATGACCGGCAGCGAGCGAGCCCGGAGCGCCGGCCGCCTCGCCGTCGTCGGCATCGGCCCCGGCGCGGCGGACCTCGTGACGCCGCAGGCGGCGGCGGCTTTGGCGGAGGCCGAGGCGCTCTACGGCTACGGCCCCTATCTCGACCGCGTGCCCACCCGCGCCGGCCAGGTCCGCGTGCCCTCCGACAACCGCGAAGAGCGCGCTCGCGCCGATGCGGCGCTCGCCGAGGCCGCGAGCGGCCGCAGCGTGGCGCTCGTCTCCGGCGGCGATCCGGGCGTGTTCGCCATGGCGGCGGCGGTCTGCGAGGCGATCGAGGCGGGGCCAGAGGCCTTCCGGCGGGTGGATCTTCTTGTCGTGCCCGGCGTCACCGCGATGCTGGCCGTCGCCGCCCGCATCGGCGCGCCGCTCGGCCACGACTTCTGCGCCATCAACCTCTCCGACAACCTGAAGCCCTGGTCGCTGGTGGAAGCCCGCCTCGACGCGGCGGCGACAGCCGGCTTCGTCATCGCCCTCTACAACCCCGTCTCGAAGGCACGGCCCTGGCAGCTCGGCGCCGCGTTGGAGCGGCTGCGCGGGCACTTGGGCGCCGACGTGCCCGTGGTCTTCGGCCGCGCCGTGTCACGGCCCGACGAGCGCATCGAGATCATGCGGCTGGCCGACGCCGACGCGGCCCGCGCGGACATGGCGACGCTGGTGCTGGTCGGCACCGCCGAGACGCGCGTCGTCGACCGACCGGGCCTGCCGCCGCTCGTCTACACGCCGCGATTCGCCCGCGAGGCGGCGAGATGATCGACCCATGCCACGGCCTCCTCGACGGTGGCGACCGCCGGCACGTCCGGCACGGCGGGACGGCGCACCATCAGGACCGGCAGGCCGAGGCGGCGGGCCGCCGCGATCTTGGCGTAGGAGGCGTCTCCGCCGGCGTTCTTCGACACCACCACGTCGATGCGGTGCTCCGTCAAGAGCCGCACGTCGTCCTCGACGCCGAACGGCCCACGCGCCGTGACGTAGACGGCGTCCGGCACCGCCAAGGGCGGCTCCACCGGATCGACGCTGCGGATCAGGTAGGCGTGCTGCGGCAGCGCCTCGAAGGGGGCGAGTTCCTGCCGGCCAAGGGCGAGGAAGGCGCGGCGCGGGGCAGCGCCGAGGGCCGCCGCGGCTTCCGCGACGCTGTCGACCTCCGTCCAGCGGTCGCCGGCGACCGGTTCCCACGCCGGGCGGCGCAGCGCCACGAGCGGCACGCCGGCGAGGGCGGCAGCCTCAGCGGCGTGGCGCGACATCTGCGCGGCGAAGGGATGGGTGGCGTCGATCAGCCCATCCACGGCATTCTCGGCGAGGTAGGCCGCGAGCCCGGCGACGCCGCCGAAGCCACCGCTGCGGACGGGCACGGGCATCTTCACGGGATCGAGCGTGCGGCCGGCGAGCGACAGCGTCACGCGGATGTCGTCGCGATCGGCGATCCGCTCGGCGAGCCGGCGGGCCTCCGTGGTGCCGCCGAGGATGAGGAGGCGCGTCGTCATGTCGGCGGTCGGACCTGAGCGGCAGCTGATGGCGGTCGATGGCGCCCCGGAGGTCGATTCTCCGGCGACCGTCACCACGGCGGCCGACACTGCCCGGCCGGGACGCTGGCTGTCCATCGTCGGCATCGGCGAGGACGGCGCCGACGGGCTGACGCCCGCCGCCCGCGCGGCGATCGCGGCGGCCGAGGTGGTGTTCGGCGGCCGGCGGCACCTGGAGCTCGCGGGCGCGCTGATCTGCGGCGCGGCGCGGCCGTGGCCGAGCCCGTTCGAGGTGGCGTGTGCCGCCGTCGTGGCGGAGCGCGGCCGCCGCGTCTGCGTGCTCGCCTCGGGCGATCCGATGTGTTTCGGCGTCGGCGCGACGCTCGCCCGCCATGTGCCGGCCGACGAGACCACCGTCCTGCCGGCGCCCTCGGCCTTCGGCCTCGCCGCCGCGCGGATGGGCTGGTCGCTACAGGACGTGGTGACGCTGTCCGCCCACGGCCGGCCGCTGGCGCTGGTTCGGCCGCACCTGCACCCCGGCGCGCGGCTGATCGTGCTGACCTCCGACGGCGCCGGCCCCGCCGCGCTGGCCGCGCTGATGACGGCGCTGGGCTTCGGCCCCTCCCGCCTCACCGTGCTGGAGGCCCTCGGCGGCCCGCGCGAGCGGCTGCGCACGACGACCGCCGGCGGCTTCGACCTCGATGCCATCGACGCGCTAAACGTCGTCGCGATCGAGGTCGTGGCCGACGCCGGCGCGGCGATCCTGCCGTTGACGTCGGGGCTGCCGGACGCCCTGTTCGAGAGCGACGGCCAGCTCACCAAGCGCGAGATCCGCGCGCTCACCTTGTCGGCGCTCGCGCCACGCCGCGGCGAGCTTTTGTGGGACGTCGGCGCCGGCTCCGGCTCGGTCGGCATCGAATGGATGCTCGCCGACCCGTCGCTCGCCGCCATCGCCATCGAGGCGCGGAGCGACCGCGCCGGCCGCGTCCGCCGCAACGCCGACGCCCTCGGCGTGCCCGGCCTCCGCCTCGTCGAAGGCGCGGCGCCGGTGGCGCTCGCGACCCTGCCCGTCCCCGACGCCGTCTTCGTCGGCGGCGGTGCGACCGACCCCGGTGTGCTCGACGCGGTGATCGCGGCGCTGAAGCCAGGCGGCCGCCTCGTCGTCAATGCGGTGACAGTGGAGACCGAAGCGGTGCTCGCAGCCCGCTACGCTGCCCACGGCGGCGATCTCGTGCGCCTGCAGGTCGCCCGCGCCGCCCCCGTCGGCGGGATGACCGGCTGGCGGGCGGCGATGCCGGTGACGCAGTGGGCGTGGACGAAGCCGGCTGCGGCGGAGGCCGGCGACGACGCCGAGGCATCGTCGGCCGGCGCCGGCCAGCGTGACACGGAGGGCGCCCCGTGATCGTCGCCGGCATCGGCAGCCGCAAGGGTGTCACCAGCGCCGAGGTCGCCGCTGCCCTTGATGCGGCCCTCGACCGCGCCGGGCTGACGCGCGCCGACGTCGGTGCGCTCGCCACGCCGGCCGTAAAGGGCGGCGAGCCGGGCATCACGGCGGCCGCCACCGCCCTCGGTCTGCCGCTGGTGCTGGTGCCACAGAAGACGCTGGAGGCCGCCGCCGGCCGCACCCTGACGACGTCCGACCGCGTCATCGCACTGATGGGCGTGCCCTCGGCCTCCGAGACGGCAGCGCTCGCCGCCTGCGGTCCCGAGGGCAAGCTGATCGCGCCACGCACCGCCGTCGGCCCGGTCACCTGCGCGCTGGCGCGACGGGAGCCGCCGCCATGACGATGGCATCGCCCGACCGTACGCCTTTCACGACCGTCCGCCTGCCATGACCGTCCACTTCATCGGCGCCGGCCCCGGCGCGGCGGACCTGTTGACGTTGCGCGGCCGCGACATCCTCGCCCACTCGCCGGTGTGCCTCTACGCCGGCTCGATCGTGCCGCCGGAGATGCTGGTCCACTGCCCGCCCGGCGCCCGCCTCGTCGACACGGCTCCGATGAGCCTCGACGAGATCGAGGCGGAGTACGTGGCCGCCGACGCGGCCGGCCTCGACGTGGCGCGGCTGCACTCCGGCGACCTCTCGGTCTACAGCGCGGTCGCCGAGCAGGTGCGCCGGCTCGACCGGCTCGGCATCGCCTGGACACTGACGCCCGGCGTGCCCGCCTTCGCTGCCGCCGCCGCCGCGCTGGGCCGCGAGTTGACGGTGCCGGGGGTGGCGCAGAGCCTCGTCATCACCCGCATCGACGGCCGCGCCTCGCCGATGCCGGCGGGCGAAAGGCTCGCGGCCTTCGCCGCCACCGGCGCGACCCTCGCCATCCACCTGGCCGTCCACGCGCTTGATCGGGTGGTGGCCGAGCTCGTGCCGCACTACGGCGCTGACTGCCCGGTGGCGGTGGCGGCGCGCGTCTCGTGGCCGGACGAGCGGATCGTCCGCGGCACGCTCGCCACCATCGCGGCACAGGTGGCGGCCGACCCGATCGAGCGGACGGCGGTGATCCTCGTCGGCCGGGCGCTCACGGCGCACGATTTCCGCGACAGTGCCTTGTATGACGCGGCGTATCAGCGGCGGTTCCGCGGGCGGGAGGGTGGACCGGAGCGGGGGTGAGTTTCCGCGAGCCTGGGTCCCAAACTGCAACGCGAACCCTCCCCCCTCGCGGGGGAGGTCGGCGCGCCGTAGGCGCGACGGGAGGGGGGCTGCCGCGCGGGAGCGCGGCGGACAGACCGCTCTCCGCAGGTCGCAGCATTTCAGTGCGGCACCGTCCAGCCCCAATCGAACCGAAGCACCCGCGGCGGCCCCCCCTCCCTACCCTCCCCCGCGAGGGGGGAGGGTTCGCGCTGTGCCTCATTGTTCACGTCGTGCCCACAGCACGCGTTGTGCCCGGCCGCACTCGCTGTGCCTGGCATGCCGACGCGAAAACTCGCCGCCGCGGAGAACGCCCGTCACCGCTCTTGATCCCCGTCCCGCGCCGTGGTGTTGAGAGGCGCGCCGAACGACGGCGGCTGGGGACCTTCCGATGACCGAGACCTTCGATCCGCTGCGCCTCAAGCGCGACAAGCGCCTCGATCCGAAGCGGACGGCGGTGTTCGTCGTCGACGCGCAGAATTCCGAGGTGACGCCGGCCTACCAGCACGAGAAGCCGGAATACTGGGCGGCCGTCCACGACCGCGCGCTGCCGGCGATGCGGCGGCTGATCGACGAGGCGCGGGCCGCCGGTTGCGAGATCGTCTACACCGTCATCGAGGCGCTGACGCGCGACGGTCGGGACCGCTCGCTCGACCACAAGCTCTCCGGCATCCTCGTCCCGAAAGGCGCCTGGGAGGGCAAGGTCATCGACGCCGTGGCGCCGGGCGAGGACGACGTGCTCATGCCGAAGACGTCGTCCGGCGCCTTTAACTCGACCAACGCCGACTACGTGCTGCGCAATCTCGGCATCGACAACGTCATCGTCGTCGGCTTCCTCACCGACCAGTGCGTCGACATGACGGTGCGCGACGCCGCCGACCGCGGCTACTACGTGGTCTGCGCCGAGGACGCCTGCGCCACCCACACCGACGCCCGCCACCGCGCGGCGCTGAAGGCCTTCGGCGGCTATTGCCGGGTGCAGACAGTCGACGAGGCGCTTTCGACGCTCATTCGCTGAAGCGGCGGCGTGGCCGACATGATCCGGCCGTCACTGCTCTGAAAGCGGGACCTTGAGGCAGCGGGCCCCTCAGCCTGAGAGCCGCCGCCGCCCCCCGCTCACGTCCCCATGAAGTAGCGCTGCCACTCGAAGTCGCTGATGTGGCTCGCCCGCCAGGCCTCGAAGGCGTCGAGCTCGAACTGGCGGCTGAGCCCGTAGTGGTGGCGGAGCTCCGGCCCGAAGACCCGTTCGATGAAGTCCGACGCCGCGAACACTGCCATCGAGGCCTCGAGCGAACGGGGCAGGGCCTCGTGCGTCTCCATCGCCGGCACGCCGGGGCTGATGGCGATCGGCTCGATCTTCTCCTCGATGCCGTCGAGGCCGGCGGCGAGCATCGCGGCGATGCAGAGATAGGGGTTCACGTCGGCACCCGGCACGCGGTGCTCGAAGCGAGCAGCGCCAGCCGACGGCGTGGTGATGGCGCGGATCGCCGCGGCGCGGTTCTCGAAGCCCCAGGAGACGTTCTCCGGCGACCACGACAGCCGCTCCATGCGGCGGTAGGTGTTGAGCGTCGGGCGGAACAGGAGGTGGCTGTCGACCATGCGCGCCAGCAGCCCGCCGAGATAGAGCCGGCCGACATCCGTCAGCGTGTTCGCGCCGCCGGCAAACGCGTTGCGGCCGTCCTGCCAGAGGCTCTGGTGGTGGTGGGCGCCGCAGGCGCTTTCGCGGCCGGGGGGCTGGAAGCGCGTCATGAAGGTGGCGACCAGGCCACGCTCGGCGCAGAGCTCCTTGAGGTGGAGCTTGGCGCGCACCGCGTCGTCGGCGGCCTCCAGCGCGGTCTTCGGCCCGAGCGCGATCTCGTACATGCCGTGGCCGTATTCGGTGACAACCGACGACACGGTGATGCCGATCGAGGCCATGCGCGAGACGTAGGTGGCGAAGAAGTCCTGGTAGGTGCCGGAGCGGGTGAGGTCGTAGTTGATGTAGGAGTTGCCCCAGGGCTTCAGCTCGCGGAAGCGGCCCTCGCGCATCGCCTCTTCGTCGGCGTGGAAGATGCCGAACTCGTACTCGACGGCGAAGCGCGCCTCGTAGCCGAGCGCCTCAGCGCGCTCCTGCTGGCGGCGCACCGCCCAGCGCGGGTCGATCGGGCAGGGTCGGCCGTCGAGCCAGAACGCGTCGGTGATGACGGAGGCGAAGCGCTTGTCCCAGCCGTGATGGCGCACGCTCGCCGGATCGGCGAGCGCCATGATGTTCGGGAAGCCGTTATCGGTGTTGGAGATCGGCCCGGCGAACACCGGGTCGCCCACCGGCGCGCCGTCGGCATGGCCGACGCAGAACAGGATGCCGTTCAGGGCGTCGCCGTCGTAGGAGAGCTTCAGCGGCGTCGTCTTCGAGCGGAAGACGCCGTTCATCTCGGCGGTGTGGACGTGCATCAGCTCGGCGCCGGCATCGGCGAGCTCGAGCTTCAGGGCCTTCAGCTCGTCGCGCCGGGCGGCGGCATACGTCTCGAACGACATCGTCTTCAACCTTGCGGCATTGCGCTTTGCGAGGGGGAGGAGAGGGTTCAGGAGCGCCTGAGGCGCCGGAGCCAGCCGGCGGCGAGCTCGTCGAGCTCGAGGCGGCCCATGATGCCGTTCGGACGGAACGCCATGCCGAGCACGATGACGGCGCCGAGCGACAGGCCGGAAAGGCCGAGCATCTCCGGCAGCTTGACGCCCATCACGGTGGCGCCGCTTTCCAGGCTGCGGATCGCCTCGAGGCCGATCGAAAGGATGGCGCAGCCGACGACGGCACCCGACACCGTGCGCATGCCGCCGAGGATCAGCATGGCGAGCGTCAGGAACACCTGCTGGAAGAAGAAGGCGCGGGCGATCACCGCGCCCATGAAGTAGGCGTACATGATGCCGGCGGCGCCGCAGACGAGCGCGCTCAGCACCCACGCCTTGAAGCGCAGCTTGACGACGTTGACGCCGAAGGTGCGCGCCGCCAGCACGTCGTCGGCGCTGGCGCGCAGCTGCACGCCGTCCTGGCTGTCGCGGAAGACGCGCGCCACGACGATCGCCGCAACCGCGACCGCGATCGCCGTCGGCAGGCCGATGACAACGGGGATGCCGAAGAAGGCCTGCGCGCCCTTGAACAGGTCGGTGTAGTTGATGAAGACGCCGTGCGAGATGATCAGCAGCGACAGCGTCACGATCGAGGCGGCGATGCCCGACAGCCGCGCGATGATGAAGCCGGTGAGCAACGCCAGCACGCCGACGATGCCGAGGGCGACGACTGCGGCGACGATGGGATCGAGCACGACCTGGGAGAGGCCGAAGGGCGCGTTCGGGATGGAGAGCTTCTTGGCGGCGAGCGGGGTCGCGAGGATCGCGACGAAGTAGGCGCCGACGCCGACGAAGGCGCTGTGACCGAAGTTGCCGATGTTGGCGTTGCCCATGAAGATCTGCAGGCCGACGACGATCACGAGGTTGACGTAGCCGGCAAAGGCGATGCGCACCTGGTAGGGCGGCGCGAGCCACAGGATCAGCACGCCGATCACCACGACGGGGATCGCCACGACGAGGCCACCGAGGATCGAGCGCAGCAGCGGCGGCATCGAGCGGTCGGCGGGCATGGGGGCGGCGGGCGACTGGGCGGGGGCCATGACTCAGACCTCCTTGTCGCCGAGTTCGACGGTGCGGCCGAGCAGGCCCTGCGGCCGCCAGAACAGCACGACACCGACGAGGAAGTAGGTGAGCGCGTCGCGCAGACCGCCGAACTTCTGCGGCAGCGCCACCAGGATGGCGACGTCGAGGAAGCCCAGCACCATGCCGCCGACGGCAGCACCCGCGAGCGAGCCGAAGCCGCCGAGCACGCAGGCGACGAACGCCTTGATGACCGGCGCCGAGCCGAAGTCCGGCTCGACGCTGCCGCGGCGGGCGAGGATGAAGACGGCGACGAGCCCCGCCAGGAAGCCCGACAGCGCAAAGCCGGTGGCGATGACCCGGTTCGCCTTCACGCCCATCAGCCGCACGGTCGAGAAATCGCGCGCCGCGGCGCGGATGGCGAGGCCGAGCAGGCTGCGGTTGAGGAAGAGCACCAGCGCGACGATGGCGATGATGGTGACGGCGAGCTCGAGCAGTTGCAGCGACGACACCGCATAGGGGCCGATGAAGAAGGTCTGGTTGAGCGGCCCGAGGACCGAAACGGCGCGCGCCTTCGGCGAGACGAACAGCGTCAGCATGTTCTGCACGACGATCGAGACGCCGAAGGCCGTCAGCAACCCGGTCGTTGTCGGTGCGTATCTTACAGGCCGGAAGGCGACGCGCTCGAAGACGAGCGCCGTGACGATGCCCATGACGATGGCGATAGTGACGGCGCCGAGCACCGACTGCAGCCCGAGCGCCACGGCGAAGAAGACCGAGTAGCCGGCGACCGCGATGATCTCGCCGTGGGCGAAGTTGACGAGGCCCATGATCGAGAAGACGAGGGCGAGCCCGAGCGCCAGCAGCGCGTACTCCGACCCGAAGGCGAGCGCGTTGACGATCTGCTGGATGGCGTAGTCCATCACGCGCCCTTCAATGTCCGCCGATGGCAAGATCGGCGAGCCGCGGGTCGGCCCTGAGCTCCGCCGCCGGGCCGGCGTGGCGGATGGTGCCGGTGGAGAGCACGTAGGCGCGGTCGGCGACGGCGAGCGCCTGCATCATGTTCTGCTCCACCAGCACGATGGTGATGCCGGACTTCTTCAGCTCGACGATGTGCTCGAAGATGCGCGCGACGATGCGCGGCGCGAGGCCGAGCGATGGCTCGTCGAGGATGAGCAGCCTCGGCTTCGACATCATGGCGCGGGCGATCGCCAGCATCTGCTGCTCGCCGCCGGAGAGCGTGCCGGCGAGCTGGTCGAGGCGCTCACGCAGCACCGGGAACATTGCGAGGTAGCGGTCGCGCTCGGCATCCTGGTCGCGCTCGCGCCGCCGCACGAAGCCGCCGAGGCGGAGGTTCTCGGCGACCGTCAGGTTGGCGAAGACGCGCCGCCCCTCCGGCACTACCGTCATCGCCGACCGCACCCGCTCCTCCGGCGACAGATTGGAGACGTCGCGGCCGTCGAAGCTGACGCGGCCGGTCGAGGGCACGAGGCCGATGACGGCCGAGACGATCGAGGTCTTGCCGGCCCCGTTCGGACCGAGGAGCGCCACCGTCTCGCCGGCGCCGACCTCGATCGAGACGCCGCGCACGGCCGTGATCGGGCCGTAGCGGACGACGAGGTTCTCGACGACGAGCATGCCGGTCCGATGCGTCAGGAGGGCGGGAGCGTCAGGCGGCGGGTCGTCCGGCGCGGTCGGGATGGGCCGCGCCGGACGGGTCGCTCACGGCAGGCGAACGCTTACTGCAGATACGGGACGAAGGCGGGCACGGCGTCGACGATGACGACGCGCTTGCCGTCCTTGAAGCCGATCACCGGGATCGTCTTCACCGGATAGGCGCCCTTCTCCTTGAAGGAGAGGTTGTCGCTCATCACCGTCTTGGAGCCGTCGCTGGCGCGGATCGCCTCGCGCAGCTTCACCGGATCGTCGCTGCCGGAGGCCTTGGCGGCGTCGTAGACCACCTGAACCATGTCGGCGCCGAGCGCGTCGAAGATGCCGTTGACCTTGTAGCCGGCGGCCTTGCAGGCGGCGATGAACTGGTCGATGCGGCCACCGTCGCCCATCACGCCGTGGGTGGCGAAGATCACCTTGTCGAGATAGGCGGGGTTGCCCACCGTTTCCTCGAGGGAGGGGTCGTCGAAGCCGTCGCAGCCGGCGACGATGCCGTCGAAGCCGTTCGAGCGCAGCTGGCGCACCAGGATGCCGACGTCCGGCACCGGGCCGCAGACGTAGACGACGTCGGGCTTCTCGGCGATCGCCTTGATCTCGGCGATCTGGGGCGACCAGTCGGTGGTGCCGAAGGAATAGGCGAGCTTGCCGACGACCTTGCCGCCCTGCTTCTCCAGCGCCTCGCCGAACCACTCCGGCGTCTTCGCCGACCAGGACGCGCCGTCCTCGGAGGTGAGGATGACGGCGTTGCGGCCACCGGCCGCGAACACCGCCTCGGCGCCGGCGGCGGCGTTCATCGGATCGGGCACCGCGCCGGCGATGAAGTTGTCGAGGCCGACCTCGTGCATCTCCACCTGGGTGTTCGGGGCGGAGTAGACGGTGGCGCCGTAGCTCGCGGCCATCTGCGACATCGGGATCAGCGCGTCGGGGAACGGCACGCCGGCGATGACCTGTGCCTTCTCGTCCAGGAACTTCTGGCCGAGCGAGACGGAGAGCTGCGCGTCGGAGCGGGAATCCTCGATCAGGATCTCGATCTTCGGATCGTCGGGACCGGCCGCCTTGTTGAGCTGGTCGGCCATGCAGCGGGCGCCTTCGGCCTCGCTGTAGGGGGCGAAGTCGCCGGTGAGCGAGGCGGCGAGGCCGATCTTGATGGTCGGCCCCTCGGCGAGCGCCGGACCGGCGAACAGGGCCAGCGCGGCGGCCGTCCCGAGCAAGAGCGAACGATGCGACATGGCTGCTTCCCCTGTTTGTCTCCCCCGTCGGCGCTGCGCCGGCCGGGGGCCTCTCCCTTTGCGGATCGCCGCGGGCGGAGCATCGCCTGCGACGGGTGCGAAATCGGTGCCAGCGCGCGGGCGCGCTTCAGTGCACCGTGCCGAGATAGATCTCGATCACCACCGGGTCCTTGCGGATCGCCGCGGGCGTGCCGTCGGCGACGACGCGGCCCATGTCCATGACGGTGATGCGGTCGCACAGCCCCATGATGAAGCCGAGGTCGTGGTCGATGACGACGATGCCGAGCGGGCGCTCGTCGCGGATCTCGCGGATGGTGAGGGCGAGCGCCTCGGTCTCCTGGTCGTTCATGCCGGCGGCGGGCTCGTCGAGCAGCAACACCTCGGGGCCGAGCGCCAGCGCCCGGGCGATCTCGAGGCGGCGCTGGTGGCCGTAGGAGAGCACGCCGGCCGGCGCCTCGGCGAGATCCGACAGGCCCTGCTGGGCGAGCAGCGCGTCGATTGAGAGCCCGGCGACGCGGTCGGCCCGGTGCCGGCGGCCGGAGGTGAGCGCCACCTCGACGTTCTGGCGGACGGACAACTGCTTGAACAGGCGAAGGTTCTGGAAGGTGCGGGCGACGCCGGAATGGGCGGCGAATTCCGGCCCGCGGCCGCCGAGCTCGCGGTCGCCGAGGCGGACGCGGCCACCGTCAGGAGCGATCAGGCCGGTGACGACGTTGACGAGCGAGGACTTGCCGGCGCCGTTCGGGCCGATCAGCCCGACGATCTCGCCCGGGCGGCAGACGAGCGTGACGTCCTGCAGCGCCTGCACGCCGCCGAACCGCTTGCTCACCTGCTCGACCGACAGCACCCGGCCCGCCTCCCCGTCCGATCTCGTCGTCCGCCGTCCGGCCCCTCCGCCACGGCATCAGCGATGGTAGGATCGCCGGCGGAGGGAGGCAAGCGAATTTTCCGAAATGGAAAATTGCTGCGAAACCTTTCGCCCGCAAAGGGTCGACGACAGCGCGCTCGCGACCACGCCGCGCCGCCTAAACCGCCTCGCCACCCTCCTCGCTGGTGTCGAGCGGGATGGTGTTCGACATCAGCAGCACGGCGTCGCCCTCGCCGCCGGCGACATAGGCGTGGCGCATGGTGGCATCGAAGAGGATCGAGTCGCCCGCTCCGAGCCGCACCGTCTCGTAGTGCTCGGTGTGGAGTTCGAGAGTGCCGGAGATGACCGACAGGAACTCCTCGCCCGGATGGCTGCGCCAGCCGCCGCCCTCGTCGAGCGAGCGGGCGGAGACGGTGACGCGCCAGAAGAAGTTGCGCTTCTCCTTGAAGTCGGCGCAGAGCACCTCGAAGCGCAGGCCGTTGACGTCGTGCACGACCCCCTCGCCCGCCCGCGTGATCGAGCGCCGCGCCGTCGGCCGCACCACGTCCTCGGCGAGAAAGCCGGTGACGGGAACCTTGAGGATGCCGGCGAGGACCAGCGCCGTATCGAGGGTGAGCCGCGTCTTGCCGTTCTCGATCTTCGACAGCGTCGAGACGGAGAGGCCGGACATCGCCGAGATGTCCTGCAGCGTCAGCCCCTGCTTCTTGCGGTAGTCGCGGATCTGCGCCGCGATCTCGTGGACGGAGACGCGGGTCATGGGCGGGAACCGGTAGAAGGGCTGAGGCCGGAATAGGCCGAGGCACACGCACCACCCTCCCCTTGAGGGGGAGGGTCGGCGACCGCAGGTCGCCGGGGTGGGGTGGCGCCGCCGGGAGGCGGCGGGAAAGACAGCAACATCGGTGGCGGTGAGCCTCGTGCGCGGGCTCCCGCCCGCGGCCACCCCACCCCCCCGCGCCCCCC
>NZ_JAWDIR010000002.1:0-191812 GCF_046156265.1 Pseudoxanthobacter sp. M-2
GCGCTTCTGGATTCGCACGCCGATCGGCTACGGCCGCATCTTCTACGACCCCTCGGTCAACTGGATGTACGTCGCCGAGGCGGACCCCGGCCTCGCCGGCCGGGAAAGCTACTGGCCGCGCGGCAAGGTGCTGGGCGGCTCGAGCTCGATCAACGCGATGGTGTTCATCCGCGGCGAGCCGGCCGACTTCGACGACTGGGCGGGCGCCGGCAACCCCGGCTGGGACTGGGCGAGCGTGCTGCCCTACTTCCGCAAGATGGAGCGGAGCGCGTTCCCGGGCCCGCTGCACGGCACCGACGGGCCGCTGTCGGTGTCGGACGCCTCCCGCCACATGCACCCGCTCTGCCAGGTCTATCTGGAGGCCTGCCGGCAGCTCGGCTTCCCCACCGTCGCCGACCTCAACGGCGAACCCGGCGACCGCGCCGGGCTCTATCCGCTGTCGACCCGCGACGGCCGGCGGGAATCGACCGCCACCGCCTACCTGAAGCCCGCCCGCCATCGGCCGAACCTGACCGTGGTCACCGGGGCCCACGCCACCCGCATCCTGTTCGAGGGCCGGCGCGCCGTCGGCGTCGCCTACCGCCGCGGCGGCGGGCCGGAGGAGACGGTGCTGGCGGCGGGCGAGGTGATCCTCTCGGCCGGCTCGGTGAACTCGCCGCAATTGCTGCAGCTCTCCGGCGTCGGCCCGGCCCGCCTGCTCGAGCGCCACGGCATCGCCGTGGTGGCCGGCAACGACGCCGTCGGCGCCAACCTGCAGGACCACCTCGGCGTCGACTTTCTCTACCGCTCGAAGCTGCCGACGCTGAACCAGCAGCTCAATCCCTGGTGGGGCAAGCTTCTCGCCGGCATGCGCTACGTCACGACGCGCGGCGGGCCGCTGGGGCTGTCGGTCAACCAGGGCGGCGGCTTCGTGCGCGGGCGGGCCGATCGCACGCGCACCAACCTGCAGCTCTATTTCTCGCCCGTCAGCTACATCAAGGCGCCGCCGCGCACGCGGCCGCTCTTGAACCCCGACCCCTATCCGGGCTTCCTGCTCGGCTATTCCGCCTGCCGCCCGACGAGCCGCGGCGAGATCATGATCCGGAGCGCCGACCCGTTCGAGGCCCCGGCGATCCGCCCGGGCTACCTCTCGACCAACCACGACATCGAGGAGATGGTCGAGGGTTCGCGCCTGATGCGCCGCCTCGCCGCGACGCCGGCGCTGTCGGCGCTCATCGCCGAGGAGCTGCAGCCGGGCGCGGCCATCGCTTCCGAGGCCGACTTCGCCGACGACGCCCGCAAGCGCGCCGGCACCGTCTTCCACCCCTGCGGCACCTGCATCATGGGCCCCGACCCGGCCCGGTCGGTCGTCGATCCGCGGCTCAGGGTACACGGCCTCGAGGGCCTGCGCGTCATCGACGCCTCGATCTTCCCGAACGTCACGTCGGGCAATACGAACGCGCCGGCGATCATGGTGGGGGAGAAGGGGGCGGATCTGGTGCTCGAGGACGCGCCGGGGCGGTAGGGGGGGCAATTCGGGAAGCGACACGCGCGACGCGTCCTCCCCCTGCCAGGGGGGAGGACAGCCGGCGCAGCCGGCAGGTGGGGGCCCGTCAATCCGGGATGCGACGACTGAGAGGGCGAGCCCGTGATTTCACGGGCCCCACCCTGACCGCTTCGCGGTCTGTCCCTCCCCCTGGCAGGGGAGGGACGGTCAACCGCCGCCGCGCCTTCCCGACTGCCGACTGCCGACTGCCGACTGCCTACTTCATCGTCGGGATCGAGAACTCCGCGCCGTCCTTGATGCCGGACGGCCAGCGCGAGGTGACCGTCTTCGTCTTCGTGTAGAAGCGGATCGCGTCCGGGCCGTGCTGGTTCAGGTCGCCGAAGCCCGAGCGCTTCCAGCCGCCGAAGGTGTAGTAGGCGAGCGGCACCGGGATCGGCACGTTGACGCCGACCATGCCGACGTCGACGCGGGCCGCGAAGTCGCGCGCGGCGTCGCCGTCGCGGGTGAAGATCGCGACGCCGTTGCCGTACTCGTGCTTGGAGGGCAGCGACAGCGCCTCTTCATAGTCCTTGGCGCGCACCACCGACAGCACCGGCCCAAAGATCTCCTCCTGGTAGATGCGCATGTCGGCCGTGACGTTGTCGAACAGCGAGCCGCCAAGATAGAAGCCGTCCTCGTAGCCCTGCAGGCGGAAGTTGCGCCCGTCGACGACGAGCTTGGCGCCTTCCTCGACGCCGAGGTCGATGTAGCCCTTCACCTTGTCGCGGTGGGCCTTCGTCACCATCGGGCCGAAGTCGGCCGACGGATCGGTCGACGGGCCGACCTTCAGGCTCTCGACGCGCGGGACGAGCTTCTCCATCAGCCGGTTGGCGGTGGCCTCGCCGACGGGAACGGCGACCGAGATCGCCATGCAGCGCTCGCCGGCCGAGCCGTAGCCGGCGCCGATCAGGGCGTCGACCGTCTGGTCGAGGTCGGCGTCCGGCATGATGATCATGTGGTTCTTGGCGCCGCCGAAGCACTGGGCGCGCTTCCCCGTCGCCGCGGCACGGGCATAGATGTACTCGGCGATCGGCGAGGAGCCGACGAAGCCGATCGCCTTGATGTCCGGGTCGTCGAGGAGAGCGTCGACCGCGACCTTGTCGCCGTTCACCACCTGGAAGATGCCGGGCGGGCCGCCGGCCTCGATGAAGAGTTCGGCGAGGCGCATCGGGCAGGACGGGTCGCGCTCGGACGGCTTCAGCACGAAGGCGTTGCCGCAGGCGATCGCAGGGGCGGCCTTCCACAGCGGGATCATCGCCGGGAAGTTGAAGGGCGTGATGCCGGCGACGACGCCGAGCGGCTGGCGCAGCGAGTACATGTCGATGCCGGGGCCGGCGCCCTCGGTGTACTCGCCCTTGAGGAGATGCGGGATGCCGGTGGTGAACTCGACCACCTCGAGGCCGCGCTGCAGGTCACCGCGGGCGTCCGGCAGCGTCTTGCCGTGCTCGCGGGCGATGAGGTCGGAGAGCTCGTCGGCGTTCGCCGTGCAGAGCTCGAGGAACTTCATCATCACGCGGGCGCGGCGCTGCGGGTTGGTCGCGGCCCAGGCGGGCTGCGCCTTCTTGGCGTTCTCGACGGCGGCGCGCACTTCCTCGACGGAGGCGAGGGCGACGTGGCCGCGGACTTCGCCGGTCATCGGCTGGAAGACCTCGGCGGTGCGGCCGGAGCGGCCGGCGACGGGCTTGCCGCCGATGAAATGTCCGATCTCGAGCATGGGCTCTCTCCCGAAGAAATGCGTCTCTCGGCACGGATCGGGCCGAGCGTGGCCTTGGTGATGACGCTTTCATCCGCGCACAGCAAGACGCAATGTCGCGCAGCCGTTGTGCGGAAAGTGATGCGCAGCGGATCGGGCAGGCAGGACGAGCGGAGAGGCGAATGGACTGGGACCGGCTGCGCGTCTTCCTCGCCGTCGCCCGCGCCGGCCAGATCCTCGGCGCGGCGCGGCGGCTCTCCCTCAATCACGCGACCGTCGCCCGCCAGCTCGACGCGCTGGAGGCCGGCCTCGGCACCATGCTGGTCGAGCGCGGGCCGTCCGGCTGCACGCTGACGGCGGCCGGCGAGCGGCTCGCCGCCACCGCCGAGCGCATGGAAGCGGAGGCGCTGGCCGCCGAGGCCGAGCTCGCCGAGGGCGGCGGCGGCGTCAGCGGCACCGTGCGGGTCGGCGCGCCGGACGGCCTCGGCAACTACTTCCTCGCCCCGGAACTCGCCCGGCTCGCCAGCCTGCATCCCGGCCTCGTCGTCGAGCTGGTGCCGTTGCCGCGCACCTTCTCGCTGTCGAAGCGCGAGGCCGACGTCGCCATCGGGCTCGAGCGGCCGGCGCGCGGGCGGCTGGTGGCGACGAAGCTCACCGACTACACGCTCGGCGTCTACGCCACCCGCGACTACCTCGCCGCGCACGGCGAGCCGGCCTCGAAGGCGGAGCTCGCCGGCCACGTCTGCGTCTCCGGCGTCGACGACTTCTCCTATTCGGCGGCGCTCGACTACGCCGCCGCCTTCGAGGGCACGGCGGCGGCGCGCTTCCATTGCGCGAGCGTCGTCGGCCAGGTCGAGGCGATCCGCGCCGGCCACGGCTTCGGCATCGTCCACGACTACGTCGCGGCGCGGCTCCCCGAACTCGTGCCGGTGCTGCCGGAGATCACCTTCCGCCGCAGCTACTGGCTCGTCACCCATCCCGACACCAGCCGCAGCGGCCGCGTCGCGACCGTGACGAAGGCGATCGCCCAGCGCGTGCGCGAGGAGCGCCGCCTCTTCGCCGCGCCGGGTCGGGGGTGAGGACGAGACCGGAACGGTCGGGAGATTGTAGCGTTTCCAGTGAACGGACCGGCACCACAGGGCCGCCGTCCGGAAACGCTGTCGTGAACGTTTCCAGTCTGGCCAAGCCGCAACTTGGACCCATGATAAGATGTCGTGTGTCGCCTTTGCTGCGACGCCGGCCGATTGCTCTTCCGGGGACCCCGCCATGAAATTTCTCGTCGCTGCCGTCGCTACGCTCACCCTCCTCGCCTCCGCCGCCTCCGCCGATCCCATCGCCGACCGCCAGAAGCTGATGAAGGGCATCGCCGACGCCACCAAGGTCTCGGCCGAGATGGTGCAGGGCAAGACACCGTGGGACGCCGCCGCCGCAAAGGGCGCGATGGCGACGATCGCCGCCAACGCCGAGATCTTCCCGACGCTGTTCCCCGCCGGCACCGAGACGGGCGGCGACACCGAGGCCTCGCCGAAGATCTGGGAGGTGAAGTCCGACTTCGACGCGATCTCCGCCAAGATGGCCACCGCCGCTCAAGCCGCCGGCACGGCAGCCGATGGCGGCCTCGAAGCCTTCAAGCCGGCCTTCGGCGCGATGGCGGCCAACTGCAAGGCCTGCCACCAGGACTACCGCATCCAGAAGAACTGAGCGGCCGCGTGCTCCGCCTGCTCCTCGTCCTCGTCCTCGCCGCCGGTCTCGGCGGCGGGGCGTTCTGGTGGCTGACAGAGCCGAAGCGGGTCGACGCCGCGTCGCTGCCCGCCCACACGGCTGATCTCGCCAATGGCGAGCGGATGTTCTGGGCCGGCGGCTGCGCGTCGTGCCACGCCCGGCCGGGCGCGCAGGGCGACGACAAGCTCGTGCTCGCCGGCGGCCTCGAACTGCCGACGCCGTTCGGCACCTTCCGCGCGCCGAACATCACGCCGGACCGCGCCACCGGCATCGGCGGCTGGTCGCTCGCCGACTTCGTCACCGCCATGAAGGACGGCACTTCGCCGGACGGGCGGCACTATTATCCGGCCTTCCCCTACGCGTCCTACCAGCGGATGCGGACGGAAGACCTCATCGACCTCAAGGCCTATCTCGACACCTTGCCGGCGGCCGAGAACGTCGTCGCGGGCCCGGACCTCGCCTTCCCCTACAATTTCCGCCGCGGCCTCGGCCTGTGGAAGCTGCTTTATCTCGACGGCGAGCCGTACCGGCCCAGCCCGGCCTATTCCGAGCAGGCGCAGGCGGGCGGTTACCTCGTCGAGGGGCCCGGCCACTGCGGCGAGTGCCACACGCCACGCAGCGTCTTCGGCGGCATGGAGCGCGACCGCTGGCTCGCCGGCGGCCCCTCGCCCGAGGGCAAGGGCACCATCCCGAACATCACGCCGGTCGCTGGCCAGTTCGGCGAGTGGTCCGAAGGCGAGATCGCCTATGCGCTCGAGAGCGGCTTCACGCCCGACTACGACTCGCTCGGCGGCTCGATGGCCTCGGTGGTGACGAACTGGTCGCACGTGCCGGCCGCCGACCGCGAGGCGGTGGCGGCGTACCTGAAGGCGATCCCGCCGATCGCCGGGCCATGAGGGCGCCGCTTGACGGCCGTCTCGCCCGGCCGGATGGTCGGCGCCACATGACGATTCGCACCCCCTTCGCGGCCGTGGCCGCGCTCCTGCTCCTCGCCGGCTGCGCCGAGGAGCGGCTTCCGACGGTCCCGACCTTCTACCAGCACCTCGACAGGCCCTCGGCCGTGCTCGACACGGCAACGGCCGCCGGCATGATCTCGAGCTACCGCGCGCAGCAGGGCCTCGGCCCCGTCGTCGTCGACCGGGTGCTGGAGGAGGTCGCGACGGAACAGGCGCGCGCCATGGCGGCGGGCGACAATGTCCGGGTCTCGCTGACCTCCGCCCGCGACATCCAGGCCCGCCTGGCGAAGGCCGGTTATCGCACAGACGTGGCGGTGGAGAGCGTCTCGGCCGGATACCGCACCATCGCCGAGATGTTTTCGGGACTTCGGGAATCGAAGCCGCAGAACGAGAAGCTGCTGACGCCGGGCGTCACCCGCATCGGTATCGCCATCGGCTACGCGCCGAAAAGCAAGTACCGGCTGTTCTGGAGCGTCGTGCTGGCGGGCGATCCGCAGCAGCCTTAAGGTCGCGCGCCCGAGCCAACCGGAGGGGCGGCGATGCTCGACCGCGCCGAGACCTATGACGACCTCGTCCGCCGCTTCCGCTGGCGGGTGCCGGCGCGCTTCAATATCGCCGAAGCCGCCTGCGAGCGCTGGGCGCGCACCGAGCCCGAGCGTGTCGCGCTGATCGACCTCGACGCCGACCTGACGTCGCGCGAGGTCAGCTACGGCGACCTGTCGCGCCGCTCGAACCGCCTCGCCCATGCCCTCGCCGCGCACGGCATCGCGGCCGGCGACCGGGTGGCGATCCTGCTGCCGCAGGGGCCGACGACGCTCGTCGCCCACTTCGCCCTCTACAAGCTCGCCGCCGTCGCCCTGCCACTGGCGCTGGTGTTCGGACCGGAGGCGCTCGCCTTCCGGCTGACCGACGCCGGCGCGCGCGCGGTGATCACCACCGCCGCCGGCGCCGAGCGCATCGCCGCGCTTACCGTCCGCCCGCCGGCGCTCGACCTCGTCATCGCCGTCGACGGCGACGCGCCGGGCGCGCTCCGCCTCGAGGCGCTGCTGGAGGCGGCGAGCGACGCGCCGATCCTCAGCCAGACCGCCGCCGACGACCCGGCGATGATGATCTACACCTCCGGCACCACCGGGCCGCCGAAGGGCGCGCTGCACGCCCACCGCGTGCTGATCGGCCACCTGCCCGGCGTCGAGATGCACCACGAGTTCCTGCCCCAATCCGGCGACCGGCTGTGGACGCCGGCCGACTGGGCGTGGGCGGGCGGGCTTCTCAACGTCGTGCTGCCGGGCCTGATGCTCGGCGTGCCGGTGGTCAGCCACGCGGCGATCAAGTTCGATCCGGAGCGCGCCTGGCGGCTGATGGCGGAGCACGGCGTGCGCAACGTCTTCCTGCCGCCGACGGCCCTCAAGCTGATGCGCGCCGCGCCGCCGCCCGCGGTGCGGCCGAGCCTCCGGACGGTCGGCTCCGGCGGCGAGGCGCTCGGCAGCGAGACCTACGAGTGGGGCCGGTCCGCGCTCGGCGTCACCATCAACGAGTTCTACGGCCAGACCGAGTGCAACCTGGTGCTCGGCGCCTGCGCGGCGATCGGGGTGAGCCGGGCCGGCGCGATCGGCAAGCCGGTGCCGGGGCACACGGTGGCGATCATCGACGACGCCGGCCGGCCGCAGCCCGCGGGCACGCTCGGCCAGATAGCGGTCGCCCGCCCCGACCCGGTGATGTTCCTCGGCTACTGGAACAAGCCGGAGGCGACCGCGGCGAAGTTCGTCGGCGACTTCATGGTGACCGGCGACCAGGGGATGATGGACGAGGACGGCTACGTCCATTTCGTCGGCCGCGACGACGACGTCATCACCTCGGCCGGCTACCGCATCGGCCCGGCCGAGATCGAGGACTGCCTCGTCGGCCATCCGGCCGTCTCGCTCGCCGCCGCCGTCGGCAAGCCCGACCCGATCCGCACCGAGATCGTCAAGGCCTACGTGGCGCTGAAGCCGGGCTTTCCGCCGTCCGACGCGCTCGCCGCCGAGATCCGCGACTTCGTCCGCACGCGACTGTCGGCGCACGAATATCCGCGCGAGGTCGCCTTCGTCGCCGACATCCCGCTCACCTCCACCGGCAAGGTCATCCGCCGCCTGTTCCGCGAAGCGGCGCGGGCGGAGGTGGAGGGAGACCCCGGGGAAGCATGAGCGCGATCCGCAACATGGAACTCGGCGCGGGTGGCCGGTTGATGAAACCGGGCTTCCACGACGGATGGCTGACGTCGATCGCCGTGTCCGAGGACAAGACCGCCGCGATCGGACTGCGCAGGTTTTCCGGAGAGCGGTACCTGCTGCATCTGTTCGCCGTGAAGAGGCTCCTCGCCAACGAGTTCAAGGAGGGCAACATCATCCTCGACATGGTCCTCGCAAACGGGATCGAGCCGCGCGACATGTCCTCCTTCCGGAACATCGCCGGCGAGCCGCACCCCTCGGTGGTGGAGCCCGTTCGGGGGCGCATGGAGGCGGCAATCGCCCAGAACCTGCGCGACGTCGTCGAAGGCCGGTCGGTGTTCGTGCAGATCGAGGCGTCCTACGGCTGCGAGTTGGCCTGCCTGTGCGGGAGCGCCGAGATGGTCGCCATCGGCGATTAGCGCCTAGTCCGCGCCGATCACCTCATTTCCCCTCGGGCGCATCGTCCAGCCGCGGGCGAGGCGACGGCGGGCTTCCCAGTAGGGGCGAACGAGTTCGTGGGCGAGGAAGTCCGACGCGGCGGGAGGTGCGCCGGGCCGCACGGACGCAGCGTCGTGGCCGGCTCCGGACCACGTGGCGTACAAGGCGGCGTCGAGAGGGTTTTCCAGCGGGATGCGGCGGCGCTGCTCGTCGCCGAGATCGGCCGCCGTCAGGGGTCGCCAGTCGACAGTGCGCGCCCAGGCGGCCTCGTCGTTGACGCGCTTGGCCCGCGCCGGCACGCCGAGCGCCGGGGCGACGGCGGCGATCAGGTCGTCGCAGCGGCGGTAGTCGCCGACGAACCAGAAGCCGGAAAGCGCCTCGCAGAGACGTCGCCACTTCTCGGCCACCGGCATGAGGAGAAGCCGCGCGGGCGACACTTCCAGCCAGCGCGACAGCAGGAAGTGCGCCATCGGATCGCGCTGCAGGGCCCGGTAGTAGAGGGCGAAGGAAAAGGGCCGCGCGCCGGAGGCGAGGTACCGCATCATCTTGAAGTTGTAGTAGGAGACCTGGAAACTCAGCGGATCGCGCAGGAGGACGCTGCGGCGGATGTCGCGGCCTTCAAAGCGCGCCTCGATCGAGCGGGCGAGGTGGTGGCCGGAGAGCGCCCGGATGCCGTCCGGCGGCGGCATCTTCGAGACGCCGCCGCGGCCGGGATGGCGCGGCAAGAAGAAGGCGCCCGCCGGCATGTGCGCCGCGAGATGCACCTCGATCGTGCGACCCGCACACTTCGGCACGTGCAGGAGGATGTGGAGCGGGGACGGCGAATCCGACATGGGCCGAGGCTAGCGGAGGTGGGCGGCGGTGGCCATCCGGGGCGAGCCCTTCGCACCCCGGCAGCTCTTCCCTCCGCGAGGTATCGCCGGGAGAAGGGACGCTCACCCCACCGGGCGGGTGTCGTCGATGACCTTGCCGTCGTTGGCGAGCGTGCCGGCGGGGACGGGTTCGGCGGTGCCGGAGAGCTTGGTGACGTCGCGGAGCGTCGCCGCCACGGCCTCGGCGAGGGTCGCGCCGGCCTCGCCGTCGACGGCCGCCTCGAAGCGCAGCGTCATGGTGTCCTGCTCGTCGGCGCGCCCGACGACGAGGCGGGCGCGGCGGACCTCCGGGTGACGCTTGACCACCTGGTCGACCTGCGCCGGGTCGACGAACATGCCCTTCACCTTGGTGCGCTGGTCGGCGCGGCCCATCCAGCCTTCGAGGCGCAAGTTGGTGCGCCCGCACGGGCTCGGCCCCGGCAGCAGCGCCGACAGGTCGCCGGTGCCGAAGCGGACGAGCGGGTAGGCCGGCGACATCCGTGTCACCACCACCTCGCCGACCTCCCCCGGGGCGACCGGATCGCCGGTGCCGGGGCGGACGATCTCGAGGATGATGTCCTCGTTGACGACGAGGCCCGACCGGCCGCTCGTCTCGAAGGCGAGGATGCCGAGTTCGGCGGTGGCGTAGGCCTGGAAGGCCGCGATGCCACGGCGGGCGAACTCGGCGGAAAGGCTCTTCGGCAGCGCCGCCCCGGAGACGACGGCGCGGACGATCGAGGACATGTCGCGGCCGAGCTCCTCGCCCTTGTCGAGCAGCACTTTCAGGAAATCCGGGGTGCCGCAGTAGGCGACGGGCTTCAGGGCGGCGATGGCGTCGAGCTGCGCCTCGGTGTTGCCGACGCCGGCGGGGATGACGGCGCAGCCGAGCGCGCGGGCCGCCTCGTCGAGAATGAAGCCGCCCGGCGTCAGGTGATAGGCGAAGGCATTGTGGACGATGTCGCCCTTGCGGATGCCGGCGGCATAGAGCGCGCGGGCGCCGCCCCACGGATCGGGTCCCGGCCCCTGCGGCTCGAAGATCGGACCGGGCGACAGGAACAGGCGCCCCCACAGCCCAGGATCGGGCACGGCGAGGCCGCCGAAGGGCGGGTGCGCCCGCTGGCGCTCGACCAGGGTCGACTTGCGCGTCACCGGCAGGCGGGCGAGCGCCGCGCGGTCGCGGATGGAGGCGAGGTCATGGCCGGCGAGGATCTCGGCCCAGCCGGGCGCCGCCACGACGGCCTCGGCGAGCTGCGCCGGCAGCTGCGCGAACAGATCCGCCTCGCGGACGGCTGGGTCCTGCGTCTCGCGGTCGTCGAAGGGGCGGCTCATGACAGCCACCGCTTGCGCCGCTTGTAGTGCTTGACGTCGCGGAAGGACTTCCGCCCCTCGCCGCCGACGCCGAGATAGAACTCGCGGACGTCCTCGTTGGCCGACAGCGCGCTCGCCGGGCCGTCCATGACGACGCGGCCGTTCTCCAGGATGTAGCCGTGGGTGGCGTAGCGCAGCGCGACGTTGGTGTTCTGCTCGGCGAGCAGGAAGGAGACGCCTTCATCGGCGTTCAGCCGGTGGACGATCTCGAAGATCTCCTCGACGAGCTGCGGCGCGAGACCCATCGACGGCTCGTCGAGCAGGATCATCTTCGGCCGCGACATCAGCGCCCGGCCGATGGCGCACATCTGCTGCTCGCCGCCCGACGTGTAGCCGGCCTGCGAGGCGCGGCGGACCTTCAGGCGCGGGAAGTAGGTGTAGACGAGCTCGAGGTCGCGTTTGATCGCGGCGCCGCCGTCGCGGCGGGTGTAGGCGCCGGTGAGGAGATTCTCCTCGATGGACAGGTGGCCGAAACAGTGGCGGCCCTCCATCACCTGGATGCAGCCGCGCCGGACGAGGGCGTTCGGCGACAACGCCTCCACCGCCTCGCCGCGGAAGACAATCGAGCCCTTCGTCACGGCGCCGCGCTCGGCGCCGAGAAGGTTGGAGATCGCCTTCAGCGTCGTCGTCTTGCCGGCGCCGTTGGCGCCAAGGAGCGCCACGACGCCGCCTTCGGGAACGGTGAGCGAGACGCCCTTCAGCACCAGGATGACGTGGTCGTAGATCACCTCGATGTTGTTCACCGAGAGGATCGGCACCGCGGCGGCCGCGGCGGCGGGGATGCTTGCCGCGGCGGGGGCTTGCCCCGCCGCTGCCGTTGCGGACGTCTCGCTCACGAGCACGGCTCGGCGCGGGCCGGCCAGGGCTGGTTCTTCGAGACATAGTCCGCCGCAGAGGCCTCGAGCAGCGGCTCGACAACGTCGGTCATCGGCGGGAACCAGTCGCTCACCCGCTGCCAGGTGGTGCCGTCCCACTGCTGCACATAGACGTCGTGGTGGCCGGAGTGATTGGCACAGGAGAGCTTGATCGGCGTCATGAAGCCGTCGAGGCCGATCTCCTTCAGCCGCTCGGCGGAGATCTCCAGCGTCTCCATGCCCTTGCGGACATCCTCGGCGGTGACGTCGGCCTTCCCGGTAATGGTCTGGGCGTTGCGGATCGCCTCCGCCATCAGCACCGAGTTGTAGACGCCGCGATTGTAGAGGTTCTCACCGAACTTCGAGGCATCGACCTTCGACGTCCCCTTGTCGACGACGTGGGTCTTGATGTCCTGCAGCGCCGGATAGTCGGGGCCGACGCCGTTGAAGTTGAGCGTCTTGTAGCCGACGGCGCCGGCACCGGCCGGGCGCGCGTCGTCCTCGCCGCCCGCCCACCAGACGCCGATGAACTTGTCCATCGGGTAGCGGATCTTCGCAGCCTCCTTGACGGCGGTGGGGTTCATGGCGCCCCAGCCCCACATCACCATGTAGTCCGGCTTGTCGCGGCGCACGTTCAGCCACTGCGAGGACTGGTTCTGCATCTCCTGCGCCGGCACCGGGTACTGCAGGAGTTCGAAGCCGTACTTGGTGGCGAGGTCCTGGAGAAGCGGGATCGGCTCGCGGCCATAGCCGGCGTCGAGGAAGATGTAGCCGATCTTCTTGCCCTTGAGGTTGTCGAGCCCGCCCTCCTGCTCGCCGATGTACTTGATGACGGCGGAGGCGCCGTCCCAGTAGGTCATCGGCGGGTTGAACACCCACGGGAAGGTCTCGCCCTCGGCGGCGGCCGACAGGCCGTAGGCCATCGACAGCACCGGGATGTGGTCGACGTTCGCCTTCGGGATGACGGCGAGCGTGATTCCGGTGGACCAGGGGTTCATGAACAAGGGCTTCTTGCCCTTCACCGCCTCGTAGCACTCCACGCCCTTCTGCGTGTCGTAGCCGGTCTCGCACTCCTCGATGACGATCTTGACGCCGCCGATGCCGCCGTCGCGCTCGTTCAGCATCTGCAGGTAGTCGTTCATGCCGTTGGCGATCGGGATGCCGGAATTGGCGAACGGCCCGGTGCGATAGGTGAGAAGCGGGATGTAGAGCCCCTCGGCGAAGGCCGGCGCCGCGGCGAACGCCGCCATCGCGCCGGCGAGCACCGTGGCCGTCAGGGTGCGCTTCAGTGTCATGCTCGTGCCTCCCTCGTCGGTTTGCCGGGGCGGATGCCGCCGGCCGTCTCCTCCGCGCGGGGTCTCCGCCCCGTCGCAATCTCCGGCCGCCCTAGTAGGGGAACGGCCACGTCCTCAGCTTCTGCTTGCCCACCTGCCAGAGCCGCGCGAGGCCGTGCGGCTCGAGGATCAGGAAGACGATGATCAGTGCCCCGATGATCATGTAGGTGAGATGCTGCACGGCATCGGCTGCCACGTCGATGCCGAAGGTGCGCGGGGCGGCGCGGATCAGCACCGGCAGGATGAAGATGAAGGCGGCGCCGAAGAACGAGCCGACGAGGCTGCCGAGGCCGCCGATGATCGTCATGAACAGGATCAGGAACGACAGGTTGATCGAGAACGACGACGGCTCCGCCGCGCCGAGCCAGAAGAACACCATCATCGCACCGGCGACGCCGAGATAGAACGACGACACCGCGAACGCCGTGAGCTTTGCCCGGAGCGGGCGTACGCCGATCAGCTCGGCGGCGATGTCCATGTCGCGGATCATCATCCACGAGCGGCCGATGCGGCCGTGAACGAGGTTGGAGGCAATCCACGTCAGCAGCGCGACGAGGCCGAGGACGGCGAAGTAGCGCGCCTCCGGCGTGGCCGACGGCCCGGTGAGGACGAGGCCGAAGCCCGTGCGGCCGGGCACCTCGATCGCCCCCGACGCGTTGGAATTGTAGAGCCAGGGGATGCGGATGAAGCACCACTCGAGGAAGAACTGCGCGGCGAGCGTCGCCACCGCCAGATAGAACCCCTTGATGCGCAGCGACGGCAGCCCGAAGACGATGCCGATCGCCGCCGAGACGAGGCCCGAGGCGAGCACCAGGATCAGGATGTTGGTGTCCGGGAAGTAGGTCGTCAGCTTGTAGCAGGCATAGGCCCCCGCCCCCATGAAGCCGCCGGCGCCGAGCGACAGCTGGCCGGCATAGCCGGTGAGGATGTTCAGCCCGATCGTCGCCAGCGCCATGATCAGGAACGGGATCATGATGGTGTTGAGGAAGAAGTCGTCGCCGAGCAGCGGCACCAGCACGACGGCCACGAGCACGATCACGCCGAGCCCGATCCGGTCCTGCAGGATCGGGAACACCGCCATGTCGGCGCGGTAGCTCGTCTTGAACTGGCCGGCCTCGCGATAGAACACTGATGCGTTCTCCTCAGACCCGTTCGATGATGCGCTCGCCGAACAGCCCCTGCGGGCGGAACAGCAGGAAGACGAGGGCGATGACGTAGGCGAGCCAGCTCTCGATGCCGCCGCCGATAAGCGGGCCCCAGTAGATCTCGCCGAGCTTCTCGCCGATGCCGATGATCAGGCCGCCGACGATGGCGCCGGGGATCGAGGTGAAGCCGCCGAGGATCAGCACCGGCAGCGCCTTGAGCGCGATGATCTGCAGGGCGAACGACACGTCGGAGCGGGCGCCCCACATGATGCCGGTGGCGAGCGCGACGACGCCGGCGGTGAACCAGACGATCACCCAGATCTGCTCGAGCGAGATGCCGACCGACAGCGCCGCCTGGTGGTCGTCGGCGACCGCCCGCAGCGCCCGGCCGATGCGCGTCTTGTGGAAGAAGATGCCGATGCCGACCACCATGACGATGGCAATCGCCGCTGCGGCAATGTCGATCTCCTGGAAGAAGACGACGCCGCCGAACACCTCCCACTCGCGCATGCCGGTCGGCAGCCCGAGCGCCTCGGTGATCATCACCTTCGGCTCGCCGCCGAAGACGAACTCGCCGAGGCCGATGAGGAAATAGGTGAGCCCGATCGTCGCCATGAACAGGATGATGTCGGGTTGGTTGACCAGCGGCCTGAGCACCAGCCGCTCCACCGCGACCGCGAGCACGAACATCACGACGAGCGTCAGCGCCAGCGCCACCCAAGCCGGCATTCCGAGCGCATAGAGCCCGACCAGCGTCAGCGCCGCGAACACCACCATGATGCCTTGCGCGAAGTTGAAGATGCCGGACGCCTTGAAGATCAGCACGAAGCCGAGCGCGATCAGGGCATAGAGGACGCCGCCGACGAAGCCGTCCCAAAGCACCTGCAGCAGGAAGTCGGGCGCCGACACCATGTCGACGAAGGGCTGCACCAGCACGGCCCAGAGAACGTCCATCAGCCCTGCCCCCCGCGCGCCATCAGTGCGGCACTCCGAGATAGGCGTCGATGACGTCCTGGTTCTTCTGCACCTCTTCCGGCGGGCCGTCGGCGATCTTGACGCCGTAGTCGAGCACGACGACGCGGTCGGAGAGGTCCATGACGACGCCCATGTCGTGCTCGATCAGGGCGATCGTCGTGCCCCACAGCCGGTTCACGTCGAGGATGTAGCGGGACATGTCCTCCTTCTCCTCGAGGTTCATGCCGGCCATCGGCTCGTCGAGGAGTAGGAGTTCCGGCTCCATGGCGAGGGCGCGGGCGAGCTCGACGCGCTTCTGCAGTCCGTAGGGCAGCTTGCCGACCGGCGTCTTGCGGATCGCCTCGATCTCCAGGAAGTCGATGATCTCCTCCACCGCCCGCCGGTTCTCGATCTCCTCGCTGAGCGCCGGTCCGTAGCGCAGGCACTGCCAGAGGAAGCCGCGCTTCATCTTGAGCGTCCGGCCGGCCATGATGTTGTCGAGGGTCGTCATGCCCTTGAACAGGGCGACGTTCTGGAAGGTGCGGGCGATGCCCTGGCTCGCGGCATCATAGGGGCGCATGCGCCGGCGCACCGTGCCCTTGTAGGTGATGGTGCCCTGCTGGGGGTGGTAGAAGCCGTTGATGACGTTGAGCATCGACGTCTTGCCGGCGCCGTTCGGGCCGATGATGGCGCGGATCTCGCCCTTGCGGACGTCGAACGACACGTCGTTGATCGCTCGCACGCCGCCGAACGACAGCGTCACCCCCTCGAGCGCCAGCAGCGGCGGGGCGCCCGCGTCCGTCGCGGCGGCGCGGATGGTGGTGACGGCCGCCGTCACTCGGCCGCCTCGCTAAGCGCCGGCGCCGGGCCGGCGTGGGGGGTCATGTCGCGGATCGACACCGTCGCCTCGATGGCGCCGCGGCGACCATCCTCGAAGGTCACCTCGGTGCGCACGTGGCGCTCGGTCGAACCGTCATAGAGTGCCTCGATCAAGGGGGCGTAGCGGTCGGCGATGAAGCCGCGGCGGACCTTCTGGGTGCGCGTCAGCTCGCCGTCGTCGGCATCGAGTTCCTTGTGGAGGACGAGGAAGCGGCGGATCTGCGCGCCCGCCATCGCCGGCTCGGCGGCGAGGTCGCGGTTCACCTGGTCGACGGCCTGTTCCAGGAGGTCGATGACGCGCGGGTGGGCGGCGAGCTCCTGATAGCTCGCATAGGAGATGTCGGCGCGCTCGGCCCAGTCGCCGACGGCGGTGAGGTCGATGTTGAGCATGACGGTGACGAAGCCGCGCCCGTCGCCGAAGGCCACCGCCTCGCGGATGGTCGGGAAGAACTTCAGCTTGTTCTCGATATATTTCGGCGCAAACAGCGTGGCGTCGGCGAGGCGGCCGACGTCGCGGGCGCGGTCGATGATCTTGAGGTGGCCGTCCGGCGTGAAGAAGCCGGCGTCGCCGGTCTTGACGAAGCCGTCCGGCGTCATCGTCTCGGCGGTGCGGTCCTCGTCGCGGAAGTAGCCGAGGAACATGCCGGGGCTCTTGAACTGCACCTCGCCGTCGTCGGCGATGCGAAGCGCGACGTTGGGCGCCGGCGGCCCGACGGTGTCGGAGCGGATGTCGCCGTCGGCCTGGCAAGTGACGTAGAGGAAGGCTTCCGTCTGGCCGTAGAGCTGCTTGAGGTTGAGCCCGAGGCCACGCCAGAAGGCGAACAGGTCCGGCCCGATCGCCTCGCCGGCGGTGTAGGCGACGCGGATGCGGCTGAAGCCGAGCACGTTCTTCAGCGGCCCGTAGACGAGGAACTCACCGAGCGCATAGGCGAGACGGCCCGTGAGCGGCACCGGCCGGCCGTCGAGGATCGCCGCGCCGTGGCGGCGGGCGACAGCGAGGAAATGGCGCACCATCGCCCGCTTCAGCCGCGAGGCGTCCTCCATGCGGATGGTGACGCGGGTGAGCAGCCCCTCGAAGACGCGCGGCGGCGCGAAGTAGAAGCTCGGCCCGATCTCGCGCAGGTCCTGCGTCACCGTCTCCGCGCTCTCCGGACAGGCGATGCAGAAGCCGGCGACCAGCGCCTGGGCGTAGTTGAGATAGTGATCGCCGACCCAGGCGAGCGGCAGGTAGGCGAGCACCTCGTCGCGGTCGGTGAGCTTGTCGAAGGCGACCGTGTCGCGCGCCGCGGCCACGCAGCCGCCGGCCGACAGCATGACGCCCTTCGAGCGCCCGGTGGTACCGGAGGTGTAGAGAATGACGGAGACGTCGTCCGGCGAGCCGGCGCGGACACGCGCGGCCCAGTGGTCCGCGAGCCCGGGGTCGGCCGTCATCGCGGCGCGACCCTCGTCCTGGATCTCGGTGAAGGCGTGCAGGCGGTCGCGCCCGTAGTCGCTGAGGCCGCGCGGTTCGTCATAGACGAGGAACTTGAGCTTCGGCGTTTCCCCGGCGACCTGGATCAGCTTGTCGACCTGCTCCTGGTCCTGGCAGACGGCGGCGACCACCTCGGCGTGGGACAGCACGTAGGCGATCTCGTCGGCGACGGAATCGGCATAAACTGGCACCGGCACGGCGCCGAGCGACTGCACGGCGAGCATCGACCAGTAGAGCCGCGGCCGGTTCGCCCCGACGATCGCGACAGCGTCGCCCGGCCCGATGCCGCGGCGCTCGAAGCCGAGCGCGGCGGCGCGCACCTCGGCGAGTACCTCTGCCCACGTCCACGTCTGCCAGATGCCGAGATGCTTCTCGCGCATCGCCGGCCGGCCGCCACGCTCCGCGGCGTGACGCAGCAAGAGCTTGGGAAAAGTGTCCTCGCGTGCAGGCGCGGCCTCGACCGCTCCAGCCATCGGCGTTCCCGTTTCCTCTGGGGCGCCAGCCTCTGACGGGCCGGTCGCGCAGGTGGCGGAGCCACCCCTTTGTCCGGAGCTAAGCCGACGCTCCCCGTCGAATCAAGCCCGACCGCACCACCTTGAACCAATTGACGAGCCTGCCGCACCGCACGTCTTGATGTTGCATTGCGAAGGCCGTAAGCGGGACGGCAGGGGTGCGGGGGCGTGCTCGGGGTCGCGTGCCTACGCCGTGATCCGGCGCCGGGCACCATAGGCAAGGGGACGTCACTTGCTCGACCAGGCTGCACCGGGGAGCGTCGAGGCGGAGGACTTCTCCGCCGTCCGCGACACGGTCCGGCGCTCTTACGAGAACGTCGTGCTGGTGCTGCAGGGCGGCGGCGCGCTCGGATCGTTCCAGCCGGGCGTCGTCGAGCGCCTCGACGCCGTCGGCGTCGACGTCAACTGGGTCGCCGGCATCTCGATCGGCGCCATCAACAGCGCCATCGTCGCCGGCAATCCGCCGGGGCGGCGCGTCGAGAAGCTGCGCGGCTTCTGGGAAAAGGTGACGGGCCGCATCGCGTGGCCGTGGCTGCCGCCCGGCGAGGAGATGCGCGCCGCCTTCAACCAGCTGTCGTCCTTTTCCGCCATGGCCTTCGGCCAGCCGGGCTTCTTCGAGCCGCGCGTGCCCCCGCCGCAGTGGATGCCGCCGGGCGGAGCGGAGGCGACGAGCTACTACGACACCGCGCCGCTGAAGGCGACGCTCGAGGAGTTCGTCGACTTCGACTATCTCAACCGCGGCGCGGTCAGGCTGTCGGTCGGCGCGGTCAACCTGCGCAGCGGCAACTTCACCTATTTCGATTCGACCGAGCGCCGCATCCGCCCCGAGCACATCATGGCCTCGGGGGCGCTGCCGCCGGGCTTCCCGGCGATCGAGATCGAGGGCGAGCTTTACTGGGACGGCGGCCTCGTCTCAAACACGCCGCTCGCCTACGTGCTGAGCCGTATCGACGGCGAGAACACGCTGATCCTGCAGGTCGACCTGTTCAGCGCCTCCGGCGACCGGCCGCGCACCCTGACGGAGGTGCGCGAGCGCCAGAAGGACATCCAGTTCTCGAGCCGCACGCGCCTCAACACCGACGTCTTCAAGCGCATCCAGGAGATGCGGCGCACGGTCTCGCAGCTGCTCGACCAGTTGCCGCCGGAGCTGCGCGACCTGCCGGAGGCGAGGAAGCTCGCAGACTGCCGCCGGGCGGCGCTCGTCAACATCATCCAGCTGATCTACCGCCGCAAGCCGACCGATCGCGACTACAAGGACTACGAGTTCTCGCGCAACACGATGCTGGAGAACTGGCAGGCCGGCCGCGACGTCATCGTGCGGACGATGCGCCATCCCGACTGGTTCGAGCTGCCCGATCCGGAAGCCGGCGTCGTCACCCACGACGTCTGGCGCGACGCCAAGGACTGAGCGGCCTTCTGGACACCCGACCCTCCCGACCACCGGAGCAACGCCCGTGATCAGCGAAGACGAAGTCCGCCGCCGCGCCTTCGCGATGCCCCTCACCTCGCCGGCCTTCCCGCCGGGGCCCTACCGCTTCGTCAACCGCGAGTTCTTCATCATCACCTACCGCACCGACCCGGCGGCGCTCGCCGCGGTGGTGCCGGCGCCGCTCGAGATCGCCGAGCCGATCGTCAAGTACGAGTTCATCCGCATGCCGGATTCGAGCGGCTTCGGCGACTACACCGAGTCCGGGCAGGTGATCCCGGTCACCTACCAGGGCCAGAAGGGTGGCTACGTCCACGCCATGTATCTCGACGACGGCCCGCCGATCCTCGGCGGCCGCGAGCTCTGGGGCTTCCCGAAGAAGCTCGCGAGCCCGCGGCTGGCCGTCGAGAAGGAGACGCTGGTCGGCACCCTCGACTGCGGCTCGGTGCGGGTCGTCACGGCGACGATGGGCTACAAGTGCGTCGAGCTCGACCGGGACCCGGTGATGGCGTCGCTGACGGCGCCGAACTTCCTCCTGAAGATCATCCCCCACGTCGACGGCACGGCGCGCGTCTGCGAGCTCGTCCGCTATTACATGCAGGACATCACCTTCAAGGGCGCTTGGACGGGGCCGGCCGACATCGAGCTGTTCCGCCACGCGCTCGCGCCCGTCGCGCAGCTCCCCGTGCTGGAGGTGCTCGGCGCCAGCCACATCCTCTGCGACCTGACGCTCGGCCTCGGCGAGGTGGTGCACGACTATCTCGCCTGAGGCGCGGGCTTCGCGGAGCGCGCACGCGGACGCGCATTGGCCGCCCCCCGGGAACGCGCTATCCCGGTTGCCATGACCCTGCAGGCTCCGATTCGCATCCTCGGCATCGACCCGGGCCTCCGCCGCACCGGCTGGGGGGCGATCGAGGTGTCCGGCAACTCGATCCGCTTCGTCGCCTCCGGATCGGTGGTGTCGGATGCGGGCGATGAGCTCGCCCACCGGCTGCACGCGCTGTTCGTCGGGCTGACGACGGTGCTCGAAGAGCTCAGCCCGCACGAGGCCGCCGTCGAGCAGACCTTCGTCAATCGCGACGGCGCGGCGACGCTGAAGCTCGGCCAGGCGCGCGGCATCGCCATGCTGGTGCCGGCGCGCGCCGGGCTCGCGGTCGCCGAATACGCGCCGAATGCCGTCAAGAAGTCGGTCGTCGGCGCCGGTCACGCCGACAAGAAGCAGATCCGCATGATGGTGAAGGTGCTGCTGCCGAAGGCGGAATTCGACAGCGACGACGCCGCCGACGCGCTCGCGATCGCCCTCTGCCACGCCCACCACCGCACCGCGCCGGCCGCGCGGCTCGCCCGCGCCGCTACCGGCGCCTGAGGCAGCAGAGATGATCGGCAAGCTCCGGGGACTGGTGGATACCATCGCCGAGGACCACGTGGTCCTCGACGTCGGCGGCGTCGGCTACGAGGTGTTCTGCCCGGCGCGCGTGCTCGGCCACCTGCCGCGGCCCGGCGAGCCGGTGGCGCTCGTCATCGAGACGGTGGTGCGCGAGGACGCGATCCGCCTCTACGGCTTCACCTCGCCCGGCGAGCGGGCGTGGTTCCGCCTGCTCACCTCCGTTCAGGGCGTCGGCGCCAAGGTGGCGCTGGCGATCCTCGGCGTGCTCGCCCCCGATGATCTCGCCACTGCCATCGCGCTCGGCGACAAGGTGGCGCTGTCGCGGGCCCCGGGCGTCGGCAAGCGGCTCGCCGAGCGGCTTGTCGTGGAGCTGAAGCAGGCGGCCGGTGAACTCGCCCTGCCGGCGGCGCTCGCCGGATCGGGCGGCGTCCAGGTCGCCGCGGGCGCATCCGACCCCGCGCTCGCGGACGCCGTCTCGGCGCTGGTCAACCTGGGCTATGGCGAGGCGCAGGCGCGCGGCGCCGTGCTCGCCGCCCGTGCCGCCGGCCACGCCGATGCCGGAGCCGCGACGCTGATCCGCCAGGCGCTGAAGGAGCTCGCGCGGTAGTCAGTCGAGGGGAGAGTGGGTCGGCCGTCGGAGCGCTCTAGCGAGAGTCGAAGTCGCGGCCACCCCCTCCCTGCCCTCCCCCGCAAGGGGGGAGGGTTCGCGTTCTTGCCTCGGCTGCGCGCCCGAAAAAAATCTCTGCACCGACGGAACCTTTTCGCGGCTCGGCCGTTTCACCGTCCCACGACACCACACCGACGACCGTCATGACCCGCCGATCGACCAACGATCCCGCGGGCTCAGACGTCGTCGCGCGTCGGCCGCGGCTCCTTCTGTGCCGGTGTCGGCGCAGACGAGGAGGACCAACCCGGCATGTGCGGGATTTGCGGCGAGATCACCTTCGACCAGAGGGCCGCCTCGGCGGCGTCCGTGCAGCGAATGGCCGACGCGCTCGCGCCACGCGGTCCGGATGGCGAGGGCATCGTCGCCCGCGGGCGCGTCGCGCTCGGCCATCGCCGCCTCTCGATCATCGACCTGTCGAGCCGCGCCGAGCAGCCGATGGTCGATCCCGAGCTCGGCCTGACCATCGCCTTCAACGGCTGCATCTACAATTACGAGGCGCTGCGCGAGGAGCTGTCCGGCCTCGGCTACCGGTTCTTCTCCGGCGGCGACACCGAGGTGATCCTCAAGGCCTACCACGCCTGGGGCGAGGGCTGCGTCGAACGCCTGATCGGCATGTTCGCCTTCGTCATCCACGAGCGCGAGACGGGGCGCGTCGTGATGGCGCGCGACCGCTTCGGCATCAAGCCGCTCTATCTGGCCGAGAGCCCCGGCCGGCTGCGCTTCGCCTCCTCGCTGCCGGCGCTGCTGGCGGCCGGCGATACCGACACCTCGATCGACCGGGTGGCGCTGCACCGCTATATGAGCTTCCACGCGGTCGTGCCGGCGCCGGAGACGATCCTCAAGGGCGTGCGCAAGCTGCCGCCGGCCACCGTCCGGGTCATCGAGGCCGACGGGCAGAGCCGCGAGCGGCGCTACTGGACGCTGTCGTTCGACCGCAGCGCCGGTGACATCCGGCTGCCCGCCGCGGAGTGGGAGGAGCGCATCCTCGCCTCGCTGCGCACGGCGGTGGAGCGCCGCATGGTCGCCGACGTGCCCGTCGGCGTGCTGCTCTCCGGCGGCGTCGATTCGAGCCTGATCGTGGCTCTGCTCGCGGAGGCCGGCCAGACCGGGCTCGAGACCTTCTCGATCGGCTTCGAGAGCGCCAACGGCGAGAAGGGCGACGAGTTCGTCTATTCCGACCTGGTCGCCGAGCGCTTCGGCACGCGCCACCACCAGATCTTCGTGCCGTCGGTGGATCTCGTCGCGGAGCTGCCGGGGGCGGTGGCGGCGATGTCGGAGCCAATGGTCTCCTACGACTGCATCGGCTTCTACCTGCTGTCGCGCGAGGTCGCGAAGCACATCAAGGTGGTGCAGTCCGGCCAGGGCGCCGACGAGATCTTCGCCGGCTACCACTGGTATCCGCCGCTCGCCGCCGCCAACGACCCGGTCGGCGAATACGCGCGGCTGTTCATCGACCGCGACCACGCGACGCTCGCCACCCAGCTCTCGCCCGACTACCTCGCCGACCGCGACGAGAGCCGCGCTTTCGTCGAGGCGCATTTCGCGGAGACCGGCGCCACGGACCCGCTCGACAAGGCGCTCAGGCTCGATTCCACCGTCATGCTGGTCGACGACCCGGTGAAGCGGGTGGATTCGATGACGATGGCGGCCGGCCTCGAGGCGCGCGTGCCCTTCCTCGACCACGAGCTCGCCGAACTCGCCGCCCGCATGCCGGGCGAGCACAAGCTTTCCGACGGCGGCAAGGGCGTGCTGAAGGCGATCGCCCGCAAGATGCTGCCGCGCGAGGTGGTTGACCGCCCGAAGGGCTACTTCCCGGTGCCGATCCTGAAGTACCTCGCCGGCCCGACGCTCGACCTCGTCCGCGACGTGCTCTCCGCCGCACCGGCCCGCGAACGCGGCATCTTCCGCCGCGACTACCTCGACAAGCTGCTGGCGAACCCGTCCGACCACATCACGCCGCTGCGCGGTTCCGAGCTGTGGCAGGCGGCGCTGCTCGAGATGTGGCTGCAGACGCACCGCGTCTGACGCGGGCTGCGAACCCGCTGCCACCACCAGCGTTGACAAGAGACGGCGCATCCGAGGGGGACCCCATGATGCACAGCAAGCTTTCCGCCGCCGCGGCCATTGCCAGCGCAGCCGAAATCCAGAGCGACGGCGCCACTGCACCGGCGATCACGCCGTCGGTTCCCGAGGGTGTCTGCCTCGACTGCGGCTGGGGGCGGCTGCTGTTCTCGCAGACCTTTGCCGACGCCAACGCGCTGGCCGAGGCGATGCGGGCGGAGGGTCCGGGCCGGCGCGACATCGCCTTCTATGTCCGCGATCCACACGTGCTGCTGGCGGCGGCACCGCACGAACTGTTCCTCGACCCCTCGCACGCCTTCCGCCTGAGGCTCGCCGACCTGAAGCGGACGGACCGGCGGCCGGGCGGCTTCACCGTTCGCCGCATCGCCTCGGCGGCCGATGCCGACGGCGTCAACCGCATCTATGCGGCGCGTGGCATGGTGCCGATCCGGCCGGACTTCTTCTGGGGCCGACCGAACGGTGGCGCCATCCTCCACCTCGTCGCCGAGGACGACGTGTCGGGCGCGATCGTCGGCACCGTCACCGGCATCGACCACGCCCGCATCTTCGACGATCCTGACCACGCCGCGTCGCTCTGGTGCCTCGCCGTCGACCCGCAGGCGCCGCACCCCGGCATCGGCGAGGCGCTCGTGCGCCATCTCTGCGCGCTGATGCGTGAGCGCGGCGCCGTCCACCTCGATCTTTCGGTGATGCACGACAACGAGGCGGCGATCGGCCTCTATGAGCAGCTCGGCTTCGAGCGGCTGCCGGTGTTCGCGGTGAAGCGCAAGAACCCGATCAACGAGAAGCTGTTCGCCGGCCCGCCGCCGGAGGCGTCGCTCAATCCCTACGCCCGCATCATCGTCGAGGAGGCGCGCCGGCGCGGCATCGGCGTCGATCTGATCGACGCCGAGGGCGGGCTGTTCCGCCTGATCTATGGCGGTCGCTCGATCGCCTGCCGGGAGTCTCTCTCCGACCTGACGTCGGCCGTGGCGCTGTCGATCTGCGACGACAAGGCGGTGACGCGGCGCATCGTCGAGCGTGCCGGCGTGCGTGTGCCGGAGGAGATCGAGGCGGGGGACGCGAGCCTCTTGCCGGCGTTCCTGGAACGCCATGGCTCGGTGGTGGTGAAGCCGGCCCGCGGCGAGCAGGGCCGCGGCGTCGCCGTCGGCCTGACGACGCTCGACGAGGTCGAGGCGGCCGTCGAGCGCGCCCGCGGCGTCTGCGACCGCGTGCTGGTGGAATCGTGCTTCCACGGCGACGACCTGCGCCTCGTCGTCATCGACTACCGGCTCGTGGCGGCGGCGATCCGGCGGCCGGCGGCGGTCGTCGGCGACGGCCGCTCCACCGTCCGCGAGCTGATCGCCCGGCAGAGCCGCCGCCGCGAGGCCGCGACAGGGGGCGAGTCCTCGATCCCGCTCGACGCGGAGACCGAGCGCTGCGTCGCCGCCGCCGGGCTGACGCTCGAGGACATCCCCGACGTCAACCGCGAGGTGACGGTGCGCAAGGCGGCGAACCTGCACACCGGCGGCACCATTCACGACGTCACCGACCACGTGCACCCGACGCTCGTCGACGCGGCGGTTCAGGTGGCCCGCGCCATCGGCATCCCGGTGGTCGGCGTCGACTTCATCGTGCGCTCGCCGCACGAGCCGGACTACGTGTTCATCGAGGCGAACGAGCGGCCGGGCCTCGCCAACCACGAGCCGCAGCCGACAGCGGAGCGCTTCGTCGACCTGTTGTTCCCGCAATCGATGCCGGCGGCGGCGCGCGATCTCGGCCGCGACGCGCCGACGGCGTGGTGAGCGGCCGATGCCCCGTCTCGCTATCGACACCGACTACCTCACCGCGACGCTGAAGGCGTTGCTCGCGATCCCGAGCCCGAGCGGCTACACGGACACGATCGTGCGATCCTGCGGCGCCGAACTGCGCCGCCTCGGCGTCGAGACCGAGACGACGCGGCGCGGTGCCATCCGCGCCAAGCTGCCGGGGCAATCCGCGCAGCCGGCGCGCGCCGTGATCGCCCACCTCGACACCCTCGGTGCCCAGGTGAAGCAGCTGAAGGACAACGGCCGGCTGGAGCTCGTGCCGATCGGCCACTGGTCGGCCCGCTTCGCGGAAGGCGCGCGCGTCACCATCTTCACCGAGCGCGGCGGCTATCGCGGCACCATCCTGCCGCTGAAGGCCTCCGGCCATACCTACGGCGACGAGGTCGACACCGCCCCGATCGGCTGGCAGCACGTGGAACTGCGCGTCGACGCCATCGCCCGCGACCGTGGCGATCTCCGCCACCTCGGCTTCGATGTCGGCGACATCGTCGCCGTCGACCCGCAGCCGGAGTTTCTCGACAACGGCTACATCGTCTCCCGCCATCTCGACGACAAGGCGGGCGTCGCCATCCTGCTTGCGGCGCTCGAAGCACTGATCCGCGAGGGCTCGCCGCTGCCGGTCGACACCTTCTGGCTGTTCTCGGTCGCCGAGGAAGTGGGCGTCGGCGCGGCGTCGGTGCTGACGCAGAACATCGCCTCGATGCTGACGGTCGACAACGGCACCTCGGCGCCCGGCCAGTCGAGCTCCGAGTTCGGCGTGACGATCGCCATGGCCGACCAGACCGGGCCCTTCGACTGGCACCTGACGAAGCGGATGGTGGAGCTCTGCCGCGAGCACGACATCCGCTACCAGAAGGACGTCTTCCGCTACTACCGCTCCGACTGCGCCTCGGCGATCGAGGCGGGTGAGGACGTCCGCACGGCGCTGGTCACCTTCGGCGTCGACGCCTCGCACGGCTACGAGCGCATCCACCTGCACGCGCTGCGCTCGATCGCCGAGCTCGTCACCGCCTATGCGACGAGCGACGTCGAGTTCTGGCGCGACGCCGAGCCCGTCGCCCCCCTCCTCGGCTTCCCCAAGCAGCCGATGAAGCCGGCCGAGCAGCCGGAGGCCGCCGCCGTCGGAGAGCCCGGGGAGCCCGTCTAGGACCTCCCGGACGGGCCGACGGCCGCCATGCCGCGCGGCGGCGGCCTATCGGATCATCACGACCTCTTGAAAGGACTAATGGAGTCCTTTATGGTCTGGTGATGGTCGACCGCAGCCGAGCCTCGCACTCCGATACCCTCCGCTACGCGCTCGCGCCGGACGAGGTGGCGCGGGCGGCGATCGAGGCCACCTTCGTCGAGTACGGCCGCATGATGGAGATGCTCGAGGCGATGACGGAGGGCAGCGACGCGGGGGCCAACCTCGTCGCCCTGCACGCCCTCGCCTACGAGCGGCTGCGGACCGCCACCCGCCTGCCGTCGCAGATGGTGGTGCTCGGCCTCAGGGACTTCGCGGCAAGGCGCAGCGGCGCGGCGCCGGAGGGCCTGCCGCTCGACGACAAGCTGTTCGCCGTCAAGGGCGCGGCGCAGGTTTCGATCGCCACCGTCGAGGGGCGCGCCAGCGTGCCCTACGTCGTCATCGGCTACCGTCCCGGCTGGCGCGGCGGGCCACCGGCCCGGCTGGTCCGCGACGGCGACGGCTTCCACGTCCACATCGGCGTCACCCCGCGGGGTGCGAAGCAACAGGAGACCGAGATGATCCACGAAGGCATTCTCGCCCGCATGGGCCGCCTGATCGCCGGCTTCGCCCACGCCGCCGTCGACCGGGCCGAGGCGCTCGACACCGTCGCGGTGGTCGAGCAGGCGGTGCGCGAGATCGACAAGGCCGCCGACGAGGTGCGCGCCGAGGTCGGCAAGGCGCAGGCCGAGCGCTACCGCATCGAGAGCCGCCGCGAGGCCTTCCGCGCCGAGAGCGGCAAGCTCGAGACGCAGATCGACACCGCCGTGGCCCAGGGCCGCGACGATCTCGCCAAGGCGGCGATCGGCCGGCAGCTCGACCTCGAGGTGCAGGTCGCCGCGCTCGACAAGGCACTCGCCGACGTCGACGAGCGGCTCGACGAGAGCCGCCAGGCGCTGCAGGCGGTGGTCGCCGCCCGCAAGGACGCCGAGGCGCGCCTCGCTGAACTGAAGAAGAGCGAGGCGAAGGCCGGCGCTCCGTCGGCTGGAACCGGCGGGATGGCCGAGCGCCCGGAGGACCGGGTGGCCCGCAAGGCCGCGTCGATCGCCCGCATGACCGGCGTGCCGGCCGGCGACCTGCCCGCCGGCGCCGCCGAGCTCGAGGAACTGGAGCGCCTGCACCGCGAGCAGACCATCGAGGCGCGGTTGCGCGCCCGCACCGGACCATCCAAGACTTAAGCGACGCCGGATCGCGCCGGTCGTACCGGCGGATCCGGCGCCAGACTGCCGGCGCTGCACAGGCGGCGCCGGTCGCCCGCCCGAGAGGATGCGAGACACGACGATGGAGTGGCTGCTCGCCCCCGAGGTCCGGCCGTTTGCGATCGCACTCGCGATCCTGCTAGGGCTCCTGCTGATCGAGGTGGTGTCGATGTTCGGCGGGCTTTCCGCCGGCTCCGTCCTCGACAAGGCGCTCGAGGGTGACGGGGACGGCGACGGCTGGCTCGCCGGCGCGCTCGGCTGGCTGAACGTCGGCCGCGTGCCGGTGATGGTGCTGCTGCTGCTGTTCCTCGGCGGCTTCGCCGCCGCCGGCTTCCTGGTGCAGAGCATCGCTGGCACGCTGGCGGCGCCGCTGCCGGCCCTCGTCGCCGCCGGCGTCGCGCTGGTCGTGGCGCTGCCCGTCACCCGCCAGGGCAGCCAGCTGGTCGCCCGGGTGGTGCCGCAGGACGAGACCTATGCCGTCGAGAACGCCGACCTCGTCGGCCGCGTCGCCGAGGTGACGCTCGGGCCGCTCGACGAGGGCAAGCCCGGCCGCATCAAGGTGCTGGACGCCCACGGCAACTGGCACTTCCTCGCCGCCCGCGCCGCGCCCGGGACGGGCCCCTTCGCCACTGGAACGTCGGTGCTGCTCGTCGACCGCGACGCTGCCTCGTTCCTCGTCATCGCCCCCACCGCCGATCTCTCGCCCACCTGATCCACGCGGTTCCGCCGCCGCCTCTCCCCACCGGCCCCTGCCGCATCCCTGACTTCAGCGAGGACAGGCACATGATCTGGGAAGTCCTGGTACCGGCCCTCATCGGGCTCGCCGCCATCGTCGCCATCGGCTTTGTGCTGGCGTCGCTCTACACCCGCTCCTCGCGCGACCGCGCCTATGTGCGCACCGGCCTCGGCGGCCAGAAGGTGGTGCTCGACGGTGGCTCTGTGGTGATGCCGGTGTTCCACTCGACCGCCTGGGTCAACCTCAAGACGCTGCGGCTGGAGGTGCGGCGCGGCGAGAACGAGGCGCTGATCACCAAGGACCGCATGCGCGTCGACATCGGCGCCGAGTTCTACGTGCGGGTGAAGCCCGACTCGTCCTCGATCGCGCTCGCCGCCCAGACGCTCGGCGACCGCACCAACGACGCCGACGAGCTGCGCGAGCTGATCGAGGCGAAGTTCGTCGACGCGCTGCGCTCGGTCGCCGCGACGATGCCTTTGAACGACCTGCAGGAAAAGCGCGTCGAGTTCGTCAAGGCGGTGCAGGACGCGGTTGCCGCCGACCTGCAGTCGAACGGCCTCGAGCTCGAGACGGTGTCCCTCACCCGCCTCGGCCAGACCGACATCAAGTACTTCAACGCCAACAACTTCTTCGACGCCGAAGGCCTCGCCACGCTCACCAAGATCACCGAATCGCGCAAGAAGGAGCGCAACGAGATCGTCCGCGATACCGAGGTGGCGATCGCCCAGAAGGATCTCGAGGCGCAGCAGCGCAAGCTCGAGATCGATCGCTCCTCGAAGGAGGCCGAGCTCAACCAGCAGCGCGACGTCGCCAACAAGACCGCCGACACCCGCGCCGAGACGGCGCTGAAGGAGAACGAGGCGCGGCGCGCCGAGGAGGAGGCGCGCATCGGCGCCGAGCAGTCGATCGCCGAGCGCGAGGCGAAGGCGCGCGAGGCCCGCGAGAGCGCCGAGATCGCCGCCCAGCGCGCCGTCAAGCAGCGCCGCACCGAGGCCGACCGCGACATCCAGATCGTCGCGCAGGAGAGCGCCATCGCGGTCGCCAACAAGAGCCGCGAGGAATCGGTCGCCACCGCCGAGGCGGAGGACGCCCGCGCCAAGGCGGTCGCCGCCGGCGAGAAGGTGACGACCGCCCAGGCCGTCGAGGTCGCCGAGCGCCAGCGCCAGATCGCCGTCATCGCCGCCCAGACGGACGCCGAGAAGGAGGCGACGGCCGTCAGGGTGCAGGCCGACGCGCAGAAGCAGGCGGCGCTCGATCAGGCGGAGGCGACCAAGACGCTCGCCGCTGCCGAGGCGGATGCCGCCAAGCTGCGCGCCGCCGGCGTGCGCGAGCTCGGCATGGCCGAGGCCGACCGCGAGTCGGCCCTCAACGAGGCGCGCAACAAGCTGTCGGCGGCGATCATCGAGTACGAGCTGACGCGCGAGCGCATCGCGGTGATCCCGGCAGCGCTGGCCGAGACGGTGAAGCCGCTCGCCAACATCTCCGACGTCCGCATCTTCGACACCGGCGGCCTCGGCGGCGGGGCGGCGACGAACGGGGGCGGCGGCGACCAGAGCTTCGGCGACGGCCTCGTCGGCCAGCTCCTGAAATACCGGGCGAGCGCCCCGGTGGTCGACCGCATCCTCGCCGAAGCCGGCTTCACCGGCGCCAACCCGGCGGAGGCCCTGACGGCGGCGTTGTCGGGGACACCGAAGCCAGCGGCGAGGCCCGAGGCGGGCGCATCCGGGGTTTGAGACCGTCGGCCTGCCGAAGTTCCCCCTCAGCGCCGGCAGGTTGACCGGCCGGCGCCGAGGGTGGCCGCGCATCACATGGCGGGGCGCGTCTCCGGGCGGGTGCGGCGTGCGCCGCCGCCCGAGCGCCAGCCGCGCGTGACCATCAGGTCGATGAGCAGCATGACGATCAGCGAGGCACCGACGAGCGGGTAGAGGACACCGACGACCGCCATGATGGCGATGATGCCCCACATCCGGCTGCGATCGGAGGGCAGCGGCGGCACACCGAGCGACCCCTTCGGACGCCGCTTCCACCACATCACGCCCGCCGACACCGCCATCAGCACGGTGGCAACGCAGACGATCAAGAGCACGATCTGGTTCACCCAGCCGAACTGCTGGCCGAGGTGTAGGTTGATGCCGACTTCCATCGCCTTGGCGATCGGACCGTAGTCCGCATAGTGGAAGTCGAGCAGCGGCTCACCGGAGTACTGGTCGAGGTGGACGACGCGCTGCAGGTCGATGTCATCCGGATAGACGCTCGCCGAATAGACGCCCGTCGGGCCGGAGGGCAGGCTGACGACGTAGCCGCGCACCACGCCGAGGCGGTCGAAGGTCGCGACCGCGGCGTCGATGCCGACAGGGGCGCGGGGCTGTGCCGGCGCCGTGGATAGCGGCACCTGGGCCTGTTGCAGTGACCAGCTCGTCTCGCCGGCGTGGGCAAGGTGCCCGTCCGACATCGGCACATCGACATAGAGGCCGGCCGGGTAGCCGTAGTTGGTGCCGTTCGCCCACTCGTTGGCGTACTTGCCCCAGAACACCGACCACGGCATGCCGCTGATCGCCAGGAAGGCGATGAACAGGCCCGTGAACGCACCGGTGACGGCGTGCAGGTCGCGCCAGAACACACGCTTTCGGGCATCGCCGCGGATGGTGACGACGCCGCCGGATTGTCGCCGCGGCCACCACAGGAACAGGCCGGTGCCGACGAGCAGGATCGACCAGCCACCGACGATCTCGATGACGCCGTTGGCGATCGGTCCGAACTCGGCGAGGCTGTGCAGGCGCCTGATCGTCCACATGATCGTGCCGCGATCCGGCAGCGAGCCGAGCACCCGGCCGTCATAGGGATCGACGTAGACGGCGAGGCGCTGGCCGGTCTCCGCCTTCACCGTGACCTCGGCCGACGACGTCGGGGTCGGCGGCGGCATGAACTTCGCCGCGGTGCCGGGATAGGCCGTCAGCGCCGCTTCAATGAGGCGGCTCGCTTCGATCTCCGTGCCCGGCCGTGCGTCCACCTGCTTCAGCTGGTGGTGCCAGGCGCGGTCGATCTCGTCGCGGTAGAGATAGAGCCCGCCGGTGACGGCGAGCAGGATCATGAAGGGCAGCACCAGCAGGCCGGCATAGAAGTGCCAGCGCCAGACGGCGCGGTAGGCGTCGATGCCGTGGGTCGCGGCGTCGGCCGCGGCCGGAGCGGTCTTCGGGTCGGTGGGGGTCATCTTGTCCATCACGAGACGGTCGATGCGGCTCGGGAGCGGCGCGGCACGAAGCGGCGCGCCACCGGGTTGCGGCCGGCATCGACGTGGTTTCGAACGCCCGAGGAACCGGCCGGCCCGATGCGGCCGCAGGCGCCGAGGCGCCGGCGCGGCCGCCGGGTCGATCACGGGTTTCTCGGAGGGAGGTGGTGAATGTCGAAAGGCGAGGCTCGGCGCCTGGTCAGGCGTGCAGAGACCTCAGTGCACCGGTGGCGGAGCGCGTGCCTGGCGCGGCGTCCGGCCAAGGTCGGCTGCAACGGGTGCTTCGGCAACGGAGACCGCCAACACGGTGGCGATGCGCTGCGGCGCGTACAACGACGCCAGATCGGGCGGGCAGCCGGCGCCGGCACAGGCCGCCATGCAGCCGAGGATGCAGCAGGCGGGACCGTGCGCGGAGGCGGGTTCGCCCTCCCCCGGGTGCGCACCGGTCGTGCAGATGACACCGCCGAAGGCGTCGAGCTGGACGGGGGTCGCCGGCGCGCCCGTGGCGGCGGTCGCGAGCGCGCTCTGGAAGGCGAATAGCCAGACGGCGGCGAGTGCCAGCCAGGGGCGCCCTGCCAGCCGGCGGCGGCGTCTGATCGCGAACCCCCTCACGACGCCCCCTCCCCCGAAGATCTCACACGTCGAGGTTCGCCACCGACAGGGCGTTGTCCTGGATGAACTCGCGGCGGGGCTCGACTTCGTCGCCCATCAGCTTGGAGAAGATGTCGTCGGCATCGTCGCCGTCCTTCACCCGCACCTGCAGGAGCGAGCGGGCGTTGGGGTCGAGGGTGGTCTCCCAGAGCTGCTCGGCGTTCATCTCGCCGAGGCCCTTGTAGCGCTGCAGGCTGACGCCGCGGCGGCCGGTGGCGAAGATCGCCGCGAGCAGCGCGCGCGGGCCGCGGACCACCGTCTCGACGTCCTTGCGCTTCAGGGTCGCCGCCTTGCCGTAGACCTCCTGCAGGTGGCTCGCATGGGCATCGAGCTTGCGGGCGTCGGCGGAGCCGAGCAGGGCGGCGTCGATGCGCGTCACTTCCTTGACGCCGCGCACGGTGCGCTCGAAGCGCAGGCCGCCGTCGGCCTCGGCGAGGCCCACCCAGCCCTTCTCGAACTCGTCGGCGAGGATGTCGAGGCGGCGGGCGATGTAGGCGGCGGCCCCCTCGGCCTTCGACCGGTCGGCGACGATCTCCGGGTTGAGCGCGCCGGCGATCGCGGCCTGCTCGACGGTGTCGCGGCTGTAGCGCGAGTGCAGCGCCTCGAGGCCGCCGGCGATCTTGCGGGCCTCGTCGATGACGGCCTTGAGGTCGCGGCCGGTGCGGACCTCGCCGTTGGCGAGCGTCAGCGAGGCCTCGTCGAGGCCGGCGTCGATGAGGAAATCCTCGAGCGCCCGCTCGTCCTTCAGGTACTGCTCGGAGCCCGAGCGGCGGATCTTGTAGAGCGGCGGCTGCGCGATGAAGAGGTGGCCGGCGTCGATCAGCGACGGCATCTGCCGGTAGAAGAAGGTGAGGAGCAGGGTGCGGATGTGGGCGCCGTCGACGTCGGCGTCCGTCATGATGATGATCTTGTGGTAGCGCAGCTTCTCGAGGTTGAACTCCTCGACGCCGATGCCGGTGCCGAGCGCGGTGATCAGCGTGCCGATCATCTCCGACGACAGCATCTTGTCGAAGCGGGCACGCTCGACGTTGAGGATCTTGCCACGGAGCGGCAGGATCGCCTGGTTGGCGCGGTTGCGGCCGCTCTTGGCCGACCCGCCGGCGGAGTCACCCTCGACGATGAAGAGCTCCGACTTCGCCGGGTCGCGCTCCTGGCAGTCGGCGAGCTTGCCGGGCAGCGAGGCGACGTCGAGCGCGCCCTTGCGGCGGGTGAGCTCGCGTGCCTTGCGGGCGGCCTCGCGGGCGGCGGCGGCCTCGACCACCTTGCCGATGACGGTCTTCGCCTCGGCCGGGTGCTCCTCGAACCAGGTGCCCAGCGCATCGTTGACGACCGCCTCGACGACGGGGCGCACCTCGGAGGAGACGAGCTTGTCCTTCGTCTGCGAGGAGAACTTCGGATCGGGCACCTTCACCGAGAGAACGCAGGTGAGGCCCTCGCGGCAGTCGTCGCCGGTGAGGGTGACCTTTTCCTTCTTCGAGGTACCGCTCTTCTCGGCGTAGCTCGTCACCTGGCGAGTCAGCGCACCGCGCAGGCCGGCGAGATGGGTGCCGCCGTCGCGCTGCGGGATGTTGTTGGTGAAGCAGAGCGTGTGTTCGTGGTAGCTGTCGTTCCACCACAGCGCCACCTCCACCTCGATGTTGTCGCGCTCGGCCTTCATGTAGATCGGCGTCGGCAACAGCGGGTGCTTGGTGCGGTCGAGCCAGCGCACGAAGGCGGCGACGCCGCCCTCGTAGAACAGCTCCTCCTTGCGCGGCTCGACGCCGCGGCGGTCCTCGAGGAGGATGCGCACGCCGGAGTTCAGGAAGGCGAGCTCGCGCAGGCGCCGCTCGAGGGTGGCGAAATCGAACTCGACGACGCCGGCGAAGGTCTCGCGGCTCGGCAGGAACGTCACCTCGGTGCCGGTGAGGCCCTCGGAATCCCCGATGGCAGCGAGCGGCGCGTCGGCGACGCCGTGGGTGAAGCTCATGGCGAACAGGCTGCCGGCGCGGCGGATACGCAGCGTCAGCCACTGCGACAGCGCGTTCACCACCGAGACGCCGACGCCGTGCAGGCCGCCGGAGACCTTGTAGGAATTCTGGTCGAACTTACCGCCGGCGTGCAGCTGGGTCATGATGACCTCGGCCGCCGAAATGCCCTCGCCGGTGTGGATGTCGGTCGGGATGCCGCGGCCGTTGTCTGTGACGGTGCAGGAGCCGTCGGCGTTCAGCGTCACCGTCACGCGGTCGGCATAGCCGGCGAGCGCCTCGTCGATGGCGTTGTCGACCACCTCGTAGACCATGTGATGCAGGCCGGAGCCGTCATCGGTGTCGCCGATGTACATGCCCGGCCGCTTGCGCACCGCGTCGAGGCCCTTCAGGACCCTGATCGACTGGGCGCCGTACTCTTCCGCCCCATTGGACGTCACATCTGTCATTCGGTCTGAGGTCCGCCGTAGTTCCCGCGCGCGTGGTTCCCGCGCGCGCCCGTTATAGACGGTCGGGCGGGGGGTTCAACTCGGCCCGTCCAACTGCAGAAAGCACCTGTTCTGCCAGAGACTTACGCATCCGGAGGCAGGCCCGCGGACAAGCCGATTCGGGCCGCCTGCGCACAACTCGCCGTCGGGCTCATGACAAGCGTCGGCAAAGCGTCTCCGGAGGGGTCACGAACACGCTCCCTGCCGGCGCGCCAGACCGCTCATTTGGCGCGCTTGCCGGAGAACTCGCCATACAGCGTCGCGCGCTCGCTCGTCTTGCGGGAGCGGCGGTTGTCCTTGACGTTGCCCCACATCTTGTCGCCGGAGAAGTTGATGTGGGCCTCGAAATTGTCGGGACCGCCCCACTTCGCGTTGGAGAACTTCCAGTAGGCGTAGCCGCCGTCGAGCCGCGCGCCACCGGCCGGGGTGAACGGCCCCTCGAGATAGTTGCGGCTGAGGCAGTCCTGCGTCTGGAAGACCTGGAGCTTCCAGTTCGACAGGCCGGCCCAAGCGTACCAGCCCTTCATGTAGTTGGCGAACTGCACGGTGGCGTTCGCTTCGGCATAGGGTGACCAGCAGGTCGGCCACTGGTAGCTGCCGGTCATCTTCACCGGCGCCTGATAGACGTCCCAGCAGGGCAGTTCGAGCTTGCCCTCGAAGGCATCGCTGTCGGGGCCGTACTTCTTCGGCTCGGTGGAGCTCACCCAGGCGTAACCGTAGGGGCTGAGGAAGCGGGCGCTGAAGCGCACCTCCAACGGCTTGTCGAAGAGGTTCGGCTGTTCCTCTACCGCGATCGGCTTGAAGCCCGCGGCGTTCTTCACCGCCGGGCAGAGCGCCTCGCGGAAGGGCGCCAGGATGCGCCGGCAGGCGATCGTCGCCGCCTGCTCGCCGCCAAGCGCGGTGCAGACGTCACGCGACTTGGCGCGCCCGGTGACGGCGCAGACGGTTTCTGCGGCGGTGCCGACCGCGGCGGTCACCTTGGCCGGATCGCGCCGGACGGTGGCGAGCTTGCCCGTGTCGATCGTCCCGCCGAAGATCGTGCCGACGCGCTTCTCCAGCGGAAACCAGGCGGCGACCCGGCCATCGGGCTTGTGCTTCGGATTGATCTCGATCCAGGCGTCGACGAGGCGCTGCGAGGTCGGCCAGTGCTTGCACGCCTTGACCGACAGCTTGACCTTGCGCTTGTCGGGCGCGGCCGCGGGCTCTGCGGTATCCACCGCGACCGAGCCGGCCGATCCGAGCGCGGCGGTCTCGGCCTCCGGCAGGTCGACGACGCGGCGGTCACGGGCATAGCCGTAGTTGAACGAGACCGTCAGCGTGCGCCGGCTGCCGTTGCGGCCAAACGAGACGAACTCGCCGCGGTCGTCGACGACCGCCTTCAGTTTGCCGTCGGCGAGCTCCGCCGTGGCGCGGCCCTCGGGGAAGACCGTCGTCAGGCGCTCGACCGCCCCGCCGGCGAAGCCCGGCCCCGGCAGCCAGGCGGTGGCGTAGCTCTTGGCGTCGAGGGGGATGGTGGCGAGCGTCGCCGAGGTGCCGCGGGTGTAGGCGCCGACCCGCACGGGCACCCGCGCCGCCGGTGAGGCGACCTCGGCCGCAGCGCTCGCGCGCGAGGACCGGTCGTCGACGTCCGGCAGCTGATGCGGATCGACGCTGACGCCGAGCGAGCGGAAATGCGCCGCCACGGCGGGCGGCAGCACGGGGGCCTGCGCGGCGCCGTCGGCGACGGCAGGTGGCGAACCGAGGGCGAGCGGAAGCGCGAGCATGGCCGCTGCGGCCACCCAACCGGCGATGCGTCTGTCGAGACGGTTCACGACCGCCCTCTTCTGATGAGGTTCGAAGCCCTGGCCGGGCAGGTGGCGAATTCCCGCCGCCCGCCTCCATGGCGCGGGTTCTGCGTAAAGATTGCGTTTCCAGCAAGGCGGTTGATGCACGACGCACGGGGCGACCGACTTGCCGAACATTCATTCGATAGAGTAATATGAGGCTTCAGATAGCTGAACGAACATGCAGGAGCGCCCGATGCTCGACCGCCCCACCCGCTCCCGCCTGCCCCAGGACCTGCGCCGCGAGCAGCTCGTGGACGCGGCGATCGCGGCGATCGCCGAGCACGGCCTGTCGAATGTCACACTGGACAAGGTCGCCCGGCTCGCCGGGCTGACCGCCGGCATGGTCAACTTCCACTTCCAGTCGAAGCAGGACCTCCTGCACGAGACGCTCCGACGCATCGCCGACGAGTACCAGGCGGCCTGCGAGGCGGGCGTCGCGGCGGCCGCCGGCGACCCGGCGGCGGGGCTCATGGCGCTGGTGACGGCGAGCTTCGACCGCCGCATCGCCAGCCCGGAGAAGCTGGCGGTCTGGTACGCGTTCTGGGGCGAGAGCCGCTCGCGCGCGGACTACCTGGCGATCTGCGGGTCGTCCGACCGCGCCGTCTACGAGGCGACCTTCGGCATGCTGGCCGAGCTCGCCTCACGCGAAGGCTCGCGCATCGACGTGCGGGCGGCGGCACTGGGCCTCTGCGGCCTGATCGACTCGCTGTCGCAGGAGGCTCTGATCCAGGGCGCCGACTTCGATCACGCCGATGCGGTCGATACCTGCCGCCGCTACCTGCAGAACCTGATGCCGAATAGTTTCGCCGTTCCCGAGGGGGAGGCCGCTCCGGCGAGCCCGGCTGCGACGACGCAGACCGCAGGCTCGCCGGAGCACCGCTCCGACCTCGACGAGGCGCTGCCGCTGACGCTGCCGTCGTGGACCTATCGCGACGCGGATTTCACGGCCCGCGAGGTCGAGACCATCCACATGCCGGCCTGGCAGATGCTCGGCCACGTCAGCGAGCTGAAGGCGCCGGGCGACTACGTGACGCTCGACATCCTCGGCAAGCGCGTCTTCGCGGTCCGCGGCGACGACGGCGAGATCCGCGCCTTCCACAATGTCTGCCGCCACCGGGCTCACGCCGTCGTCGACGGTCACGCCGGCAGTTGCGCCGGCATCATCCGCTGCCCCTATCACGCCTGGACCTACGACACCCGCGGCGTGCTGAAGGGCATCGCCGCCTCGCGCACCTTCCCGAAGCTCGACAAGGACAATCTCGGACTGTTCCCGGTGGAGTGCGAGGTGTTCCTCGGCTTCGTCTTCGTCCGCCTCGCACCCGGCGGGCCGTCGGTGGCCGAGCGCTACGCACCCTACCGGGCCGAGCTCGAGGCGCACCGGCTGGAAGAGCTCGAGCCGATCGCCCCATACTGGCAGGGCGAGATCGCCGCCGACTGGAAGAACGTCTGGGACAACTATCTCGAGGACTATCACTTCCCGACGGGCCACCCGGGCCTGTCGGGCCTGATGCAGAAGGACTACGAGCGTCAGCCCGACGGCGCGACGCGCACCATCCGCCTCGCCCACGAGATGCGCGACAATCCGGTCGGCGGCTGGGCGACGCGCGCCTATGCGAGCCTGCTGCCGCAGGTGTCGGACCACCTGCCGGAGGACCTGCGCAAGCGCTGGTCCTATCTGTTCCTCTATCCGGCGGTGTCGCTCGAGCTCTATCCGGACCTCGTCGACTTCTTCCACATCGTGCCGCTCGGCCCCGGCCGATCGATGCTGCGCTGGCGCGCCTACGGGCGGCCGGATGCGCGCCCGGCGGCGAAGGCGGTGCGGTGGCTCAACCAGCGCATCAACTACCAGGTCCACCACGAGGACGGGGCGCTGACGGAATCCGTGCAGCGCAATCTCGAGGCCGGCGCCTACCAGCGCGGCGTGCTGTCGGACATGGAAGTCAACGTCCAGGCCCTGCACGACTGGGTGCGGGCTGACCTGCCGGAGGCCGATCGATCGTGAACGGCCTCAGTTTTTGTTGGCGGCTAGTTGTTCGGAGGCGGAAGTAATTTACGCAACTCTCGCAGCCTTGCAACAATTGCGGGATTAATTGCGTAGGCCTCAAGTCTATACAGTAGGCTTGTATTCATAATTCTAGAATCTATCGGAATGTTAGCGTAGCGTATTGCTTGAATTAGCATATCAAGCATGGCCTCCAATTGATCACCAAAATAAAAGCTTTCCGCTATCAGATTATATATTAACTCAGCATGCTCCATGAACTGCGCACGATCGCCGATAAAATCAAGTATCTTTCGCAGTATCCGAAATGGAACTCGCAATTCGTCACTAAATATATGATGCGATGAAACAATATCCGAAAGGAATTCGTATAGACTGTCGTCGTAAGCAGCTGAAAAATGAGACAGGTCGATGACAGCACAGAGTACATCTCTTGCCCCTGAAGGGGCACTGTCACCGCTGACCTGGCTATACAGCCACTTTTTCGCCACCTCCAGAACACGCTCATCGTTCGGCGCGATTCTAAGAAGCGAAAACCAAAGATTTGACCAGTTTGAGTAACTATAGTAGCGCGACTGCGACAAGGCGGCGATTAACTGCTCCCTGTCCCAATGCGATTTTATCGGTTCTATCTTAAGCTTCTTTTTCTTGTCACGACTCTGATTAATCACATCCCAGAATGACTTTTCTTTCTGAAGTATCATTAACCCAGAATCAACCCAAAACTCTTTCTGCTTCTCTGAGCGAAAGAATGATACTCCAACTGCCTTTATTAAATCATACTGCTTGGCACGACTCTCCTCCACCAGTCGACCTATCTGCATACGAAGGAGAGGGCTTCCACCGTCGTGATTTAAATGCTCTTCATAATACGAAAAAACGCTTTCAATATTTCCTGCAAATATCCTCCCACAGTTTTCACGAAACGCAATTATTCCAGGCTGATCTACGTCTACGGAAAGCTCAGAACTCATCGAAATTAACTCGAACTCCTCAGCGTCATAGAATGGCGAGAAGGATCTTATCAGAAGAAACTCATCCATACTCTGAACATACGGAACATTAGATCTTGAATAGCTGAAAATAGGGACAAGAAGAGACGGGGCTCCGCCGGACAAATCCATAACTGACGATAGCCTAAACACCAAAGAACCCCCCTCTTCGCATTATATTTTCCACCTTCTCGTATATTGCGTAGTAGTAATAATCCTTCTTCAGAGGATACAATGGATATGTATCAAGGACAACTTCTGGTCTATCTTCAAAGAATTCAATTACCCTGTCATCTGCCAGGTATGACTCTGGAATTATTGCGGCTATAAGATTCTCTTTGTTAAGTAAAACATCTTCTGCGGTTTGCACTTCAATCGAAAATCGCCGATCGTCGAGCTTACTGTCCTTAAATTCTATCAATTTATGCAGAGCTTTTATCTCTTCATCAAGCATCTCTACATCAAACTTCGACTCGAATTCTGTTCTACCCCGTCCCTTTAGGTGAAAATACGACCTCTTGTCGCCAAAAAATGTTCCAATTATTTTCTCTGCAGCCTCTCCGTCCCCGGATACCTCAAACTCACCGATATCCATCATGCTGATGAAATGGGGGTACTTTCCATCCTTGAATGCTCCACTGTCAAATGGAAACGCCCTCTTTATCCTTACCGCTTTATACTGCACAACAAAGCAAATTGGAAGCTCCCAGTACTCCGCTTCGCTGTCCAATTTTCTCTTGAACGCGGGCCTTCCGACAAAAAAGTATGACAAATTTTCGCTCTTGAACACTTTGCATTTACTTGTTTTTATTGCATTAGCTTTCATGAATTTTTTCAGAAAATATGCTTCGGTCGAATGCACTAATGGCAGTGCGTCTGCTTTCTGAATCTGATTGCGTTGTAAAAAATCAAAAAGACTGCCCACGGCAAGTGCTCCTCACCCTAGCGCGATATATGCTTCCAAAACGAAACTTAGCGCAAGTAGAAACCTAACACGATCCCCCTCTGGCAGGGTCAGCGCCAAATGCTCATCCCCCGACGCTCTGGCGCAACAAAAAAGGGGCGCAGCCGATGGCCGCGCCCCTCTGCCTTCACACGGTGAACGAACTGATTACTTGCTCGCCTCGACTGCGGCGAGCGCGTCGACGCAGGCCTGGCTGATCTTGTCCTTGTTCTCGAGCAGGCAGGCCATCATGCCCGAGCGCGGCGTGCCGGCGCAGACCGACATCGCGTCGGCGCGGCAGGCCTTCTGGGCGGCCTGGACGGCGGCCTGGCTCTGCGCGAACGCCGGCGCGGCGGCGAAGGCGGTGGCGGCAAGGGCGAGCGCAATAATCGTCTTCATCTTGATTCTCCGGGGGGAACATCCCTCCAGCTCTACGGTGTAGAGGGCTGCGACCCTTCTCTCAACGGGCCTGAAATTTCTGCATGAGGGCGCGGCGGCGCTCCGCCGGGATCGCCTCGACGGTCTGGAGCACGGCATCGACGACGAGGTCGAAGGAGCGGCTGCGCCAGGTGCGCACGTCGTAGAGGGCGGCCCGGATGGCGGCGGGATCGAGCTCCGGGGCCTGCAGGAGTTCGATGACGCGAGCCCGCGCCGCCTGCACGCCGGCCTCGTTGTGGGCGAGATCCGCCTGGCGCTCGGCGAAGGCGCGCTCGGCGATCACCCGGTCCTCGGGATCGAGGAAGGAGGCCGCCCGCGGCAGGATGCGCATCGGGCTGGTGGCGTCGACGAGCGGCAGGTCGAGGCGCCAGGTGAGCGTCACCGCATAGCTCGCGAGCAGCACGTTGGCCGACAGCGAGGCGATCAGGAGTGGCCAGAGCCAGCGGGACCGACGTCGCGGTGCAGTCGGCGTCATTGGCGGACCCAAGGGCTCACGGGAGCGCCGTCGATCAGCAGCGCCGTCAGGTATTCCGCGCCGGACATCGGCGGCGTGATCGGTTGCGCGAGGCCGAGGCCGATGCCGATCACGGCAGCGGAGGCGAGGCTCGTCGCCGGCATGAACCACGTCCGCCAGCGGCGGCGGGCGGTGCGCTGCGCCGCCTCCGCCGCGAGTGTGGTGGCGATCCGGCCAACCAGGGCATCGCTGCGCGCCGGCGCCACCACCGGACGGGCCGACGCGATGGCGCGATCGAGACGGCCGGCGTCCAGGAGGAGGGCAGCCGCCGACGGCGACACCGACGCCAGTGCTTCGGCGCGCTGACGCGTCTCCTCCGGCCAGCGGGCGATGTCGGCGCCCCAGGCGGCGGCCAGCGACCCGAACTCCTCGACCGTCATCTCTTCACCCGTCATGGTCGTCTCCGCGTCGCGGCATTCGCCGCCACCCGCTCGCGGATGGCGATGCGGGCGCGGGTGAGGAGGGACTCGAACGCCTTCTCGCCGAGATTGAGCGCTGCCGCCGCCTCCCGGCCGCTCATCTCTTCGAAGTGGAACAGCACGAGGGCAGCGCGCTGGCGCTCCGGCAGGTCGGCCAGGGCGGCATCCACGGCGGCACGCTCCTCGGCGGCGGCGAGATCGTCGTCGGCGCGCGGCGCCGGGTCGGCGATCTCCAAATCGGGGTCGAGGGGCTCGGTCCGGCGGCCGCGAAGGCGGTCGATCGACAGGTTGACGACGATCTGGCCGAGCCAGCTCGTGAACCGGCCGCGCGCGACGTCGAAGCTCGCCGCCTGGCGCCACACCCGCAGGAAGGCGTCCTGGGCGACGTCGTCGGCATCGGCCCGGTTGCGCGTGATTCCCTCGGCCATGCGCACGGTCCGCGGCATGTGACGTTGCATCAAGACTCTCAGCGCACGACTGTCCCCACCGGCGATCCGCTCCATCAGGTCCTCGTCGCTCTCCTCCTGAACGCCCATCGAAACACTGCACCCCAGCCGGCGTTCCGGGGCGCGGATCGCCGCCCGGAGGACCGAGCATCAACTCAAATACGATTCCGGTCACCAAATCCTTCTCGGCCGCCGCGACCGGGGCCGGACCGGTTTCAGTTCGCCCGGCTGCCCGCGACGAGCCGACGGTGCTGGACGCGGTTGGAAATGACGGTGCCGAGAACCACGACTGTCGTCACCACGACGATGATGATGGTCGCGAGGGCGTTTATGTCGGGCGTCAGGCCAAGGCGGACCTTGGAGAAGATCAGCATCGGCAGGGTCGTCGCACCGGGCCCGGAGGTGAAGGTGGCGATGACGAGATCGTCGAGTGACAGCGTGAAGGCGAGCAGCCAGCCTGACACCATCGCCGGCGCGAGCAGCGGCAGGGTGATGTCGAACAGCACACGCGCCGGCCGCGAGCCGAGGTCCATCGCCGCCTCCTCGAGCGAGACGTCGACCATGGCGAGGCGCGACTGGATGACGACGGCGACGTAGGCCATCGAGAAGGTGATGTGGGCGATGGTGATCGTCATCATGCCGCGCCCGGCCGGCCAGCCGAAGCTGCCTTCGAGAGCGACGAACAGCAGGAGCAGCGACAGCCCGGTGATCACCTCCGGCATGACGAGGGGCGCCGTCACCATGCCGGAGAACAGGAGCCGTCCCCGGAAGCGGCCGAAGCGGGCGAGCGCGATGCCGGCCATGGTGCCGAGCACGGTGGCAACGGTGGCCGAGACGGCGGCGATCTGCAGCGAGAGCAGCGCCGCGTCGATCACCATCTTGTTGGCGAAGAGCTCGCCGTACCACTTCGTCGAGAAGCCGCCCCAGACGGTGGCGAGCCGCGAGGCGTTGAAGGAATAGGCCATCATCAGGAGGATGGGGCCGTAGAGGAAGACGAAGCCCGCCACCAGCCAGACGGTGAGGAAGGTGGAGCGGCCGTGCCTCACTTGCCCTCCTCCGCCTGGCGCATCTGGTAGTGCTGGAACATCAGGATCGGCACGACGAGCAGGATGAGCAGCACGACGGCGACGGCGGACGCCACCGGCCAGTCGCGGTTCGAATAGAACTCGTCGAACAGCACGCGGCCGATCATCGGGCTCGACGGATTGCCGAGCAGCGCCGGGATGACGTACTCGCCGGTCGCCGGAATGAAGACGAGCAGGCCGCCGGCGATGATGCCGGGAACGGACAGCGGCAGCGTCACGTCGACGAACACCTGCCAGCGGCGGGAGCCGAGGTCCATCGCCGCCTCCCACAGGCTCGGATCCATCTTCTCGAGCGTCACGTAGAGCGGCAGCACCATGAACGGCAGGTAGGAATAGACGATGCCGAGATAGACGGCGAAGTCGGTGTTCATCATCTCGATCGGCTGGTCGATGACGCCGAAGAAGATGAGCACGTTGTTGATCAGGCCCTGCTTGTTGAGGATGCCCATCCACGCATAGATGCGCAGGAGGAACGACGTCCAGAACGGCAGGATCACCAGCAACAGCAGGATGTTACGGGTGGTCGGGGCCGAGCGGGCGATGCCGTAGGCGATCGGGTAGCCGACGAGGAGGCAGAGCGCCGTCGAGATCGCGGCGATCTTCAGCGCGTTGAGGTAGCCGTTGAGATAGAGCGTGTCGTCGATCAGGTAGGCGTAATTCTGGAAGTAGAGCTGGATCGACAGCGCCCCGTCCTCGGTCCACTGCCACAGCGAGGTATAGGGCGGCAGCGCGATCTCGGAGAGCGCGAGGCTGATCTTCACGACAATGAGGAACGGCGCCAGGAAGAAGACGAGCAGCCAGAGATAGGGCACGGCGAGCAGGATCGCCTGCCAGGAGCGCGAGGCGAAATCGGCGAGGCGAGCGCCGAGGGGCCGGCGCGGCGGCGCGTGCGCGACCGAGGGCTCGGCGACGGCGCTCATTCGGTCAGCACCAGCGCGGCGCGGGGGCTCCACGACAGCCAGACCTTGTCGTCCCAGTCGACCTTCCGCTCCTCGTCGCGGGCGCGGCGGACGTTCTGGTGACTGACGAGCACGATGCGCCCCGAGGCGAGGCGGACGCGGAACAGCGAGCGGTCGCCGAAATAGCCGAGGTCGAGCACCTGCCCCTCGGCGCAGTTGTGGTTGGGATCGGTCGGCGTATCTCGGCTGATGGTGATCTTCTCCGGCCGCACCGCAACGGCGACGGGCGTGCCGACGGTGACCGGCGTCGGGTGGTCGACCTCGAGCTCGCCCTCGACGCCCTCCGCCTTCACCGTCACGACGCTGCCGGCGATGGCGGTGACGATGCCCTCGAACAGGTTGATCGAGCCGACGAAGTCGGCGGTGAAGCGGCAGTTGGGGAACTCGTAGACGTCGGTCGGCGTGCCGACCTGCATCACCGAGCCGCGGTCCATCACGGCGATGCGCGTGGACAACGCCATCGCCTCCTCTTGGTCGTGGGTGACGACGACGAAGGTGACACCGACCTTCGCCTGGATGTTCATCAACTCGAACTGCGTCTGCTCGCGCAGCTTCTTGTCCAGCGCCCCGAGCGGCTCGTCGAGGAGAAGCAGCTTCGGGTTCTTGGCGAGCGAGCGGGCGAGCGCGACGCGCTGGCGCTGGCCGCCGGAGAGCTGGTGCGGCTTGCGGCGGGCGAAGCTCTCGAGCTTGACGAGGGCGAGCATCTCGCTGACCCGGTTGGCGCGCTCGCCCTTCGTCATCTTCTCGTGCTTGAGGCCGTAGCCGACATTGTCGGCGACGCTCATGTGCGGGAACAGCGCGTAGGACTGGAACATCATGTTGACGGGCCGCTCATAGGGCGGCGTCGCCGTCATGTCCTGGCCGTCGATGAGGATGCGGCCGGAGGTCGGCGTCTCGAAGCCGGCGAGCATCCGGAGCAACGTCGTCTTGCCGCAGCCGGAGCCGCCGAGCAGGCAGAACAGCTCCTGCCGGTAGATCTTCAGCGAAACCTCGTTGACGGCGATGAAGTCGCCGAACTTCTTGACGACGCGCTCCACCTCGACGAACGGCCGCGCCTTCGGATCGAGCCACGGCTTGTTGACGTAGTCGGGGAAGCCGGGGGGCGGTGCGGGGGCGGGCGCAGTCATCGGGCGAGGCCCTCGCGGCGGCCGCCAACTTCGTCCTCCCCCTGCCAGGGGGGAGGACAGCCGCGCCAAAGGCGCGGCAGGTGGGGGCCTGTCAATCCCAACTGGAGCCTGTGTTTGGATTGACGGGCCCCACCCTGACCGCCTCCGGCGGTCTGTCCCTCCCCCTGGCAGGGGAGGGACGAAGAAAACCGCTGTCGCATCCCCATTGCCCCCCGCTGCGATCGCCGGCCGGCGTCACTGCCCGGTCTTGATCCGGCTCCAGGCGCGGGTGCGGGCGCGGTCGGCGGCGGGGGGCAGTTCCTCGCGGGAGAACAGCCGCGCCATCGTCTCGGCGTCCGGATAGATCGCCGTGTCCTCGACGATCTCCTTCTCGACGAGCTCGGTCGCCGCCTTGTTAGCGTTGGCGTAGTAGGTGAAGTTCGTCGCGTCGGCGATCACCTGCGGGCGCAGCATGTAGTCGACGAAGATCAGTGCGTTCTCCGGATGCGGCGCGTCGGCCGGGATCATCCAGACGTCGAACCACGACGGCACGCCGGACTTCGGGATGAAGTAGGCGAGCTCGATGTCGACGCCGGCCTCCGCCGCCCGCGTCGAGGCGGTGGCGTAGTCGCCCGACCAGGTCATCGCCACGCAGAGTTCCTTGTTCGGCAAGGCATTGAGATAGTTCGCCGAATCGAAGGTCTTGATGTACTGGCGGATCGGCTTGAACAACTCGACGACGGCATCGTAGTCGGCCTGGCTCGTCGAGTTCGGGTCCTTGCCGAGATAGGCGAGCGCCATCGGGATGACGTCGGTGGGCGATTCCAGCACCGAGATGCCGCAGTCGGCGAGCTTCGATGCGTATTCCGGCTTGAACAGGATATCGAGGGTATCGAGCGGCACGTCCTCGCCGAGGCGCTCCTTCACCATCGCCATGTTGTAGGTGAGCCCGACGGTGCCCCACATGTACGGCACTCCGTACTCGTTGCCGGGGTCGGCGTCGGCCAGCACCTTCATGATCTCCGGATCGAGGTTGCCGTAGCCGGTGAGTTTGTCCTTCGCGATCTTCTGGAACACGCCGGATTTGATCAGGCGCTGCATGAAGTTAGAGCCGTGCAGCACGACGTCATAGCCGGAGCGGCCGGCCATCATCTTGGCGTCGACGGTCTCGGAGGCATCATAGGTGTCGTAGACGACCTTGATGCCGGTCTCCTTCTCGAAGTCGGCGATGGTGGTCTCGCCGATATAGTCGACCCAGTTGTAGACGTTGACGACCTTCTCGGCGTCCTGGGCGAAGGCGGCGGAAAGCCCGGGCATGGCCAGGGCGAGGGTACAGGCGGCGGAGAGGCGCACCATGGCGCGCCGGGTGAAGGCGGTGGGCTTCATCGTCGGTTCTCCCCTCTCGAGAGCCGTCCCGACCGTTTCGGCCGGAAGGCCGTCCGGCATCCCCTGGCGACCGTCTCCGGGCCGCGCGCAGACACCTCGTTCCGTCTCGTCGGCACTCCCGTCCTCGTGCGAGCCTCAGCCTCCCGCCCCGATCGTCCCAGCGAGCCCGCGCTTGAGGAGCCCGCCGGCGATGATGAGGCGCTGAATCTCGCTCGTTCCCTCCCAGATGCGGTCGACCCGCAGTTCCCGCAGGAAGCGCTCGGCGACGTTCTCGCGCATGTAGCCGCGTCCCGCGAAGATCTGCACGGCGCGGTCGGCGACGCGGCCGGCCGCTTCCGAGGCCACCAGCTTCGCAATGGAACAGCGCGCGTGCAACGACTTCAGGTCGAGGCCGCGATCGTGCGCCGCCGCCGCCTCCCACGTCACCATGCGGGACGTGTGCAGGTCGACGACGCTGTCGGCGAGCATCGCCTGCACCAGCTGGCGCTCGGCGATCGGCACGCCGCCGATGATGCGGCCCTTGGCGAAGGCGGTCGCCTCCTCGATCAGCCGCTCCATCGCCCCGCAGCAGCGCGCGGCGATCATCAGGCGCTCGCGGCGGAACCAGGCGTAGGTGAAGGCCATCCCCGCCCCCTCGCGACCACCGATGAGGTTCGCCACCGGCACCCGCACGCCCTCGAAGCGCAGGATCGGATGGTGGTGGCGATAGGTGTGGGTGTAGGCCGGGGTGCGCACGGTGGTTATCCCCGGCGCGCGGGCGTCGACGAAGAAGAGCCCGTGGGCGCCGTCGGCCGGCCCGCCCGCGAACTTCGCCTGCACCAGCAGAACGTCGGCGAGGTTGGCGCTGGTGACGTGCCACTTCTCGCCGTCGAGCACGTAGTGGTCGCCGTCTCGCCGCGCGGTGGCGACGATGTCGTCGACGTCGGAGCCGGCGCCCTCTTCGGTGATGGCGTAGGCGAAGTAGCACTCGCCGCGCATCATCGGCTTGATGAGGGCCTCGATCTGCGCCGGACTGCACGCCTCGAACATCCAGCCTTGCGCTTCCGGATAGCACCAGCCGAGGCCGTTGGTGACGCGCCCGACCGGTTCGATCGCGGCCACCTGGTCGAGGATCGGCAGGGCCAGCCCGCCGTGCTCGGCCGGCACGTCGAAGCGCGGCAGGCCGAGCTCCTGCGCCATTGCCTTGTGGCGCTTCAGGGCCTCGGCGGGGATCTCGCCGTCGTTCAGCTCCGCCTCGACCTCGAAGGGGATCAGTTCGGTATCGACGAAACGGCGGACGGCCGCCTGGCGTTCGAGGGCCACCTCGGAGAGGGCGAAGCTCACGGCGTCCCCTCCGCTGCGATCGGTCCGTCGACCGTGAAGCGGCGGGGGAAGACGCTGACGAGGTGGTAGCGGGCGGAGGCGAGCGCCTGTTCCCGCTTCAGGTCCTTCGGCGCCATCATCAGGTGCAGCCAGAGGCCCTCCAGCATGCAGACGATGACGCGGGCGAGCGCGGCGTGATCCTGGCCGGGGGCGGCGAGGTCGCGGCAGAGCTCGATGACGGTCGCCTGATAGTCCTCGTCGTTGGCGCTGCAGAGTTCGCGGTAGGTCGGCCGCGACTTCGCCTCGCCCCAGAAGGCACACCAGGCGCCGAGCTTGCGCGGCGTACAGATACGCTTGTCGAAGTCGGCCGAGACGAGCGCCCAGAGCCGCGCGGCGGGATCGGCGCCGGCCGCCTTCAGTGCCGCCTTCCAGTGGCCGCGATACTCGTCAGAGAGCGTGCGCAGCGTCTCGACGAGCAGCTTCTCCTTCGTATCGAAGTGGAAGTTGACGATGCCGCGCGACATGCCGGCGGCGGTGGCGACGTCGGCGAGCGTCGTCCCCTCGAAGCCGCGCTTGGCGAGCTGGTCGATCGTCGCCTCGATGAGCTCCTGCCGGCGGATCGCCTTGGTGTTCTGGCGCTGCGCGCGCGCCGGCGCCGTCACGCCCATGCGGCGGCTCCGCTGAGGACGAGCGAGCCTCGGTGGCTCGACTGAACGCGGCGCTTCGGCGGCGCGACCATGCGGGGACGTTCCTTGCGCGAGCCCGCGGCGGCCCGGGCGGCGACCAACGCGACGGCGGTGGCCGACGCTATCGAGCAATGCCGCCGCATCGCGGTCAAGAGGCGGCAGGACCGCCCACTCCTCCGGTTGTGGAGACACGACGGCAACGCCATCGGCGAACACTCGGTTCCGGGCCGCGCGGCGGGCTCCGATGGACATGGAAAGGGCCTCCCTGACCCGGCGAAGGATACGCCGATTTTCGCCGCCGACAACCCTTCTTGAACGTATGTTCAGCCAGTCACTGACTGAACGTTCGTTCATTAAGCTGGACAGGAGACGGCCGCCGTGACATGCTGCGCCTCACAATTCGGATCGTGGCGACTGCCGATCTCGAAGCCGTGGCGAAGCGATTTGCCGGGCACGGGAGCGCTCGCCCGCAAAGAAGGAGAGCCGCCATGGGACGCCAGCTCACACAGAGCAACGCCCACTTCCGGAAGGCCCTGACCAAGCTGCCGCTCGGGGTCGCCTCGAACTTCCGCTACTGGGGCGAGGACAAGACGATCTATGTCCGGAAGGGCCGCGGCGGCCGCATCACCGACATCGACGGAAACACCTATGTCGACTACCGGCTCGGCTACGGCCCGGCGATCCTCGGCTATGCCGACCAACGCATCGACGACGCCGTGCGGGCGAGCCTCGAGATCGGCGGCGTCTTCGCGCTGTCGACGGAGGCGGAGTACCGCGTCGCGGAGCGCATCTCGCGCATGGTGCCGGCGGCCGAGCTGGTGCGCTTCTCGAACTCCGGCACCGAGGCCGTGATGGCGGCGCTCCGCCTCGCCCGCGCCTACACCAAGCGCAGCGGCTACGTGCTGCTCGAGGGCGGCTACCACGGCCTGTTCGACGCGGCGCTGTGGACGCTCGGCATGGATGGCTGGGACCCGACGAAGACCGACGCCGAGCCGGCGGTGATCCCCTATTCGCAGGGCGTGCCGGAAGTTCTGCGCCAGCTCCTGCACGTCGCGCCGATGAACGACGCCAACCACCTCGAGGACCTGTTCAAGCGCAAGGGCCACGAGATCGCGGCGATGCTGATGGAGCCGATCCAGGGCAACTGCTGCGGCATCACCGCCGACGTCGAGTACGTTCGCGCCGTCCGGGAGCTCTGCGACCGCTACGGCGTCGTCCTCATCATCGACGAAGTGAAGTCGGGCTTCCGGGTGGCGCGCGGCGGCATCCAGGAGGTGATGGGGGTGAAGGCCGACCTCTGCACCTTCGCCAAGGCGATGGCGAACGGTTACCCGATTTCGGCGATCGGCGGGCGCGAGGAGATCATGCGGTTGTACGGCAACGGCGTCGCCCACGGCGGCACCTATACCGGCCACTGCGTGTCGCTCGCTGCCGCCGAGAAGACGCTCGAGATCATCGAGGAGACGCCGGCGCTGGAGACGATCGCCGCCTACGGCAAGAAGATGCAGGAGGGCATGAGCCGGGTGCTGAAGGCGCGCGGCATCGCCCACTCGTTCGCCGGCCACCCGTCGATGGGCGGGCTGTTCTTCGCATCGAAGCCGCCGGCGACCTACCGCGACTGGAAGTCGTCGGACTACACCTTCTACGATGCGATGGCCCAGCACCTGCACGACGAGGGCGTGCTCTGCGAGCCGGACTCCCGCGAGCCGTGGTTCGTCTGCGAGGCCCACGACGACGGCTGCCTGAAGGACACGTTGAAGGGCTTCGAGATCGCGGTCGACCGCACGATCGCCGAGCTCGCGAAAAAGGATGGCAAGGCGGCGGTGAGCTGAGCCTCTCGGCGAGCACGACGCAAACCCTGCCCTTTCACGTCGAGGAAGGGCACCACGCAAACCCTCCCCTTCACTTCGCGGCGAGCACCACGCAAACCCTCCCCCCTTGCGGGGGAGGTGGCCGGCGAAGCCGGTCGGAGGGGGGGCCGCCGCGGCAGCGGCGCGAAAAGACTCTCTCGCGATTGCTGCGACGGCCTAGGCTCATTGGGGCATTCGAATGTGTGGCGCCCCCCCTCCCTGCCCTCCCCCGCGAGGGGGGAGGGTTGCGCCGAGTTCTGATTGTCCCCCACTGCCCACTGCCCACTGCCCACTGCCCACTGCCCACTGCCGACTGCCGCTCTCCCCCTCCCCGGACCCGCCCGCCATGACCCCACCGCCCTCCACCGCCGGAAAAGTCTGGGACGCCATCGTCGTGGGTGCGGGGCATAACGGGCTGGTCAACGCCTGTTACCTCGCCCGCGCCGGGCTCGATGTGCTCGTCGTCGAGCGCAACGACTGGGTCGGCGGCGCCGCCACGAGCCGCTCGCTGTACCCCGGCTTCCTCTATTCGAACTGCTCGTACGTCTGCAGCCTGCTGCGCCCCGAGATCATGCGCGACCTGGAACTCCCGAAGCACGGGCTGCAGGTGGTGCCCTACGAGGGCGGGGTGATCCTGAAGCAGGACGGCGGCTACCTCGGCACCTTCCGCGATCACGATGCCCACCGTCGCGAGATCGGCCGCCACAGCCTGCGCGACGCCGAGGCCTATGACCGTTATTCGGCCGAGGTGATCCGCCAGTGCCGGTTCATCCGGCCGTTCCTGCTGCGCACGCCGCCGGACCCGACGTCGCTGAAGCCGCGCGACGTGCAGGAACTGCTTTATCTCGGCCGCAAGTTCTACGACCTCACCGAGACCGAGATGGCCGACACCATCCGCTTCTGGACGATGTCGATCGCCGAGTTCCTCGACGAGTTCTTCGAGACCGATGTGGTCAAGGCCGGCTTCTGCATCTCCGGCATCATCGGCACGGCGCTCGGGCCGCTGTCGCCCGGCACCGCCTACGTGCTGCTGCACCACTACATGGGCGACGTCGACGGCGCGATCGGCGCCTGGGGCTTCGCCCGCGGCGGCATGGGGGCGATCTCGGAGTCGCTCGCCTCGTCGTTCCGCGCCTCCGGCGGCACGGTGCGGACGGGGGCCTCGGTCGACAAGGTGCTGGTCGAGAACGGCCGGGCAGCTGGCGTCGTCCTCGACGGCGGCGAGGAGATCCGCGGCCGGCTCGTCGTCTCGAACCTCGACGTCAAGCGCACCTTCCTGAAGCTCCTTGAGGAGCCGCAGCTGCCGGCGGACTTCGTCAGGAAGGTGAAGAACTTCAAGATCCGCGGCTCGTCCGGCAAGGTCAACATCGCGCTCGATGGCCTGCCGGACTTCCCGGCGCTGCCGCCGAGCGCGCCTTTCCTGCGCGGCGACATGCACTTCACCGACTCGGTCGAGCGGATGGAGGGCGCCTATGACGACTGGAAGGCCGGCCGCTGGTCCGCCGACCCCTTCCTCGACATGATGATCCCGACCACCATCGACCCGACGATGGCGCCGCCCGGCAAGCACTTCATGAGCTGCTTCGTGCAGTACTGCCCGCCGAAGGTGGAGGGCCACGACTGGAGCGACGCCGAGCGCGACGGCTTCGCCAAGACCGTCGTCGACCAGATCGCCGAGTACTCGCCGAACTTCAAGGACCTGATCCTCCACATGGAGGTGCGGACGCCGCGCGAGATCGAGGCGGAGACGGGGCTCACCGAGGGCAACATCTTCCAGGGCGAGCTCACCTTCGACCAGCTCCTCTTCAACCGTCCGGTGCCGGGCTACGCCCAGTACCGGGCGCCGATCGGCGGGCTCTACATGTGCGGCTCGGCCACCCACCCCGGCGGCGGCGTCATGGGGGCGCCCGGCCGCAACGCCGCGGCGGAAGTGCTGCGCGACCTCAAGAAGCCCGCCAAGGACATGTCCGATGCCTACCCCGTCCTTTGACGCGATCGTCGTCGGTGGCGGCCACAACGGGCTGGCCGCCGCGGCCCTCCTCGGCCAGGCCGGCCGGCGGGTGCTGCTCTTGGAAGCGTCCGACGCGGTCGGCGGCGCCGCCCGCACGGTGGCGCTCGCGCCGGGCTTCCGCGTGCCGGAGATCGCCCATCTGGCCAACCGCCTGCACCCCGAGATCGTCCGCAAGCTCGACCTCGAGCGCCACGGGCTCGCCTTCGCCGCCACCAACCTCTCGACGACGTCGCTGTCGGCGGACGGCCGGCCGCTGACGCTCGCCGGCGCCTTCGGCGAGCGGCTGGAGGGTGACATCGCCGACGCCGAGCGGGCCGCCTGGGCGGCGCTGCGCGGCAAGCTGCTGCGCTTTGCCGGCGTGCTAGCGCCGTTCCTGTCGCAGGTGCCGCCGCGGCTGAAGAACGGCGGCGTCGCCGACATGATGACGCTCGGCAAGCTCGGCCTCGGCATCCGCCGGCTCGGCCGCGACGACATGCGCGAGTTCCTGCGCATGGTGCTGATGAACATCGCCGACGTGCTCGACGAGGAGGTCGGCGACGACCGCCTGCGCGCCGCGGTCGCCTTCGACGCCGTGCTCGGCACCAGCCTCGGGCCGCGCTCGCCGAACTCGCTGATGACGCTGTTCTACCGCCTCGCCGGCCAGGCAAACGGCATGCAGGCCGCCACCGCCCTGCCGCGCGGCGGCATGGGTGCCGTCGTCGCAGCCCTCACCGCCGCCGCCAAGGCCGCCGGCGTGGCGATCCGCACCGACGCGACAGTGGCCTCGATCCTCGTCGAGGACGACCGCGCCGCGGGCGTCGTGCTCGCCTCGGGCGAGGAGATCCGATCGACGGTGGTCGCCTCGGCGATGAACCCGGCGACGACGCTGCTGTCGCTGGTCGGCGCCCGCCACCTCGACACCGGCCTCGTTCGCCGCCTGTCGCACGTCCGCTCGAAGGGCACGGTGGCAAAGCTCAACCTCGCCCTCGACGGCCTGCCGCCGTTCACCGACCTCGGACCGGGCGGTCTAACGGGGCGCTTGCTCACGGCCCCCTCGTTGCAGGCGATCGAGACAGCCTTCGACGCCGCCAAGTACGGCCGCTTCTCCGACGAGCCGGCGCTGGAGATCACCGTGCCCTCAGCGACCGACCCGGCGCTGGCGCCAGCGGGCCAACACGTCGTCTCGATCAACGCGATCTACGCGCCGTTCCGGCTGAAGCCGGACTCGGAGGCCGGCCGCGACGGCTTCGAGGCGCGCATCCTCGCCGTGCTCGAGCGCCACGCGCCGGGCATCGGCAGCCGCATCGTCGCGAAGGACTTCCTGACGCCCGCCGACATCGAGCGGCGCCATCGCATCCCCGGCGGCCACTGGCACCACGGCGAGCTGTCGATCGACCAGATGTTCATGCTGCGCCCGGTGCTGGGCCTCGCCCAGTACGCGACGCCCGTCGCCGGCCTCTATCTCTGCGGCGCCGGCAGCCATCCCGGCGGCGGCGTCTCCGGGGCGCCGGCGCTCAACGCCGTCTCCCGCATCCTCGCCGACGCCAAGAGCGCCGGCAGCAAGTCCCGGAGGTGAGAGAGATGCGCCGCGCCCTCCCCCGCGAGCACTTCGAGAAGCCGCTCTGGCACACGCCGTTCCATCCGCGCATCGCCCAGCTGATGACGCACGAGCAGTGGTACGGCTGGGGCGGCTACCTGTCGGCGCAGGTGATCCGCGACGAGGAGATGGAGTACTTCGCCATCCGCAACGCCGCGAGCCTGTTCGACGTCTCGCCGATGGTGAAGTACCGCATCGCCGGACCGGACGCCGCCGCCTATTGCGACAGGCTGACCGTGCGCGACGTCTTCAAGCTGAAGCCCGGCCGCGTCCAGTACACCGCCTGGTGCGATGACGACGGCAAGGTGCTCGACGACGGCACGCTGTTCCGCTTCGCCCCCGACGAATTCCGCCTCTGCTGCCAGGAGCGCCATCTGCCGTGGCTGCTCGACAGCGCCATCGGCTACGACGTCGAGGTGGCCGAGGTGACGGAGGACATCGCGGCGCTGTCGCTGCAGGGGCCGACCTCCTATGCCGTGCTGCGCGATGCGGGCTTTGCCGGCATCGAAACGCTGAAGCCCTTCGACATCCGCGACTTCCAGACCAAAGCCGGCCCGGTGACGGTGTCGCGCACAGGCTTCACCGGCGACCTCGGCTACGAGCTGTTCGTGCCGCCGGACCAGGCGCTCGCCCTGTGGGACCTGCTCTGGAACGCCGGGCAACTCCACCGCATCACCGCGATCGGCTTCGCGGCGCTCGATCTCGCCCGCCTCGAGGCCGGCTTCATCATGGCGGGCTCGGACTTCGTGCCGGCCGAGCACGCCATCCGCGCCGACCGCCGGCGCTCGCCCTTCGAGATCGGCCTCGGCTGGCTCGTCGCCCTCGACACGCCGCGCCACTTCAACGGCAAGCGGGCGCTCGCCGCCGAGAAGGCGAAGAACGCCTTCCGCCACTGCCTCGTCGCCCTCGACATCGACGGCAACGTGCCGGCGGAGCACGCCCTCGTCTATCACCGGGGCAAACGAGAGGTCGGCCACATTACCGCGGCGGCGTGGTCGCCGACTGTGAAGCGGAACATAGCGCTCGCCTCGATGACGCGGCCCTATGGCGACACGGTCGTGAACGACCTCTGGGTGGAAATCTACGCGCTGCGCGAGCTCGTCTACTCGAAGAGCCTCGTCAGGGCGCGTATCGTCGAGCGGCCGTTCTTCAACCCGAAGCGGCGGTCCGCGACGCCACCCGGCGTCTTCTGAACGGGAGAAGTCCGATGCCGCAGTGGGTGGTGATCGCGCGCGACGGCCGCGACGCGGCGGCGCTGGAGCGGCGCATGAAGGCGCGGCCGGCGCACTTCGAGCGCCTGCCGGGGATGGTGGACCGCGGCGAGCTGCGCGTCGGCGGCGCCATGCTGGGCGACGACGGCGGCATGATCGGCTCCGTCGCGCTGGTCGAGTTCCCCGACCGCGCGGCGCTCGACGCCTGGCTCGCCGAGGAGCCGTACATGACCGGCGACGTCTGGCGCGACGTCGAGATCATCCCCTTCCGCATCGCCGTGCCCGACACGATGGCGCCGCGCGGCTGACGGGCGGGCATCGCCCCGGCATTTCCCGAACGGCAGGACGGACAACCCATGCCCTCGACGGACCTCCTCCTCGCCTTCTTCGTGACGACGGCGGTGTTCGCCTACATCCCCGGCCCGGCGATGCTCTACGCCACCGCCCAGACGATGGCGCGCGGCCGCGTCTCGGGCCTGATGGCGGCGCTCGGCATCCACCTCGGCTGCTACGTCCACGTCATCGCCGCCGCGGCGGGGCTGTCGGTGATCTTCCACGCCGTACCGGTGCTCTATCTCGCGGTGAAGATCCTCGGCGCCCTCTACCTGATCTGGCTCGGCATCTCGCTCTTCCGCTCGAAGGCCGCGGGCGGCGAGCACGGCACGCTGGTGGTGGCGAAGTCAGGGCGGCGGGCCTTCCTCGAGAGCATCACCGTCGAGGTGCTCAACCCGAAGACGGCGCTGTTCTTCCTCGCCTTCCTGCCGCAGTTCGTCGACCCCGCCGCCGGCCTGCCGGTGTGGGCGCAGTTCCTCGTGCTCGGCACGGTAGTGAACCTGATGTTCACGTCGGCCGACCTCGTCTGCGTGCTCCTTGCCGGCGCCCTGATGGCGCGGCTGCGCCGCTCCGGCGGCGCCCAGCGCCTGCTGCAGCGGGCCGGCGGCGCGGTGCTCGTCGGCCTCGGCCTGCACCTCGCCTTCCAGAAGACCTGACCCGCGCCCCGAGCACGCCCCGCCATGACCGCCCAGACCGCCTTCCCCGCCGCTCCCGCCGCCGCTCCCGCCGCCGCTGCCGCGCGCGTCGCGACCGCCGCGCCCCGCCCCGCCCACCGGCTCGACCCGCTGCTCCGCCCGCGCTCGCTCGCGATCGTCGGAGCGAGCGCCCGGCCGGGCTCGGTCGGCAACACGATGGTGCGGCAGGTGCTCGCCGGCGGCTATGGCGGCCGCCTCTGGTGCGTCAACCCGAAGGGCGAGCCGATCGAGGGCGTCGCGTGCGTGCCCTCGGTCGCCGACCTGCCCGAGCCAGTCGAGCACGTGGCGCTGGCGCTCGCCGACGAGCGCATCGAGGAGACGCTCGCCCTCGCCATCCGCCAGGGCATCCGCGCCGCGACGCTGATCTCGCCCTTGGCGATCCCCGGCGACCGCGATCCGCCGCTGAAGGAGCGGGTGCGGGCGATGGCGCGCGAGGCCGGCGTGACGCTCTGCGGCGGCAACGGCATGGGCTTCTACAATTTTCGCGACGGGCTGTGGCTCTGCGGCTTCCCGACCCGCACCGACCACCGGCCGGGCGGCGCCGTGCTGCTGACCCACTCCGGCTCGCTGTTCACCGCGCTGGTCGATGCCGAGGCGCGCCTCGACTACGGCCTCGCCGTCTCCTCCGGCCAGGAGCTGACGACGACGCTCGCCGACTACATGGACTTCGCGCTGGAGACACCGGAGACGCGCGTCATCGGCCTGTTCATGGAGACCGCCCGCGACCCCGTCGGCTTCGAGGCGGCACTCGCGAAGGCGAACGCCCGGGGCGTGCCGGTGGTGGCGCTGAAGGTCGGGCGGACGGCGGCGAGCGTGCGGCTCGCCGAAAGCCACTCCGGCGCGATCGCCGGCGACCACGCCGCCTACTCCGCCCTCTTCCGCCGCAACGGCGTCGCCGAGGTGCGGGCAATCGACGAACTCGCCGCCGCCTTGATGGTGCTCGGCCACGCCCGCGACATCGGCCCGGGCGGCCTCTCCACCACCCACGATTCCGGCGGCGAACGCGGGCTGATGGTCGACCTCGCCGACGATCACCGCGTCGCCTTCGCCCGCCTGTCGCCGGCGACCGAGCGGGCGATGGCCGCCGTGCTCGACCACGGCCTCGAGCCGGTCAACCCGCTCGACCACTGGGGCAGCGGCCGCAACTACCCGGCCGACTTCCACGACAGCTTCCGCCTGATGATGGACGACCCCGACACGGCCCTCGGCGCCCTGGTCCTCGACCGCTGGGTCGGCGGCCAGATCATGCCGCACTACCGCACGGTGGCGCTGGACGTGCAGGCGGCGACGGGCAAGCCGGTGTTCATCGTGTCGAACCACCAGGGTTCGTGCGGGGACGCGAGTGCCGTCGAGACGACGCGGGCGGGCGTGCCCGTGCTCGACGGCGTGCCGGCGTTTCTCACGGCAGTGCGGCTGGCGCTGGCGTGGCGGGACTTTCGGGGTCGGAGAGGGACCGAGACGTCAACGGATTTGCAGTCCGCTGATCCCTCCACCGTCGCCCGCTGGCGCGCGGTGCTGGGCAGTCCATCCGAGGAAAGGCAAGACACAACCCTCCCCCCTCGCGGGGGAGGTCGGCGCGCCGAAGGCGCGACGGGAGGGGGGGGCGCGCGGGAGCGCGGCGAACAGGACTCTCTCCACGAGCACGGCGCTGCCGAGGGACACACGACTGACGAGCTTGCGGCCGCCCCCCCTCCCTACCCTCCCCCGCGAGGGGGGAGGGTTCGCTCCGAGGGTGGGGAAACGGCTGAAGTTCACCTCGACGAAGCCGCCGCCCTCGCCCTGCTCGCCGACTTCGGCCTCCCCGTCGTCCCGCACGCCCTCGCGGAAACGGAGGACGACGCCACAGCTGCCGCCGCCCGCCTCGGCTTCCCCGTCGTGCTGAAGACCGCCACCCCCGGCATCGCCCACAAGTCGGACGTCGGTGGCGTCATCCTGAAGCTCGCCGACGAAGCCGCCGTCCGCACGGCCTACTGCGATGTTTCCGCCCGCCTCGGCCCCCGCGTGCTCGTCGCGGCGATGGTGACCGGCCCCGCCGTCGAGATGATCTTCGGGATGACGCGCGATCCGGACTTCGGGCCGATCGTGCTCGCCGGCTTCGGCGGCATCCACGCCGAGGTGCTGAAGGACGCCGCCGTCGCCAAGCCGCCGTTCGATGCGGCGGAGGCCCGCCGGCTCATGGACGGGCTCCGGCTCCGCCCGCTGCTCGACGGCGTGCGCGGCGCGCCGGCGTCCGACATCGACGCCCTTGCCACCGCCCTCGCCCGCTTCTCCGTCCTCGCCGCCGCCATCGGCGACCGGGTCGAGGCGATCGACGTCAATCCCGTGCTGGTGCGGCAGGACGGCGTCGTCGCCGTCGACGCGCTGATCGTGCCGCGGCGCGACTGAGCAGCGCCCGGCACTCGGCCGGAGCGCAAGGAACCGGGTTCAGGCCGGCCAGCCGCCTCTCACAAGGAACACCCCATGCACCTCGCCAAACTGCCGGACCTCGACAAGGCCGCCTGGGTCTCCCGCGCCGCCGCGCTTGGCTTCGAGACGCGCCTCTTCATCGACGGTGCCTTCGTCGACGCCGCCGACGGCGGCCGCTTCGCCACGGTGAACCCGGCGACCGGCGAGACGCTGGCGGAGATGTCCGCCGGCACCGGCGCCGACATCGACCGCGCCGTCGCCGCCGCCCGCCGCGCCTACAAGAGCGGCGTCTGGTCGAAGCTCGCGCCGCGCGACCGCATGGCGGTGCTTTATCGCTTCGCAGACCTGATCGAGGACAACGCCGCCGAACTCGCCCTCCTCGATACCCTCGACATGGGCAAGCCGATCGCCGACATGGTCGGCGTCGACCTGCCGGAGGTGGTGAAGACCATCCGCTTCATGGCCGAGTGCATCGACAAGATCGACGGCAAGGTGACGGCGACCGAGGCGGGCGTCCTCCATTGCGTGCTGCGCGAGCCGTTCGGCGTCGTCGGCGCCATCTCGCCTTGGAACTACCCGCTGCTGATGGCGGTGTGGAAGATCGCCCCGGCGCTTGCCGCCGGCAACACGGTGGTGCTGAAGCCGGCCGAGCAGGCGCCGCTGTCGTGCCTCCGCCTCGCCGCCCTGTTCGTGGAGGCCGGCGGCCCGCCGGGGGTGCTCAACGTCGTCAACGGCCTCGGCGAGGTGGCGGGCCGCGCCCTGGCGCTGCATCCGGACGTCGCCAAGGTGTCGTTCACCGGCTCGACCGAGGTCGGCAAGCTGATCCTGCAGTATGCCGGTTTGTCGAACATGAAGCAGGTGGCGCTGGAGTGCGGGGGCAAGAGCCCGCAGATCGTGCTCGCCGATGTGAGCGACCTCGAGCGCGCCGTGACGTCGGCGGTCAACGGCATCTTCGGCAACCAGGGCGAGGTCTGCAACGCCGGCTCGCGGATGATCGTCGACCGGAAAATCGCCGGCGACTTCGTCGACCTGTTCAAGGCGCAGGCGCAAGCCGCGTTCGTGCCCGGCGATCCGCTCGATCCGGCGACGCGGCTCGGCCCGCTCGTCACCGAGGAGCACAAGGGCCGCGTGCTCGGCTACCTGCAGGCCGGCCGCGACGAGGGCGCGCGAGTCGTCATGGGCGGCGACGCGCCGGACGGCCAGGGCGCCTACGTCAACCCGACGCTGTTTTCGGACGCGACGCCGTCGATGCGGATCGTGCGGGAGGAGATCTTCGGCCCCGTCGGCGCGGTCATCGCCGTCGATGGGCCGGACGAGGCGATCGCGGTTGCGAACGACACCATCTACGGGCTCGCCGCCGGCATCTGGACGTCCAACATCGACACGGCGCTGCGGCTCGTGCGCGAGATCGAGGCCGGCGTCGTCTGGGTGAACTCGTTCGACGAGGGCGACATGACGCAGCCGTTCGGCGGCTGGAAGCAGTCCGGCAACGCCCGCGACAAGTGCTTCGACAGCGTCGTTTCCTACACCCAGACGAAGTCCGCCTGGATCCGCCACCGCTGAGGGCGGGGCGGCGGCCTTACTCCGCGGCCTGGGGGGAGCGGCGGCCCGCGGGCGTCACCGGAAACGCCGCCGGCAGCGCCTCGCCGCCGTCGACGATGAGGCGCGTCACCAGCCGCGCATAGTCGGCGCGGCTGAGGGCGCCGCCGTCGCGGAACCACAGGTAGCTCCAGTTCAGCATGCCGAAGAGCGACATCGTCACCGGCTTGACGAGGGCCGGACGGTCGGCGAGGCGCGGCACCGCGGCGGCGACGGCGGCGGCGAAGACCGCGACGAGCCGGCGCTCCAGCTCGCGCAGCGCCTCCTGCTTCTCCTGCGGCAGCAGGCGGAGGTTGTTGATCTGCACCTGATGCTCGGCGTCGGCGTCGCGATAGGCGTCGAGCAGCGCGGTGCAGAGGGCGGCGAGCCGCTCCTCGGCAGGCGCGGCGGCCCGGTCGCCCGCGACCTCCTCCACCGTCTGGATGAGGTCTTCCAGGTGGGTGCGGATGACGTCGAAGAGCAGCTCGGCCTTGTCGCCGTAGTAGTGGTAGAGCAGCGCCTTCGACACGCCGCACGCCTCGGCGATCATCGAGATCGACGCTCCGTCATAGCCGTGGCCGGCGAACAGCTCCGCCGAGCGATCGAGGATCGCCTTGCGCTTGTCGTCGTAGTCGAGGGCCCGGCGTCTCGCCATTGCCGCTGGTTCACCTTGTCAGTGGCATCGCGCTTGTCGCGATGCAGCTTCGATACCAGCCGCCGGGGCGCGGCTGTCAACCATGACGCCCGGGCCTCGCCCCGGGCTTGAACGTCAAGTCTTCGGCCGCCGGTCGATGACTCGGCGCGCCTTGCCGGCGGAGCGCTCGAGCTTGCCGGGATCGGCGACGGCCACCCGCACGGTGACGCCGACGATTTCCTTGACGTGATGGCAGAGCAGCGCCGCCGTCGAGGCCCGCTCGGCGGCGTCGTTGTGGTCGGGGCGCGCCTCGACGTGGACGGTCACCTCGTCCATTCGTCCCTCGCGGGTGAGCTCGATCAGGTAGTGGCCGGACAGGCCCGGGCAGCGCAGCACCTGTTCCTCGACCTGGGTCGGGAAGAGGTTGACGCCGCGGACGATCAGCATGTCGTCGGAGCGGCCGGTGATCTTCTCCATCCGCCGCATCGAGCGGGCCGTGCCGGGCAAGAGCCGCGTCAGGTCGCGGGTGCGGTAGCGGACGACCGGCATCGCCTCCTTCGACAGGGACGTGAAGACGAGCTCGCCCTTCTCGCCGTCGGGCAGCACGGCGCCGGTCTCGGGGTCGATGACCTCCGGGTAGAAGTGGTCCTCCCAGATGTGCAGGCCGTCCTTGGTCTCGACGCACTCGTTGGCGACGCCCGGCCCCATCACCTCCGACAGGCCGTAGATGTCGACGGCGTGCATGGCGAAGGCGTCCTCGATCTCGCCGCGCATGGCGTCCGTCCACGGCTCGGCGCCGAAGATGCCGACCTTCAGCGAGGTCGTGCGCGGGTCGATGCCGCGGGCGCGGAACTCGTCGAGGATCGCCAGCATGTAGCTCGGCGTCACCATGATGATGTCGGGCGCGAAGTCCTGCAGGAGCTGCACCTGCCGCTCGGTCATGCCGCCGGACATCGGGATGACGGTGCAGCCGAGCCGCTCCGCCCCGTAGTGGGCGCCGAGGCCGCCGGTGAACAGGCCGTAGCCGTAGGCGACGTGCACCTTCATGCCCGCGCGGCCGCCGCTGGCGCGGATCGAGCGGGCGACGACGTCGGCCCACACCTCGAGGTCGCGCTGCGTGTAGCCGACCACGGTCGGCCGGCCGGTGGTGCCGGAGGAGGCGTGGACGCGGGCGACCTTCTCCTGCGGCACGGCGAACATGCCGAAGGGATAGTTGGCCCTGAGATCGTGCTTGGTCGTGAACGGGAACTTCGCGAGATCGGACAGCGTACGGAAGTCGTCCGGATGGACGCCGGCGGCGTCGAAGGCCTGGCGGTAGTGCGGCACGTTCTCGTAGGCGTGGCGCAGCGTCCAGGCGAGGCGGGTGTGCTGCAGGCCGGCGATCTCGTCGCGCGAGGCGGTCTCGATCGGCTCGAGGTCGCCGGGGCGGGGCGAGAGGTCCGGCAGCGAGCGGGGGGCGGTGGCGAGCATGGCGGTCCTCCTCGGGTGCGGTCCGCTTCTGGCGGCGGGTTCGGCGTCAGGTCGTCTCGGTCGGCAGGAAGCGGCCGCCAATGGTGCGCGAGTGGCCCCGGAACTCGGCGATCACCTCGCCGTCGCGGGAGATGCGCACGTCGTAGAGGCCGCTGCGGCCCTCGCGGACGCGCTCCACCGCCTCGGCCACCAGCCGGTCGCCGCGGCGGCCGGGCTTCAGGAAGCTGACCGAGCAGTGCGCGGCGACGGTGGGCTCGTCATAGGTGTTGCAGGCGAAGGCGAAGGCACTGTCGGCCAGCGCGAAGATGTAGCCGCCGTGGCAGGTGCCGTGGCCGTTCGTCATGTGGTCGGCGACCGTCATCGACAGCGTCGCCCGGCCGGGCGCGACGGCATCGAGGCTGATGCCGAGGCCCTGGCTGGCCTTGTCCTGCGACCACATCAGGTCGGCGCAGGCCCGCGCGACGGCTTGCGGGTCGCGGGCTTCGCTCACGCCTTCCTCCCGGTGAAGTTCGGCGGCCGCTTCTCCAGGAACGCCCGCACGCCCTCGCGATAGTCCGGCGTGCGGCCGGCCTCGCGCTGCAGGTCGCGCTCACGGTCGAGCTGGGAATCGAGGCCGTTGTCGGCGGACGCCGTCAGCGCCCGCTTCAGGAGGGCGTGCGCCTGGGTCGGCTGGGTGGCGAGGCGGGCCGTCAGGGTTTCGGCTTCCGCCAGCACCCGGTCGTCCTCGACTGCCTTCCAGATCATCCCCCACGCTTCCGCGGTGGCGCCGTCGATGGTCTCGGCGAGCATCATTGCGGCGCGCGCCCGGGCGTCGCCGATCAGCCGCGGCAGGAAGAAGGTGCCGCCGGAATCCGGGATGAGGCCGATCTTCGAGAAGGCCTGGACGAACTTCGCCGAGCGGCCGGCCACGACGATGTCGCAGGCGAGCGCGATGTTGGCGCCGGCGCCGGCGGCGACGCCGTGCACGGCGCAGACGACCGGCATCGGCAAAGCCCGCAGCTTGCGCACCAGCGGGTTGTAGAAGCGGTCGACGGTGGCGCCGAGGTCGGGCGTGACGTCCTCGGAGAAGCGGCGGTCGCCGAGGTCCTGGCCGGCTGAGAAGCCGCGGCCGGCGCCCGTCAGCAGGATCGCCCGGCAGTCCGAATCGTTCTCTGCGTCGACGAGGGCGGCCGCGAGCGCGCGGTGCATCGCCTCGTTGAAGGCATTGATCTTGTCGGGCCGGTTGAGGGTGAGGAGCCGCCAGCCGTCGCGCTTCTCGACGCGGACCGTCTCTTCAGTCTGGCCCCCGGACGTCGATCCCTCGGACGTCGTTCCCACGGACATGGCGCCTCTCCTCCTCGCCGGCTGCTCCTCCTCCGGCTTATCGGGGGGCGGCCGTGTCGTCGACGGGTCGGGGGGTCACGACGAACCCTCTTGAATTGACCAATCGTCCGGTTAATTATGTCGGCCATCGGGTGCAAGTCAACGGGATCGTCACCGACGGCTCCGGAGCGGCGCCGGCCCGATCGATGAACTGCCGGATGGCCCGTGGAGGCCCTCCGGCCGCCGGCCCGGCCATGACCGCGCCGGCGAGAAGAGTGAGCCGGGAGGCAGCATGTCGGACTTCTTCGAGGCGCACCGCGCCACCCTCGAGGCCGCCCTGTCGGCCGCCGAGACGCGCGGCTACTGGTCGGCCTATCCGGAATCGCCGAGCCCGCGCGTCTATGGCGAGACGGCGAAGGCCGAGGGCACCGCCGCCTTCGAGGCACTCCTCGACACGCCCTTCGAGCTCGACCAGCCGACCATCGGCGCCCGTGTCGGCGCCGAGGTGTCGCCCTATGGCCGCCCGCTCGGCGTCACCTATCCCGCCGCCGATCCCGATGCCCTCGTCGCCGCCGCGAAGGTGGCCGGCAAGGCATGGGCCGCGGCGTCGCCGGAGGATCGCGCCGGCGTCGCGCTGGAAATCCTCGCCCGCCTCAACAAGCAGAGCTTCCTGATCGCCGAGGCCGTCAGCCACACCACCGGCCAGTCGTTCATCATGGCCTTCCAGGCCGGCGGCCCGCACGCCCAGGACCGCGGCCTCGAGGCGGTGGCCTACGCCTTCGCCGAGATGAAGCGGGTGCCGGGCGCGGTGCGCTGGGAGAAGCCGGCCGGCAAGGGCACGGTGGTGCTCGACAAGGCGTTCCGCCTGGTGCCGCGCGGCGTCGGCCTCGTCATCGGCTGCGCCACCTTCCCGACCTGGAACGGCTATCCGGGCCTCTTCGCGAGCCTCGTCACCGGCAACGCCGTGATCGTCAAGCCGCACCCCGGCGCCATCCTGCCGCTCGCGATCACCGTGAAGATCGCCCGCGACGTGCTGACGGAGGCCGGCTTCGATCCGAACGTCGTGACGCTCGCCGCCGACACGGCCGAGGCGCCGCTGACGAAGGCGCTCGCCACCCACGCCGACGTCGGCATCGTCGACTTCACCGGCTCGCCGGTGTTCGGCCGCTGGCTGCGCGACAACGTCCGCCAGGCCCTCGTCTACACCGAGGAGGCGGGGGTGAACCCCGTCGTCATCGACGGCACGGCGAACTTCAAGGGCCTCTGCCAGAACCTCGCCTTCTCGCTGTCGCTCTATTCCGGCCAGATGTGCACGGCGCCGCAGAACCTGTTCGTGCCCGCCGGCGGCATCGAGACGGACGAGGGGCACAAGAGCTTCGACGAGGTCGCGGCCGGTCTCGCCAAGGCGATCGACGGGCTGCTCTCCGATCCCGACCGCGCCGCCGGCGTGCTCGGCGCGGTGCAGAACCCGGCGACGCTGGAGCGCATCAAGGCCGCCCGCGGGCTCGGCACGGTGGTGCGCGACTCCGCCGCCGTGGACGCGCCGGCCCTCGCGAGCGCCCGCACGGCGACGCCGCTGCTGCTGGCCGTCGATGCGGCGAACGAGGACGCCTACCTGGAAGAGCGCTTCGGGCCGATCGCCTTCGTCGTGAAGACCGCCGACACCGCGGACTCGATCGCCCGCGCCGCCCGTTCGGCGAAGACCCGCGGCGCCATCACCGCCGCGGTCTACTCGACCGACGAGGCGGTGATCGAGGAGGCCTCGGCGGCCTTTGCCGACGCCGGCGTGGCGCTGTCGGTCAACCTCACCGGCGGGCTCTACGTCAACCAGTCGGCCGCCTTCTCCGACTTCCACGTCACCGGCGCCAACCCGGCCGGCAACGCCTGCCTCACCGACACCGCCTTCGTCGCCGGCCGCTTCCGCGTCGTCGGCATCCGCACCCCCGTCGCCGCCTGAGCGACCAAGACCAAAAACAAGGCAAAAACCCCGTTTCGGAGGAAACCCGATGTCCAAGCTCGCTTCCCGCCTCCTCGGCCTCGGCGTCTCGGCGCTCGCCATTGCCGGCCTCGCCACCACGACGCTCGCCGCCGACCCGATCAAGATCGGCTCCGTGCTGTCGGCCACCGGCCCGGCCGCCTTCCTCGGCGATCCCGAGAAGCGGACGCTCGAGATGTATGTCGAGCGCATCAACGCCGCCGGTGGCGTGCTCGGCCGGCCGCTCGAGCTCGTGCTCTATGACGACGGCGGCGACGCCAACAAGGCGCGCACCTTCGCCACCCGCCTGATCGAGGACGACGCGGTCGTCGCCATGGTCGGCGGCACCACCACCGGCACGACGATGGCGATGATCCCGGTCTTCGAGGACGCCTCGGTGCCGTTCATCTCGCTCGCCGGCGCGGTCGAGATCATCGAGCCGGTGCGCGAATACGTCTTCAAGACGCCGCACACCGACCGCATGGCCTGCGAGAAGATCTTCGCCGACATCAAGGCGCGCGGCTTCACCAAGGTCGGCCTGATCTCCGGCACCGACGGCTTCGGCAAGTCGATGCGGGCGCAGTGCATGGCGGTGATCGGCAACTTCGGCATCGAGGTCGTCGCCGACGAGAGCTACGGCCCGACCGATTCCGACATGACGCCGCAGCTCACCAAGATCAAGAACGCCGCTGGCGTGCAGGCGGTGGTCAACCCCGGCTTCGGCCAGGGCCCGGCGATCGTCACCCGCAACTACGCCCAGCTCGGCATCGGCCTGCCGCTCTACCAGAGCCACGGCGTCGCCTCGAAGAGCTTCATCGAGCTCGCCGGCCCGGCCGCGGAAGGCGTGCGCCTGCCCTCGCCGGCACTCGCCGTGGCCGAGAAGCTGCCCGACACCGACGCCCAGAAGCCGGTCGTCGTCGAGTACAAGAAACTCTACGAGGAGAAGACCGGCCAGCCGGTGTCGACCTTCGGCGGCTACGCCTATGACGGCCTGCACCTGCTCGTCGCGGCCATCCAGAAGGCGAACTCCACCGAGCCCGACGCCATCCGCGACGCGCTCGAGGCCACCGCCGGCTTCGTCGGCACCAGCGGCGTCTTCACGATGTCGCCGACCGACCACATGGGCCTGAAGGTCGATTCCTTCCGCATGCTCGAGATCAAGGACGGCGACTGGACGCTCGTCGAGGCCGGCGGCTGATCCCGACGGACTGATCTGACCTCTGCGCGCCGCGGCCGACGCGGCGCGCGCTCCCTCCCGATCCGAATGCGGCGGCGAAACCGGTCATGGCGGAATTCCTGCAGTTCGCCTTCTCAGGGCTGACGGTGGGCGCGGTCTACGCGCTCGTCGCCCTCGGCTTCACGCTGATCTACAACGCCTCCGACGTCGTCAATTTCGCCCAGGGCGATTTCGTGATGATCGGCGGCATGTCGACGGTGTTCCTCTACGCCACCGGCGTGCCGCTGCCGCTCGCCGCCATCATCGCCATCCTGACGGCGGTGATCGTCGGGCTCTTGCTGCACCGCCTCGCCATCGAGCCGGCGCGCGGCGCCTCGCCGGTGACGCTGATCATCATCACCATCGGCGCCTCGATGTTCATCCGCGGCGTCGCCCAGATCGTCTTCGACAAGCAGTTCCACCAGCTGCCCGCCTTCTCCGGCGACCGGCCGATCGAGATCCTCGGCGCGACGCTCCTGCCGCAGAGCCTGTGGGTGCTCGGCGGCGGCCTCGCCGTGTTCGTGGCGCTGTGGCTGTTCCTGGAACGCACCCTCGTCGGTAAGGCGGTGCTGGCGACGGCGGCGAACCGCCTCGGAGCGCGCCTCGTCGGCATCAACACCGCCGTCATCCTGGCGATCGCCTTCGGCGTCTCGGCGGCGATCGGCGCGCTCGCCGGCGTGCTGGCGACGCCGATCACGCTGACGCGCTTCGACCTCGGCACCATCATGACGCTGAAGGGCTTCGCCGCGGCGATGCTCGGCGGCATGGGAAGCCCGCTTGGCGCCGTCGTCGGCGGGCTGCTGCTCGGGCTGATCGAGGCGTTCGGCGCCGGCTACATCTCCTCGGTCTACAAGGATGGCTTCTCCTTCATCGCCATCCTCGTCGTCCTCTTCGTCATGCCGCGCGGCCTGTTCGGCGGCCGCAGCGTCGAGCGGGTGTGAGATGACGGACACCACCGCCACCACACCGCCCGCCCGTCGGACGCTGTCGCCACGCCTGGTCTCCCTCGTCTTCGTGACGGTGGTGGTGGCGGTGCTGCCGCTCGTCTTCCCGTCGAGCTACTACCTCCGCGTCGCCTCGCTGGTGTGGACCTCGGGGCTCGCGGTGGTCGGCCTCAACCTTTTGATGGGGCTCGCCGGCCAAGTCAGCCTCGGCCACGCCGCCTTCCTCGGCATCGGCGCCTATGCCGTGGCGATCGGGCCGACGCACCTCGGCGTGCCGCCGATCCCCTCCGCGCTCGCCGGCATCGCGCTGTCCGCCCTCGTCGCCTGGATCGTCGGCAAGCCGATCTTCCGGCTGAAGGGCTACTATCTCGCCGTCGCGACGCTGGGCTTCGGCCTGCTGCTGGCGCTGGTGCTGACCAGCGAGAGCGCCTGGACCGGTGGGCCGGACGGCATGCCGGTGGAGCGGGTCGAGCTGTTCGGCTGGCGCGTCACCGGCGCGCTCACCTGGTACTGGATCACCGGCGTGGCGCTGATCATCGGCGTCGCGCTGGCGCTGAACCTCGAGGCGAGCCCGACCGGCCGCGCCCTGCGGGCACTGCACGACAGCGAGGTCGCGGCCTCCGTCGTCGGCGTCGACGCGGCGCGCCTGAAGCTCACCGCCTTCGTCGTCGCGGCCGTCTATGCGGCGACCTCGGGCGCCCTGCTCGCGCTGATGAACGGCTTCGTCACGCCGGACACCGCGAGCTTCATGCACTCGGTCGAGTTCGTCACCATGGTGGTGATCGGCGGCATGGGCTCGGTGGTCGGCGCCCTCGTCGGCGCGGCGATCCTGGTCGCCCTGCCGCAGGCGCTGACGGTGCTGCAGGAATACGAGACCGCCGTCCTCGGCCTCCTCATCATGGTGTTCATGATCTTCCTCCGGCAGGGCATCGTGCCGGGCCTCGTCGGCCTCTTCCGCGGGTTGCGGCGATGACGGCGACCCGCACCTCGAACGCTGCCGCCCTGGAGGTCGACGGCGTCGGCATCTCCTTCGGCGGCATCCGGGCCCTCGACGGCGTCAGCTTCCGCGCCCATCCGGGCGAGGTGTTCTCGATCATCGGCCCGAACGGCGCCGGCAAGACGACGCTGTTCAACATCGTCTCCGGTCTCTACCGGCCGACCTCGGGGCGGGTGCGCATCGCAGGCCAGGAGGCGACCGGGCTCGCACCCGCCCGCCTCGCCCGCCGCGGGCTGTCGCGCACCTTCCAGAACTTGCAGATCTTCTTCCGCATGACGGCCGCCGAAAACGTCATGGTCGGCCGCCACATGGCCGAGAAGACCGGCTTCCTCGCCGACCTCCTGTCGCTGCCCTCGGTCGGCCGGCAGAACCGCGCCACGCGCGCCGCCGCCCTTGCGCTCCTCGACCGCGTCGGCCTCGCCGACCTCGCCGACCAGCCCGCCGGCGCCCTTCCCTATGGCGCCCTGAAGCGCCTCGAGATCGCCCGCGCACTCGCCACCGAGCCGAAGGTGCTGCTGCTCGACGAGCCCGCCGCCGGCTGCAACGCGGTGGAGACCGAGGAGATCGACCGGCTGATCCACGCGGTCGCCGAGGGCGGCGTCGCCGTGGTGCTGGTCGAGCACGACATGAAGCTCGTGATGAAGATCTCCTCGCGCATCCTCGTGCTGGTGCAGGGCCGGCCCCTCGTCGTCGGCACGCCGGCCGAGGTGCGCGCCGACCCGCGCGTGGTCGAGGCCTATCTCGGCAGCCACGGGGCGACGGAGGCCGCACGTGCTCACGGTTGAGGGCCTGAAGGCGCGCTACGGCCGCATCGAGGCGCTGAAGGGCGTCGACCTCACCGTCGGCGCCGGCGAGATCGTCGCCCTCGTCGGCGCAAACGGTGCCGGCAAGACGACGCTTCTGCGCACCATCTCCGGCATCGAGCCCGCCGCCGCCGGCCGCATCGTCTTCGAGGGACAGCCGATCGAGCGGCTCGCCTCGCACGTCCGCGTGGCGCGGGGCATCTCGCAGTCGCCGGAGGGCCGGCAGGTGTTCGCGCCACTGTCGGTGGAGGACAACCTGCGCCTCGGTGGCTACCGGCGCCGCGATGGGGCTGCGGCCGCGGCGGCCGACCTCGAGCGCTGCTTCACGCTGTTTCCGATCCTGAAGGAGCGACGGCGGCAGGCGGCCGGTTCGCTGTCGGGCGGCCAGCAGCAGATGCTGGCGATCGGCCGCGCGCTGATGGCGGCGCCGAAGCTTCTCCTTCTCGACGAGCCCTCGCTCGGGCTCGCCCCGGTGATCGTCGACCAGATCCTCGCCGCCATCACCCGCCTGCGCTCCGAGGGCATGACGGTGCTGCTCGTCGAGCAGAACGCCGCCGCCGCACTCGCCATCGCCGACCGCGGCTACGTGCTGGAGCTCGGGCACGTGACGCTGACGGGCACCGGCCGCGCCCTCCTCGACGACCCGAAGGTGCGCGAGGCCTATCTCGGGGTGTGAGGGCGGGGTGGGTGTGAGGGCTGGTTGGTCTCCGCCGCCGACCGCGGCGGAGTCGTGCCCTGGCGGTGCCGACCACCGCCTCGCGCCTCCAACCTCTCCGCCGTCATCGCCCGGCTTGACCGGGCGATCCATCACGCGCGCAAACGCCGGCGTGGCACTTGGGATGGATGGCCCGGTCAAGCCGGGCCATGACGGGTGGGAGGGTTGTGATCGTGGATCACGGTGGACAGGCGCACCTCGTGATCACGGATCACCACCCGTCAGCCGCGGCAACGACAACCCGCTTCCAAACGTGATCATGGATCGCGGATCACGGTTCCACCCGGGTGGCGCCTCGCCCCTGCCGGCGCTAGGAACGTCCGCGAGCGGCGCGCGCGAGACGCCGCGCGAGGACACCCGGAGCCACCCGTGACGAATCCGTCCACCGACCATCCCGACGACGACACCTTCGCCGCCCTGATCGACGCCGTTGACCGCTTCGTCCGCGACCGGCTGGTGCCGATGGAGCGACAGGTCGATGAGGACGACGCGGTGCCGGCGGAGCTGGTCGCCGAGATGCGCGAGCTCGGCCTGTTCGGGCTGACGGCGCCGACCGAATATGGCGGCCTCGGCGTCACCTGCCGGCAGGAATGCGAGCTGATGATGGTGTTCGGCCGCACCTCGCCGGCCTTCCGCTCGGTCTTCGGCACCAACATCGGCATCGGCGCCCGCGGCCTCATCCTCGCCGGCACCGAGGAGCAGAAGCAGCGCTGGCTGACCAAGCTCGCCTCCGGCGAGATGATCGGTTCCTTCGCCCTGACGGAACCGGAAGCCGGTTCGGACGCCGCCGGGCTGCGCACCACCGCCCGCCTCGACGGCGACCACTATGTGCTGAACGGCGGCAAGCGCTACATCACCAATGCGCCGGTGGCCGACCTCTTCACGGTGATGGCGAGGAGCGTGGACAAGCCGGGAGCGGCCGGCATCAGCGCCTTCCTTGTCCCCGCCGGCCTGCCCGGCCTCACGGTCGGCAAGCCCGACCGCAAGATGGGCCAGCGCGGCGCCAAGACCGCCGACGTCACCTTCGACAACGTCCGCCTGCCGGTGGAGAACCGCCTCGGCGCGCCGGGCGAGGGCTTCCAGATCGCCATGCGCGTGCTCGACCGCGGCCGCCTCAACATCGCCGCCACCGCCGTCGGCAATGCCGGCCGCCTGGTCGAGGAGGGCGTGCGCTACGCCGCCGAGCGCAGGCAGTTCGGCAAGCCGATCGCCGAGTTCCAGCTGGTGCAGGCGCTGCTGGCCGACTGCGAGGTCGAGCGCCTCGCCGCACAGGCGCTGGTGCGCGCCTCCGCCGACGCCTACGACCGCGACGGCAAGGCGATCCTCGAGGCCTCGGCCTCCAAGCTCTACGCCACCGAGATGGTCGGGCGCGTCGCCGACCGCATCGTCCAGGTGTTCGGCGGCGCCGGCTACATGGCCGAGTACCCGATCGAGCGCTTCTACCGCGACGTCCGGCTGCTCCGCCTCTACGAGGGCACGAGCCAGATCCAGCAGCTCGTCATCGCCCGCGAGCTCGCGAAACGCCACGGCGTCGCCCCGCCGCGCTGATCGGTCGCCCGGCGGCGAAGGTCTTCCGCCTCACGTCGGGCTTTGCGGCGAACCCGCCGGCGCGCACCATCTTCGCGTGCCGGGCGCCTGAGAGGCGGGCGCTCGCGAGGGATCGTGCCGCCGATGACGCAGCCCCCCGAAACCGCCGACCTCGTGGCGCGTCTGCGCCGCCGCGAGCCGTCGGCGTGGCGGGAGGTGGTGCGCCGGCACCACGCGACGCTGGTGGCGCTCGCCGCCGGCATCGTCGGCAGTCCGGCGACCGCCGAGGAGGTGGCGCAGGACGCCTGGACGGCCGCCGTCGGGGCCATCGACGGCTTCCAAGGTTCGGCGCGCCTCACCACCTGGCTCGCCGCCATCGTGCTCAACGGCGCGCGGACGCGGGTGCGCCGCGATGTGCGGACGGTGCTGGTCGCCTCTTTCGAGGACGACGGCGATCCCCTCGACGGGCGCTTCGGCGACGACGGCCACTGGCAAACACCGCCATCGCTTGTCGACGACCGCGACCCGGAGCGCATCGTCGCCGGCCGGCAGCTCTGGGACCACGTCTCGGAGGCGATCGAGAGGCTCGCCCCGATGCAGCGCGCCGTTTTGCTCCTGTGCGATGTCGAGGAGGTCGAGGCCGCCGAGGTCTGCCGCCTGCTCGAGATCACGCCGCAGAACCAGCGGGTGCTGCTGCACCGTGCCCGCACGCGCCTGAGGTCGGAGGTCGAACGCCTGCTCTCGCCTCCTGCGCCGGCGAGACCACTCCCGGAGGGCTGACAGCGGCGATACCGCGCGGAGTGAGGCCGCCGCGCCTGAAGGCAGCCGGCTCTGCTCCCCGGGAGCAGGATATGCTCTAGGATCGCGCCGAACCGCAGCGGACCCCCTCCGCCACCTTCGAACCGCAGGCCGACGTGGACATCCTGATCTTCGCCGACGCCCGCCCCGGCCACTTCCGCCAGAGCGAAGGCCTCGCCGCCGCTCTGGCGCGACGGTCTGAGGTCCGCGTGCGACGCCTCGAGGTGCGCCCGCGGCCCGTCCTGAAGGGCACGCTGCTGCGCTGGCTCGTGCGGGCGCACATGCCGCTGGCGCTGTTGTTGCGGCTCGCGTGCGGGCTCGGGCCCGGAACGATCGGTCGGCCGGATCTCATCGTCTCCGCCGGGTCGGACACGCTGGCGGCGAACGTGCTCGCCCACCGGCTGACCGGCGCGCCAAACGTCTTCATCGGCACCATCCGTGACCTCGCCGAGGACGACTTCACCGCCGTGCTGACGACGTTCCCGAGCCAGGCGATGCGGCCGCGGCACGTGCTGGCCGCCAAGCCGACGCTGGTCGATCCCGACCGCCTGCCGCCGCCCCGCGCGATCGCCACCGCGAGCGACCTCGCCGGCGCCAGCCTCGCCGTGCTCGTCGGCGGCCCGACCCCGAGCCACCGCTGGAGCGACGATGACTGGACCGCGCTGGCCACCCGCCTCGGCGCCTTAGCCCGAGAGACGGGCGCGCGGCTTCTCATCACCACGTCGCGGCGCACCCCGCCGGAAGCCATCGCGGCGCTCGAGGCGCTCGCCGCGACAGGCGCCGTCGAGACCCTGGCGATCTTCGGCCGGGCTCCGGCGGTGCCGCTCGACCGCTTCTTCGGCGCCGACGCCCTCCTCGTCACGGACGATTCCGCGACGATGGTGTTCGAGGCGGTCGCCGCGCGCCGGCCGGTGGTGACGCTCGCCCCGGCCGACCGGCAGCCGACGCGGGACGACGAAGCCTTCGACGACCTGGCATCGCAGGGCCTGATCCGGCGGCTGGAGGTTGTGGCCGTCGCGCCACAGTCACTGGTGGAAGCGTTCGCCGCAATTCGGCCGAAGGCGGCGCATCCGGCGGAGTTGCTCCTCGCCGCCTTGGCGCCGTTGCTGGCTCCCGCGGGCCTCAACCCCGGCAAAAGCTCCGGAAACGCTGGCAGGACGGACGCCTGACCGCCACGTGTGTGGCAGGAGGTGCCGCAATCGCGCCCTTCTGTGGCCGGACTCCCACGGTCTCTACGACCCGGGCGGTGCCGCGGAACCCTTGCCGTGCGCTCTCGTTCCGGAGTGGCGCGCCGCGCCACAGGCCGAGGCCGATCGGCCGCCGCCGCTCCCGCTGTACCGCGTGCTTGGAGTCGAAGACATGAAACGACTGCTACTTTCCTCGGCCGCCCTGCTCGGCCTCGCCGGCACGGCGCTCGCTGCCGACCTGCCCGAGCCGGCGCTGACCGAAGTCACCCCCGAGGTCTACGGCCCGACCGTCTTCAACTGGACGGGCCCCTATGTCGGCGCCACCATCGGCTACGGTTTCGGCACCGCCGACACCCGCACTGGCGGCCGCTCGCGCGACATCGACCTCAATGGCGTGCTGGGCGGCATCTATGCCGGCTACAACTTCCAGGTTCACCCGAACTTCCTGATCGGCGCGGAGGCGGACTTCGTCTTCACCGGCCAGAGCGGTGACGGTCGCGTCGCCGGTTCGCGCATCACCCAGGACAACACCTGGATGTCCACGATCCGCGCCCGCGTCGGCGGCACCTTCGATCGCTTCCTGGTCTACGGCACCGGCGGTGTCGCCTTCGCCGACCTGAAGACCAAGGTTCGCGGCTCCGGCAGCGAGACGAAGAACAAGGTCGGCTGGACCCTCGGCGCCGGCATCGAGACGGCCTTCACCGACAACATCGTCGGCCGCCTCGAATACCAGTACGTCGACTTCGGCAGCGATTCGTCGAACTTCGGCGGCACGCGGGTGAAGTCGAGCTTCAACGACAACATCGTCCGCGCCGGCGTCGCCTACAAGTTCTGACACCTGCCGGCGGCGCCTAGCGGCGCCGTCACGACGATCCGGAGAGGCCCCGGCGGGAAACCGCCGGGGCCTTTTCCATTGTCGCCCGACGGTCCCGCGGGCGGCGCTGCATTAACTCCCGGTTCACCAAGGCTGCCAGCAATTCAAAGCAAATCTTGCAATGCCCGTTCGGCATCGCTTAATCATACGAAGCAATGGACACGCGTTTGGCAAGATGCTCGCCCGGCTGACACGTCGTGTCAGCTGAATTCTCCGAGCGGAGATTCCGTTCGGCGGGTGCACAGCGAGATCTGGTTCTGCCTATTGGAGTAAATGCTATGAAGCGTCTGATTGCCGCCGTGGCGGCTGCGACCGCGCTGGCGGCTTCGCCGGCGATCTCCGCCGACCTCTATGATCCCGTCGCCCCGGTGGCGCCGGAGGTCTATGGTCCGACGGTGTTCAGCTGGGCCGGCCCCTATGTGGGCGCCCAGATCGGCTACGGCTGGGGCGAGGTGAGCGGCCAGATCAAGGGCAGCCGCCGCGGCATCGACACCGACGGCGTCATCGGCGGCCTCTATGGCGGTTACAACGCCCAGCTGACGCCGAACTTCGTGCTCGGTGGCGAGGCCGACATCTCCTGGTCGGACATCTCCGGTGACCGCACCATTGGCGGCCGCAAGTACGAGGCGCGCACCGACTGGCAGGGCACCATCCGCGCCCGCGCTGGCGCCGCCTTCGACCGCATCCTCGTCTACGGCACGGGCGGTGTCGCCTTTGCCGGCAACAACATCAAGAAGCAGGCTCGCGGCAACGAGTCCCAGACGCACGTCGGCTGGACCCTGGGTGCCGGCGTCGAAGGTGCGATCACGGAAAACATCGTCGCCCGCGGCGAGTATCTCTACGCCGGGTACGGCAAGGAAAACTACAACAAGATCAACGTGAAAAACGTCGATCTCAACACCAATGTCATCCGCGCCGGCGTCGCCTACAAGTTCTGAACGAACTCCCAGTCATCGACGGAACGGCCCGGCGGCACCCCCGCCGGGCCATCTTCGTTGGTGAGGACCACAATGATCGTCCTGCGCGGAGCGATCGGACGACCGGTCAGCCGAGCGGGCTCGTCGCCTCGAAGGCGGGGACCGCGGCGGCGAAGGCATCGAGGAAGCGGACGAGCTTCGGATGGTCGCGGCGCCAGCGGCCGTCGAAGCGCAGGTCGAGATAGCCGAGGGCGCAGGCGAGCGCGATGCGCCCGACATCGGCCCGCTCCGGATGGGCGGGCGGCGCCTTCTCGAGCGCATCGAGCGCCCGGCTGACCTTGCCGTCCTGCCAGCGCACCCACTCGGCGTGGCGGCGCGCCTCGGGTCGGTAGCGGACCTCATAGATCTGCAGCAGCGCGGCTTCCATCATCGCGTCCGCCAGCGCCTGCAGCTTCAGCGTCGCGAAGCGCTCGGACGGGTCGGTGGGGATCAGCCGGCCACCGCCGGCGAGATGGTCGAAGTACTCGAGGATGACGCGCGAATCGTAGAGCGAGCTGCCGTCTTCCAGCACCAGCACCGGCAGCTTGCCCACCGGGTTCTCATTGAAGAAGGCGGGGTCGGGCGCTCGCACATCGGTATTCTCGAGGGTGAAGCGGTCGTCGAGGCCAACGAGAGCGGCGCCGATGCGCACCTTGCGGGCGAACGGCGACGGCGGAGCCGAGCGCAGCACGATCATCGGATCAATCTCCCTCGAAGGCGACGAGCGTGCGCACGGCGACGCCCTTGTCCCGCAGACGGTCCGCGCCGCCGAGATCCGGCAGGTCGACCACGAAGGCGGCGGCGACGACTTCGCCGCCGGACCGCCGGACGAGTTCGATCGCCGCGTCGGCGGTGCCGCCGGTGGCGATCAGGTCATCGACGACGAGAACCCGGTCGCCCGGCTTGATGGCATCGGCGTGGATCTCGATGGTGTCGATGCCGTATTCGAGCTGGTAGTCCTGGCCGATCGTCTTGGCGGGCAGCTTGCCCTTCTTGCGGATCGGCACGAAGCCGCGGCCGAGCTCGTGGGCGACGGCGCCGCCGAGAATGAAGCCGCGCGCCTCGATGCCGGCGACGAGATCGACGCGCGCGGTCAGGAACGGCCAGACGAGGCCGTCGACGGCGGCGCGCAGACCGACCGGGTCGGCGATCAGCGTGGTGATGTCCCGGAACTGGATACCGGGCTTCGGATAGTCGGGAATGGTACGGATCAGGTCCCTGAGATCCATGCCGCGTCCTTGATGGTGCCCTGCCCTGCCGGCGATCGTGGGGAACGACGGCGCCCGACGGGTCGTCCGGCTCCAGACGACACGCTCTTGTTATCGTTCATCCGTTAGACGGTGGCGGCGATGCCCACAAGCGCGGTAGCCGCATTCCCGCTATGCGTCGGCGTGGGTCCGGGCGTCAAGCCGGCCGGCCCGTGGCGTCCATTTCGCGGAAGACTTCCTCGGCGAGATGAAAGGCTGCGTTGGCCGCCGGCACGCCGCAGTAGATGGCCGCCTGCAGGATCACTTCCTTGATCTCGTCGCGGCCGAGGCCGTTGTTGATCGCGGCGCGGACGTGCAGGCGGAACTCGTCGGGCCGGTTGAGCGCGATCATCATCGACAGCGTCATGCACGAGCGGGTCTTGCGGTCGAGCCCCGGCCGCGTCCAGATCTCCCCCCAGGCGTAGCGGGTGATGAGATCCTGGAATTCGCTGGTGAACGGCGTCTTGCGGGTCTCGGCGCGGTCGACATGGGCATTGCCGAGCACGGCCCGCCGCACCGCCATGCCGCTCGCGCGGCGCTCGTCGTCGGTCATCGCTCCTCCCGGCGTGGATGCGGCCTCGCGGCCGCGTTCCAAGTGGAGCAAAGCACCGGCGACTGCAAGCGGCGCGTCACTCGGCGGCGTCGAGGACAGGGGCCGTCGCCCCGACGCCGGCCGGCGAGGCCGCGAGCCGCTGCAGCAGGGCCGCACGCCGTCCCGACGCCACGACCCGGCGCCCCTCCTTCACCGGGCCGTAGCCGCGCACGTCCTGGGGGAGGCGCGCGAGCTCGCACAGCAGGCCGTAATCAGCCTTGCCGATCCGCTCGAGGATGAGGGCGACGTCCACCCGGACCTCGTCGATCGCCGCCCGCTCGGCCCGCCGCTCGGCGGTGTAGCCGAACGGATCGAGGGCAGTGCCGCGCAGGCCCTTGCCCCTGGCGAGCCAGGCGAAGGCGGTGAAGATCCACGGGCCGAAGGCGCGCTTCTTCGGCCGCCCCGTCGCCGGATCGGGCCGCGACAGGATCGGCGGCGCGAGCATGACGCGAAGCCGCCGGCGATCCGAGAACTGCCGCTCAAGCCCGGCGCGGAAGGCGGGATCGGCATAGAGGCGAGCGACCTCGTACTCGTCCTTGTAGGCCATGACCCGGTAGAGGCTCTCCGCCACGTGGCCGGTGAGGCGGCCGCCGCCGGCCCCGTGCGCCGCATCGGCGTCGCGCACCGCGAGGGCGAGCTCGCGGAAGCTCCGCGCATAGGCGGCGTCCTGGTAGGCCTCGAGCTCGGCGGTGAGGAAGTCGATCCGCTCCTCGAGCCCCATCACCGGTACCACCGGCGCCTTCGGCAGGGCCGACAGGATGGCGTCGGGATCGGCGGCCAGCACCCGGCCGGCGTGGAAGGCCTTGATGTTCTTGTCGACGGCGGCGCCGTTCAGGCGGATGGCCGTCTCGATCGCCTCGATCGACAGCGGCAGCGCGCCATTCTGCCAGGCGAGGCCGACGAGCAGCATGTTGGTGAAGATCGCATCGCCGAAGACCGCCTCGGCGACGGCGACGGCGTCGACGCCGATGAAGTCGTGCGTCCCCTCGCGGAGCGTGCGCGCCATCTTGCCGGCGTCGAAGGAGAGCGTCTGGCGCATGGCGAACTCGGCCGTCGGCGCGACGTGGGTGTTGACGACGGCGAGCGTGCGGCGGCGATCGAGCAGCGCCAGGTTCTCGGTGGTGCTGGCGACGACCATGTCGGAGGCCACCAGGGCATCGAGCGTCGTCGGCGGGATGCGCGGCCCCTCGATCGCCGCGTTGCGGGCGGCGAAGCGGACGTGCGAGGTGACCGGTCCGCCCTTCTGGGCGAGGCCGGTCATGTCGAGGGTGGAGGCGTTGATGCCGTCGAGGTGGCCCGCCATGGCGAGCGTCGCGCCGACGGTGGTGACGCCCATGCCGCCGATACCGGCGACGAGCAGGTTGAGCGTGCGGTCGAGGGCCGGCAGCGTCGGCAGCGGCAGCTTGGCGGCGAGCCCCGCGACGTCGAGCGCCGCGCCTTCGGCGGCCCTGAGCTTCGCCCCGTCGACCCAGACGAAGGACGGGCAGAAGCCCTCGACGCAGGAGAAGTCCTTGTTGCAGCTCGACTGGTTGATCACGCGCTTCTCGCCGAAGGCGGTGGCGAGCGGCTCGACCGAAATGCAGTTCGACTGCACCGAGCAGTCGCCGCAGCCCTCGCAGACGCGCGGGTTGATGTAGAGGCGCTTGTCGGGATCGGGATAGAGGCCGCGCTTGCGGCGGCGCCGCTTCTCGGCCGCGCAGGTCTGGTCGTAGACGAGGACGGAGACGCCGGGATGGGCGGCGAGCTCCGCCTGGATCGGCATGAGGTCGTCGCGGTGCGCCACCGGCGTGCCCTCCGGCAGGTCGTGGCGGCCCTCGTAGCGCTCCGGCTCGTCGGTGACGACGACGATCTTCTCGACGCCCTCGGCGGCGAGCTGGCGGGTGAGGATCGGCACCGTCAGCGGGCCGTCGTGGGCCTGTCCGCCGGTCATGGCGACGGCGTCGTTGAAGAGGATCTTGTAGGTGATCGGCGCCTTGGCCGACACCGCCTGGCGGATCGCCAGGATGCCGGAGTGGAAGTAGGTGCCGTCGCCCATGTTGGCGAAGACGTGTTTGTCGTTGGCGAACGGAACCTGGCCGATCCACGGCACGCCCTCGCCGCCCATCGCCACCTGGCCGTCGGTGGTGCGGCCGGGGATCTCCGTCATGGCGTGGCAGCCGATGCCGGGCATTGCGCGGGCGCCGTCGGGCACCTTGGTCGAGGTGTTGTGCGGGCAGCCGGAGCAGAAATAGGGCGAGCGGCCGGCGCGCTCGGCGTGACCGGCCGCCCAGGCCGACTGCTGCACCATGCGGTCGGCGACGGCGCGCATCTCGGGGTCGGCGGCCGCCTCCGGCAGGAAGCTCATCAGCGCCTGGACGAGCTCGGAGGCGGTGAGCTCGAGGAGGTCGGTGAGGAAGGGGATGCCCTCCGGCGTCGTCTTGCCCCACACCGGCGGGCGGTGGTCCGACGGCCAGTGGTAGAGCAGCTCCTTCATCTGCGGCTCGATGAGCGGACGCTTGTGCTCGACGACGAGGACGCGCTCGAGGCCGCGGGCGAAGGCCGACAGCCCCTGCGGCTCGAGCGGCCAGGGCATCGCCACCTTGTAGACGGCAAGCCCGATGGCACGGGCGCGCCTGTCGTCGATGCCGAGCATGGCGAGGGCCTGCAGCAGGTCGCGATAGGCCTTGCCGGTGGCGACGATGCCGACGCGCGGACGCGGCGAGCCGAACGTCACGCGGTCGAGCCGGTTGCCGCGCACATAGGCCTTCACTGCCGGCAGGCGGACGTCGCGCAGGAGCCGCTCGGTCTCGAGCCGGTTGCCGAGCAGCAGCGCGCGGTTCATGTCGCCGCGCCGGCGCGGGTCTGCGTCGACGGGGTGGGCGAAGGCGAGGCGGCCGGCCGAGACGTCGACCATGCCGGAGGCGTCCATGGTGTCGGCGACGCAGATCATCGCCGTCCACAGCCCGGCATAGCGCGACAGCTCGAGGCCGTGCAGGCCGTAGTCGACGACATCCTGCAGGTCGGCCGGGTTGAGCACCGGCATCTCGGCGTGGACGAAGAAGAATTCGCTCTGGGCCGGCAGGATCGAGGACTTCGCAAGATGGTCGTCGCCGGCGAGCGCCAGAACGCCGCCGAGTGCCGAGGTGCCGCTGGCGTTCGCCTGCTTCAGCACGTCGCCGGCGCGGTCGACGCCCGGGGCCTTGCCGTACCAGACGCCGAAGACCCCATCGAAATCGGTGCCCTGGCCGTGCAGGCCGACCTTCTGGGTGCCCCAGACGGCGGTCGCGCCGAGCTCCTCGTTGACGCCCGGCTGGAAATGGATGTCGTGGGCGGCGATGAGCTTGCGGGACCGGGCGAGCTCCTGGTCGAGGCCGCCGAGCGGCGAGCCGCGATAGCCGGAAACGAAGCCGCCGGTGCGTTTGCCCGCGGCGCGGTCGAGCCGCACGCGGTCGAGGGCCACGCGGACGAGCGCCTGGATGCCGTTCAGATAGACGGGGCCGGCGTCGCGCACATACTTGTCGTCGAGAGTGACACTCCGGATCGGTACGGTCACCTGGCACCTCCGTTGCCACCGCGGTTCGCCGACGCCGGGCGAGCCCGACGTCTCCATGGCGAACCAAGATAATGCGGTTCGGCCGCGATTTCCGTGCTAACGTTCCGCCATATCCCTAGTTGCGTGCAAAAACCCTCCCCGATGAAGCCATCTTCCGAACGGATCACCCTCGATGCGGGGGATCTGCGCATCCTGCGTATCCTGCAGCGCGACGCCTCGCTGTCCGTCGCCGACGTGGCGCGCGAGGCCGGCATGAGCGCGACGCCGTGCTGGCGGCGCATCAAGCGGATGAAGGAGGCGGGCGTCATCCGGCGCATCGCCGCCCTCGTCGACCGCGAGGCGGTCGGGCTCGGCTTCGTCTCCTACGCCTTCGTCAAGCTCGCCCTGCCGAGCCGGGACAGCATGGAGCGCTTCGACCGCCTGATCGAGCGCTGGCCGGAGGTGGTGACCTGCGAGCGGGTGACCGGCGCCGTCGACTACCTGCTCAAGGTGGTGACCGACGACATCAAGACCTACGACGACTTCCTGCGCCTGAAGCTGCTCGACAACGAGCTCGTCTCGGACGTGCAGTCGCGCATCGTCGTCTCGACGGTGAAGGACACCGCGGCGCTGCCGATCCACGACCCCTAGCGGCGGCAGGCGGCGGACGGATGCGCGCCCCCGCCGCGGCGGCGGCATGCGCGCGTGCCCTATGATCGCGCCGCGCGATGTGGCATGTAGCCCCCGAGACGCCCTCGTGCGCCGCCCCGCGGCCGGCCTGTTCGGCCGCCCTCCGCCCGGTCGCGCCGCCCTCACCTCGTGGCCCCGGCGAAGACCGGATCAGCGCCATCGGGCGTCGAGGCGTCTCCCTGAGACTGTGCCCCCCGGGATCGCGGAGCGGATCGCCATGGCCTTCAAGCCGAACTATCGACAGCAGCGCAACGAGCGGAGCCGCTCCAAGGAACAGAAGAAGCTCGAAAAGCTTCAGAAGCGCGAGGAGGACGCCGCCAAGCGCAAAGGCGCGCCCGGGGAAGGCGACGTTGAGACCACCGACGACGAGGACGCCCCCGACGCGGGGACGAACTCGGCCAACAACCCGGAGACCTCCGATGGCCCGCAAGAAAACCAAGGTTGATACGAGCAGCGCCGTGCTGTTCGACGTGTTCTACGAGGACGGCCAGCGCACCTCGAACCGCAAGGTTCCCGGCACCGACCTCGGCGGCCTCGACGGCGACGAGCCGGCCCGCACCTACATCGAGGAGCAGGACCGCAAGATCGCCGAGATGAGCGGCAACCCGCCGCGCGTCATCAAGAAGATCGTCCGCTCCGGCAAGTGAGCGACGGCAGTTGAGTGCGCGCGGGCCCTGCCCGCCGCGAGCCCTCGGCTCCCGGGGACGAGGTCCCCGGGGCGCCCGGCGGCGGCGCCTCAGCCCCCGCGCCGCACCATCGCCCCGACGACATTGAGGACGAAGCGGGCGGCGACCATCGCCGACACTCCCGTCACGTCGAGCCGCGGCATCAGTTCCACCACCGACAGACCCAGCACCGGCCGCGTCGCCGCGACGTGGCGCACCAGCGTGGCGATCTCCGGGAAGAGTGGCCCGCCGGGCGTCGGCGCGTTGACGGCCGGCACCAGGCTCGGATCGAAGGCGTCGAGATCGAGGGCGATCAGCACCGGCAGCTCCTCCGGCAGGGCACGCAGCACGGCCTCGACGCCGTCGCGGCGAAAGACGTCCGCCGGCAGGATGCGGGCACCCCAGGCCGCCGCCGCCTCGACCTCCTGTCGCCGCGCGCTGCCGACGCCACGGGCGCCGACCTGCACGATCGACCGGACGAACGGCAACTCCGAGGCTCGGCGCATCGTGCTCGAGTAGCCGTCGCGCTCGCCGCCGATGCTGTCGCGCCAGTCGATGTGCGCATCGATCTGGAGGATCGCCAGCGGCCCCACCTCGGCGAAGCCACGGTGGAAGGGGATCGGCACGGAATCGTCGCCCCCGAGCAGCACCGGCACGGCGCCGCGGGCGACGAGAGCGGCGGTCGCCGCCTCGATCCCCGCCCGGTTGCCGGCGCCGTCCTCGGGCGTCGTTTCGACGTCGCCGCAATCGACGAGGCGCACCGGGCCGTCGCCGAACAGCGGGCCGCCGAGGTCGTAGTCCCAGTGGTCGAGGTTACTGCTCGACTGCACGGCGCCGCGCCGGATCGCCGCCGGCGCGTCGGCGCTGCCGGTGTCGAGGGCGTAGGCGATATCGTCGTCGGCGGGATAGGGCGTTCCGTGGCCGGCGCCGAAGACGGCGAAATCGCCGGCGTTCACCGCGGCGATGTCGCGATGCGGGACGCCGAGGAAGGTCGGATCGGCGGGCCGGAGCGAAGGGTTGGTCAAGACGAGGCTCCCTGAAACGGCGAACGCCCCACCCGCACGTCAGGTGCGAGAGGGGCGTTCAAATCTCACGATGGCCGCCGACAGGTCGACGGCGGCGCGGCGGCTATGTCGCCGCCGGCCGGGCGGCGATCAGGCCGCCTTCTTCTTGGCGGGCGCCCGCTTCTTGGGAGCCGGCGCCGGCGGCGGCTCGACCGGGGCGGCCTTGCGGCTGCGCAGCTGGCCGAGGCCGAGGCTCTTCGCCATCGCCGAACGGGTGGCGGCATAGTTCGGGGCGACCATCGGATAGTCGGCCGGCAGGCCCCACTTCGCGCGATATTCCTCGGGGCTCAGATTGTAGGCGGTGCGAAGGTGCCGCTTCAGCGACTTGTACTTCTTTCCGTCCTCGAGGCAGATGATGTAATCGGGCGTCACCGACTTCTTGACCGGGACGGCGGGAACCAGCGGCGCCGGGGCGGCCGTCGTCTCGCCCTGCACCGTCTTGTGGAGGGCGCTGTGAACCTGTCCGATCAGCGCCGGAAGATCGGCGGACTGGACATTGTTGTTCATCACATAGGCGGCCACGATATTGGCCGTCAGCGCCATAAGGTCGTCGGTATCGTCGGACATTTCAAACTCCGGGTACGAATCGGGACTTCTCGGAGCAGAAAATTGCTGAGGACGTCGCTAAAATCAAGGGTCGATCGTCAACTCTATAAAAATTCTCGAGTGGCGACTTGTTCTGTTTCAGCCCTACCTTGATCGCGCAGAGTTGGAAATCCGGACAATCTCGACGCGAACAGACCGCCAGCAGCGCGTCAAAGTCATGCATGGAAATCGCCGCGCGAACTAATCATGGCGACATCGCGGCTGCGGCACCGGGCGGCGCGCATCGAGGATCACGGACAACAGAATGCGGCCTCAATACTGGTAAGACCAGAAATTCCGTCAACGCGGGTCGGGCGGCGTCAGATACGCTCCGACCATGCCCCCGTCGATCGGGATCGCCTGGCCGGTGATGTAGGAAGCCTCGTCGGACGCGAGGAATGCGGCGAGTGCGGCGATCTCTTCCGGCAGCCCGAAACGGCCCATCGGGATGTGGGCGCGACGGACCTGGTAGGCCGCCTCGTCCCGGACGATCTGCGAGGCCATCGCCGTCGCCGTGACGCCCGGCAGGACGGCGTTGACGCGAATGCGGCGACGGGCGAGGTCGACGGCGAGTTCGCGGCTCAGCGCCACGACGCCGCCTTTGCTGGCGGTGTAGGCGATCTGCGAGGGGTGCGAGCCGAGCAGCGCGACGATCGAGGCGATGGTGATGATCGCGCCGCCGCCCGACCGCTCGATCTCGGGGACGGCGTGCTTCGCCCCCAGGAAGACCCCCTTGAGGTTCACCGCCAGCGTCGCGTCCCAGGCCTCCTCCGACGTCGCCACGGCATCGGCATCGTCGGGGTGGACGATGGCGGCGTTGCAGACGAGCACCTCGAGCCCTCCGAAGGCCGCGACGCAGGCGGCCACCATCGCCGCGGTCGACGTCGAGGAGGCGACGTCGGCCTCCACCGCGACCGCCCCGCCACCCGCCGCCCGCAGCCGCTCCGCGGTGTCCTCCGCGGCCGGCCGGTTGCGATCGGCGATGACGACGCGCGCCCCTTCCGCGGCAAAGCGCGCCGCGATCGCCGCGCCGATGCCGCTCGCCGCGCCCGTGACGATCGCCCGCTTTCCCTGAAGACGCATCTCGAGACCTCGCTCTCCCGGTCCGGGTTGCCGGATCTCGGCAATCAGGATTTCACTGTCGCGCGACGGAAGGGCCGCCCGCGTGTCGGCCCGCTGAAAGCGGGGATTTCACCATGACGGGGCGTTTCGACGGCAAGATCGCGCTGGTGACGGGCGCCGGCGGCGGCATCGGGTTCGCGATCGCCCGCGACCTCGCCAGCGCCGGCGCGACGGTGCACGCCTTCGATCTCAAGCCGGCACCGGCGGCGTTGCGAGGCCTCGACGGTCTCGTCTTCCACCAGGGCGATCTGTGCGACGGGGCCGATGTCGCCGCGCTGATGACGGCGATCGGCGACCGCCACGGCCGGCTCGACGCGGTCGTCAACGCGGCCGGGCTGTGCCTGTTCGAGCGGGACGGCTCGGTGGAGACGGCGGCCGACGACGTCTTCGCGCTGACCTTCGACGTCAACCTCAACGGCGCGATGCGCGTCGTGCGCGGCGCGCTGCCGCTGATGCGGGCGGCGGGGGGCGGCGCCTTCGTCCACATCGCCAGCGTCGTCGGCCTGCGCAACATGGAGAACATCCTCGGCGGCGGTCCGGCAGACGCCTACCAGCTGTCGAAGGCGGCGCTCGTGTCGCTGTCGCGCTCGCTCGCCATGCAGTTCGCCCACGAGAACATCCGCTCCAACACAGTCTGCCCCGGCGCCATCGCCACGCCGATGACGGCCGACATCTATGCCGACCCCGCCCGCGTCGCGGCGATGGAGGCGCGCACGCCGCTGAAGCGCGTCGGCCGCCCGGAGGATGTCTCGGCGGCGACGCTGTTCCTGCTCGGCGAGAGCGCGAGCTTCATCACCGGCACCGACCTCGTCGTCGACGGCGGCCTGCTCGCCAAGCTCTGACCCGAGACGCTGCGCCCCCAAGCCCTCACTCCGAAGCCCTGTCCCCGAACGCCGAAAGCCCTGCCGGCGTCTGCAGCCCCGCACGCCGCGCGCCGCGCGCCGCCGCGCCACCGGGCAATCGACGCTTGACTAATGGAGCATGTGGTCTGAGAAATAGACCAAAGGCAACTGCGAATGTTTCGCGTTGTCGGCCGTCGACCGGGAGGGGTGTCGATCGTGCAAACGCGAACGCCACCGGACCCTCGGGGCCCCGCCCGGCTCGTCGTCTCCGGCGTCAGCAAGAGCTTCGGCGGCCTCTCGGTGCTGCGTTCGGCCTCGCTCGACTGCGGCGGTGGCGAGATCGTCGGGCTGATCGGCCCGAACGGCGCCGGCAAGTCGACCCTGATCAACGCGATCTCCTCGCTGATGCCGGTGGACGAAGGCGAGGTGCGGCTCGGCGACCGCCGCATCAGCAACACGACCCCGCAGCTGTGCGCCTCCGCCGGCGTGGCCCGGACGTTCCAGAACATCAAGCTGTTCGCCCGCCTGACGGTGCGCCAGAACGTCGAGGTAGCCCTGACCAGTTGCCGGCGCGACCGCCCGGACCGCGCCGGTGCCATCGACGTCGACGCGCTGCTCGACGGTTTCGGGCTCCTCGCCATCGCCGACTGGAAGGCCGGCGCCCTTTCCTACGGCAACCAGCGGCGGCTCGAGATCGTCCGCGCGCTGGCACTCGGGCCGGACTTCCTGCTGCTCGACGAGCCAGCCGCCGGCATGAACGCGGTGGAGACGACGGCACTGATCGGTTCGGTGCAGCGCATCCGTGACGCCTTCGGCTGCGGGGTGATCGTCATCGACCACGACCTGCGCTTCATCATGACCGTCTGCGAGCGGATCTACGTGCTCGACATGGGCGAGATCGTCGCCAGCGGCACCCCCGAAGAGGTGCGCCGCAACCCCCGCGTCATCGAGGTCTACATCGGCAACGAGCGCGCCAGGCGCCGACCGGCCACCGCTCACTAAGACAAAAGCAAAAACCACAACCTCAACCAGAGAAGGGAACACGCTATGGCACTGGCTCAGAAGCTCATGGCCTGCAGCGGCGCGATCATCCTGGCCGCCACAGCACTGTCCACCGCGCACGCCGCCGATGAAGGCCTGACCATCGGCTACGCCGCCGCCGTGACCGGCCCGCTCGCCCCCTATGACAGCCCCGACGGCGTCGCCTGCCGGGTCGACCAGATCAACGCCGCCGGCGGCATCCTCGGCAAGCCCGTCACGCTGATCGTCCGCGACACCAAGAGCGACCCGGTGACGGCCGCCAACGCCGCCCAGGAGCTCCTCGATCTCGGCGCCGACGTGCTGCTCGGGCCGCCGACCGACGACGGGCTGATCCCGATGGCGCAGCTCGCCCTCGGCCAGGGCGTGCCGGTGCTGTCGGTCGGCGCAACCCAGCCGGCCTTCCCGATGGCCTCCCCCGACAACGGCTACCTCGTGCCCTACGGCGACAACGCCGCGGCGGCGGCCGCCGCCGAGATCGCCTACGCAAACGGGCTGCGCAAGGCGATCCTGATGATCGCCCACGACGTCGGCGCCTATTCGTCGATCACGCCGGAATACTTCGGCAAGGCGTTCGAGAAGCTCGGCGGCAAGGTGGTCGGACGGGTCAACTACAACCACGGCCTCGCCGACTACACGGCGCAGGTGACGGAGATCAAGAACGCCAGTGATGCGCCCGACATGGTGTTCGCGGCGATCCTCGTGCCGGATGCCGGCGTGCTGGTGCGCACCATGAAGTCGTCGGGCCTCGAGCTGCCGGTCTACGGGACCGACGGCTTCGACGACCCGTCGTTCATCGAGGTCGCCGGCGACGGCGCTGCGCTCGCCACCTTCATCACCCACGGCTTTCCGTCGGAGGGCAGCAAGCTCGAGGCGTTCTACGCGGACTGCGAAAAGGCCGGCAAGAAAGTGCAGAACATCTTCTTCGGCCTCGGCGGCGAGGCGGTCGACATCGTCAAGGCGGCCACCGAGAAGGCCGGCTCGACGGACTCGGCGGCCATCAACGCGCAGATCCGCGAGTTGAGCGGCCTGGAAGGCATCACCACCGGCTCGATCACCTACAAGGACCAGAACGGCGTGCCGCTGAAGGAAGTCACCGTCATCCAGGTGAAGGACGGCAAGTTCACGCCGGTCGGCAAGGTGGTTCCCGCCTGGGTTCCCGCCCCGTGATGCTGGAGGCCTCCGGCATCCACGTCAGCTATGGACCGATCAAGGCAGTTCGCGACGTCTCCATCGCGGTCGGGGAGGGCGAGATCGTCGCCCTCCTCGGCCCGAACGGGGCCGGCAAGTCGAGCCTGATCGGCGCGATCGTCGGCATGGTGGCGAAGGCGAAGGGCACGGTGCGCTTTGCCGGCGAGGACATCGGCGCCCTGTCGGTGGAGGCGATCGTCCGCCGCGGCATCACGCTGACGCCGGAGGGACGGCGCGTCTTCGCGGACCTGACGGTGGGCGAGAACCTCCGACTCGGGGCGGCCTCGCGCCGCGACAAGCAGGGCGTCGCCGACGACATCGAGAAGTATCTTGCGATGTTCCCGATCCTGCGCGCCCGCTTCAACGCGCTGGCGCGCATGCTGTCGGGCGGCGAGCAGCAGATGCTGGCGATCGCCCGCTCGCTGATGTCGCGGCCGAAGCTCCTGATGCTCGACGAGCCCTCGCTCGGCCTCGCGCCGCGGATCGTCGACCAGATCTTCGAGCTGCTGACGCAGCTGCGCGCCGACGGGCTGACGATGCTGGTGGTGGAGCAGAACGTCCACGAGGCGCTCGCTTTCGCCGACCGCGCCTATGTGGTGGCAAGCGGCAAGCTGGTGTTCGCCGGAACCGCCGCCGAGCTGCAGGCCTCGGGCGACGTCATGGAAATGTATCTCGGCCTGGAGGGGACCTGACCCATGTCGGCCGACTACATCCTCCAGCAGCTCTTCAATGCGCTGAGCGTCGGCGGCGAATACGCCCTGCTCGCGCTCGGGCTCGCCATCGTCTTCAGCGTCATGGGGCTCGTGAACTTCGCCCACGGCGACCTCATCACCGTCGGCGGCTACGCGATGTTCCTCGCGGTGGCGATCGGCTTCGGCAATCCGCTGCTGGTGCTGCCGTGGGGCATCCTCGCAACCGTGCTGTTCGCACTGCTGCTCGAGCGTGTCGCCTTCAAGCCGGTGCGCAACGCCCCACCGACGACCGGCATGCTCACCGCCTTCGGCGTCTCCATCATCATCCAGAACACCGCGTTGATCTTCATCGGCACGCGGCCGCAGGCGGTGCCGACGGCGGACTGGCTGACGCAGTCGATCCTGATCGGCTCCGTGCGCATTCCCGTCGTGCAGATCCTCGAGACGGCGGTGACGTTCATCGCCATCGCGGCGCTGGTCGTCCTCCTGCGCACGACGACGATCGGGCTCGCCATGCGCGCCGCCGCCAAGGACGTGATGGTGGTCCGCCTGATGGGCGTGAAGGCGAACCGGGTGATCCTGACGGCGTTCGCGATCTCCGGCTTCCTCGCCGGGCTCGCCGGCGTGTTCCTGCTCGCCCGCCGCGGGGCCGTCGACCCGTTCATGGGCTTCGCGCCGGTGCTGAAGGCCTTCGTCGCCGCGGTGCTCGGCGGCTTCGGCAGCCTGCCGGGGGCGGTGGTCGGCGGCTTCGCGCTGGGCTTTGCCGAGGTCGCCCTGCAGGCGACGCTGCCCTCGCACGTCGCCGGCTTCCGCGACGCCTTCGTCTTCCTGATCGTCGGCGTCGTGCTGCTGATGCGCCCGCAGGGCTTCCTTGGCCAGAAGCCCGACTTCGGGGAGAAGTCATGAGGCTTCCCGTTCAGTCCCTCGCCGGCGCGGCAGTGCTCGCCGTCGTCGTCGCCGCCATCGGTCTCGGGGCCCAGGCGTTCGCCGAGCCCTACTACCAGCGGCTCACCTTCACCTTCCTGGTCAACCTGATCGCGGTGATCGGGCTGCAGGTGTTCATGGGCAACTCCAACGTCACCAACCTCGGCCACGTCTCCTTCATGGGCATCGGCGCCTATGTCGTGGCGATCCTGGCAGCGCCTGTGGCGATCAAGCAGTCGGCGCTGGCGACGGCGCCGTTCGGCCTCGGGACGATCAGCCTCGCCGTCCCGGTCGCCGTCGTCGCGGCCCTTGTGGTGACGCTGGCGATCGCCTTCCTCGTCGGCCTGATGCTGGTGCGCCAGACCGGTATCCCGGCGACGATCGCGACGCTGGCGCTCCTCGTCATCGTCCACGTCGTGCTGCTCAACTGGGTGGACCTGACGCGCGGGCCGCGCGCCTTCTACGGCATCCCGATCAAGGCGACGCTCGGCTGGGCCACCGTCTGCGCCATCGGCGCCATCGTCATCGCGCGGCTGTTCCGCGACAGCCGCTGGGGGCTGCAGTTGCGGGCCTCCAGCGAGAACGTCGCGGCGGCGAGCGCGATGGGCGTGCGGATCCGACGCCTGCGGCTCGCGGCGTGGATGCTGAGCGCGCTGCTTATGGGCGTGGCGGGCGTGCTGTTCGCTCTGTTCGTCGGCACGATCAGCCCGAAGAGCTTCTATTTCGATCTCACCTTCCTGACGCTCGCCATGCTGATCCTCGGCGGCACCCGCTCGGTCACCGGCGCGGTCGTCGGGGCGATCGTCGTGACGCTCGGCTTCGAGACGATGCGCTTCCTGGAAAACGGGCCGGAGCTGCTGTCCTTCAAGTTGCCGCAGATGTTCGGGCTGACCGGCTTCTTCCTCGGCGCCGTCATCGTGCTGTTCATGGCGCTGAGGCCGGAAGGCCTCGTCGGCGACGACGAGGTCGACGAAATCTGGCGCCGGCGCCAGCGGCGCCTCTCGCCCGCCCTCAAAGCCAGCCTCGAGGCCGACTAGAATGACCGCCGTGCCGCCGGACGCCGCATCGCGTCCCTCCCCGCCGCTCGTCGAGCATCCGCTGATGGGCTACGCGATCCGCCCGGGGTCGTTTCACGACCACCAGACCTCCACCTACACCCTCGCCGAGACGGCGGTGCGAGAGGGCCGGTTCGCCGATGCCGCGGACCTTGGCCGCTATACCGTGCGCGAAGCCGTCGAGGCGCACGAGCTCTACCGCGACTGGATCGCCGAGATCCCCGTCTACCTGCGCCGGCACGGCCTGCCCGAGGCCGAGATCGCGGCCGAGTGCGCCCGCGTCGAGGCGCTGGTGGCGCTGCCGGGCGGGCGGCGTTTCGACCCGGAAGCCGGCTGGGCGGCCTATCTGGCCGGCATCGAGGCGTTCGCCACCGCCTGCGCCGCCGGCCGCAGCGACATCGCCCTCGCCTTCCTGGAGGGCGCCCGCGAAATCTGGCGCGACACCCACGACCGCAAGTGCGACTGGGTCTACGGCCTGCTCGACGTCGCCGCCCGCCGCCTCGGCGAAGGCTGCATCGGCGACCTCTGGGACGTGCTGATGGCGCCGATGTACGAGTACTACGGCCGCTACGACGTCGACGTGCACCCGTGGCCGCGCTCGTTCGAGCTGTTGATGCAGATCGCGCTCGAGGCACTGCGCGGGCATCTGAGCGGCCCCGGCCGGCGCGGCGACATCGAGGTTTTCGAGGAGCCAGACCGCTGGGGCATGCGCTTCGACCCCTGCGGCTCCGGCGGGCGCACCTACCGCGACGACCCGGAGGCCGGCGTCGGCCCGCGCATGGAGCCGCCGTTCAACTACGCCGTGACCACGGAAGAGCACGACTGGGCGTGGAACAAGAAGGGCGTCTGCCTCTACTGTGCCCACTGCTGCGAGCTGATGGAGCGGGTCCCGATCAAGAAGTTCGGCTACCCTGCCCGTGTCGTCGATCCGCCGACCTGGCCGGAGGGGCGCGCCGGCCAGAAATGCACGTGGTACGTCTACAAGGACCCGTCGCTGGTGCCCGACGAGATCTACCGGCGCGTCGGCGAGAGGAAGCCGGCGGTGCTCGGCGGCCGCGCGCGCGCCACTGCTGCCGGAGGCGAAGCGTGATGGGGGTCATGCGGTGGGGGAGCGCATGAGCGGAAGTGCCGTCGATCTCGACCGGCTCACGGAGCTCGGCGTCGAGACCGTGCAGATGGAGACGCCCGACCTCGACGGCGTCCTGCGCGGAAAATTTCTCGCAGCCGAGAAGGTCGGAGCCGGAGCGCGCAGCGCCTTCTGCACGATCCTCTATCAGCTGACCTCGGTCGACGACGTCTGGGTGTCCCGGCACTCCTCCTTCGACAACGGCTTTCCCGACATGGTCGCCGTGCCGGACCCGACGACGGCCATCCGCTGGCCGTGGCAGGCGGATACCGCCGCCGTGATCTTCGACATGCACTATCCCGACGGCGCGCCGTTCCCGCTCGCACCGCGCAACGTGCTGAAGCGGACGATCGCCCGCTTCGCCGAAACCGGCTTCGAGCCGAAGTTCGGCATCGAGTTCGAGGCGTTCGTCATGCACGCCGACCGGGACCTGATGGCGGCGGGACGGCATCACGAGATGCGACCGCTCGGCCGCATGCACAACGCCTACCGGCTGAACGAGACGGACGAGGCGCGCAGCCTCGGCGCCGAGTTCATGCGCCGCATGCGCGGCGTCGGCATCCCGGTCGAGGCCTTCCATACCGAGCTCGGCTACGGGGCGGTGGAGTTCGCGCTCGCGCCCACCGCACCCCTCGCCGCCGCCGACAACGCGACGCGCGCCAAGACCTACTTCCGCAAGCTCTGCGCCGAGCGCGGCCTCGCCGCGACGTTCATGGCGAAGTGGAAGGTCGGCGAATCCGGCGCCGGCGGCCACGTCCACCAGAGCGCCTGGAAGGATGGCGCGAACGCCTTCCACGACGCCGCAACGGGCGACCTCTCGGCGACAGCGCTCGCCTATGCGGCCGGGCTTCTCGCCACCATGCCCGATCTCGCGGTGGTGTTCCGGCCCAACATCAACTCCTACCGCCGCTTTGACCACACGGCGTGGTCGCCGGAGAACGCCTCCTGGGGCTTCGACAACCGCAGCGCCGCGCTGCGCGCCGTGCGGATGCCGTCGCCGAAGGCGTTCCGCTTCGAGCACCGCGTGCCCGGCGCCGACGCCAACGTCTATCTCACCCTCGCCGCCATGCTGGCGGGCGGCCACCACGGGCTGACGACCGGGCTGACGCCGCCGCCGGCCGCCGCCGGCAACGCCATGCACGAGGCCCAGTGTGCCGGCCTGCCGCGGACGCTGCCGGAGGCGACCACGCTGTTCCGCCAGTCGGCGCTCGCGAAGGACTATCTCGGCGAGGACTTCGTCGAGCACTATGCCGCCTCGCGCGACGTCGAATGGCAGCACTGGCTCGCCTTCCAGGCCGAGCAGGTGACGGCCTTCGAGTTCCGCCGCTACTTCGACACCCTCTGAGTACCCTTCCGCATGAGCACCCTCCTCACCGTCGACGACCTGAAGAGCCGCATCGCGGCGGGCGAGATCGCCACCGTCATCTGCGCCATGCCGGACCTGTGGGGGCGGCTCGTCGGCAAGCGGCTGACGGCGAAGAACTTCCTCTCCGCCGCGCTCGGCTCCGAGGGCGTGCATGCCTCGGTCTATCTGTTCTGCGTCGACATGGACATGGACCCCCGCCCCGGATACGCGCTGACCGGCTGGGACAAGGGCTTCCAGGATTGCGTGCTGAGGCCGGACCTCGCCACCATCCGCGTGCTGCCGTGGGTGCCGAAGACGGCCTTCGTTCTGTGCGATGCCGTCGACCACGACGGCACCGAGATGGCGGTGGCGCCGCGCACCATCCTGAAGCGCCAGCTCGCCCGCGCCGCAGCCCTTGGCCTGTCGTTCAAGTGCGCGAGCGAACTCGAGTTCTTCGTCTTCCGCGACAGCTACGACGAGGCCTGGGAGAAGCGCTATCGCGGCCTCAAGCCGACGTCACGCTACCGCGCCGACTACCACATGCTGCAGTCGACCCGCGACGAGCCGCTGATCGGCGAGATGCGCGAGATGATGGAAGCCGCCGGCATCGAGGTCGAGAACGCCAAGACCGAGTGGGGCCTCGGCCAGCAGGAGATCGCGCTGCGCTACGCCGATGCGCTGGAGATGGCCGACCGCCACCTCCTCTACAAGAACTGGGTGAAGGAGATCATCAGCCAGCACGGGCTGTCGGCCACCTTCATGGCCAAGCCCTTCATCGACGAGATCGGCTCGTCCTGCCACGTCCACGTCAGCCTGTGGGGCACGGACGGCAAGCCGGCGAGCTTCGACGCCTCGACCGACAGCCACATGGCGCCGCGCTTCGGCTCGTTCGTCGCCGGCATGATCGCCGGCGGGCGCGATTACGCCATGCTGTTCGCGCCGACGATCAATTCCTACAAGCGCTTCCGGAAGGAATCCTTCGCCCCTGTGCAGCTCGTCTGCGGCGGCGACAACCGCACCTGCGGCTTCCGCCTCGTCGGCCACGGACCGAGCTTCCGGGTGGAATCGCGCATCCCCGGCGCCGACGCCAACCCCTATCTGATGCTCGCCGGCATCCTGGCGAGCGGCCTCGACGGCATCGAGGCGGGCCTGCCGACGCCTGAGATCTACGAGGCGAACGCCTATCTCGATGGCTCGCTGCCGCGGGTGCCACCGACACTGCGCGACGCCGTGGACCTGTTCGCCGGAAGCGACGCGGCGAAGGCGTCGTTCGGCGACGTCACGCACGCCCACCTCCTGCACTTTGCCCGCCAGGAGGTGGAGGCGTTCGAGCAGGAGACCGTCACCGACTGGGAGATGATGCGCTACTTCGAGCGCATCTGACGACCGGCGGCACGGCCGCCGGAAGCCTTTGCGCGCCCGCGGCCAATTGGGCCAAAGCTCGGACCACTGACATTCACGGACTTCGAGGAGACTGCAGGTGAGCGACAAGCGGACGGTGTTGGTGACGGGCGGCGTCGGCGGGATCGGCTCGGCGATCTACCGGCGGCTCGCCGGCGAGGGCTGGCGCGTGGTGGCCGCCGACATGGCCGTCGATCCGGGCCGGAACGGCACCCCCGTCGACGGCGGCCTGGCCGATGTGCTGGTGCACCATCTCGACGTGCGCGATCCGGCGAGCGTCGATGCCTGCGTGGCAGCGGCGGTGACGCTCGCCGGCGGTCCCCTCGCCGGCGTCGTCAACTGCCACGGCATCGTCCGCTACACGCCGATCGACGCCGTCAAGGACGAGGACATGGACGCCGTCTGGCAGGTCAACGTCGCGGGTTCCGCCCGGGTCTGCCGCGCCGCCGACGCCCACCTCGCCCCCGGCGCCTCGGTGGTCAACATCTCCAGCGTGACCGGCTCGCTCGGCCGGCTACCCGGCGCCTCGATGTACGGGGCGTCGAAGGCGGGGCTGGAGGCGTTCACGCGCTATCTCTCCTGCGAGCTCGCGCCCCGCGGCATCCGCGTCAACGCCATCGCGCCGGGGTTCATCCTGGCTCTGCCGCTCAGCCCGTCGATGCGTGCCATCGGCTGGGGCGGCAGCGAGGAACAGGTGGTCGCCCGCCTCAAGCAGGAAATCCCCCTCGGCCGCTTCGGCACCTGCGAGGAGATCGCTGACGCGGTCGAGTTCCTGCTGTCCGACCGCGCCTCCTACGTCACCGGTACGACCTTGTTCGTCGATGGCGGGGTGACGGCGCGATGAGCCCGGCCGCCGAGGCCCGCCGCGCGGCCGCGAACGCCGAGGCGTTCCGCCGCCTCACCACGTCTGAGCCGGTGCTCGTCGACGTCCGCCCGGCGATCGAGGTGGTGCCAGGCATGACGGCGAACACGGTGCTCACCTCCGGTCCGCCGCTCGCCTGGTGCGACTATGTCGGCGGCCAGCGAGACGCCTTGATCGGCGGCGCGCTGTTCGAGGGATTGGCTGCCACACGCGAAGAGGCGATCGCGAGGTTCGACCGCGGCGAGATCGTCGTCGGCGGCTGCCACGACCACGGCTGCGTCGGCTCGCTCGCCGGCATCTACACCGCCTCGATGCCGGTGTTCGTCGTCGAGAACGCCCCGTTCGGGACGCGCGGCTTCTGCAACATGTACGAGGGCAAGTCGCCCAAGCGCCTCAACTACGGCGTCTACGACGACACCGTGAAGGCGCAGCTCGAAACCATCGGCACGGTCGTCGGCCCGATGATCGGCGAGGCGGTGCGGGCGCTCGGCGGCGTGCCGCTGAAGCCCCTGATGATCCGCGCCCTCAACATGGGCGACGAACTGCACAGCCGGAACACCGCCGCCTCGCTGATGTTCGCCCGCGAGCTGTTTCCGGCCTTCCTCGACCTCTACGCCGGCAAGCCCGCCGCGGTGCGCCGCACTCTCGAGATCCTCACCGAGGACCACTACTTCTTCCTGCGCCTGTCGATGGCCGCCGCCAAGGCGACGGCGGACGCGGCGCACGGCGTCGAGGGATCGAGCCTCGTCACCGCGATGGCGTTCAGCTGCAAGGAGTTCGGCGTTCGCGTCTCCGGGCTCGACGGCTGGGTGCGCGGCCCGCACGCCTCGGTCGAGGCGAAGCTGTTTCCCGGCCACGACGCTTCGGAGATCACCTGGATGGGCGGCGAGAGCCCGATCACCGAGACGATCGGCCTCGGCGGCTTCGCCCAGGCCGGCGCGCCGACGCTGCAGGCCTACCAGGGCGGCTCCTACGAGGCGATGATCGCCCGCAATCTCGGCCTCTATGCCATCACCGCCGGCGAGAACCCCGACTTCAAGCTGCCCGCCCTCGGCTATCGCGGCACGCCGACGGGCATCGACGTGTTCAAGGTGCTGGACACCGGCACGTTGCCGGTCATGGACATCGGCATCGCCGGGGCCGGCGGCGGCCAGATCGGCGCCGGCATCGTCAGCGCACCCGTCGACTGTTTCCGGCTCGCCGCCGACCGCTATGTGGCGCGCTACGCGTCCTGACCGTTCCTGTGGTCTAAAGAGCTGACCTGCGGCGTATAGGGCGCGGTGCGTCGGCCTTCGGGGCCGGACCGCCCGGCAGGAGATCGCCGCGCGGTTGTGCTAGACCCTCGTCGCCGCCGGTCCTCGGCGGTGACGAATCGGACGGAGGGGTGAGTGACGGCCGTCGACGTGGAGATGCCGCTGATCGGATCGGTGCGCGCCACCGCCACCTACGAGCTGGTGGTGGAGCAGGTGCGCCGCGCCATCTATCTCGGCCGCTTCCTTCCCGGCGACAAGCTGCCGCCGGAGCGCGACCTCGCCAGCCAGATGGGCGTCTCGCGCACGACGATCCGCGAGGCGGTGCGCGTGCTCGAAGGCGAAGGCCTCGTCACCGTGCGCCGCGGCGCCACCGGCGGCCTCATCGTCCTCGGCCAGGCGAAGCTCACGCCCGGTCAGGTGAAGTCCTACATGGAGGCCCAGCGCGGCCTGCTCGACAGCGTCTTCGAGTTCCGCCTCGCCAACGAATGCGCCGCCGCCTCTCTCGCCGCCACCCGGCGGACGGAGACGCATCTGAAGCGGCTCGGGCGGGCCCTCGAGGAGATGGACCGGCTCGGCGCCACGGCGGAAGCCCGCGAGCGCACCGGCAACATCGCCCGCTTCAGCGCCTGGGATTCGGAGTTCCACCTCGGCATCGCCCAGGCATCGCTCAACCCCTTCCTGGTGAAGGCGGTGGAGGATGCCCGCGCGGCGATGTTCCTGCCGATCGGCCGGGTCTTCACCCGCCTCGAGGACCACGCCAACGAGCACCATGCGGCGATCTTCGAGGCGGTCCGCGACCGCGACGCGACCGCCGCCGCCGACCACATGCAGGCGCACATCGAGGCGACGCGCCGGGCGCTGCACGGCCTGCTGCCCAAGGCGAAGAAGGCGATGCGGGAGGCCGGCTGAGCGGGCGCCGTCTTCGCGCCGTGACCGCGGCACCAGCGCATCCAGCGGGTCTCTTGGTCTAACTTATAGACCATTGGTCATCGCCCTGCTATCGTGCCGGGACTTCGGGCCGACAGACTCGGCCTGGGCGCCAGGAGCGCCACGCAGGGAGCGAAACGGATGACTTCCAGCCGGCCACTCGAATTCGGCTTCGTGGCGACCGCGTCCGGCGGCGCCGGAACCAGCGACCGCCAGATGTACCGGGACCTGATCGGCGACGTCGAGATCGGCCTGGGGCTCGGCTACCGCACAGTGTGGATGATCGAGCACCACTTCTCCGACTACTTCCCGACCCCGGATCCGCTCGCCTTCCTGTCGCACATCGCCGGCCGCTTCCCCGAGGCCGGGCTCGGCACCTGCGTGCTGATCGCCCCCTGGTACAACGCGCTGAGGCTCGCCGGCTCGATCGCGCAGCTGCGCCTGCTGACGGACGCGCCGATCCATCTCGGCTTCGGCCGCGGCACGGCGAAGTACGAGTACGACCGCTTCGGCATCGACATGGAGGAGGCGCGCGTCCGCTTCATCGAGACGCTGCGCATCGTCCGTGACGGCCTCAGCAAGGACAGCTTCACCTTCGATGGCCAGATCCTGTCGGTGCCGAAGGAGACGCGGCTGCGCCCGAAGGCGCCCCTCGACAACCTGCACTTCTACGGCGCCATCGGCGCGAGCCCGGAAAGCGCCCAGGTGATGGCCGACGAGGGGCTGCCGCCGATCTGCACGACCATCGGCAATCTAGACGCCCAGGCGGCGACGCTGGTCGAGTGGGCGAAGCGGGCAAAGAGCCACGGCTTCGAGACCAACGTGCCGATGCCGATCATGATCAACTGCGTCATCGAGGACAGCGACGCCGAGGCGGTGCGCCAGGCGCAGACGCACATTCCGCCGTTCATGAAGGCGCAGGTCGACCACTACGAGGCCGACGCCGACCACTACAAGGACATCGCCGGCTACAAGGCCTGGAGCAACGCCTTCGCCGGGATGAAGAAGCGCTGCGACCCGGTCAACATCCCGCCGTGGTGCGAGTGGCAGCTCGTCGGCACGCCGGACACGGCGGCGCGCAAGCTGCAGAGCTACATCGACGCCGGCTTCAACATGTTCCTCATCCACACCGCGACGCCGGGCGTGCCGACCGGACCGCGCCGACGCTGGCTGAAGCGCTTCGCCGAGGAGGTGATGCCGCGCTTCACCAGCGCACCGGCCTCCTTCCACGCCACCGCGGCCGAGTGAGACATCGCCGCATGAACACGCGTCCCGACGAGTTGCACCCGAAGCTGCGCACCATCCTCGCGGCGCCGGAGAACCCGAATGCCACGCCGGTCGAGGTCCAGGACCCGGACGAGGCACGGCAGGAGTGGAAGGCCGACATCCTCGCCGTCGACGCGCCGGCGCCACAGGCCGTCGGCGTCACCGAGACGAGCTTCACCGGGCCGGCCGGACCGATCGCGGCCCGCCTCTACGTGCCGGAAGGCTCGCGGGCCGAGGCGTGGCCACTGCTGATCTACTATCACGGCGGCGGCTACATCCGCGGCGACCTCGACACCCACGACTCGCTCTGCCGGGTGCTGGCCCACGAGACGCCGTGCGCCGTGCTGTCGGTCGACTACCGCCTCGCGCCCGAGCACCGCTTCCCGGCCGCCGTCGACGACGCGCTGGCTGTCCTGCGCGCCGTTGCCGACGACGCCGCCCGCCTCGGCATCGACGCCCGCCGCATCGCCGTCGGCGGCGACAGCGCCGGCGGCAACATCGCCGCCGCCGTCACACTCGCCGCCCGCGACGAGGGCGGCCCGGAGCTCCGCTACCAGCTGCTGATCTACCCGGTGACGGATCTGACCAGCGACACCGAGTCCAAACGGCTGTTCTCGAAGGGCTATCTCCTCAACTCGATGCCCTTCTACATCGCGAGCTATCTCGGTCCCGACGGCGACGGCACCCATCCGCTCGCATCGCCGCTGCTGGCGCCGGACCTCACGCGCCTGCCGCCGGCACTCGTGCTGACGGCTGGCTTCGACCCGCTGCGCGACGAGGGCGACGCCTACGCGGCGCGGCTGGCGGAGGCCGGCGTGCCGGTCGAGCACGTCCGCCACGGCGACATGATCCACGGCTTCGTGTCGCTGCGCGGCCTTCTCGACGAGGCGGACGAGGCGCTCACCGACTGCGCGCGGCGGCTGGCGAAGGCCTTCGCCTGACGGCGGGACGGGCGACGCCGAACGGGACGGACCGACCCATGGACCAGATCGTCGGCGAGGCCGGCACCGTGCAGCCGGAGCTCTTCCGCCAGGGCATGCGGAGCCTGTTCAGCGGCGTCTGCATCATCAGCACGATCGACGGCGGCGAGCGCGTCGGGCTGGTCGCCTCGTCGGTGACCTCGGTCTCGATGGAACCGCCGACGCTGCTCGTCTGCATCAACAAGAACGCCAGCGCCCACGACGTCGTCATGCGCTCGGGCGTCTTCGCCATCACCATCCTGGCGGAGAACCACGCCGAGATCGCCCGCATCTTCTCGTCGAGCCGGCGGCGCGAGGAGCGTTTCGTCACCGGCCGCTGGAAGGCGGCGCCGACCGGCTGTCCGATCCTGTCGGACGCGCCCGCCTCCTTCGATTGCCGCACCGTGCAGGTGATCGACGGCGGCACGCACACGATCTTCCTCGGCCGTGTCCTCGATGTGCAGATGCAGGCCGAGCCGCCGCCGCTTCTCTACGGCTACGGCAACTTCGGCGCCTACGTGCCGCGCACGGTCTTTGCCGCCTCGCGGGATCAGGTGACGACCCGCAACGGCGCCACCTTCGACCTCACCGTCTACAAGAACTCCCTCGACCAGACCGAGCATTTCGCCCTGTCGAAGGGCGACATCGCCGCCGGCGGGCCGGTGCTGACCCGCGTCCAGGCGGTCAACCTCCTGCAGGACGTCATCTTCGACGATTTCGACCACCAGGGCGGCGTCTTCCAGACGGCGCTCGAGATGATCGGGCGGGAAGGTCGCGGCCTCGCCGTGCTGCTCTACGAGGTGGCGCCCTATCCGTCGGAGCGGCTGCGCGCGCGCCGCGAGGGCCAGTCCCGCAGCCTCGACCTCCTCGAGTTCGGCGTCTGCTCGCAGATCATCCGCGACCTGCACGTCGACAGCCTCGAGCTGATCGGCCGCGGCGACGGTACGACGGCCGAGATCCTGCGCAGCTTCGGCTTCAAGGTGACGGGCTGGCGCCCCGCCGGCTGATGCATCGGGGCGGCGGGGCGGCCTCCGCCTCAGCCCGCCATCATCCGCAGCAGCGCCGCCGCGACGACGCCGACGGCGACGACGGCGATGAGTGGCAGGCGCAGCGCGGCCAGCGCCGTCAGCACCGCAGCGATCGTCTCCGGCCAGCCCGTCGCCAGCACCGTCGGGGCGATCAGGGCGGCGAGCACGGCCGCCGGCACCGCCTCGAAGGCGGCCCGGGCTCGCGGATGGCGCAAGGCCGACGCCGGCACCACCAGTCCCGCGAGGCGGGTGAACACCGTCGCCGCCGCCATCGCCAGGATGGCCGCGAGCGTCGCCGGATCGAGGCTCACGGAGCGGTCTCCCGGCGGGTCGGCAGCAGGGCTGCGACGGCGACGCCGGCGGCCGCTCCCACGGCGATCGACACCGGGCCCGGCAGCAGCATGCGCGCCCCGACGGCGGCGACGCCCGCCACCGCAATCGTCGGCAGGAAGCCGCGCGTGTGGCGGAAGCCGGCGATCAGCCCGATGAAGATCGCGGTGAAGGCGAAGTCGAAGCCGTAGGCGGCCGGATCGCCGAGGCGCGCGCCGACGACCGCGCCGGCCGTCGTGAACACCACCCAGTTGACGTAGAGAAGCCCGCCGAGACCGGCATAGAAGGCGGGCGTCAGCGGTCGTGCTGCCGCCCGCCGCTCCGCCATCGCCCAGATCTCGTCGGCCAGCAGCAGCAGCGCCAGCACCCGGGCGATCGGGTGGAACCCCGCCATCTTCGGCGCGATCGAGGCACCCATCAGGATGTGGCGGAGGTTGACCAGCAGCGCCGCCGAGCCGAGCGTCACCCAGGCGGCCGGCGTCGTCCACAAGTCGAGGGCGACGAACTGCGAGCCGCCGGCGAAGACGAGGCCCGACATCAGCGCCACTTCCAGCGGCGACAGCCCCTTCTCGGCGGCGAGCGCACCGAGCAGCAGGGCGAACGGCACCACCGCCACTGTCGCCGGCAGGATGGCCACGGCCCCGGCGCGGGCCTCGTGCCAGGGGGAGGGTTCGGGTGACGCGGCGAGGTCCGGAAGCGCGATCATGGCCGGTGTTTAGCGGGGCGGCCGCTGCCGATCTTGGACGAAAGTGACGCGAGGGCGTGCCGGGCGGCGCGCCTCGGTCGTCTCCCTCACCAACTCGTGAAGGGCTTCGTCGACAGCGCTGCGTTGCGGTAGCGCCGGTCGGCGGTGACGTCCTCGCCCGCCCAGTCCGGAACGGCGACCGCGGTGTCGTCGGTCTCGAGCTCGACCTCGGCGACCACCAGGCCCTCGTTGGCGCCGGCGAAGACGTCGACGGTCCAGTGGCCGCCTGGACGGTCCAGCGTGTGGCGGGTTTTGTCGACGAGACCGCCGCGGCAGAGCGCGAGCATCGCCTCGGCGTCGGCGAACGGAATCTCGTATTCGAACTCGTCGCGTGTGACCGCCGTGTTGTCGGCCTTGATCGTCAGGTAGGCCGTCTCGCCCGCCGTCCGCACCCTGATGGCGATGCGCTCGTCGGCGAAGAGATAGCCCTGGCGCAGCCGCGCCGTCTCGCGGACCTCGGCCCGCCAGCCGTCGCCCGTCACCAGGAACTTCCGCTCGATCTCTTTCGCCATGCCGTTCTCCAGGTTCCCGTCCGCCGCATCCGGGCGCGCACCCTCGGGGCGCCGACCCCATCTACATTGATCCTGCCCGCGTGAGCGGCCAATGTCCTCGCCCCGCCGTTCGAGCGGCGCGGCAATGAGGCCGAGGGACAAGAACACGATGCACATCCTCGTCACCGGCGGCGGCGGCTTTCTCGGCCGTCGTCTGATCGAACGCCTGCTGGCGGAAGGCCTCGACGGCCGGGCCGTCACCGCCATCACCGCCTTCGACGCGGTTCCGCCCGCTCCCTTCGCCGACCGGCGCGTCGCGCTCGCGACGGCCGATCTCTGCGACACGGCCGCCCTTGCCGGCGCGGCCGGCGACGGTGTCGACGTCGTCTTCCACCTCGCCGCCGTCGTCTCCGGCGCCGCCGAGGCGGACCTCGCGCTCGGCATGCGCGTCAACGTCGACGGCACGCGGGCGCTGCTCGACGTCCTCGCGGCCGGCGGCCGCCGTCCCCGTCTCGTCTTCGCGAGCTCGGTCGCCGCCTTCGGGCGCGTCGGGGCGGACGGCTTCGTCGATGACGCGACGACGCCGAAGCCCGCGAGCTCCTACGGCGCAGAGAAGGTGATCGGCGAGTATCTCGTCGCCGACCGGACGCGGCGCGGCGACATCGACGGGCGCTCGGTGCGGCTGCCGACAGTGGTGGTGCGGCCGGGCAAGCCGAACGCCGCCGCCTCGTCGTTTGCGAGCTCGATCCTGCGCGAGCCCCTCGCCGGCGAACGCGCCGTGCTGCCGGTGGCCGAGAGCCTGCGGCTGTGGATCTCCTCGCCGGACACGGTTGTTCGCAACCTCGTCCACGCAGCGGCCCTTCCGCCGGAGGCCTTCGAGGGCGACGCGACGCTGAACCTGCCCGGCATCACGGTGGCGGTGGCGGAGATGATCGCAGCCCTCGGGCGGGCGGGCGGCGACACCGGCCTCGTCGAACGGACGCCGGATGCACGCATCGGGAAGATCGTTGCGAGTTGGCCGGCCGGCATCCGCACCGACCGGGCGAACGCCCTCGGCTTCCGCCCGGACACGGACATCGACGCGATCGTGGCCGAGCACGTCGCGCTGATGAAGGCAGCCTGAGCGGAGACGATGGTGCGTGTCTGCGAGATCTGTCGTCGTCCCCTCGACAGCGAGCAGGATGCGCTGTCGATCGACTGCGGCGGCAACTGCTGGGGATGCGTCGGCCAGATCGAGGCCGACAGCGGCTACGAGCCGTCGGTCCGGCAGGTCGCCGGGGAAATCCGGCAGGGGCTGCGCCGTCAGGACGGGACGCCCCGGCTGACCCCGGAGGCGCCGACGTCTCACCCGAACTGACCAAACGAGAAAGGGCGCCGTCGCCGGCGCCCTTCCGTCATCGTCCGACCGCAGCGGCGATCAGGTCGGGGTCAGCTTCCCCTCGCGCTGCAGGTAGTACATGTACTGGTCGAAGGTGCCTTCGGTGTACTGGAACCACAGGTCCGCCTCGGCGCGATAGGCGACGATGGCGTCATAGATCTTCTTGAAGTTCTCGTTCTTCGCCGTCGTCTCGGCGTAGACTTCCTGCGCCGCGGCGAAGCAGGCGTTCAGCACGTCGAGCGGGAAGGCCGTCACCTTGGCGCCGGCGGCATAGAGCCGCTTGATCGCGGCCGGGTTCTCGATGTCGTACTTCGCCAGCATCCAGGTGTTGGCCTCGGCCGAGGCCGACTGGATCGCCGCCTTGTAGGTATCGGGCAGCGCCTCGAACTTGGCGAGGTTGACGAAGGCGTGCACGGTCGGGCCACCCTCCCACCAGCCGGGATAGTAGTAATAGGGAGCGACCTTGTAGAAGCCGAGCTTCTCGTCGTCGTAGGGGCCGACCCACTCCGCCGCGTCGATCGTGCCCTTCTCCAGCGCCGGATAGATGTCGCCGCCGGCGATCTGCTGCGGCACGACGCCGACCTTCGACATCACCTGGCCGGCGAAGCCGCCGATGCGCATCTTCAGGCCCTGCAGGTCGGCGGCGGACTTGATCTCCTTGCGGAACCAGCCGCCCATCTGCGCGCCGGTGTTTCCGCACGGGAAGCCGACGGCGTTGTAGCCCTTGTAGAACTCGTTCATCAGCTCGTTGCCGCCGCCCTGGTACAGCCAGGCGTTCTGCTGGCGGGCGTTCAGGCCGAACGGCATCGCGGCGCCGAGGCAGAAGGTCGGATCCTTGCCGACATAGTAGTAGCTGACGGTGTGGCACATCTCGACGGTGTCGTTGGAGACGGCGTCGAGCGCCTGCAGGCCCGGGACGATCTCGCCCGCCGCGAACACCTGGATCTTGAACTTGCCGCCGGTGAGCGCCGAGACCCGATCGGCGAAGAACTGCGCGCCGCCATAGATGGTGTCGAGCGACTTCGGGAAGCTCGAGGTCAGGCGCCAGTTGAGCTCGGGCGCGTCCTGGGCGATCGCCGGCATCGGCAGCGCGGCGGCGGTCGTCGCCGCGGCGGCCGAGGCGAGGCCGGCGGACTTCAGAAATTCACGACGCTTCATGAGTGTTTCCTCGGATGGTGTTCTGCAGGAGGCGACCCCTTCGCCCCCGATCGGGATCGGTCACGCCTTCGATCGCGAGCCGGCCGTCGCCGGCCGCCGCGCCGTGGCGCAGTCTCGTTCGTGCCGCCGATAAAGCCCCGGCGCCCCAAGGTTGGCAACTGGAAAGAAGGTGTAGACGCGCCGTCGCCCTGTCCCTCCGGGGTGCGCCGATTTCGCGTCTCCCGGCCGCTTGCCGACGGCGGAGCCATCGGCCACTGTCGCGTCCTCCCGTGGCGGGCGAGGCGCGCATGACGAAGACGAAGGCCGGCAACTTCTTCGAGGACTTCGAGCTCGGCCAGGTGATCCGCCACGCCACCCCGCGCACACTGACGGTCGGCGACGCCGCGCTCTACCAGGCGATCTATGGCGGCCGCTTCGCCGTGCAGTCGTCGGACCGCTTCGCCCGCGACATCGGCTACCCGCAGGCGCCCCTCGACGACCTGCTCGTCTTCCACACCGTCTTCGGCAAGACGGTGCCGGACATCTCGCTGAATGCGGTGGCCAATCTCGGCTATGCCGGCTGCCGCTTCCTGGCGCCGGTCTATCCGGGCGACACGCTGTCGGCGATCTCCGAGGTGATCGGCCTCAAGGAGAATTCGAACGGCAGGACCGGCGTCGTCTATGTCCGCTCGACCGGCTACAAGGACGACGGCACCGAGGTGGTCGACTATGTCCGCTGGGTGATGGTCAACAAGCGCGACCCCGGCACCCCGGCCCCGCCGGGCCACGTGCCGAACGTGCCGGCCGCCGTCGGCGTCGACGTCATCGGCAACGCCGCCCCGCTGATCGACATCGAGGCCTGGGACGACGACCTCTCCGGCTCGCCGCACCGCTTCGCCGACTACGCCGTCGGCGAGCGCATCGACCACGTCGACGGCACGACGGTCGAGGAGAGCGAGCATCAGCTGGCGACCCGCCTTTATCAGAACACGGCGCGGGTGCACTTCAACCAGCATACCGAGGCGGCCGGTCGCTTCGGCCGACGCCTGGTCTACGGCGGCCACGTCATCTCGATCGCCCGGTCGTTGTCGTTCAACGGCCTCGCCAACGCCTTCCACGTCGCGGCGATCAACGGCGGTCGCCACGTCGCACCGGTCTTCGCCGGCGACACCCTCTATGCGTGGTCCGAGGTGCTCGCCGCCGAGGAACTGGAGGGGCGGCCGGATGCCGGTGCGCTCAGGATCAGGACGGTTGCCGCCAAGAACCGGCCGTGCCACGACTTTCCCGACCGCGACGCCGCCGGCGCCTACGACCCGGCCGTCGTCCTCGACATCGATCTCTGGCTGCTGATCCCGCGCTGAGCGCGGACCGGCCAGCCACTCTGGAGCCCATGTCCTTGAAAGCGCAGTCCAAACTCGCCGGCCTCGCCGCCTTCGCCATCGCCGCCACCCTGGCGACGGGCGCGGCGGCGCAGCAGACGCAGTACCTCTTCACCGGCACCTTCCTGGTCACGGCGGCCAACAAGGCATGCAAGAACATGGTCGGCGACACCCGCGCCATGTCTTATGGCACCGTGCTGTGGGGCATGAAGACCCCGGACAAGGTCGCCAAGCCGGGCTTCGTCCTCGTCAATCCGAACGGCACCATCGTCATCGTCCCCACCACCAAGACGTTCAAGACGGCCGGCGAGTACGAACTGACACAGCTCGATCGCTGGAACGGCGTCGCGACCTGGACCTCGACCTACAGCGAGATGAAAATCTCGCCCTCGAAGATCGACGGCTCGACCACCCAGGTGACGATCACCGGCAAGCTCACCAAGCTCAACTTCGACGACAACTGCACGGTGACGTTCCGCGCCGTGGGCCTGCGTAACCCGTAGCAGCAGCAGCCGGGGGGCGGCGGAGGTGAGCGACACATCTGCGCCGGGTGCGCTGCCGTCCGCGTCCCCGCGCGACGACGCCGACCCGTCCGACCGCGAGCGCCTGATCGTCTTCTCGCTCGCCGCCGTCGGCGGGCTCTTCATCGCGGTGATCGTCGCCGCCACCCACACCCTCGTCGGCGAGATCCAGACGCTCTTGTTCGGCGCCGACGTCGACGTCGTCGGCACCGGCGGCGTGCCGCCCTGGCGCATCCTCACGGTCACCACGCTCGGCGGCCTCGTTCTCGGCCTCGTCCTCTGGCTCGCCGGGCGGCTGAACCGGCTGTCGATCACCGATCCCGTCGAGGCGAACGCGCTGGAAGGCGGGCGGATGTCGCTCGGCGACAGCCTGGTGCTCGTCGGCCTGTGCAGCCTGTCGATCTCGATCGGCGGCTCGGTCGGCTTCGAGGCGGCGATGACGCAGATCGGCGCCGGCCTGCTCTCCGTCGCGGGCCAGCGCCTCGGCGTGTCGCGACGGGCGCTGCGGGTGCTGGTGTCGTGCGGCACGGCCGCCGGCATCGCCGCGATCTTCGGCGCGCCGCTCGCCGGCGCGGTCTATGCGCTCGAACTGGTGGTCGGCGGCTACGCCGTCCGGGCGCTCGCGCCGACGCTTCTGGCCGCGGCAGCGAGCGGGCTCGCCACCCACTTCATCATCGGGCCGAACCCGCTTTTCCCGGCCGCCCACATCGTCGGGCCGGCGCTCTGGCACTATCCGTTCGCCGTCCTCGTCGGCATCGCCAGCGCCCTCGTCGGCATCGTCGTGATGCGCGGCACCACCACGGTGGAGGCCGTCCTGGCGCGCCTGCCGGGGCCGAAGGCGCTCAGGCCGGTGATCGGCGGGGCGGCACTCGGCGGGCTCGCGATCCTGGTGCCGGTCGTCACCGGGCCGGGCCACGCCGGCATCAACAACATCCTCGGCCACGACGCCACGATCGGGGCACTGGCGGCGATCGTCGTCGCCAAGGCGGCCGCCTCGATCGTCTGCATCGGCTCGGGCTTCCGCGGCGGCCTGTTCTCGGCCTCGCTGTTCCTCGGCGCCGCCTTCGGCTCGCTGCTGCACGTCGCGGCCGTGGCGCCGCTGCTCGGACCGGCCGAACCGAGCGGGCTCGCCGTGGTGACGGGCATGTCGGCGGTGGCGGCGGCGATCGTCGGCACGCCGCTCGCGATCGTGCTGCTCGCGGTCGAGACGACCGGCATCCACTCCGGCATCGTCTCCGTCGCGATTGCAGTGGTGGTGGCGAACCTCCTGACCAAGCGCTGGTTCGGCTACTCCTTCTCGACCTGGCGCTTCCACGTGCGCGGGCGCGACCTCACCGGCCCACGCGACGTCGGCCGCCTGCGCGACCTCAAGCTGGCGGACGTGCCGCTGGCCGACGTGCCGCGCTTTGCCGAGGGCCTGCCGGTGGGCGAGGCGGCCAACGCAAGCCGCGGCACCTTCGCCCTCGTCGTCGCCGTCGAGGCGGCGGACGGCAGCTTCCGTGGCCTCGTCCGGCGCGACCGGTTGCTCGAGACCTTCCTCTCCGCCCCCGAGACGCCGATCGAAACGCTGATCGAAGCGGTGCCGGCGACCGCCCACGTCGCCGATGCCGTCGCCGACCACGTCGAGACGATCGCCGAGGGCATCGCCGGCGTCCTGCCGGTACTCGACGCGAACGGCCGGCTCGCCGGCACCGTGCCGGAACGGGCGGTGCTGAAACGCTATCTCGACGAGTTGCTCGCCGCCGAGGCCGACGACACCGGGCCGCTGGAGGCGCGCCGCTGAGGCGATGCGCGCCGGAAGCCTCGTCAGAAGCGCCGCCAGACCGCCAGCATGACGCCGTTCTCGGCGAGCGCGCGGCGCCCGGCGACGACCGAGTTGGCCCCGACCTGCACCGACCAGCGGGCATCGAGGTCGTGGACGACGGAAAGCTGCACCCGCGTGTAGGCGCCGGCCTTGAAGCCGCCACTGCCGCCCCCGACGGTGTTGACCTGGAAGACCTGGGCGAGCGCCAGCCAGTCCGGCCGCGGCCGCACGCCGAAGGTGAGGTCGCCGCGCAGTTCGCTCGGCGGGTCGCCGTCGCGCCAGCGGTAGCCGGCCTCGGCGTTGACGAAGCTCGACCACGGGCCGAGCATGAAGCTCGTGCCGAAGAGAAGGCGCCCGTCGATCTCGAAGACGTTGTTGCCGACGAGCAGCGGATCGTTATCGTCGACCGAGCCGGGGATGCGCACCGAGCCCTGCATCGACACCACCGAGCCCTGCCAGACCCCCGGCCTCTCCGCCTCGAAGCGCACGAACCGCGCCCGCGCGCCGATCTCGGTGTAGCCGAGGCCAGTGCGCGCCCCGCCCCACTTCGAGGAATCGTTGACGTCCTCGAACCGCGGCGAGAACAGCACCGTCAGCCCCTCGGCGAGGCCGTATTCGGCGTAGGCGGAGAGCTCGGCCTTGGCGTAGCGGGAGCGCGAGACGCGGTCGCCGCTGCCGTCGAATTCCTGCGTGGCGAGCTTGCTCTCGAGCGTGACGATGACTTGGCCGGTGCCGGGCTCGAGCGTCCATGCCCCGGCCATCACCGCGACCGGCAGCAGCGCCGCGCCGCCCGCGGCCGCCGTGGCGGCGACGCGACATCGCAGTCCCCCGCCCGTGCTCGCCGCGCGCGCCATCCCCCGCCCCACCCGCCGGAGTGGCACGAGCATAGCGCGCACGGTTCGCCGCCGACAATCGGTGATTCGCCCGCGATTCGCTCCCTGCGGCGGGCCTTCTAGCGGCGGCTCGCCAGCATCGGCAGCGGCACCAGCGAGAGCATGAACAGCGCCAGCGCCGTCACCACGATCGAGGGGCCGGACGGGGTGTCGGCAACGAGGGAGAAGACGAGGCCGCCGAGCACCGCGACGGCGCCGGCCAGCGCCGCCACCACCGCCATCGCCTCGGGCGAGGCGACGAAGCGGCGCGCCGTCGCGGCGGGGATGATGAGGAGCGAGGTGATGAGCAGCACGCCGACGATCTTCATGGCGATGGCGATGACCACCGCCATCAGGAGCGTGAAGACGATGCGGCTGCGCAGGACGTCGACGCCCTCCGCCGCGGCGAGGTCGGGGCTGACGGTTGCGGCGACGAGGTCGCGCCACAGCCAGGCGAGCACCGCGAGCACGCCGGCGCCCCCGGCGAGCACGAGCGCCACCTCCCCCCACGACACCGACAGCACGTCGCCGAACAGGTAGGCGAGCAGATCGACCCGTAGCCACGCCATGAAGCCGACCGCCACCAGCCCGATCGACAGCGCCGAGTGAGAGAGGATGCCGAGCAGCGTGTCCGAGGGAATGGTGCGCAGGCGCTCCAGCACCGCCAGCAGCACGGCGACGGTGAGGGCGACGACGAGAACGCCGATCTGCGTCGAGATGCCGAGCGCCAGCCCGAGCGCCACCCCGAGCAGCGCCGAGTGGGCCATGGTGTCACCGAAGTAGGCGAGGCGGCGCCAGACGACGAAGCAGCCGAGCGGGCCGGCCACCAGCGCCACGCCGACGCCGGCGAGTGCCGCGCGCACGAGGAACTCGTCCGGCATGGCTAGGCCCCGCGCGCCGGTGGTGGCGGCGGGGCGCCGGGGTGGTGCGCGTGGCTGCCGTGGGCGCGACCGCCATGGTCGTGGGAGCCGTGGTCGTGGGGGCCGTGGCCGTCCGGATGATCGTCGTGAGGATGGCTGTGGTCGTGCGAGCCGTCGTGATGGTGGTGGTCGTGGGCGTAGACGGCGAGCTTCGCCTCGGCCGAGCGCGGCCCGAACAGGCGCACCAGCGCCGGGTCGGCGGCGATCTCGCGCGGGCGGCCGCTGCACTGAACGCCGCCGTCGAGGCAGATGACGCGGTCGGTCGCCGCCATCACGACGTGCAGGTCGTGGGAGACGAGCAGCACACCGCAGCCGGTGCGGTCGCGCATCTCGCCGATCAGTCCGTAGAGCTCCGTCTCGCCGGTGAAGTCGACGCCCTGCACCGGCTCGTCGAGAACGAGCAGGTCGGGCCGTCGCGCCAGCGCACGGGCGAGCAGCACCCGCTGCAGCTCGCCGCCCGAAAGCGCCTGGACGGCGCGCGCCTTCAGGTGCGCCGCCCCCGTCGAGCGGAGGGCCTCGTCCACCGCGCCCGCAGGCGGCCGGCCGGTCAGCGTCATCAGCCGCTCGACGCTGAGCGGCATCGTCCACTCGAGTTGCAGGCGCTGCGGCACGTAGCCGATGACGAGGCCGGCGCCGCGCTCGACCCGGCCGGCGTCGGCGCGGATCAGGCCGATCAGCGCCTTCAGCAACGTCGTCTTGCCGCCGCCATTGGGGCCGATCACGGTGACGATCTCGCCCGCCCGCACGGCGAGATCGACGTCGCGCAGCAGCCAGCGGTCGCCGCGCCGGATGCCGAGGCCGGTGGCCGAGACGAGCGCTGCGCGCGCGCCGCCGTCTCCCGGCGCCACCGTCCGACCGACCGCCCGTTCCGCGCCCTCAGATCCCACGCCGTCCGTCCCATCGCCGCCGAGGCCGCCCGGCCGAACCCGCCGCCGCCCCGGAGCGCGCATATGGCCGCTTGTCCGGCGCGGGCGCAACGTTATAAAGTTACAGCTTCCCCAACAGACCGAGCGGAGACATCCCATGCGTCGTACTCTCACGAGCGCCACCGTCCGCCTCGCGCTGCCGGCGGCGTGCGCCGTCGGGATCGGCAGCCTCGGAATGCCGGCGCTCCACGCGGAGACCGAGGCACCGTCGCCGCCGCCGAGCGTCGTCGTCTCGATCGCGCCGATGCACTCGCTGGTGTCCGGCGTCATGGCGGGCGTCGGCGAGCCGACGCTGCTCGTCAAGGGCGGGGCGTCGCCGCACACCTACACGATGAAGCCGTCCGACGCGGCCGCCCTCTCTGGCGCACAGATCGTCTTCCGCGTCGGGCCCGGCCTCGAGGCCTTCCTGGACGATCCCCTCGCGACGCTGGCGAGCCAGGCAGACGTCGTCGACCTTTCGGAGGCGCCGGGATTGCGGCTGATGCCGCTGCGCGAGGGCGGCATCTGGGAGGCCCACGACCACGGTCACGATCACGGGAGCACCGAGGCGAAGGCGGATCCGGCGGACGCGGATCATGATCACGACCACGACCATGCAGCGGCTGAGCCGGACGCGGACCATGATCACGATCACGATCACGGCGCTAACGCCGATGGCCCGGCGCACGCCGCGGCCGGGCATGAGGACCACGACGACCACGAGCACGAGGCGGCCGCCCACGGCACGGCGGATGCCCACGATCATGCGGACGATCACGATCACGCGGCTGCGCCAGCGGAGGCCCACGCCGATGCGCACGACCACGCGCACGACGCCCACGGTCACGACGCGCATGCCCACGACGCACACGCCGCGCACGCCAAGGCGGAGGCGCACGCCCACGTCAGCGAGCACGACATGCACCTGTGGCTCGACCCGCGCAACGCGGCGGCGATGACCCGGGCGATCGTCGCCACCCTCTCCGACGCCGATCCCGCCAACGCCGACCGCTACGCCGCGAACGGCGCCGCCCTCGAGGCCCGCATCGCCGCCCTCGACGCGCAGCTCGAGACGGAGCTCGCGCCGGTGCGCGAGAAGCCGTTCATCGTCTTCCACGACGCCTACCAGTATCTCGACGCCCGCTACGGGCTCACGGCGGTCGGCACGGTCACCGTCAGCCCCGACCGCGCGCCGGGCGCCCAGCGCATCCAGGAAATCCGCGCCACCATCGCCGAGCGCGGCGCCGTCTGCGTCTTCACCGAGCCGCAGTTCGAGCCGCGTGTCGTCACCCGGCTGGTGGAGGACACCGGCGTGCGCACCGGCGTGCTCGATCCCGACGCCGCGGCCGCCCACACGCCCGGCGCCGACCTCTATTTCGAGCTGATGGGCGACCTCGCGGCGAGCCTCGTGACCTGCCTCGGCGGCTCCAGCTGAGCTGTCAGGAGCGCCAGTAGATCGGCGACAGCAGGACGAGGATCGTCATGATCTCCAGTCGGCCGAGCAACATGGCGGCCGACAGCACCCAGACGGCGGCGTCGTCGAGGGTGGCGAAGTTGCCGGCCGGGCCGATGATGTCGCCGAGGCCGGGGCCCACATTGCAGAGCGCCGTCAGGGCACCGGTCAGGCTGGTGACGAGATCGAGGCCGGACGTCAGCGACAGCAGCACCGTGATGATCGCCAGGAGGGCGAAGAAGGCGATCAGGAAGGTCATCACCGATTCGAAAACGTCGGCATCGACCCGCCGGTCGCCGTAGCGCAGCGGCACCACCGCGTTCGGATAGACGAGCCGGTGCAGTGACCGGTTGAGGGCGGCGAAGACGATGATGAAGCGGTAGATCTTGATGCCGCCGGTGGTCGATCCCGAACACCCGCCGATGAAGGTGAGGATCAGGAACAGCGCCACCGCGAACGGCCCCCACAGCGCATAGTCGGTCGAGGCGAAACCCGTTGTGGTGATGATCGACGTGACGTTGAAGGCGGCGTGGGTGAGGGCGTCATGGAACGCCATGTCGTGCGTCGCCGTCAGCCAGATCGCCAGCGCGATCGAGGCGGCGACGATGGCGGCGACGAAGACCCGGACCTGGATGTCGTTGAACAGCGTCAGCTTGCCGTTGACGCAGAGGTCGACGAACAGCACGAACGGCAGGCCGCCGAGGATCATGAAGACGATGGCGGCCCAGTGGATCGCCGGGCTCGGAAAGAAGCCGAAGGAGGCGTCGTGGGTGGAGAAGCCGCCCGTCGACACCGTCGCCATGGCGTGCGTCACGGCATCGAAGAAGGTCATGCCGAGGGCGGCATAGACGAGAGTGCAGAGGACGTTGAGGCCGACATAGATGACGACCAGCGCCGTCGTCAGCTGGACGACGCGGGGCAGCGCCTTGTCCGAGCGGTCGGAGGATTCGGCCCGGAACAGCTGCATGCCGCCGATGCGCAGGAACGGAAACAGGAACAGCCCGATCGCGACGATGCCGATACCGCCGAAGAACTGCAGCAGCGCCCGCCACAGCAGGATGCCGCGCGGCACGTTGTCGAGGCCGGCGATCACCGTCGAACCGGTGGTCGTCAGCCCCGAGACCGCTTCGAACACCGACTGCGCGAAGCTGAGGTTCAGCGCCGAGAAGTAGAACGGCAGGGCACCGACGAAGCACGTCGACAACCACAGCACGGTCGTCACCAGGAAGCCGAAGCGCGGCGAGAAGCGCGGCAGCGGCTGGCGCAGCGACAGGATGCCGAGCAGCGAGACGACGAAGACGGCGACGCTCACCCCGACGAAGACCATCCAGTCGGGGCTGCCGTCGGCCAGGTCGACGAAGGCCGGCAGCAGCATCGCGACCGCGACGTGCATCGAGAAGAAGCAGGTCGCGTAGAGCGTCGGCCGGAGGTACTGGAGCGTCTGCATCGGCCTATCGCGGCTCGGCGGTCTGCGGTGCCGCGGCTGTCAGCGTCGGTGTCTGTCAGAAACCCGTCTGCGTCAGGGCAATCGACCACTCGATGTCGCGGATCGCGCGGCCGACCGACTGGCCGATCAGATCCATCTTGCGGATCGTCTCGACACGGTCGCGGACATGCTCGCACTCGTCGGCCGACAGCATCATCGGCAGGAGGTTACACGCCGAGACGAGGCTGATCAGCACGACGTCGCGCGGATCGGGGATCTCGTCGTCGAACAGGATGGCGAACAGGCGCCGCTTCACCTCCCGCTCGGCACGGCCGTCCACCACCGGGTAGGCGCGCGTCTTGAACACCCAGAGGAAGCGGTCGTCCTTCACCTTGAGGACGCCGCGCTCGACCAGCCGGTCGAGCGCCTCGGTGCGGAAGTGCTCGCCGTGGCGCGAGAGCTGCGCCAGGTAGGCGTCGATCGGCTGCCCGTTCGGCATCTCGGCGACGAGCGCCAGGGCCTCGTCGAGCAGAGGCTCGCCGGTCGGCGTCTTGTCGACGACGTCGAGCCGCTTCGGATCGGTATCGACGCGATCCTTGAGCGCGAGGTCCATCAGAAGAGCGCCGGCGCCCGCGGTATCGAGCCACGGCGCGAACGCGGGCCGGAGCAGGCCCGTCTCGTCGTCGAGGCACAACAGCAGAAGCTCTTCGAGGAACGTGAGATTCACGGCAGGCGACTCCCCAGCATGATGCATCGCGACGGCCTCCGGGCTCGACACGCGTACCCGCGCGACACTACCGGATCAGTGCTCGAAGTGCAGTAGCAGATAGGAGCCACCGTCGCGCGATCCGCTCGAGACCCGGTCGGTGAGGCGCGTCAGGATCGCGGCCGATGCCGCCTCCTGGAACGCCGCCTCGTCGAGGTCGGCGCCGGGGGCCACCGGGGCGGGGGCATGGATGACGGCCGGATCGCCGGAGTGCACGAGTTCCACGGTCAGGTCGGTTTCATCGAACCACGCCGTCACGGCCGTGAGGCGCCGCGGCGATCCGCCACGTTCGAGCAGCTCCACGGCCTCGCCGGCGGCGAGCTTGGCGTGGTTCAGCACGTCCCGGCGCACGCCCCAGGCCGAGCCCTGCTTCTCGAGCATCGCCGTCACGGCGGCCGAGCCGCCCTCGCCCGTCGGCACATAGGTGGCCGTCTGCCGCGAATTCAGGCGGAACAGCAGGTTGAGGCCGACCGCGCTGACGCCCGCGACGATCACGGCATCCTCGAAGAGCGCGCGTACGAGATCGGGCGCCGTCGACACCATGTCCTCGTAGGCGATGCCGATCAGGCCGAGGCTGACGGAGACGCCGACCAGGAAGACGCCGCGGCTGTCGAGGGCGCGGCTCGCGACGAGCTCGATGCCGGAGGCGATCAGGAACGACGCGGCATAGAGCGCCACCGCCCCCATCACCGGCCCCGGCATCAGCGTCAGGGTGACGGTTAGCTTCGGCATCAGGGCGAGCGCCAGCATCATCGCCGCGACGACGAGCCCGATGACCCGCGAGGTCGCTCGGCTCGCGTGGGCGAGGCCGATGTTGGCGGAGGACGGCGCCACCTGCATGCCGCCGAAGACGCCGGAGGCGATGTCGCCGATGCCGTTGGCGGTGATGCCGCCGGCGACGCGGCGCATGTCAGGGCGGCGCCACGCCGCGTCGTCCATCTTGTCGATGATGACGACGCAGGCGAGCGTGTCGAGGCCGACCATGATCGCCATCACCGAGAGGGCGGCGAGGGTGCCGACGCCGACGTCGAAGGCGGGCAGACTGATCGCCGGCAGGCCGAACAGCGGCGCGGCGGCGATCCGGTCGCCCCCCTCCAGGATGCCGAAGCCGGCTGCCGTGGCGACGCCGAGGGTGAGGCCGACGAACAGGGCATAGAGCTTCAGCGCGCGCGAGCCCCACACCGACAGTGCCGCGATGGCGCCGAAGGTCACGAGGAAGACAATGAACTCCGGCAGCTGCACTGCGCTCGCGTGGTCGAGGCCGAGGCCACCCTCGAAGGCGTATTCGACGAGCGACAGGCCGGCCACGAGCACGACGACACCGGCGACCTGCGAGGGGAAGACCGAGCGGAGATAGGGGATCGCGCGCGCCACGAAGAGCTGAACGACGCCGCTCGTCAGCCCGATCATCACCAGCGCCGAGGGACCGGCGACCTTCATCGCCCCGCTGACGATGCCGATGTAGAAGGGATTGGGGATGTGGACGATCAGGCCGCCGGAGCCGACACCGCGGCCGACCGCCTGCAGCAGCGTCGCGACCGCCATCGCCAACACCGTCCCCGACAGGATGAGGCGCGTCGCCTCCGCCCCCACCCCCGCCGACCGGCAGGCGATCAGCACGTAGGCGGAGAGCGACAGGGCCATCACGGCGTGTTGCGTGGCGAGACTGAGGAGCGCCACCAGTGGCGGCCGCTCGTCGGCGGCGTAGCTGAGATCGGGCGGGCGCTGGCGGGGCGGGCCCGGGACGAGCAGCAGACGCGACAGATTCATGCTGGCCCGGTCCTCTCTCGCGCAGCGGCGCCGGCCGGACCGGCACACCCCAAAGGTCCGGCCCGGAGCCCTGCCGGACCTCGCACCGGTTCCGCATCGTTCATGCCACAGCCGGCGCGGGCTGGACAGGCGGCGGCGGGGTCGGTATCCGTTCTTGCGCGCGAACCCTGCCGCGCGCGCCCTCCCGATCGCGTCCCGATCCGGGTGAGGGCGGCGGCCCAACCGACGGAACGATCATGACGATTGCGACGGAACGCTCGGGCGATGTGCTGGTGCTGCTCCCCCAGGGGCGCCTCGACAGCAACAACGCGGCGGCGGTCGAGAGCGAAATCCTCGCCCACGTCACGGCGGGCACGAACCGCATCGTCGTCGACTTCTCGGGCCTCGACTACATCTCCAGCGCCGGCCTGCGCGTCGTTCTCGTCGTCGCCAAGCGGCTGAAGCAGGCGGGCGGAGCCCTGGTGCTGTGCCGGCTGCCGGCGCACATCCGCGAGGTCTTCGAGATCTCCGGCTTCCTGTCGATCCTGAAGTCGGCCGACACCCGCGAGGACGCACTGGCCGCCGTCAGCGCCTGAGCCGGGGCCGGGGCGGTCGTCCCGGCTGCGCACAGGCCGCGGTGCCACGTCGGCCGCCGGCGCACACGCCGTTGACGGGCGGCGGGTTTTCCGTCATCACCACCGCCGAGTTCCAGCGTGACGCGGCCTCGCATGTCCTTTGCCCATCCTCTCGCCTCGCATGACGCCCGCCGCTTCGGTGGCGGCGACCGCGTGCGTCAGGGTGCGGCCGGGCGGCCTGCGTCGAAAACGACCACGACGACGCGCTGATCCTCTCCTCGCCCCCGCCGCACTCCCCGGGGACGGGGAGGGACGGACGCCCGCGCGGGTCGCCGCCACGCCGGGCGCCATCGGGAGGCAGGAGCTGAGAACCATGGGCTATTCCGTCGCCGTCGTCGGCGCGACCGGCAACGTCGGTCGCGAGATCCTCGACATCCTCGACGAGCGCGGCTTCCCCGCCGACGAGGTCGTCGCCGTCGCGTCCCGCCGCAGCCAGGGCACCGAGGTCTCCTTCGGTGACAAGACGCTGAAGGTGAAGGCGCTCGAGACGGTCGACTTCTCCAAGATCGACATCTGCCTGATGTCGGCCGGTGGTGCGATCTCGAAGGAGTGGTCGCCGAAGATCGCCGCTCAGGGCTGCGTCGTCATCGACAACTCGTCGACCTGGCGCATGGACCCCGACGTGCCGCTGATCGTGCCGGAGGTGAACGCCGACGCCATCGCCGGCTTCCGCAAGAAGAACATCATCGCCAACCCGAACTGCTCGACCGCGCAGCTCGTCGTGGCGCTGAAGCCCATCCACGACCGCGCCGGCATCAAGCGCGTCGTCGTCGCCACCTACCAGTCGGTGTCCGGCGCCGGCAAGGACGCGATGGACGAGCTCTTCGAGCAGACGCGGGCGATCTTCGTCTCCGACCCGGTGGAATCGAAGAAGTTCACCAAGCGCATCGCCTTCAACGTCATCCCCCACATCGACGTCTTCCTGGACGACGGCTTCACCAAGGAAGAGTGGAAGATGACGGTGGAGACCAAGAAGATCCTCGATCCGAAGATCAAGGTGGTCGCCACCTGCGTGCGCGTGCCGGTGTTCGTTTCGCACTCCGAGGCCGTCCACCTCGAGCTCGAGAACCCGCTGTCGGCCGACGAGTGCCGCGAGATGCTGCGCGAGGCGCCGGGCTGCCTCGTCGTCGACAAGCGCGAGGACGGCGGCTACGTCACCCCGCACGAGGCGACCGGCGAGGACGCCACCTACATCTCCCGCATCCGCGAGGACCCGACGGTGGAGAACGGCCTCGCGATGTGGGTCGTCTCCGACAACCTGCGCAAGGGCGCGGCGCTGAACGCCGTGCAGATCGCCGAGGTCCTGGTCAACCGCAAGCTGATCCAGGCGAAGCGCCAGGCCGCGTAGGGTCCGGCCGCTGACGGTCCGGTCGCCGACGACCGGCGGCCCCACCCGGCTGCCCGAGGCGTCGCCCCGGGCGGCACCGGCTCAGACCTCGCCGGGGGCCTCGCCGGCCTCCCTGAGCCGCTCGTCGACCTCCGCCGCGCGCGGCAGGTCGGCGCCGGCGCGGCCGCAGGTGATCGCCGCGGCGGCGCTCGCATAGCGCAGCACGCGGCGGAGCGTCTTCTCGTCGATCGAGGCGAGCGCTGCCGGCGCCATGGCGTTCTCCTCGGCGAGCCGCCACAAGAGCGCCGCCTGGAAAGTGTCGCCGGCGCCGACGGTGTCGACCACCGCCGTCGGCATCGCCGGCACGAAGGTGCGCAAGGACGACGTGAAGGCGTGGGCGCCCTCGCCGCCGTCGGTGACGACGACGAGCCTCGCGCCGCCCTTCAGCCAGCCGGCGGCGACGTCGGCCATCGCGGCACCGCCATAGAGCACGCCGAGATCCTCACGGCTGACCTTGACGAGGTCGGCGATCGCCAGCCACTCGGCGAGGCGGGCGCGCCAGATGTCGAGATCCGGCTCCACCGACAGCCGCACGTTCGGATCGACGGAGACCACCACGCCCGGCGACCGCGAGCGCGCCAGCGCGAGTTCGCTCGTCCCGGTCGGCTCGGTGACCAGCGAGAACGAGCCGGCGTGGATGACGCGGGAGCCGAGCGGCAGGCGGGGCAGGTCGGCCGTCTCGAGCGAGCGGTCGGCGGCGCGGTGGCCGTGGAAGGCGTAGGCGGGCACGCCATGGGCATCGACGCCGACGAGGCTGATCGTCGTCGGCCCGCCCTTGCGGACGATCATGCCCGTCCCGACGCCTTCCGCCTCCAGGCGCTTCAGCAGCTTCGCACCGAGGAAGTCGATGGAGATGCCGGTGACGAGCGACACCTCGGCGCCGAGGCGCGCGAGGCCGACGGCGACGTTGTAGGGCGAGCCGCCAGGGTGGGCGTCGAAGCGCAGCGACGCGCCGCCTTCCCCGGCGACGAACAGGTCGAACAGCGCTTCGCCACAGACGATGAACATCGAGAGCATTCCCGGCCCGGACCGGGCGGACCTTGCACCGACGACCCGCCGCAAGTCCAGCCGGACGCCCTCAGCCCGGCGGGTGCGCCAGCCGCACGCCGGGGCCCTCGCCGTCGGCGGCAATCAGGCGCACGCCCGCCTCGGTGAGCGCCCGCACGATCTGCGCCTCGCTGGCACGGTGCAGCTCGTGCCGGCCGCCTTCGAAGTCACGCACGGTCGAGCGCGACACGCCGGCGTGCTCGGCGAGCTCGGCCTGGCTCCAGTCGAGCAGCCCACGGGCGGCACGGCTCTGTTCGGGGCGAAGATTCATGGTGCTCGGCACTTGCCCAATGTGGTCGTAATCAACCATATTATATGAATATAGACAAGCCGGGGCTCCGTGCCCCTCTCCGGACCTCCAGTTCCACGAGGCCCCGCCCGCTCCATGCCGCACGACACGCCCCTGATCGCCACCATCGTCGTCGGCCTTGGTCTGGCGTTCGTCTTCGGCGTGATCGCCCAGCGGCTGCGGCTGTCACCGCTGGTCGGCTACCTCGTTGCCGGCGTCGTCGTCGGGCCGTTCACGCCGGGCTTCGTCGCCGACCAGCATCTTGCCACCGAACTCGCCGAAATCGGCGTCATCCTGCTGATGTTCGGCGTCGGGCTGCACTTCTCGCTGAAGGACCTGTTGTCGGTGCGGGCGATCGCCGTGCCCGGCGCGGTCGTGCAGATGGCCGCCGCCACCGCGATGGGCTTCGGCCTCGGCACGATGATGGGCTGGCCGGTCCCGGCGAGCCTCGTGTTCGGCCTCGCCCTGTCGGTGGCGAGTACGGTGGTGCTGCTCAGGGCGATGCAGGAGCGTCGGCTGATCGAGACCGAGCGCGGCCGCATCGCCGTCGGCTGGCTGATCGTCGAGGATCTCGCGATGGTGCTGGCGCTGGTGCTCCTGCCGGCGCTCGCGAGCCTCATCAGCGGCGGCGAAGAGATGGTCCGGTCCGATCCGATCGCCGCCCGGCTCGGGCTGGGGCTTCCCGGCGTGATCGGCCTGACGCTCGCCAAGGTGGCGGCCTTCGTCGCCGTCATGCTGCTGGTCGGACGGCGGGTGATCCCGTGGGTGCTGCACTACGTCGCCCACACCGGCTCGCGCGAGCTGTTCCGCCTCGCCGTGCTGGCGATCGCGCTCGGGGTCGCCTTCGGCGCGGCGAAGCTGTTCGGCGTCTCGCTGGCGCTCGGCGCCTTCTTCGCCGGCATGGTCTTGAGCGAATCCGAGCTCAGCCACCGCGCGGCGGAGGAATCACTGCCGCTGCGTGACGCCTTCGCGGTGCTGTTCTTCGTCTCGGTCGGGATGCTGTTCGACCCCTTCAGCGTCATTCAGGATCCGCTGCCGCTGCTGGCGACGCTGTTCATCATCGTCGTCGGCAAGTCGATCGTCGCCTACCTGATCGTCCGGATGTTCCGCCATCCGGTGGGAACGGCGCTGACGATCGCCGCGAGTCTCGCCCAGATCGGCGAGTTCTCCTTCATCCTGGCGAGCCTCGGCACCCGGCTCGACCTTTTGCCGGACGAGGCGAGCGACCTCATTCTCGCCGGCGCCATCCTGTCGATCATGCTCAATCCGCTGATCTTCGCCATCCTCGACAGGCTGCGGCCCCGGCTCGAGCCGCGCGTCGAGCGCTACGCCCCTGCTGCGGCGGCGCCGGCCGCGCCGGTGCCCGCACCCGGCGCCCCGCCCGCGCCGGTGCCGTCGGCAGCAAGCGACGGAAAGGTCGAGGCGACTGCCAACGACGCCTCCGACGAGCCGCGCCTGCAGACCGACCTCGCCGGCCACACCATTCTCGTCGGCTACGGCCGGGTCGGCAGCCTCGTCGGCGCCGCGCTCAAGGACGGCGGCACGCCCTTCCTCGTCATCGAGGACGCCGACAAGGCGGTGACGCGCATCCGCGACAGCGCGGTGGAGGTGATCGTCGGCAATGCCGCGAGCCCCGACGTGCTGGCGGCCGCCAACCTCGCCGGCGCCCGCCGCCTCGTCGTGGCGATTCCGAACGCCTTCGAGGCGGGCCAGGTGGTCGGCCAGGCGCGAACCGCGAGCGCCGCGATCGAGATCATCGCCCGCGCCCACTCCGACGCCGAGGTCGAGTACCTGAACGATCTCGGCGCGAACACCGTCATCATGGGCGAGCGCGAGATCGCCCGCGGCATGATCGAGCAGCTCGGCACCGCCCACCCGTCGGTCGAGGAATTGATGCCGGGGGCGCCGACAGCTGGCGGGCCGGTCACGCCGGCCACCGCTGACCCGCCAGACTTGCCGCCGGACCCGGCAGCGGATGTCGCCTCGCCCGACGCTCCCGCGGCGGGCGACCCGCGCGCCGGGAGGACGGACGCAGACGGCCCCATCGTCAGATCGTGATGCCGCCGTCGATGACGAGCGCCTGGCCGGTGGTGAAGGCCGATTCGTCGGAGGCGAGGTAGACGGCAAGCGCCGCCACTTCCTCGGCCTTGCCGATGCGGCCGATCGGCTGGCGGGCGATGAAGGCCTTGCGCGCCGCCTCGGCGTCGGCCGCCGCCGCGACACGGCCGTGCCAGGACGGCGTCTCGACGGTGCCCGGGCAGATGGCGTTGCAGCGGATGCCGCGGCCGACGAAATCGGCGGCGACCGACTTCGTCAGGCCCACCACCGCCGCCTTGGTGACGCCGTAGGCAAAGCGGTTGGGGAAGCCCTTCACGCTGCCCACCACCGAGGCCATCTGGACGATCGAGCCGCCGCCGGCGGCCAGCATCGCCGGCAGGAAGGCCCGCGTCATCCGGTACATGGAGCGCACGTTGAGCTCCATGGAGAAGTCGAAATCCTCTTCCTCGCAGTCGAGGATGGAGCCGTGGTGGACGAAGCCGGCGATGTTGGCGAGCACGTCGACCGCTCCCACCTCCTCGGCGAAGGCCGTGATCGCATCGCCATCGAGCACGTCGAGATGGCCGACGGCGAGAGCGGGATTATCTTTCTTCAGCGCCGCCAGCGCCTCCTCGTCGATGTCGGTGGCGAGGACGCGCGCACCTTCACGCGCAAACGCCAGCGCCGTCGCCCGGCCAATCCCCTGCCCCGCCGCCGTCACCACCGCCCTCTTTCCCGCCAGCCGTCCCGTCACGTCACGTCTCCATTCTTCTACCGTCTTGTACCGATCGCCTGATGATTGACGATTACGACCTCTGGGTCCCGCAAAAATTGAATTAAGTCGGACAAGCAAATTATCTCGAATTTCATTTGTCTTTCGTACCAAAGCGCATGAGTACTACCAAAATAGCGCCGTGACGAACCTTCCTCTCCTACTAGTCGGCTAGAAAGGTTATATCGCGATTCATAAGCTTTACCGATTTCCCAACACACAACCAACTGAACATCCGTGTCAAATTTCTCCTCCTTCTCAAAATCCGCTATTAGACCATCAAGATTAAACTTGTACTCTAGAACATTCGGCATTGAGAGCTTGCCCGCTATATTTGCCCTAGCTACTCCAAGCGGATTAATAGAAGGTGAGAATCTAAACCTTTCATCATCAATGTAATAAGTTCGAAAACAGCTATCGTATCGATCATACTGCGACGTTGAAATAAAGTCAAATCCTCTTATAATCTCCATTCCAACCAGTTCATGAAAAATCGCCACGACATCCTGCTCACTACGAGGGGTAGATGCATAGGACAACCTTCTTCCAGCAATCGCTAATTCCAACGGATTCTCTTCAACATGCTTCTTTTGCATCAGCTTCCACTCAAATAAATCAGTCTCATCAACTGCGGGTGGAGAGCCAGAATCCTCACGCATCAGGTGTATGTAGCGCTTAAATATATTAACCGCCTGTCTACTAGTTTTCTCAGCCAAAGCCTTAATCTCTGGCTGAAATACCTTCCTACCCATATCTGGATTTCCATCTCGAAAGTGGATGAGGATGTGCGTATTCGCCTGATATCCAATTGTTGACGTCAGCGGAATTACATTCAGATCGCCCTGGACCATGAAATCGCTAGCTATCTGCATTCCACCCCTCAAAAGAAGGGGACTCCTGCGAATCTTCAGTACTTCTGCCTGGTACTGAGTCCATGACTTGGCTGAGGATGCAAAGCATCCATATATCGCAACGTCATGCAGTCTAATTAACCTCTCTTCAGCTTCATCAAAAATCTTTGACCAGGATGGATCCGACTCGTCAAGCAGATTATCTTTTGTCCAAATCTCGTACATGGCTGACAAATTCTTGAATTCTGCGGCAATTCTGCTTGAATCGCCATCACTAGCCCTTACGTGACGGGCGACCTCGTCGACAGATTTAACCTTAGGCAATATCGAACCCCCAATCTCGTGGGGCCAGGGGTACTCCACATTTTCGCTTTCAATCACAGTCCTCTGACCAGCACGATCGACAACAGAGACAGTTGCGCGTGTCTTAGGTGCCGGCGCTCCGGCCAGGTAGACACCTCCAAGCGGCGTCCTTATTTTCAACATCTCAAGCCACTGATAAGCTGAAGTGGCATTCCACCATGTCAAATCTGGCCGATTTCCATTTCCAATATGAATCGTTATAGAGGTACCGGACGCCAGGCCATCTAACTCGGGATCATCTCCATCTATTTCAACAAATCTAGGACGAGAATGAGTATGGCCGATTTCCTCCGCCCAGGCTCTCCCACCACTCAATTTGATAGCGTGCTTAGTGCCGCCCTTCTTTGTTGCAACGCTAATACTTGAAAACCCGTACGCTAGAAATGTCGCCCCCACCCCCTTGTGGCCGCGTGACTCACGCCTATTTTTGAAGCTTACGGATGGCCGAAAGCAATATCTCAGCTCCCTTGCATCCATCCCTATTCCGTTGTCGACGACATTGATCGTATTCTCAATGCAGTTTATATTTACTGAGATGTGGCCGGTATCTGGCTGACCTGCCTTAACGCGGGCATCAATTGCATCCAGCCCATTCTGAATCAACTCAGAAAATACATCGAAGTAGTTCGTGTAACTCTTTAAAATGTTTGATACAATTCTCTTTGTCGCTTCCTGGAATATGCTTCTATCCTCCAAGTCGTCCTGCATATTCTCACTGAGGGGATCAAAGCCATCCAAATAGCGCGGCATCCCTTGCGAGTTTTCTATCACTTGCTACCCTCCCGCGTCCGCAACGGTCCCCGTCCGGAGTTTCGCACGAAATGGTAGAGAAGCTTCACTCTCTAGTCAAAACTGAGCCTAGGCCAGCTGGCCATATAGGTGGGACGGGCAAGAGAAAAGCTAGGGATTCGGCACGCAGAGCCAAGTAGCAACGCTGATACGTAATTCTATTCGGCAATCGCCCGCTTCCGGCCTCGCATCAGGCGCCGAGCCGCGAGTTCGGCTGCCGCGGCGCTCGGGAAGGTCACGCCTTCCAGGGCGGAGAACATGTTCTCGACGGCGTGGAAGACGAAGGCGCGGCCCGAGCGGATGAGGATTCCGGCGGCGGTCTCTTCGATCTCGACGACGTAGGCATCGAACATGGCGTGCAACTCCTCACTCGACCGATCACGCGGACGTGAAAACGCCGCGGGAGGCGATGGGTTGCCCGGCGCCGGCGGAAAAGCTGGTGCCTGTCCCTCATCCGGATAAGCAAGTTGCGGGCCGAATCGCGTCGGGCTGCCCGGAGCCGGTCGCGCGGCCTCCGGCTGGTCCGCGCCGCGCCGGTCGCGGGGCGCGTCGGACCTGAGGGGGATGACGGGGGCGAGCGCGCCCGGCTCAGCCGGAAGGTGCCGGACAGGGCGCGTCTCCGACCTCGCCGGCAACCGCCTCACCATTGCGCCGCCGACGCGGCGGGATGACGCCGAGATGGGCGAGCTGCGTGCGGAAGGCGTTGCGGCTGAGGCCGAGGCGTTCGGCGGCCCGCACCTGGTTTGCCTGCGACAGATCGAAGGCGGAGCGCACCAGAAGCCGGGTGACGCGGTCGAACAGCTCCGGCTCGCCGTCCACCAGCGCCCGCTCGAACAGCGCCCGCAGGGCGTCCTCGAGACCGGCCGGGGCGTCTGCGACCGGCCGCAGCGAGCGCGTCAGCCTGAGCTCGTCGGCCTCGATGCGCGGCCCGCGGGCGAGGAGCACGGCGTTGTGGACGACATTCTCGAGCTCGCGGATGTTGCCCGGCCAGCCGTAGCCGGTGAGGGCTGTGAGCGCTGCCGGCGCGAAGGAGAGCTCCGGGCGGCCGAGGCGACGCCGGTAGAGGTCGAGGAAGTGCGCGGCGAGCGGGCGAATGTCGCCGGTTCGTGCCCGCAAAGGTGGCAGCGTCACGGTCGCGACGTTGAGGCGGAACAAGAGGTCCTCGCGGAAGCGGCCGCTCGCCACGGCGCCGTCGAGGTCGACATTGGTGGCGGAGACGACGCGGACATCGACCGGGATAGGGGTGCGGGCGCCGACCCGCACGACCTCGCGCTCCTGCAGGACGCGCAGCAGCTTCACCTGCATCGGAAGCGGCAGGTCGCCCACCTCGTCGAGCAGCAGCGTGCCGCCGTTCGCCGCCTCGAACCACCCGGGCTGCGTGCGCAGTGCGCCGGTGAAGGCACCCTTCTCGTGGCCGAACAGCTCGGCGTCGACGAGGCCGTCGGCGAGCGCACCGCAGTTCACCGCAACGAACGGGCCGGTCCGGCGCGCGGAGAGCTGGTGGATCTGCCGTGCCACCAGTTCCTTGCCCGTCCCCGTCTCGCCGACGACGAGGACGCTGGCGTCACTCGGCGCGAGGCGCGCGAGCTGGGCTTCGAGGTCCCGCGAAACGGGATCCTCGAACACCATCGCGGTGGCGCGCACCGTCTGCGGGTGGACGCGGCCGCCGGTCGCATCGAGCGACAGGACGCGCGGCGACGGGTTCGGCGGCACGTACGCGTGCCGGTGATAGGCCTCTCGCACGGGCGACTCCTTTCACGATAAAGACGAGTGTTTTTATCGTGTAAAAGCGCTGAAGGCGAGACGCTGTGATGCGTGAGGAGCCCTCGCGGCGGAAAATTCGCCGCCCCAGGGCCGCGTTTTCGGGGCACGCGCCCAGCCGGAGGCCGGAACAGCAGGAACGGCGCGGCGCTCGCGCTCGGTCCAGGCGGTCTCAGCCCGCAACGTCGCAACGTCGGCCACGAGCCTCGGCGGCAGGGGAATGCCGCGCGCCGCGAGCGTGTCGATGACCACGGTCGGATCCGGCACCTGCTCCGCCTCGGCGACGAGCGCCAGGGCCGCGGCGTCACGGCCGAACCCGCAGTGGAGATAGAGCGGTCGCGGCAGCACGCGCACCATCTCCCGGAAGGCCCGCACCATCTGCGGGGTCACCGCGCCGGGCGATGGCAGGCGAAGGAACGCGAGCCCCGCCGCTTCGGCCGCGGCCCTTTCCCGATCTTCGGTGGCGTCCGGGATGTCGGCACCAGTGGCAGAGCTGCTCGGGTCGCGCGTCAGGCAGACGATTGAGCGGAAGCCGCTGGCGGCGAGAATGGCGATGTCTTCATCGTCGGGCTCCTCGCCCACGAAGACCCGACCGATGGCGACTGGGGGGATCATGCCCATGATGGCCTCCGACATGGCGGACGATGGTCCGCACTTGCAGAAGCACTCGCAGAAGGCGTGCCAGGTTAAATGGCGCGCAATCTCAGCAACTTGGCTCGGTCTGCCTGGTGCCACGTGTGGCATGGGCAACCGGGCAGCTGCCGAACCGCTGCACCGGAAGCAGCACGCGCTTTCGTCAGAACAGCAGGTAGATCAGGATGATGATCGGGATCGGGATGCCGATCATCCAGAGCAGGATACCCTTCATGTCACTTCTCCGTGCGTGAGCGTTGTCACGGTGGAGAACGCAGCAGTTGGAAGCGGGTTCCGGCGCCTGACTCACACGTCGGCCGGCTGGACGTCGCTCAGAGCGGTGCGGTCGCCGCCGCAAGCCACGCCCGCGTCTCGTCGTCGACGAACGGGCCGATGCGGGCCATCACCTCGGCGTGGTAGCCATCGAGCCAGGCGCGGTCGGCCGGCGACAGCAGCGCCGGCTCGATCAGGCGGCGGTCGATCGGGGCGAAGGTCAGGGTCTCGAAGCCGTGCATCGGCCGCTCACCGCCGGCGAGCGGTTCGGCGGGCGTGACGAGCAAGAGGTTTTCGATGCGGATGCCGTATTCGCCCGCCTTGTAGTAGCCGGGCTCGTTGGAGAGGATCATCCCCGCTTCGAACGGCGTCGTGCCGAGCTTGGAGATCCGCTGCGGCCCCTCGTGCACCGAGAGATAGACGCCGACGCCGTGGCCCGTGCCGTGGTCGAAGTCGAGCCCCGCCTTCCAAAGCGCCATCCGCGCGAACGGATCGAGCTGGGCGCCGCTGGTGCCGACCGGGAAGCGGGCGGTCGAGATCGCGATCATGCCGGCGAGGACGCGGGTGAAGCGGTCGCGCATCTCCGCCGTCGGCTCGCCGACGATCACCGTGCGGGTGATGTCGGTGGTGCCGTCCTCGTACTGGCCACCGGAATCGATCAGATAGATCTCGCCCGGCTTCAACGGTGCGCTGGAGGCGCGCGTCACCCGGTAGTGCGGCAGCGCCGCGTGGGCGCCGGCGCCGGAGATGGTGTCGAAGGAGATGTCCTTCAGCGCCCCGGTCTCGGCGCGGAAGCGCTCCAGCGCCTCGGCGACCGCGATCTCGTCGAGGTGGCCCGCGGGCGCCGTCTTCTCCAGCCAGTGCAGGAAGCGCGTCACCGCCGCCCCGTCGCGCAGATGGGCACGGCGCGTGCCGGCGATCTCGGCGGCGTTCTTCACCGCCTTCGGCAGCAGCACCGGGTCCTGGCCCTCGACGATCGTTCCGCCGGACGCGGTGATGCGGCGGGCGATGGCGTCGGCGGTGAGCTCCGGGTCGACGAGGACGCGTGCCGCCTTCGCGCCGAGCGCCGCCAGCGCCGGCGTCAGTCCCGACGGCTCGGCGATCTCGGCGACGTCAGCCACCGCCGAGCGGACGGCATTCGACAGCTTGCGGCCGTCAATGAAGAGCTGCGGTGGCGCGCCCTTGCGCAGGATGGCGAAGGCGAGCGGCACCGGGTTGTGGGCGACGTCGCTGCCGCGCACGTTGAACAGCCAGGCGATCGAATCCGGCTGCGTCAGCACCGCAGCGTCCACGCCGGCCTTCGCGAGCGCCGCGTCGAGGCGGGCGATCTTCTCGGCCGCAGAGGCGCCGGCGAGGTCACCCGGCTGCAACTGGACGGCGCCGACCGGCAGGTCCGGCCGGCCGTCCCACACCGCATCGACCGGGTTCTCCGCCACGGCGACGAACTCCGCCCCGGCCTCGCTGCACACCTTCTCCAGCCGCCGCACCTGCGCCACCGTGTGCAGCATCGGGTCGTAGCCGAGGCGCTGGCCCGGCTTCAGCCGGCCGGCGAGCCACTTCGAGGGCGGCATGTCGACGAGGTGGCAGCGCTCGAAGGCGCGGCCGTCGGTCTGCTCGCGCACCTGGAGCGTGTAGCGCCCGTCGACGAAGACGGCGGCCTCGTCGCCGAGCACCACGCAGGTGCCGGCGGACCCGGTGAAGCCGGTGAGCCAGGCGAGCCGCTCGGCCGCCTTCGGCACGTACTCGCCCTGGTGCTCGTCCGCGCGCGGCACGAGGAAGCCGTCGAGGCCTTCGGCCGCGAGCCGGGCGCGCAGGCGGGCGAGCCGGGCGGGGCCGGCGGCGGGTTCGGACGCGTCGTCGAAGCTCTGGAACATCCGGCGTTTCTAGTGGCGCGGCGGTCGGCCCGCAACGGGGCGCGCCGGCGGCGGGGTTAAGATCGGGTTTATGCCGCGCCGCACCATTTCAGTGTGCACATGCAAAATGCGCAGGGCCGGCATGCGGCCGGACCGCTACCGCGACGCGGCGCCGGTGCCTAGGTTCGCCTGGTCTAGGGAGGACGACGACAGACCGAACGGAAGGAAATCGTTCATGGCCAATGTCTCGTCCTCCGGTCTCGCGGCTCCCCTCCCCGGCGCCCGGATCGGAATCATCACAAGCCTGATCAACCAGGCCCGCAGCGCCTTCGCCGCCCGCCGCGCCGCGGCAGCGGAGATCCGCGCTCTCGCCGAAGTGCTGGCGCTGACGTGCCCGGCCGATCGTCGCCGCCTGCTGGCGGAGTACGACATCGCCGTGACCCGCCAGACGCTCCGCGGCAACGCGCGCTGAACGTTCGCGGCGCCGGACCTTCCGCGGCCGCGACGGTCGAGGGCCGGGCCCGCGGCCGGCGCATGGCCGCCCTGCACGGACCGGCCTGACCGGGCCGCACCGCCACCCCGATATCACACCCGACGCGGTCCCCCCGCCGCACGAGGAACCAACCGATGGCCTATGTTTCCGCTTCTCCCGACCTGTCGATCGGGACCACCCGCTCCGCCCGCAAGGGCCTGTTCTCGCGCGCCCTCGACCGGCTGATCGAGGCCCGCACGCGCGAGGCGCAGCGCGTCGTCAACGGCTACCTGCTGACGCTCGACGACCAGACGCTCGCCGAGCTCGGCCACGACCGCGCCGCGCTGCGCCGTGTCGGCGCCGTCGCCCGCGCCCCGCTCTGAGCCTCGACGAACGCTGCGGGCGCACCCCACCGGGCGCGCCTGACGACGCCGGGTGCCCCGCCGCCGCTCAGCCGCGCTCGAAGGTGAGCGTCAGCCAGCCGTCGCGGGCATCGCGGCGGGTGAGCACGAGGCCCCGGCGGCGGTAGGCCGCCTCGACGCGGCGCCCGTCGGGCACACGCAGGCCCGAAAGAATGACGGTGGCGCGCGGCGCGAGCGCCCGTCCGATCGCCGGCGCCAGCCGCTCGAGCGGCCGCGCCAGGATGTTCGCCACCACGAGATCGAAGCCGCCGGCGGAAAGCCGCCGGTCGGCCATCCCGGTCGCCACGAACGGCCGGACGAACGGGCCGGCGCCGTTCGCGCGCGCATTGGCCGCCGCCACCCTCACCGCCACCGGATCGATGTCGCTCGCCACCACCGCCACCTTGGCGAGCCGGGCGATGGCGATCGCCAGCACGCCGGTGCCGGTGCCGAGGTCGAGCGCCCGCCGCGGTCGCCCGCGCCGCAGCACCCGCTCGATGGCGGCGAGGCAGCCGACGGTGGTCGCGTGATGGCCGGTGCCGAAGGCGAGGCCCGCCTCGATGTCGATCGTCACGATGCCCGCCGGCTCGCCGCCGCGCGCATGCCGGCCGCGCACGAGGAAGCGCCCCTCGCGCACCGGCGGCAGGCCCTCGAGGCTTTTCGCCACCCAGTCCTCGTCGCCGAGCGGCTCGACGGTGATCAAGGATCCGAAACCGTCGCCGCCGACGGCATCGAGGATGCGCGCCCGCGCCTCAGCCGCGGTGCCGCCGAACACCAGCACCTCGACGGCCCACGGCCACTCCTCGTCGCGCACGAGCCGCGCCGCGAACGCCGGCGCGCCGGCGCCGGCCTCCACCGCCACGGAGCGCTCCGCCGCCGGTGGCCGTCCGCTCGGCGCGGAACCGCTCGCCCCAAGACCAGCCGTGACCGGCCCTGCCGGCCCACCGGCCGCGGGTGGCAGTTCGTAGCGCGTCACCGGCCAGCCGTCGGCCTCGACGGCGCGCTCGACGAGCGCCGCGATGCGCTCCGCCTCGAGTTCGGCCGCGACAAGGCAGACGCGCCAGGTGATGTCGGGTGCAGGGTCGGTGTCGGCGGACTCGTCGGACGGGAGGTCGTCGAACGTAACGTGGTCGGGCGGGACGTCGTCGAAGGGGAGATCGTCGGACGGTATGCCTGCGCCCGCGGTCGCGGTGAGCAGCCCGTCGACGCTCCGGTCGGCGGCGTCCGTTCGCGCGGAGACGGAACCGGCCGGACCGGAGGCGGGCTCTCCGCCGTCGCCACTGGCACGGCCGCGCGACTGCGCCTTGCGACGCTTGAGGTTCTCGCGCAGCGCAGCCGCCAGGCGCCGCTTGCGCGCTTCCTCGCCGCCGCCCGTCACCCGTCCGCCCACCGTCCGCCTCTCCGCGCCTGATCGTCTGGGCGGACTTATGCGACGCCACCCGGCCCCTGCCAACCCATCGACCCGAGCCGGGTCACTCAACCGTGGACGGCGGCGCCCCGGCCGGGCGGCTCAACTCCCCTGATCGGACCGCCGCGCCCCGCGACACCGGCGCAATCGCCGTCGCGCGCGGTGAAGTCGGGGGTAAAGCTTGCGCCCCCCCGGCCGCTATGGCACAAGGCCCCGCGACGAGCCGCCCCCCTGCGGGCGCCCGCCGGACGCTGCGGTAGCTCAGTGGTAGAGCACTCCCTTGGTAAGGGAGAGGTCGAGAGTTCAATCCTCTCTCGCAGCACCAGGCCAACTCCCTGACGAACCTGAACCATCCTGATTTTGCGGGGGTCCGCCCTGCTTCTCGCTGCGGGCATTCTACAAGGCGGGAGCAGCGTCCACTTCATTGCGGATGCGGCCTCGGTCGAGGTGAATGACGCGAGCGGAGGCGCGGATCGTGTCGGGACGGTGCGCCACGACGATCCGGGTGATGGCGAGGCCCGAGAGCGTCTCGTTCACCGTCTGCTCGCGCGCGACATCGAGGTGGCTCGTCGCTTCGTCGAGCAGCAGCAGACCCGGCCTCCGATAGAGCGCCCGGGCGAGCAGCACCCGCTGCTTCTGCCCGCCCGACAGGCTCGTGCCCATGTCGCCGATCAACGTGCCATAGCCCATCGGCATCGCCGCGATGTCGTCGTGCACCGCGGCCCTGCGGGCGCTGTCCTCGACTTTGTCGGCATCGGCGTCGGCGGCAAAGAAGGCGATGTTATCGGCGATCGAGCCGGCGAAGAGCACATCGTCCTGCATGACGACGCCGATCCGCGCCCGCCATGCCTCCGGGCCGATCCGCGCCAGGGAGACGCCGTCCACCAGGATCTGGCCGGAGGTCGGCTCGAGCAGCCCGCAGAGGAGCTTCAACAGGGTCGTCTTGCCGCAACCAGACGGGCCGGCAATGGCGACGGAGGCCCCCGCTTCGATGGTGAAGCTGACGTTCTCCAGCACGAAGGGCTCGTTCGGTCCGTAGCGGAAGGAGACTTCGCGCGCTTCGATCCCGATCGGCGTGGCTTTCCCCTCCCGCAGGACAGGATCCGACACCGGCTCCGGTGCGGTCAGAGCGATGTCGGCGAGACGCTCGGCATGCAGCCCGAGCATGCGCAGATCCACGACCGTGTCGATGAGACCGCTGGCACGGCGCAGGAACATGTCCATGTAGGCGAGGAAGGCGACGAGCAGCCCGACAGAAAAGACATTGTCGAGGACCATCCGGGCAGCGAGATAGACCACGAGAATGCCGAGCGTCCCGAGCAGCAGGGCGTTGGCCGTCTTGAACAGCAGCTTCAGCCGTTGCGTCGCCAGTTGCCGGTTGGTCGTCTCGACGAGGAGATTGAGCCAGTGCGCCCGCCGATCCCGCTGTCCATTGAACAGCTTGACGGTCTTCATGCCGCGCACGGTCTCGAGGAAATGGCTGTCTCGCCGGGCCGCCCAGACGATCGCTTCGAAGGAAGCCTGCCGCAGCGGCGCGTAGAAGGCCCAGCGCAGCAGCCCATAGAGGACGGCCCCCGCCAGCGCGAGGGTCGCGAGCGCCGGGGCCAGCACGAACATCACGGCCACCGTCACGACGCACATCAGCCCATCGAGCAGGGCGACCACCAGATCCGTGGTCAGGGCCTGCAGGATCGTGTCCTGGCTCTCGAAGCGTGACATCACGTCGGCGACGTGCCGGGTCTCGAAGTAGCGGGCCGGAAGCGCCACGAGATGGGTGAACAGGTTCTTGCGGGACTGCACCTTGATCGAGGCGCCGAGGGTCATCAGCATCCAGTCCCGCAAGAAGCCCACGCCGGTCCGCAGCATGAGCAGCAGACCGAAGGCGACGGCGAGCGTCAGCAACAGGTCCCGGTCGGCGGAGACGATCGCCTGATCCACCGTCAGCGCGAGGAACATCGGCGCCAGAAGCGCCATGACCTCGAGCGCGAAGGCGAGCAGCAGCAGATGGCCGAGCGCGCGCCGCATCCCGATCACGCGGCCGAGGAGCGCGCGGATCCGGACGCGCGGCGGCGCCTCCGCCGCCTCGAAGCCGCCGGTGGGCGTCAGTTCCAGCGCCACGCCGGTGAAGTGCCGCGAGACGTCGGCGAGCGAAAGCCGGCGCAGGCCCTCGGCGGGATCGTGGATCGTCACGCCGGACCGCCCGACCGACTTCAACACCACGAAGTGATTGAGGTCCCAGTGCAGCACGCACGGGGTCTGGAGCATGGCGAGTTCGTGCAGATCGAGCCGCAGCGGCCGCGACGCGAGGCCGAGCCGGTCGGCCACAGTGATCACGTCCTTCAGCGTCGCGCCCTTCAGCGAGAAGCCGTGGCGCCGGCGAAGCGCGCCGGGATCGGCATGGTGGCCGTGATAGCCGGCGATCATCGCGAGGCACGCAAGCCCGCACTCCGCCGCCTCGGCCTGCAGGATGACCGGCAGCCGCCGGCCCCAGCCGAACTGGAGCCCCTCCACGTTCATGCGTCGCCCCGGCCGGTCAGCGAATAGAGGGGATCGAGGATCCACTCGTAGAGCCGCCGGGTCTCGATCAGCACATCCGCCTGCAACTGCATCCCGGGCTGCAGCGGCGCGATCTCGCCATAGGCGCGCGCGGTCTGTGCGGCGAGCGTCACCGTGACCCGGTAGAGCGCGTCCGATGCCACCCGAGCGCCATCGGCGACGGCGGGGCGGTCCGGGCTCTCCGCCTGCGCCACCGGGGCGCGGGAGACCGAGGCGACGGTGCCCTCGTAGGCTCCGAATTTCTGATGGGGATAGGCCTCATAGCGCAGGAGCACACGCTGACCGGCGCGCACGAAGCCGATGGCGCTGCTCGGACCATAGAGCTCCGCCTGCAGTCTGGTGCCGGCGGGAACGAGGGTCATCAGGGCGGAACCGGGCGGAACCGTTCCCCCGACGGACGCGCGCAGCGCCGTGACCGTTCCCGCCTGCGGCGCGGTCACGACGAATTCGCGCTGCGCCTCCGCCTCTGCGATGTCCTGATCGACGGCAGCGATGGCACGGGCGATTTCCGCGCGCTTCTGATCCGCCAGCAGCGGCGCCTCCCGCAGCGACGCCTCGATCTCGCGGATGTCGCGCGCCAGCGCGTTGCGCTGCCGTGCCAGCTGCTGGAGGGCCAGTCCTTCGTCGAGGAGGTCCTTTTCGGCGTCGTAGAGGGCGGCTTCGGTCGTCAGTCCCCGGGCGCGCAGATCGCGGAGACGCGCGGCCATCGATTCGGCCAGCGCCTGCTGCGCGCGGATCAGCTCCGCCTCCGCCTCGACATCCAGGACCTCGCGGCGCAGGGCGGCGAGACGCGTCGCCTTGGCCTCGGCGTGGACCTGCACGAGGGCCTGATGGCGCTCGCGCTCGGCGACGAGGCTGTCGCGGCGTTCCCGCAGCGACCGAACGACTTCTTCCTGGGTGGCCCCCAGTGCCTCGCTGCGGCGCTCGCCGGACAGCACCGCCAGACGGGTACCGGCGGCGACGTCCTGCCCCTCCCGCACGGGCAGCGCGGTCAGAGTGCCGCCCTGGGCGGCGACGATCTCGATGAGCCCGGTCTCCGGCACCAGGAACCCGCTGAGACGGGCCTTGCGGGTGTACTGACCGAAGGCGAGCAGACCGAGAATTCCCGCCACCAGCAGGGTGACGACGATCGTCTGCAGGGTGTGCGACAGCTTCGGCACGACGAGGACCGTGCCGAGCCAGCGGTCCTGTTGTTCGGCCACGGCTTCCGCCCGGAACAGCGGCGCCGGTGTCGTCTCGCTCCTGGCAGGAGCAGGGGCCCGAGCGTTCACTCGTGATAGACCGTGTAGTCCCGGACGGCGATCGTCACCTCGAGATAGCGCTCGGCGCGGCGGGACGGCAGGAACGTCCGGATACGTGGGTCGAAGAAGTCCTTGAGCACCGGTGGGCGCGCAGCGCGCAGGTAGAAGGCTGCATCCTCCGCCACCGCAGAGGCGGCCGTCAGCTCGAGTTCGTCTCGTCGGGTGACCGTCTGGATGATGCAGGGCGCATGGGTGAAGCCGGCCGCGCGCAGGGCGACGGCGCGATGATAGCCGTTGTGCAGCACCATTCGGTCGTCCGAGCGGATGACGCTGAGGAAGTTCGAACCGTAGCCGACCACCAGGGCGAGCACCGCACTGATCGGGCCGAACGGCTCGTAGTCCGCGAGTTGCTCGGGCCGCAGCTGCGCCGTCTCGTGGAAGCGCAGATCGTTGGAGTCGGACATGAACAGGAAGCGTTGCCCGTCGAGGCGGCGCATCCGCACCGGCGGATCCCGGCGCTCCGCCGGATGGCAGAACCGGAACAGATCGGCCGGGCCGGGTCGCGGCGCCAGCCGTGCGGCGAGGGCGTCGACGAAGTGGCGCGCGACGCGCCGCTGCGACACCACGATCTTGTCCAGCTCGACCATGCCGAAGGTCGTGGGCATCTTGTCGAACGCCCGCCGGAACGGCGCGGTCCGCGACAGGTCGGCGGCGAGGGGGGCCATCGCGTCCGGAAGATCGAGACATTCGACGGCGTCGGCGATCCCGGCCTCGCTCTTCTCGAGGTCGGCGTAGACGTCGTTGGCGGCGCGCCAGCCATCGACGAGCGCGGCCGTCTCCAGATCGCCGCCGCCCACGACCGCCTTGCGGACATGGCTCAGATAGTCGGAGAGGCTCGGCTGGCCGAGCAGCCAGATCTCCTCCTCGACGCGCGGACCGTCGCAGGAGACCCGTCCGGCGCCCCACGCCGACCCGACGCCGCCGGCGGACGCCGTCGCTGTCGGGGCGCTGTGGATGTTTCCCTCAGGCATGGGTCTGCACGTCCCTCGATCACGCCTCGACCGTGCGCCCCGGTCATTCCCGAGAGGCGCACGGTCGGACGTCCCAGTCCGGCCGTTTCGCGGCCGGCGCTGCCCCTGAAATCAACTGCGGCTGACAGTCCGCGACACGCTGCGGCTGACCGAGCGCGACACGCTCCGGCTCGCGCCGCCGCGGCCCCGGCCCTTGCCCTTGCCCTTCTTCCGCTCGCGACCCGAGCCGCCGGCGCCGTAGACATGGGCGAGTTCTTCGACCTTCAGGTCCCGCATCTCGTCTCTCCTCCTGTTGCGGCCGCGCCCGCGGCCGGACATCGAACGCCTGACGAGGACTTGGCCCCTCATGCGTCTGACGGTGACAGGTAGAGGTCGTTTCTGACGGGTCTCTGACGAGCTTCGCGCCCGGTCAGGCGGCGCGATAGGACAGGCGGAACTCGGCACCGCCACCGGGGGCATCGCTGGCCTCGATCCCCCCGCCGTGGGATCGCTGGATGCGCGCCACGATGGCCAGTCCGAGCCCGGCCCCGCCGCGCTCGGCGCGAGGCCCCCGCCAGAACGGCTTGAAGAGCGCTTCACTGTCGCCCGGCGGCAGACCCGGGCCGCGGTCGCGAACGCTGATCTGCGGTCCCGGCCCCACCGTCACCGAAACCAGCGCCGAACCGCCGTGGTAGATCGCGTTCTCGACGAGGTTGGTGAGCGCCAGCGCAATGGCGTTCTTCGAGCCGTGCACGAGGCAGGGCGCCTCGTGCACGACGACCTCGATCTCGGTGCCGCGCCGCAGAGCGAACGGGGCGAGATCGGCGACCACGCCCTCGGCGACTTCGCCGAGATCGGCCCGATCCGCCTCGTCCAGCTCGAGCCGGTCGGCGCCCGCCGACGACAGGAACTGCGTCACCGTGCGGGAAAGCGCGAGCACATCCGCACGAAGCTGGTCGGTCTGCGGACCGTCACGCAGCTCGTCGAGACGCGCGACGAGAACGGCCACCGGCGTGCGCAGGGCATGTGCGGCCTCGCCCGCCCGTCGCTGCTCGGCATCGAGCTCCGAGTTCAGGCGATCGAGACTGCGGCGGACCGCATCCATCAGATCCTCGATCTCCGTCGACCGTCCCTGGTCGGGGAAGGGTGGCAAGGGCTTTCCCGGGCGGATCGAGCGCGCCCAGCCGGCCGCCTCGGCGACCGGCGCGAGGACACGTCGCATCATCAGCCAGGTCCCGCCGATCAGCAGGATGGTGATCGGCGCGAGCGGCAGCAGCACATGGCCGCTGAACTCGTCCCAGATCTCCCACCGGATCAGGTTGGCGGGGTCGGAGCGCATCATGAACAGGATCGTCGCGCTGCTCGTGCCGCCGGCGGCCGCGTCGGCGCCGGTGCCGGCCACGATGGTGTGCGAGGCGATGACGGGCAGCGTATCGGACTTGTTCGGCCATGCGAGCCAGTCGGGCGCCAGCGCGACCCCCTTCAGGGCACCGTCGGGGAACAGGTCGACATTCGCGCCGGCGATCGGCCTGCCGCCCGCATCCACCACAACGAAGGCGTAGGCCTCCGGATGGCGCTCATAGATGTCGGACACCCGGGCATTCAGGTCGCCACCGCCCTCGGGATCGGCCTTCAGGGCGAGCTCGAGGCGTCCGAGTTCGTTGGTCGTGACGTCGCTGATCAGCGACGACCGGTCGGACGCATCGAAGAACGCGACGAAGGCGATGTTGGCGAGGATCACCGCTGCAGCAATGATGATCAGGCGCCGCCCGAGGATCGTCTTCAGGCTCTGCAGCTGTCTGGTTCTCATGGGTCGGAAGCATCCATGAGCATCCACCCGACGCCGCGCACCGTCTGCAGGTCGACGCCGCTCTCCGTGCCGAGGGCGCGGCGGACCCGCGACACCGCGGCATCGATCGCATTCGGCGACACCTCTTCATCGCGGTCGTAGATCGTCTCGAGCAGCAGTTGACGCGGCACCACCCTGTTCTTCCGCCGCATCAGGAGTTCGAGGACGCCGAGCTCCCGGCGGCTGAAGCCGAGCACCTCGGTGCCGCGGCGTGCCTCGCGGTGAACCGTGTCGAGCAGAAGATGCCCGGCCGTCAGGATGGCGCTGGTCCGGTTGCCCGGACGACGCAGCACGGCGCGGCAGCGCGCGATCAGTTCCGGGATTTCGACCGGCTTGACGACATAGTCGTCGGCACCGCTGTTCAGGCCCTCGATCCGGTCGCCCAGCGCGCCGCGCGCCGTCAGCAGGATCACCGGCGTCGCATGTTTTTCGCGCAGGTCGGGGATCAGGTCGGTGCCGCTGCCGTCGGGCAGGCCGACGTCGAGCAGCGCCAGGTCGTACTCGGCCAGCGCCAGCGCCTCCCGCGCCTCGAGCAGCGTGCCGACCTGGTCGACGGCAAAGCCCGCACGACGCAGCGCCCCGCCGATCGCCTGCGCCAGGGCCTCATGGTCTTCGATGAACAGGACCCGCATACCGGATCCATCTAGTCAACGCCGCGCAGAATCTCAACGCGCGCCCCGGGCGTCTCTGTGGCTGCGTGCGTCGGCGACGGTGTCGCGGCACTCGGCTGGCCTGAAGAGTTCGACGATGCGGCCGACGGCGGCCCAGGAGGCGGCCAACGATACCGGTGACGACAGTGGTGGTTCTCCAGAGCCCGTGGGGTGCGCCGAACCACAGGCGTTCGCCGCACCGGCAGCGCCCACCGCGAGGCGACGCGTTGGCCGGAGACCGCAGCCTGCCCCGGCGTTGACCCGGGGTGTCGACCAGCATCTGGCGGAGTTCCTCGAACGTCAGGTCCAGTGTCGCCCCAGCAGAGCCAGGATCACATCCATGTGGACCTCGATCCGCCCGGAGCTGCGGTCCCGGCCGGCGAAAAGCGCCCGCACATCCTCTTGCTCGCGCGGCGTCCGGTTTGCCACATGCATGGCACCAGGCCGGCGCCGAGCCTGCGCACGCGGGGCCGAGGAAGCCGCGGCAGATCAGGGGAGGGTCAAATCCTTGGCATGGGAGAGGGCGAAAGTCTTTTCTCGCAGCACGATCAAAGGTCGAAGCACCGCAGACGGCCAGTTCGGCTTGAGCCCGCTCCACATCTTAAACGACGCGGCTGGCTCCCAGGCATTTCTCGAGCGCATGAGGATTGTTGCGGCCGCCTCAACACCGGACTCACGATGCCATCCCGGAGCAGTCTGCTTCGCGCCCAAAAGTGAGGTCTTCGCATCAGACATTTCACTTGAGGTAGTACAGCTCGGACCCTACAATCCCTGTTATTGTACGGTTTGGCGTCCGGCCGGTCCGAACCTAACGGTAACTTTCACGCAGTAAGGTCTGAAACGATATGGCTCAAGATACAATTGCAACGAGTTACCGAAAAGCTATAGCCGGTAACTCAAAGCAGTCTTCACCATTCAAAAGGGTGAGGATGAACCAGTTTCCCGACATCCCCTTGTTCGGTTGCAACGCCTTTGAACTCTATAAGAAATTTGGCGGAGGGGGCGGTCTAGACTACACTTCGGAGAGTGGCACATCGATTGCGATAAGGGGGCCAATTTTTGATGAGTCGCTAAAGAGAACAAGATTATTTTTGACGGGGCGAGGCAACTCAATCGTCATCGAAGGAATCAGAAGTACCAAGCGGCTTGATATTGCCTGCGCCAATGGTTCTAATGTGGTCGTAAAGTCGCCTGAAACGATCCGCGGCCTGACCATATTTTGCTCGCACGGCAGTTTCGCCAGGATAGGTGCAGGATGCATGATTGCCCGCGACGTTCTGATTTACTCGTCACGAGCTCATGGATTGTACAGCGTCGCCGACGGCGTCAAGCGCAGCAAGGATGGCGTCGACATCGGAGAAAGAGTCTGGCTCGGGCAGGGGGCAAGGATTTTGGCGGGCGCGAGAGTAGGCAACGGCTCCGTGATTGGCTCATATAGCGTGTTGGCCGGCAAGATCTTCAACAATTGCGCGGCGGCTGGAAACCCATGCCGAGTGACGACTAGAGACGTTTTTTGGACGGGCAGGACAATTGCCACCAAAGAAAGCTACTTCGAGACGCTAAAGAGGGAACGGAAGCCCGTTCCTGCGTTCATCAAATATACAGAGCAGGAGGGTTAACCGCCTCGGAGGAGCCGGCGAAGGCGTGATGCCAACCATCATGTTACAGGCGATCGCAAGCATCCGGCAAAGACAGCGGCGAAGCCCTACCGAAAGCCATCCGCCCACCGGTGTCAGTGGGCCGCAGAGGCAACGTGGTGAGTCAGCACCTCGTCGACTGGGTACCGCACCGAAACCGGCGTCAAAACCGTTGGCACGAAGTGACCGACGGCAACAAATGAAATGAAGACCTCAGTTTCGGGGATCTTCACAACTTTACGAATTGCGTTCTCTCGCTCCGCATTCATCGCCGTATTCAGACAGCACGAACCGAGTCCCACCTGCTCCAGCCCGAGCAAAAGTGACATCATGAAGAGTCCACCATCAATGAAAGCTTGATTGCGCTCGTTTGGTGATAGCATAGCAGTCAAATCACTTGTCACCAATAACAGGTTCGGCGGCATTTTATAACCGCGGAAGCCGCGCTGCAAATCGACAGCTGCCCGAATTGTAGCGGGATCCGTAAACCGGTGGACGCGTGGTGCCTGTCTGTTGCAAACCGATGGCGCCAGCTGGGCGATCTGGACGGCAAATCTGATATGCTCGTCCTTTACTGGCTCGGATGTAAACTCACGAACGCTGCGTCTGCCATAAACAACGTCCAGAAAACTACGCTCCCGGCCGGCGTACACCCTCGCCTCGCGCACAACGGATGCGGCCAGAACGCCGCCATGGCTGACGCCAGCCTTAGCGATCAGGCCTTTCGCCGGGGCACTGAAAAACTCCTTCACATCTGACACGTCAATCCCGAGACCGTCGTGCCGTGTGAAATAGAAATGCATCACTGACGCCGCCGCCCGAAAGAACTGATCATCCGACGGGCGCCCGGCTGCAAGCCACGCCTCCATTTCATTCGCAAGTTTCTGGATGGCAGCCTTACCGAATCCCGCGCGGAAGTCTGCATGGCTCAGCCCCTTCTCAACCGCATGAGCGAGCCACATAAGGCGGGCCCGGGCACCACTGCTGCTCCCGACGCCCTCCTCGTAAGCGTTCACAAATCGCTCGTTGTCCTGCAGTGCCAGTCTTTCCGAATTTCTGGCGAAGTTCGATGTAGGTTTGCGCTCAGATTCGTCCGTTACCGCTGCACTCTTGCTTGTCTCTTGCAGCTTCTGAACTGTGATACTGAAGATTTCTGCACCAGCTTGCTCGCCAGAAAAATTAAGTGCGCTGAGCATGATCTGCGAGTAGTCATCCTCGGGCAGGATGAACTCGATCAGATCAGTTCGACCTAGATTTGTTGGCTCATCCCCAACAGAAACAGACCCAATCTGATGGAATTTACCAGTCTCCCTGCTTCTAACATACAGATTTATAGAACGCCTCTTCGTGCGTACCGCCCATCTGATTGTGAGCCTATACGAACTCTGCTTTTCTAGCGCACGGGGTAGTTCGCACCAGACGAAATTTCCGCGAACGGCTCCCCCCTGGGCGACTTTCAGTTCAACTGAATTCTCTAGGTTCCTAACAAGCCAGGCATCGGAGTTCGACGCGAACGTGGGCTGGGAGACTGGAGGGGCATCAACCTTTGCTCGGGCCTGAGCGACAACCGGTTCGCCGGCCGCTGCGCCTGAAAGGGCTGAGGTGAGGAATTCCTGCGACTCCCCGCGCAGTCTCTCGAGGCGCCGATTGACCGCCGCCCAATCGATCGGCTGCAGCATCCGATCGACATCGATATCGCCGCGCTGGACGACCAGTCGATCCTCCAACCCCAGCATCCTCATCAAGGAGACGAAGCGGGCCATTCCCCGTTTCGGGTTGCCGTAGGCGATGAAGGGCTTGTTGAAGAGAATCGAGAACACCGCCCCGTGGAAGCTGTCCGTCACGACAAAGGCGGCCTGCTGGATCGCCGCAAGCCATCCTTCGACCGACGCGTCCCCCTCGTCGCCTTCAGGCGGGATCGCAGGGCCGAACGGGAGACCCGTCGTCGAATAGGGGCTGATGGAAAGCCTCCTGGACAGTTCCTCGACGACCCGTGTCTTGTCCTCGTTGCGATCCAGGATGTAGGCCAGAAGCTGTCCCGACTGCTGCTGCCGCTGCGCGGGCGAGAAGAGACGCGCATAGTGCTCCGGCGTCAGCAGCAGCGTCGGGTCGAGGACATGGCGGGCTTCGACCCCGAGATGGTCGCGGCACAGGCCTACGCCACTGTCCTCCCGCACGGATACGGCGCTGAAGCGCTTGATCAGAGACGCCACCTCTGCCGTCTGATCAGTGTCATACTCCCAGTCATCGGTTCCGAATGACGCCGCGTAGCTTATCCGCTTGACCCTCTTGTTTTCTTCCGGAAGGAACTTCATGAAGAAATCGAACAGGATCGACTTCGCATATTTCGGCCGCCAGACCTGATCACTGCCGACGACGATGGCATCGAATTCATACTGGTCGACATTATTCCCGAGATGGGCCGTCGAATAGAATTCCCGCGAGATCGGAGCGATATGCTTTTCGATGAAGGCGCGATTGGGAGCGTGACTCAATGCGATGGTGTCGGACAACAGCGGCGCTTCGGTGTCTGTCTTGGTGAGGGCATCATCGACCCGCACACCCTTGGGGGCGCGCCGCCGGTTGATGAGGACCGGCTGGTGCCCCATCCGCCTCAGCACCTCGATGAGGGCGTATCCCTGCAGATTGCCGCCGATGTTCGCATTGAAGGGCAGGGTCAGGACGCCGACCTTCATCGGCTCGGGGCGTGCGGGGCGCTTGGGGGTTGGCGCCGACGCGAGTCCTGTGGCGTCCTCGGCGCCCAATGACGGGCCGCCGAGCGGTACTCCGGTGTCGATCGTCTTCAGGACATCATTCACGGAGGTTCGCATGCGCTCCAGCGCCTGCCGCAAGGGCACCTCCGCCGCGAGTGTCCGCTTCCTGTCACCGCCGCCCATGATCCGGAAGGCGGAATCCTGGTTCTTCTGAAGGATATCTATCGAGACCGCCCCGTCCTTGGACGGAGTAATGTCAAAGGAAAATCTGATCTTCTTGTACAAAAAGTCCGCAACCACACACCGGTCTTTGTATACCCACACCTTCAGAAGGTGCCTATCGAGCTTGCAAGATTCAATAAAAAGCACCGTCAGGTCAGATATATTCTGCAGCATATGATACTACCGTACATTTAGCGCGACGAAACCATGGCGGGGTGCTCCGCGCTTCACAATTCGCGCGGCGTCCGCTCTGCGCAGTGCCAATCGAAACGACGTTGATCCAAGTTATCACTCGGCCATGCCTCTGAGAAGCACGCCCTCCCCAGGCAGGGGGCGGCACCCCGCCGCCATCACGATCCGGCCACCGGCGCGGCTGGCAGTGAAAATTCCTGGCTGAGTTCCGGTGTGACTGGCAGCTTCCGCTTGGCAATCCGCAACGGCACCTCCTCCTGGCGCATGGCCTTGATCGAGTAGTGCAGGTTGTTGCTGTGGTTCAGGACGTAGACCGCCGCCGGAAAGGGAATCACAGCCAGGGGCCGACCGAGATCGCTCATGACGTGCTTCCACTGGGAATGCTGTTTGAGTTGCATCGCCAGGTGGCGGGCGCCTTCCTCCGTCTCCGCGCTTCGCGCAGGTGGCAAGTCGTCCACGCCGTACTTGATGACGGAGCAGCTGCCGCAGACCGAATCGAAGGTCTTGGACCAGGCCCCCGGGATAGGCGCGATGCACCCGTTTCCCCAGTCGTAGGCATAGCCCCTCTCGATGATGTAGCCATTCGGGTTGCGATCCGTCAGAACGTATTCAACCAACTGGTTGCTGACGAGATCATCAGCATCGAGCATCATCACGTAGCCACCGCCGGCCTCTCGCACGGCTCGCAGCAGGATGATGCGCTTTCGGCGCTTGTCCCGCAGCTTCTCGTTGTTTGCATTCTGCACGGTCCAGTCCGCTTGAAGCCAGTTCACCTTGACCTTGATGTCTGGCTCGATATCCGGACGATCCTGGCCGGCCAGAAAGACCGTGAAATTCTGGTTCTTCTGATTCTGGATGGATCTCAGAGTCTGATTAAGAACGGCGCAGACCCGCTCCCAATTGTTAGCGTTCGCCTTCGGCTGCAGGGGGATACAGAAGAAAAACGAGGCGTGACCTGCTTCGGCTGACATTGTATCGACCTCTAGTGCCCTTTGGCTGATTTGTTCAACCGAGATTTAGGACAGGCATGCCACTATCCGGCTACAGGCGCTGTTGAAGAAGCCGTGATCGGTGCCGCCTACCACGCCTTCTTTCCCTATGGGATAATCTGGGTTCCGCCGCGTGCAGGCCAGAGCGATAGCTCCCATGCCATGCTTTCACGACCGGATCACGTCGGGCACCTTGAACGGCCGCCTCCCCCCGTCCTTGAGGGCGATCGGCAGGCCCTTCTCGAGACGCTCGAGGTGCCAGGCGAGCCAGGCTTCGGTGTAGGCGAGGCGGACGGGGGAGTAGCGGTACTCGTCGAAGGCGGTGGCGCCGGACTGGGTCAGCGAGGTCTCCGAATGGAGGCCGACGCCGAGGCAGGTGGTGAGCGTCGGCGCCGAATCGCGGCCGTAGTGGTTGCGGATGCGCGACAGGATCTCCGAATCCGCCCCCGTCCGCACCGTGTCGAACGGGCCGATCGCCTCGAACACCTCCCGGCGGATGAAGGTCGAGGCGGGGTTCAGGTGGAGATAGGGCCCGCCGCGCCGCACGATCGAGCGGCCCGCGAGGTCCATGCGGATCCACTGCGAGGCCGTGCAGGCGACGCCGCCCTGCATCGCCGCGACGTGGGTGGCGATGCGGTCGGGGTGCATCCAGTCGTCGGAATCGTGGAAGGTGACGAAGGCGCCGCTCGCCGCCGCGATCGCCTGGTTCTTCGAGGCGTAGGTGCCCATGTTGCGGGTGTTGAAGATCGGCTTCACTCGCTCGTCGCGCGCCGCCAGCGCCTCGATCAGCGCGCGCGAGCCGTCGGTCGAGACGTCGTCGACGATGAAGAGCTCGAGGTTGCCGGCGCTCTGGGCGAGCACGCTCGTGGCGGAAGCCTCCAGCGTCTCGGCGCCGTTGAAGCAGGTGGTCACCACGGTGACGAGCGGACCGTCGCGGCTCTGCTCCGTCGTGGCGGTGAGGGCGAAGGGGTGGCCGATCGCGGCCGCGCCGTCGCCGCCGTCGAGGCGCAGGCCGGAGAGCTGCCCGAAGCGCTGCAGCGCCCCCCACCACAGCGCCGGCCGGCCGCGCACCGCCGCGACATTGGCGAGGCCGAGGAAGCCGTCGGCATAGGTCGGCTCGTCGCGCAGCACGCGCAGGAAGGCTGCCTCCGCCTCGTCGAGACAGCCGCGCGAGAGCAGCACGTCGCCGATGAAGACGAGGTCGTTCTGCGCCACCTGGATGCCGTTCGACAGGATCGCCTTGCCGATCGAGACGGCCGCCTCCGGCTCGGTGCCGAAGATCGAGGTGAAGTAGTTGACGATGGCGTCCGCCCCGTCGGGGTGGAGCAGGAAGGTCTCGCGATAGAGGCGGGCGGCCTCCTCGACGCGACCGGAGCGCAGCGCAGCGCGGGCGATGAGGTTCGTCAGCCGGCGCTGCTCGCCCTCCGGCAGCTGCGCGTGGAGCGGCCCGTCGCGCAGCGTGCGGGCGACGCGGTAGGCGGTCTCGGCGGCGTTGTTGTTGGTGTAGACGCGCACCGCCGTCATCGCGAGGTCGGGGGAAAGGCGCGGATCGACCGGCAGCGTCCCCGCCTCCGTGAGGCGGTGCAGCAGGCAGAGCATCAGGCCGCGGCCGGAGGCGACGAAGCCGGTCATCGCCGCCCGCGTGATGCCGGGCTCGGCGGGGTCGGCGAGCGCCGCGACGAAGTCGGCGACGGTGGTCACCACCGTCTGACCGCGCGCCTTGTAGGGGAAGCGGTCCGACAGCTGCGCGGCGATGCCCTTCGGCAGGTCCTTCGCCGCCGGCAATTCGGCGGTACGGCCGCGCAGGCGGCCGGCCTCGGCGGCCGCCGCCGTCGCCCGGCGGGCGCCGTTGACGCCGCCGCGGATGACGCGGACCATCGGTTCGGCCGGCCGGCCCGCGACGGCTGCACCGCCCTTGCGCGCCACCGCCTGCGGCTGCCAGGCGGCGGGCGGGCGCTCGCTCGCCTTGACCACCGAGCGCTGCAGCGCCTCGGCCTGCTGGGCCACCGCCATCGGCATGTCGCTCGCGAGCGAGATCATCCGGTTGACCGGCGACAGCCGTCCGGTCTTGCCGGCGCGCTCGCGCAGGAGCGCGCGGAAACCCTTGTCGGAGAAGAGACGGGAGATGCTCTCGTAGAGCGTCGGCGCCTCGGCCACGGCGCGGCGGCCGCCACCGGTGAGGCCCGGCATCAGTGCGAGGCGCGCCGCGAGTTCGGGCGGCAGGTCGGCGTCGGTGACGCGGCGGCCCGCGGTCGGCGAGGCGCCGGCGACCTTCATCAGGGCGGTGGCCACGAAAGCCTCCGCCTCCTCGGGCTCTGCGGCACCGCCGAGGGCGGGCGCGACCTCACCCAGAAGCACGTCGATCAGTTGCGCCAGCATCCCCGCGTCGCCCTCGCCCGCTCACTCACCCCCGAAGCGGGGCCAGCATAGCGTCGCGCGGCGGCGCCCGCCACGGCGCGTTGGCGGGCCGGCGGGCGCCACGTGGCGCCGCCGGCCCACGCTTGCGTGGATCAGAAGTCGAACCAGTCCTTCTTGACGTCGTTCTTGTCGAAGCCCTCGATGAGGATCTTCACCTTGCTGCCCTTGACCTGGACGAGCACGCCGTCGCCGTCGTTCTGCAGCTTGAGGTCGCCGAACTTGGTGTTGAAGTCCTTGAGGTCGATGGTGTCCTGCTTGGGGTCGAAGTCGCCGATCGTCTGCTTCGTGCCCTTGCCGGTATCGTCGATGTCGAAGACGTCCTTGCCCTTGCCGCCGACGAGCTCGTTCTTGCCGCTGCCGCCGTTCAGCGTGTCGTTGCCGCTGCCGCCGAACAGGGTGTCGTTGCCGCTGTCGCCGAACAGCTTGTCGTTGCCGCCGAGGCCGAACAGCGCGTCGTGGCCGCCGTCGCCGTGCAGCCGGTCGGCACCGCCGCCACCTTCGAGATCGTCGTTGCCGGCACCGCCGTGAATGGTGTCCTTGCCGGAGCCGCCGGTGATGGTGTCGTTGCCGTCGCCGCCGCTCAGGCTGTCGTTACCGGCATCGCCCGAGATCGAATCGTGGCCCTTGCCGCCGTTGATGGTGTCGTCGCCGTTCTCGCCGCGCAGCAGGTCGGCACCGTCACCGCCCTTGATCGAATCGCTGCCGTTGCCGCCGAAGATCGAGTCGCTGCCCTTGCCGCCCTCGAGCGTGTCGCGTCCATCGAGACCGAACAGCAGGTCGTTGCCGTTGCCGCCGTCGACCGTGTTGTTGCCGATGTTGCCGAGCACGAGGTTGTCGAGATCGTTGCCGGTGATGTTGGCGTTGCCGGTCTCGCCGAGCGTCAGGCCTTCGAGATTGTTACCCATCTCGTAGGACTTGCCGAAGTTGACCGTGAAGATGCCGTAGTTGTACTCGGAGCCCGGGAAATTCGGGGCGTCCCGCGGATCGAACTCGACGACATTGATGTCTTTGTTCTTCTCCGGAAGGAAGTCGGCAATGATCTGCTTCTGCTCGCGCGTGAACTCTACGTTCTCGCTGCCGGGGACTGTGGCCATCGACGGGGCTCCCTCTACAAACGCACCCCACGCACCGCCGGCTTGAAAACGCCGACCGACACACTGGGAACAAAGTTGGCCCCCGCCGAGGGCAAGACACCACAACCTCCCGCGATGCACAAGCTGCAATGATCGTCGCCATGCGTCCAGGCACGTGGCGGGGCGAGTACGTCGGCGGGGCAGGCGTGGTGAGTTCGCTGCCGTCGGTCGACTCTTCCACGTTATAATACAGCCGCTTAATCAAATTTTGCGGCGCACAATCAGGCGTTCTGCGGTGTCGGCGCCGCCCGCGGGGCTAGTAGCCTGTTTTTTCTTATTGTGCGATGCAGCGGAATGAATCGTCCGAAACGCGTGTGCGCGCTCGGAAGCGCCGGGGTTTCCCGGCAGTAAGCCCAGGCCCGGCCTGCATTGCGGTGGGCTCCGGAATGCCTACATCAGGCCCGCGCCGTCCCCCTCCGGAGCGCGCGTCGCCGTCCCTCCCGCAGAGGCAGTAACAATTTCGTGAGCTTGCGGTCCCTCGGCGACGACGCCCGTCTCGCCCTCGCCACGCTCGCCGACCGGGCGATCGAGATCGGCACGCCCACCGTGCGGCTCGGCGTCACCGGCCTGTCGCGGGCGGGCAAGACCGTGTTCATCACCGCCCTCGTGCACGCGCTGACGCGCGGCGGCCGGCTGCCGCTGTTCGAGCCCGCCGCCTCCGGCCGCCTCGCCCGCGCCCGCCTCGAGCCGCAGCCCGACGACACCGTGCCGCGGTTCGAGTACGAGGCCCACGTCGCCGACCTCGTCGGCGCGCGCATCTGGCCGCAATCGACCCGCCGCGTCGCCGAGCTGCGCGTCACCCTCGACTACGAATCGGCGACCTTCCTCGGCCGCACCCTCGGCCGCGGCCGACTGCACCTCGACATCGTCGACTATCCCGGCGAGTGGCTGCTCGACCTCGCCTTGATCGACCGCAGCTATGCCGCCTGGGCGGGTGAGGCGATCGCCCGCGCCCGCGCCCATGCCGACGCCCCAGAGACCCAGCGCTTCCTCTACGCCCTCGACGGCGCCGACGCCGCCGGCCCCGAGGACGAGGCGGCCGCCGCCGGCCTCGCCGCGCTGTTCACCGCCCACCTGTCCGCCCGCCGCGCCGATCCCGAGGCACTCGCCGCCGAGCCGCCCGGCCGCTTCCTCATGCCCGGCGATCTCGCCGGCTCACCGGCACTGACCTTCGCGCCGCTACCGCTGCCGGAGGGCGCGACTCCGGTGCGCGGCACGCTCAGTGGGCTGATGGAGCGCCGCTACGAGGCCTACCGCACGCAGATCGTGAAGCCATTCTTCCGCGACCACTTCGCCCGTCTCGATCGCCAGATCGTGCTGGTCGACGCACTCGCCGCCCTCGACCGCGGCGCCGCCGCCACCGCCGAGCTCGAGCGGACGCTCGCCGACGTGCTCGCCGCCTTCCGACCGGGCCGGCTCTCCTTCCTCGGCCGTCTCGTCGACCGCCGCATCGATCGCATCCTGTTCGCCGCCACCAAGGCCGACCACCTGCACCACCGCGACCACGACCGCCTGGAGGCGATCCTGCGCCGTCTCGTCGGCCGCGCCATCGAGCGCGCCTCGTTCGCCGGCGCCGAGGTCGACGTGCTCGCCATCGCCGCGGTGCGGGCGACGCGCGAAGCCACCGTCCGGCGCGGCGGCGAGCGCCTGCCGGCGATCCTCGGCACGCCAATCGCCGGCGAGAGCGTCGACGGCACGGTCTATGACGGCGCCACCGAGATCGCCCTCTTCCCCGGCGACCTGCCGGACGATCCCGAGGCGGTGTTCGGCCGCGCCGAGGGCGACGGAACCTTGCGCTTCCCGCGCTTCCGCCCACCGAAGCTCGAGCCGGACCCGGACGGCATCCGCCTGCACCTGCCGCACATCCGCCTCGACCGCGCCCTGCAGTTCCTGATCGGAGACCGGCTGGCATGAGCGATTTCCGAACGGGCGATCCGCGCCCGGGCAGCGCACGCTCCGAGCCACCGCGGCGCCGGCCGACGGCGATCCGCCTCGACGAGGCGGAGTTCGTCGGTGCCGCCCCGCCCTCCGGCGACCGGCCGGTGATCGTGCCGGAAGCCGAGGACGAGCCGCCACCGCCGCCCGCACCGCGCCGGCGCGGCATCAGCTGGGGCACGCTGTTCACCGCCGCCGCCGGCGGCCTCGTCTCGCTCGCCCTCGGCCTCGCCCTCGATGCCCTGATCCGCGACCTGTTCACCCGCGCCGAGTGGCTCGGCTGGCTCGCCGCCGTGCTGACGGCGCTCGCCGTCGTGGCGGCGCTCGCCGTCATCGGCCGCGAGGTGCTGGCGCTGACGCGGCTGTCGGCGATCGAATCGCTCAGCGCCGACGCCGCCCTGGCCGCTGCCGCCGACGACCGTCCGAAGGCGGAAGCCGTCGTCGCCCGGGTGACCGCCCTCTATGCCGGCCGGCCGGAAACGGCGCGCGGCCGCGCCGCCATGGCCGACCATCTCGCCGAGGTGATCGACGGGCGCGACCTGTTGATGCTGGCCGAGCGGGAAGTGCTGGCACCGCTCGATGCGCGCGCCCGTGCCATGGTCGTCGCCTCGGCGCGGCGCGTCTCGGTGGTCACCGCGCTGTCGCCGCGCGCCCTGATCGACCTCGTCTACGTCGCGGCGGAGGCGGCCTCGCTGACGCGCCGGCTGTCGACGCTCTACGGCGGGCGGCCGGGCACGCTCGGCTTCTTCCGCCTCGCCCGCCACGTCCTCGGCCACCTCGCCGTCACCGGCGGCCTCGCCGCGACCGACGGGCTGGTGCACGAGATCGTCGGGCGCTCCGTCGCCTCGCGGCTGTCGGCGCGCCTCGGCGAGGGAATCGTCAACGGGCTGATGACCGCCCGCGTCGGCCTCGCCGCCATCGACGTCTGCCGTCCGCTCCCCTTCATGGGCACGAAGCGGACGACCATCTCCGAGATCGTCGGCGACGTCGCCAAGCTGACGACCCCGCCAGACGGCGAGCCCGGCAAGGGTCCGCCCATCCCCTGACTTCACCTTTGGTTGTTCTATTGCACTTTAGCACTTGATAGTTGCATCTGGCGTGCGAGCGATGCACTGTTTCCCCTCAGCCAGGGGGTTGCAGACATGCCCACTTTCACGCGCCCGGACGGTGCTCCGGTCCAGATTTCCGCCGCCCATGTCGTGCGTGCCCGGCGAACCATCGCCGGTGAAGATCATCCGGGCGGCACGCGGATAGACTGGGCGGAGACGCAGATCGTCCGTGAATCGATCGACACGGTCGGACCCGCCATCAAGGCCGGGCACCCGAGCTTCACCTTCATCACCACCCACGATGGGTCGAAGGTCTGGTTCGATGCGAAGAAGGTGCAGGGACCGCTGGAGCCGCCGCCGTCCCAGATCGCCCATGGCTACCTGTCGTCGATGACGCTGATGGGCTACCGTCAGTACGCCTGCGAGACGATGCAGGAACTGGCGGATATCATCAGGGCGGCAGGCACCGAGCCGCTCCCCTTCTAGGGCGGCCGACGCCAGTTCGACGCGCGAGCCGTGGCCAAGGGAGGCGCCCCCCGCGCCGCGTCTCCCGGCGCCTTCGGCGTGTCCGCCGTTGCGGCCCTCACTCCTCCGACGGGAACACCTCGGCCACCTGCATCATGCCGAGGTCCTCGTGGATGAGGATGTGGCAGTGGTAGACGAAGCGGCCCTGCTCGGGGAACTTCACCTTCACCACCACCTTGCCGTTCGCCGGAAGGGGCGCCGTGTCACGCTCGACCGGCACCATCTCGCCGCTCGCCTTCACGTCCTTGAAGAAGCCGGCCATCACCCGGTTCGGGCGCTCGTCCGGCCCGCCGGTCTCGTACTTCACCTTCTCGACGATGAAGCGCGACTGGTGGATGTGCAGGTTGTGGAAGATTGGAGAGGAATTCTCGACCTCGAAGCGCACCGTCGCACCCTTCTCGATGCACAGGTTGATGCGCTCCATGTCGAACGCCTTGGCGCCCTGGCCGTTCGTGTTGATGAAGAACTTGTCGAAGTTGGGTGAGTTGCCGAAGCGCAGCGGGATCACCGCCGTCTGGCCGCTGCTCTGGCTGTGATCCTCGTCCGGGCCCATGACGGTGCCGTCCTTGAAGACGACCGTGGGGTTTCCCAGACCCTTCTTGTTCTTGCAGGCCTCCGGGCGCTTGTGCTTCTTGCCGACCGGGCCGACGGCGTCGTCTGCCATCAGGGTGGCGATGCGCGCCTCCGCCGTCGCCGGGTCGAGGCCGAACTCCGCCATCTCGGTGGCCTTCGCCTGCGGGTCGCCCTTCATCACCACCTTCGCCAGCGCCACCGCCGGGAAGGTCGAGGTACCCGACAGCACCTGGCGCTGCACGAACTGGAAGGTCTTGTCCTTTTTGAACGGCTGCAGCTTGCCCTTGCCGTCGATGCGGCCGGAGGAGACGACGATGTCGGCGCGGGTCCCCGGCATCATCAGGAGCGAGCCCTTCGTCACCGACTTCGCGACATAGTTGCCGTCGATGTTGATCACCTGGAAGTCGGTCTTGTTGCCGTCCTCGTCCAGCAGCACGAGGTCATAGGAGGCGTTGGCGCCGATGTTGGCGATCCGCCAGATCTCCTGCGCCCCCGGCTTCATCTCGACCGTCGGGTAGCGGGCGCCGTTGACGAGGAACAGCCAGAGGTCGGTGTCCTTGCCGGCCGCGCCATTGATCTTGCAGCCGCCCTTCACCTTCGAATAGTCGATCGGCTTCCCCTGCCCCGAGCAACCGAGGAAGATGTCGTAGGGGCGCAGCTCGGCCGTCTTCGCCTTCTCGTCGATCTTGGTCAGCTGCACGTCCTTGAGCAGCATGAAGCGCTCGCGGATCTGCGGGCTGCCGTTCTTGCAGAGCCTCTCCTGGTCGGACGGCATCAGGTGCTTGCCGTCGCAGAGCGAGCCGATCTGGATGCCGCCGGAGAGGCCGGCGTTGACCATCTTCTGCGAGAAGCCGTGGATGTGCGGGTGGAACCAGAACATCCCGCTCTGGCCGTTGTCCTTGACGCCGATGCGGTAGTCGGCCGAGCCTTTCAGGGTGACGAGCTGGCCCTTGCCGCACTCGCTCTTCGCCTGGGGTTCGATGTCATCGCCGGCCGCCGCCGCGCCGTGGCCACCGTGGCCGGCGTGCCCTCCGTGCCCACCATGTCCGGCGTGGGCGTCGCTCTGCTTCGCCAGCGCCCCGGACTGGATGGTGAGGAAGATGTTGTCGCCCTGCTTCTTGCCCGAGCACGGACTGGTGATCAGCCCGTGCGTGTGCATGTTGAGGTCGGTCGGCACCATCATCTGCTCGCCTTCGAGCTCGCCGGCCGTGACGTTCGAGGGCGGAGCGTCGATCTCGTTGACGAGCTTGAAGCGCAGCGCCTCCCCCGGCTTCGCCTTGATCACCGGCGGCACGTAGAGGAAGTCGGCCTTCTTGCCGAAGGCGTAGGCGAGGGCGCCCGACACCTTGTAGCCGCCAATCTCCACCGGCGCCTTTTTCGACGACCGCCGCACCTTGACGACGGTGTCGTCCCTGGTGGCGAGCGAGCGGTCGACGCCGGGATCCGGGAGCGTGTCGGCGGCGTGGGCGAGGGGCGCGGCCGCGAGGGCGGCGAGCGAAAACGCGACGGCCACTGCCGCGGCCGACGTCCGGCGCACCCGATGGCGCATGCTGAAGCCCTCCCCCGTCGGCCCGCCGGTTCGTTCGACGCGGCCCGATCTCGTCGCCCGACCACAGGGAAGCGCGTCGCGCGGGCGGCGGCAAGCCGGAATGTCGGAAACGCGTCATCCGCACCAAGGTGGGACTCGGCTTCACCCGGCCGACGGGCTGGCCTACCATCCGCCCGTCATCCGGAGCGCACGGCCCTCATGTTCATCACCTTCCTCGGCGAACTGCGTGCCGCCGGGCTGCCGGTGTCGATCACCGAGTACCTGACGCTGCTTGAGGCCACCGAGGCCGACCTCGCCGGGAAAGGGGTCGAGGATTTCTACTTCCTGGCGCGCACCTGCCTCGTCAAGGACGAGACGCGCGTCGACAAGTTCGACCGCGTCTTCGCCCACGTCTTCAAGGGGCTCGACACCCTGCCGGAGGCGATCGAGGCGGAGGTGCCGACGGAATGGCTCCTCAAGCTCACCGAGCGCTGGCTCTCCGAGGAGGACAAGGCGAAGATCGCCGCCCTCGGCGGGCTCGAGAAGCTCCTCGAGACGCTGAAGGAGCGCCTCGCCGAGCAGAAGGGCCGCCACCAGGGCGGCTCGAAGTGGATCGGCACCGGCGGCACCTCGCCCTTCGGCCATGGCGGCTACAACCCGGAAGGCATCCGCATCGGCGGGCCGGGCAGCCAGCGCCGGGCCGTGAAGGTGTGGGAGAAGCGCGAGTTCAAGGACCTCGACGATACGGTCGAGATCGGCACGCGGGCGATCAAGATCGCGCTTCGGCGGCTGCGCCGCTTCGCCCGCACCGGCGCGGCCGAGGAGCTCGACCTCGAGGGCACCATTGGCGCCACGGCGCGGCGCGCCTTCCTCGACGTGCGCATGCGGCCGGAGCGTCACAATGCCGTGAAGGTGCTGCTGCTGCTCGATATCGGCGGCTCGATGGACGACCACGTGCGCGTCGTCGAGGAGTTGTTTTCCGCCGCCCGCTCGGAGTTCAAGCACCTCGAGCACTACTACTTCCACAACTGCCTCTACGAGGGCCTGTGGAAATCAAATCGGCGGCGGCGCAGCGAGCAGACGCCGACCGCCGAGGTGCTGCGCACCTTTCCCCCCGACACCCGCGTCGTCGTGGTCGGCGACGCGTCGATGTCCCCCTACGAGATCAGCCATCCCGGCGGGGCGGTGGAGCACTGGAATGCCGAGGCCGGCGCCGTCTGGCTGCAGCGCCTGACGCGCGCCTTCCCGAGGCTCGCCTGGATCAATCCGCTGCCCGAGCGCCACTGGGCCTACACCCACTCGGTGGGCATGATCCGGGATCTTGTGGGTGGCCGGATGTATCCGATGACGCTGGATGGCCTCGACGAGGCGACCCGGGCGCTCTCCCGCTGAGCCGAGCCGCCGCCTCGTGGGGCGCACGCATTGCGCTCGAATTGCGGCGCCCCGCCACACTTCCGCGCCGATCGCATCCCGAAGCCGACACGATCCGAGGCTAGTTCCGCCGGCACTGCTTGCCGACGGGGCGTGAATGGCGCACGCCGGCAAGTAACCCATGACGCTGACGAGGTTCAATCTTGGGTTATTCTATAACATTCGCCGTCGACGATCGCTGGTCCACCGGGTTCGTCGGGTCGATGTCGATCACCAACACGGGCGACCGGGCCGCCAACGGGTGGACGGTCGGCTTCGATGCTCCGTTCGATATTACGAACATCTGGAACGGCACGCTCGTCAGCCGCGACGACGACCGTTACACGGTCAGCGCCCCGGACTGGGCGAGCCGCCTCGCCCCCGGCGAGACCGTCACCTTCGGCTTCGAGAGCGCCCACACCGGCCCGATCGGCGAGCCCGCCGGCCTGACCGTCAATGGCGAGACCGTCGTGGTTGAGGATGCCCCGCCGGCGATCTCGGTCGAGGATGCGCTGATCGTCGACGGCGCCGACGGCGTCTCCGTCGCGTCGTTCACGGTGTCGCTGTCGGCGCCGTCGGACGAGACGGTGAAGGTCGGCTTCGCCACCGAGGGCGGCAGCGCCATCCTCGGCCACGACTATCTCTCGACCGCCGGCACGCTCACCTTCGCGCCGGGCGAGACCGAGAAGACGGTTCTCGTCACGCCCTCGGCCGAGGACCTCGACGTGCTGTCGCTGACCCTCGCCGGCCCCGTCGGCGCGACGATCGCCGACGCCTACGCGATCGCTGCCGCCGCCGGAGACAAGGCCGCGGCGACCGGCCCCCTGGCGACGCAACCGACCGTCTCGATCGGCGACGCCAGCGTCGTCGAGCGCGACGTCGTCGGCACCACCGGACCCGTCGGCGCCCTCTCCACCGAGGGCAACCGCATCGTCGACGAGGCCGGCAACACGGTGAAGATCGCCGGCGTCAACTGGTTCGGCCTCGAGTCCGGCCGCTTCGCGCCGGACGGGCTGCATGCCCGCAATCTCGAGGACATGATGGACCAGATGGGGGAGCTCGGCTTCAACACCATCCGGCTGCCGTTCTCCCAGGACCTGTTCGACGGGGCGATGCCGAGCGGCATCAACTACGATCTCAATCCGGAGCTCCGCGGCCTCACCGGCCTCGAGATCATGGACCGCGTCATCGAATACGCCGGCGAGATCGGCCTCAAGGTGATCCTCGACCACCACCGCCCGACCGCCGGCGCCGGCGCCTCGGAAAACGGGCTCTGGTACGACGCGAAGCACAGCGAGGCCGACTGGATCGACACCTGGAAGATGCTCGCCGACCGCTACGCCGGCGACACCGCGGTGATCGGTGCCGACCTGCACAACGAGCCGCACGCCGCCTCCTGGGGCGGCGGCGGGGCGAAGGACTGGGCGGCCGCCGCCGAGCGCGCCGGCGACGCCATCCACTCCGTCAACAAGGACTGGCTGATCTTCGTCGAGGGCGTCGCCAACGAGGACGGCGACTACTACTGGTGGGGCGGCAACCTCAAGGGCGTCGCCGAGCGGCCGATCGACCTCAAGCAGGACGGCAAGGTCGTCTACTCGCCGCACGACTACCCGAACTCGATCTACGAGCAGCCGTGGTTCTCCGACAAGGATTTCCCGGACAACCTGACCGCCAAGTTCAAGGAGTTCTGGGGCTACATCCACGAGCAGAAGATCGGCCCGGTGATGCTCGGCGAGTTCGGCAGCCGCCTCACCGACCCGAAGGACATCGCCTGGTTCGAGAAGATCACCGCCTACCTGTCGGGCGACTTCGACGCCGACGGCGACCGCGACGCCGGCGCCAGGGATCCCGGCATCAGCTGGACGTGGTGGTCGTGGAACCCCAACTCCGGCGACACCGGTGGCATCCTCAAGGACGACTGGACGAGCGTGCATGAGAACAAGCTCGAGGGCCTGAAGGACCTGATGTTCGACTGGCCCGACGGCACGAAGCCGCAGAAGTCGAAGGCCGAGTTCGACGTGACGCTGTCGCATGCCAGCGACGAGAAGGTGAAGGTCGACTACAAGATCGTCGGCGAGACGGCCGACGGCGACGACTTCGTCGTCAAGACCGGGCGGGTGAAGTTCGCGCCGGGCGAGACGGAGAAGACCATCAAGGTCGGCATCCTCGGCGACCTGAAGGTCGAGGGCGACGAGACCTTCCGCGTCGTGCTCAGGGCACCGAAGAACGTCGAGATCGAGGACGGCCGCGGCATCGGCACCATCATCGACAACGACGGCCGCACCGCCATCAAGGTGCAGCAGGCCCTCGAATTCGAGCTCTGAGCGGAGCACCGCGAACAAGCAGAAACGGGCGGGCCATCGCGGCCCGCCCGTTCTTGTTTCAGCAGGAAGGCGGACCGATCGGCCCGCCCGTCCCTCCCAGCCTCAGCCGACCGTGCCCAGGTCGAAGGGCAGCGAGCGCAGGCGCTTGCCGGTCGCCTGGAACACCGCGTTGCCGATCGCCGGCGCGAGTAGCGGCACCGCCGGCTCGCCGATGCCGGACGGCGGCGCGTCGACCTTGGCGATGTGCACCTCGACCTTCGGCATCTCCGACATGCGGGTCGGCTCGAAGCCGTCGAAGTTCGACTGGTCGACGATGCCGTCGGTCAGCGTGATGGCGTTGCGCAGCACCGAGGACAGCGCGAAGCCGACGGAGCCTTCCACCTGCGCCGCGATGATGTCGGGGTTCACCGCGATGCCGCAGTCGACGGCGGCGACGATGCGATCGACCTTGATGTCCGCCCCGTCCACCGTCACCTCGGCGACCATGGCGACCCGCGTGCCGAAGCTCTCGTGCACGGCGATGCCGCGGCCCTTGCCGGCCGGCATCGGCTTGCCCCAGTCGCCCTTCTCGGCGGCGAGCTTCAGGACGTCCGCCATGCGCGGATGCTCGGAGAGGAGCTCCAGGCGGAACTCGACGGCGTCGCGACCGGCCATGGTCGCGAGTTCGTCCATCATCGTCTCCATCACCTGGGCGGTGTGGGTGTTGCCGACCGAGCGCCACCACAGAACCGGCACCTCGGAGGTCGGGTTGTAGGCCTCGACCGCGAAGTGCGGGATCTTGTAGGGGCTGTCCTTGACGCCCTCGACGCTGGTGTCGTCGACGCCGTCGTGCACCACCATCTGCTCCATGGCGGTGCCGAGGAAGATCGACTTGCCGATCACCTTGTGGCGCCAGCCGGCGATCTTGCCGTCCGCCGTCACGCCGGCCTCGACCGCGTGCAGGAACATCGGCCGGTAGTAGCCGCCCTTGATGTCGTCCTCGCGCGTCCACACCAGTTGGACCGGGTCCCTCCGGCCGAACGCCTTGGCGACCGCCGCGAGCTCGAAGGTCCAGTCGGCGTTCGGCACGGCGCGCCGGCCGAAGCTGCCGCCGGAGATCAGGATGTTGATCTTCACCTGCTCCGGCTTGATGCCGAGGACGGCCGAGGTGACATAGAGGTCGATGCTCGGGAACTGGCTGCCGGACCAGATCTCCGCCCCTTCGTCGGTCAGCTGGATGACGCCGTTCATCGGCTCCATCGGCGCGTGGGCGAGGTAGGGGAAGGTGAACTCGGCCGTCGTCGTCTTGGCCGCCCCGGCGATGCCCGCCGCCGCGTCGCCGCGGGTGTCGGCGGGAAGCCCGGTCTTCTTCAGCTCCTCGCGGTAGCTCGCGAAGATCGCGTCGGTCGAGCGCGTCTCGGCCTTGGCGTCATCCCACTCGACGGTGAGCGCCTCGCGGCCCTTCATCGCCGACCAGGTGTCCTTCGCGATGACCGCGACGCCGGTCGGGATCTGCACGACGTCGACGACGCCGGCAACCGCCTTCGCCGCCGTGGCGTCGAACGACTTCACGATGCCGCCGAAGCGGTCCGGCCGGCGGATCACCGCCACCAGCATGCCCGGCCGGCGGATGTCGAGGCCGTAGACCGCCGTGCCGTTCGTCTTCGCAAAGCTGTCGAGGCGGGGCAGGCGCGTGCCGATCAGCGTCCACTGGTCGGGCGTCTTCAGGGCCGGATCGGCGGGCACGGCCTCGGCCATCGCGGCGCCGGCGAGGTCGCCGAAGGTCGCCGTCTTGCCGGACGCATGGGTGAGCGTGCCCTTCGCGACGGTGATCTCGCCGGCCGGAACGTTCCACTGCTTGGCCGCGGCGGCGACCAGCATGGCGCGGGCGGCAGCGCCGACCTTGCGCATCTGCGTCCACGAGTTGGCGGTCGAGGTCGAGCCGCCGGTGCCCATGTAGGTGCCGAAGAACAGGTTCGCGTAGAGGGCGGGGTTGGCGGGCGCCATCTCGTAGCGCATCTGGCCCCAGTCGGCGTCGAGCTCCTCGGCGACGAGCGTGCTGAGGCCGGTGGTGATGCCCTGGCCCATCTCGAAGTGCTTGATCAGCACCGTGACGGTGTTGTCGGGTGCGATCTTCAGGAAGACGTTGGGCTCGAAGATGCCGGCCGGCGGGCCGCCAGCGGCCGCCTCCTGGGCGAGCGGGCCGCGGCCGAGCGGCACGAAGGTCGCCAGCACGAAGGCGCCGGTAACGGTCGCGGCACCCTTCAGGAAGTCGCGGCGGGAGGCGCCACGGGTGGCGGGGCGGGGCATCAGCGGATTGACGGGCAGGTCGGTGCGAAGCATGGCCGTTCTCCTCACGCGAGCTTGCCGGCGGCGTCGTGGATCGCCGCCCGGATGCGCTGGTAGGTGCCGCAGCGGCAGATATTGCCGTCCATGGCCGCGTCGATGTCGTCGTCAGTCGGCTTGGTGTTCTCGGACAGCAGCGCGATCGCCGACATGATCTGGCCGGACTGGCAGTAGCCGCACTGCACGACGTCGAGTTCGCGCCAGGAGGCCTGCACCGCCTCGGCGACCTTGCCGTTCGCCCCCTCGATGGTGACGATCTGGCCGCCGGCGGCGTCGCCAACGGGGGTCTGACAGGAGCGGACGGCGGTGCCGTCGAGGTGGACGGTGCAGGCGCCGCAGAGCGCCTGGCCGCAGCCGAACTTGGTGCCGGTCATGGCGAGCGTGTCGCGCAGCGCCCAGAGCAGCGGCATGTCGGGTGGCACGTCCAGCTCGTGCGCGACGCCGTTGACGGTAAGCGTGATCATCGGAAGGCTCCCTGAAGCAGGGTGGACGGGGTGCCGCGCCCGCACGGCGGGGGGTCGATGCGGGCGGCACGACAAGGGCCGCTGCTGCCACGGCAGCGCCGAAACGGCGCGCTCTGGCGGAGCAGCTGACGAACCAACCTTCACATGGTTGCTGCCCGTCCGTCTTTCACCTTCCGTGGAACCATTGCAAAATCCCCGGCGCGTCATACCTCCTCCCGTTACGGGCCTCGGCCGGGGGGCGAGGGTGGGGACGACGATGCAGGACGACGGTCGATTGCATCTCTTGCGCGCTGAGGTCCCGGTGACCCCGGATGCCGTCCGCGCCGGCGAGATCCCGAACAGTTGCGGCGTGGAGGGCGAGTGCGCCGTCCCGCTCGACGTGCAGTGCGAGGAGATCATCGCCGACTGGCCGCTCGCCCGCGTCGTCATCCGTCGGGAATCGGTGGATCGCGAGCGGTCGTGGAACGCCGTCAAGCGCGACCACACGGTGATGGTCAACCTCGGAAGTGGTGGCGGACGCTTCGCCATCGAGGTGGGCGACGTCAGCGCCCTCTACACACCGGCGACCGGCGACCTGTCGATCCTGCCGGCCGGCCGCACCTTCGTCGGCATGTTCCAGGGCCGCACCCTCGACTATGCCGTCTGGATGATGCCGGCGGCGACGATGGACCGTCTCGCCGCCGAGGCGGGGCTCGCTGTCCCCGTCGAATTCGGCGTGCGGTTGTCGCACCGCGACGAGTTCCTCTACCGCACCCTCGAGCGCCTCGCCGTCCTCGCCCGCTCCGCCGACCCGGCGGCGGCCACCGTCGCCGACGGCCTCAACCGTGCCGTCGCGCTGCATCTCGCGACCGTCTACGACGGCGTCGCCGCAGCGCCGGCGGCCGGCCTGCCCGACGAGACCGCCGCCGCCCTGATCGACTATGTCGAGGCGCGGCTGTCGGCCAAGATCAGTGTCGAGGAACTGGCGGCGGTGGCCGGCCTCACGCCGCATTCCCTGCTCGCCGCCTTCCGCGCCCGCTTCGGGCGCTCTCCGCTGCAATATGTCATCGACCAGCGGCTCGCCCGCGCCCGCCGCCTGCTCTCGGAGACCCCCCGCCCGATCGCCGAGATCGCCTACGAGGTCGGGCTCTCCAGCCAGAGCCACCTGACCAACCTGTTCCGCTCCCGCTTCGGCGTGACGCCGGCAGCCTACCGCCGCGCGCCGCGCTGAGACCGTAGGCTCAGCGGGCGATGATGGCGCGGCCGCGGCCGCCGTCCTTGGCGCGGTAGAGGGCGCGGTCCGCCGCGCGCAGCAGGCGATCGGCCTCGAGCCCCTCGACCTCTGTCAGGGATACGCCGACGCTGAGACCGATCCGCACCGGCACGCCGGCACAGTCGACCGGCTCGTCGAGGGTGGCGGCGAGCCGCGCGGCCAGCGCGGCCGCGGCCGGCGCGCCTTCGCTCTCCCGGGCGGCGCGCAGCACGACGAACTCGTCGCCGCCGATGCGCGCCACCGTGTCCTCGTCCCGCACCGCCGCCTTCAGGCGCTCGGCGACGGTCTTGAGGACGGTGTCGCCGGCCTCGTGGCCGAGACGGTCGTTGACCTCCTTGAAGCGGTCGAGGTCGAGCCAGAACAGCGCGAAGTGCGCGCCGGTGCGCCGGCAGCGGGCGATCTCCAGGTGCAGCCGGTCGCGGAACAGGGTGCGGTTGGCGAGACCGGTGAGCGGGTCATGCAGGGCCGCGTGCTCGAGCCGCGCCTCGGTCGCCTTGCGGTGCGAGACGTCCCGCACCGAGACGACGTAGCCATCCGGTTGGCCGGACGCGCCGTCACGGGTGAGGCGGATGTGCGCCTCCATCCACACCCAGCGACCGTCCCGGTGACGCTGGCGATGCTCCGTCGTTGCGTGCTCGATGCGCCCGGCGCGGATGTCGGCCATCACCCGGGCGAACGTCTCGGCGTCGTCGGGATGGGTGATCTCGAGCGCCCGCCGCCCGGTCATCTCCTCCGGCTCGTAGCCGAGGAGGGTACGCACCCCCGGCGAGATGTAGAGGCGCACACCGTCGAGGGTGCCGCGGACCAGGGTGTCGGTGGAGTGCTCGGCGATCATCCGGAAGAAGTCCGCCTGCTGCCGCGCCGCCACCGCCCGGGCCTCCGCCTCCACCAAGGCCGCAGCGAGGCTGGCGAGTTCGACGAGCCGGGCGCGGTCCTCGGCAGTCAACCGGCGCGGTCGCGGATCGGCGAGGCAGAGCGCGACGGCGCCTCGATCGTCCTCCGCACCGATCGGCGCACAGGCGACGAGCCCCGACGAGCCATGCCCCGCGAGCCATGCCTCGGTCGCAGCGTCCTCGACGACGAGGCAGCCGGCGTCGAGGTCGACATCGCCGCGCTGCCATCGCTCGATGAGGGGCAGGCAGGCCCGCGCCGCCCCTGCCGGCGTTGCGCCGTCGCGGTGCACGGTCGCGTCAGCGACCCCGAACAGCGCCTTCGCGGTTCGGCAGAGCGCCTCGAAGGGCGACAACGAAAGGGCTTCGTGATCGGACAAGGCGCGGTCTCGACGACGGAACGTGGCAACCCGGGGACGTGAGCACGGGAGGGAGCGGACCAGCAGAATTCAGGCGTGTGAGTCGGCGGCGCGGGGAGGCGGCAGACCGAGGAGATAGCAGACCGCCGCGCCTAACCCTAGCGTGCCGGCCCGGCCGAGCGGCGGGCCATCAGCACCACGAAGGCGACGGCGAACGCGAACGCCCACGTCACCGGGCCGACGGTCTCGCCGAGGATCAGCGCCGCCAGCGCGATGGTGACGAAGGTCTGCATCAGCTGCACCTGTGCAACCCGCGCCACCCCGCCGATCGCCATGCCGGCGTTCCAGAAGAAGAAGCCGATGAAGACGGAGAACAGCGCCGTGTAGAGCAGCCCGAGCACCGCCGGGACTGGCGCGTCGAGGTACTCGGGTCGCCAGATGATCGCACAGACGGTGACGGTCAGCGGCGTCGTCAGCACCAGCGCCCACGAGATCGATTCCCAGCCGCTCACCCACGGCGCGATGCGGGCGTAGTGGGCGTAGCCGATCGCCGCCGAGGCGCCTGCTAGGACGAAGAAGACGTCGCCCCAGCCCGGCACCGTCTCGGCGTCGCGCACCGCCATCGCGATCACCAGCACGGCCCCGAGCGTGCTCCACGCCCAGAACGCCCGCCGCGGCCGCTCGCCGTTGATGACGACGGCGGCGATCGCGGTGGCGAGCGGCAGGAGCCCGAGCACGATGGCGCCGTGGGCCGCTGGCACGGTCTGCAGGGCGAAGGCGGAGAAGGCCGGGAAGCCGATCACCGTGCCGGCGGCGGCGATCGCCAGCGAGCCGCGGGCGACGCGCGGCGGAAACGGCCGGCGAAACAGGAGAAGCAGCAGCGCCGCCGGCACGGCTGCGATCGCCGCGCGGCCGAGCGCGATGAACCACGGGTCGAAGGCCTGGAGCGCCAGGCTCGTCATCGGCAGCGTGCCGCCGAACATCACCACGCCGACGAAGCCGAGACCGAGCCCGAGCAACTGTCTGAGCCCGTCGCTCCTCGGAGGCTTCATGTGTCGGATCCACTCGTCGTCGAAGGCGTGCCGACGCCTCTGGTTCGGGCCGGCCGCCGGGGCGCCGCGACCGGCGTCGCCGGGCCGCGCGCAAGGTCGCGCACAATGGTGGAGGACCGCGCCGCTGTCGAATGGGCGGGGCCACCTGCCGCTTCGTTCGACCGTCGCCGGCTTCGCCCCGCCCTGCCGGCATGCCAGCGCCAATGGAGGCTTCGACGCGCTGGCGGCACCGCACGCCGCGGACCTCGTCGCGCAACGCGTGGCTCAGCCCGGACTGCGGCGCGACCCGCGACAGCCTGACCCCATCAACCGCATTGACAGGGACGGGACCGGATGAAAACTTGGCATGCGGAGAGGCATTCTTGGTATGCCTGACCTTCCCCACCTGCCGCGGAGGACGACGTGACGGCTGCGATCCCGACCCGCGCGGCACCCTCCGGATCGGAGCACAGCGCCCCCGACGAGCCCGTCCCGGTCGCCGGCTTCGAGCAGCGCAACCGCCATTTCGACCGGCTGGTCGCCACGCCCGGCCTCAGGTGGATGGGGCAGAACACCAACCACATGCCGGCCCACCCGGACGTGGTGCTGGCGATGCACGCCTCGATCGCCGCCGGCGAGTACCAGATCTACGCGCCGCCCTCGGGCCTCGAGGCGCTCAGGGCCGGCATCGTCGCCGACCTCGGCCTGCCCGGCGCCGTCGCCCATGTCACCGATGGGGCGGTCTCCGCGCTCTACCACATCGTCCGCACGCTGCTGTCGCCCGGCGACGAGCTCGTCACCACCGACCCGACGTGGAAGTGGCCGGTGAACTTCGCCACCGAGGCCGGCGCAACGGTCCGCCAGATCCCGATCTACGGCGCCGAACATGGCTACCGGCTGTCGCCGGAGCGGCTCGCCGAGGCGATCGGCCCGCAGACCCGCCTCGTCTACCTCGTCGACCCGAACAACCCGCTCGGCACCGCCGCGACCGCGGAAGAGATCGAGGGCTTCGTGGACGTGCTGCGCGCCCGCGGCATCTACCTCATCCACGACTGCACCTACCGCGACTTCGCCTGGGACCACCACCTCGCCGCCCGGCTCTATCCCGAGCGCACCATCACCACCTACTCGTTCTCGAAGTGGCTCGGCCTCGCCGGCCTGCGCGTGGGCGCGATGGTGGGCGATCCCGGGCTGATCGCGCGCCTCGCCGCCGCCCCGCCGAACAACCTCGGCTCCAGCCTGATCGCCCAGCGCGCCGCCGTCGCCGGCCTCGCCATCAAGGCGGAGTGGTTCCCCGCCGTGCTGGCGGCGAACCGCGAGAACCAGCGCCGCATTATCGAGGCCGCCGAGAGCCTGCCGGGCCTGTCGGTGCCGATCCCGCGCTCGAACGGTAACTTCCTCGTCGTCGAGACGGCCGAGGACGCCCCGTCGCCGGAGGCGATCTGCGCCGCGCTCGCCCGCCGCAACATCCTGATCCGCCAGGGCGCCTACCACACGCCGGCCTTCGGCCACCGCTTCGTCAAGATCTCGACCAGCGTGCCGGCCGCCTGGGCGGATGCGCTGATCGAGGCGCTGCCGGCCGCCCTCGACGAGGCCCGCAAGGCCCCCGCCGGCGGCAAGCTGTTCTGACCGCAGACCCGCGGCGCCTCCCGCCGCGGCCCACCCAAGAGACCGGCAGCAAGCCGACGGAGAGCTGATCGATGGATCTCGGACTGACGGGACGGCGCGTGCTGATCACCGGCGCGTCGCAAGGCATCGGCGAGGGCCTCGCCCGGGCGTTCGCCGAGGAGGGCTCAGACCTCCACCTCGTCGCCCGCGCCGGCGACCGCCTCGCCACGCTGCGCGAGGAGATCGTCGCCGCCTATCCCGTCACGGTCACCATCCAGCCGCTCGACCTCACCGAGGACGGCGCCGTCGAGGCCGTCGTCGCTGCTGCCGGCGACATCGACATCCTCGTCAACAACGCCGGTACCATCCCGAGCGGCAACCTCGCCGACGTCGACGAGGCGCGCTGGCGCCAGGGCTGGGAGCTCAAGGTCTTCGGCTACATCAACCTCTGCCGGGCCTACTACGCCCGCATGAAGGCGAAGGGCGCCGGCGTCATCGTCAACAACATCGGCAACGGCGGCGAGATCTTCGATCCCGAGTACATCGCCGGCACCACCGGCAACGCCAGCCTGATGGCCTTCACCCGCGCCCTCGGCGGCTACAGCCTCGACGACGGCGTCCGCGTCGTCGGCGTCAATCCCGGCCCGGTCGACACCGACCGCATCTATGCGATGCTGAAGAAGCGGGCGAAGTCCTGGCTCGGCGACGAGGCGCGCTTCGGCGAACTCGTCGAGCGCTATCCGCTGAAGCGGCCGGCGACGGTGCGCGAGATCGCCGACCTCGTGCTCTTCCTCGCCTCCGACCGCTCGGCCTACACGACGGGCACCATCATCACCGTCGACGGCGGCATCTCCTCCCGCCGCTCGATCATCTGAGGGAGCAGCCCGTGCCCTTCGCCACCACCGACGACGGCGTCCGCCTCTTCTACGACAGCGTCGGCGAGGGCGTGCCGATCGTCTTCGTGCACGAGTTCGGCGGCAACCACTGGAGCTGGGAGCCGCAGGTCGCAGCCTTCGCCCGCCGCCATCGCTGCATCACCTACGCCGCCCGCGGCTATCCGCCGTCGGACATTCCCGCCGACGTGTCGTCCTATAGCCAGGCCCGCGCCGCCGACGACATCATCGCCGTCATGGACGCTGCCGGCATCGACAAGGCCCACATCGTCGGCCTGTCGATGGGCGGCTTCGCCTGCCTGCACGCCGGCCTGCGCCACCCCGGACGGCTGCTGTCGATCGTCGCCGCCGGCGCCGGCTACGGCGCCGAGAAGGCGCACGAGGCCTATTTCCAGGGCATCTCCAACACCGTCGCCGACAATTTCGAGCGCCAGGGCTCGGCCGCCTTCGCCCCCGTCTATGCCGAGGGCGCCTCGCGCGTGCAGTTCCAGGCGAAGGACCCCGCCGGCTGGCGCCTGTTCGCCGAGCGGCTCGCGAAGCACGATGCCCGCGGCGCCGCCAACACCATGCGCGGCGTGCAGGCGAAGCGGCCCTCGCTCTACGATCTCGAGGACGACTTCCGCCGCCTCGCCCTGCCGGTGCTGATCCTCGTCGGCGACGAGGACGACCACTGCCTGCAGCCGGGAATTTTCCTCAAGCGCACGATCCCGCGCTCCGGCCTCGCCGTCTTCCCGAAGACCGGCCACACGCTGAACCTCGAGGAACCCGCGCTCTTCAACACCCTCGTCGCCGAGTTCCTCGCCCAGGTCGCAGCCAACCGCTGGGGACCCCGCGACCCGCGCGCCGACCCGGCGCAGATCATGCGGACGAAATGACCGCCGCCGCCGCCCTCGCCACTGCCGATCCGGCCGCCCACGTCGATGCCGGCCGGCTGCTCGCCCGCCTCGACGCCCTCGCCCGCCACGGCGCGCGGGCGGACGGCGGCGTCGACCGGCCGGCACTCGGGGAGGCCGAGATCGCCGCCCGCGCCGAGCTCGTCGCCTGGGGCCGTGCGAGCGGCCTCGAGCCCGCCACCGACGCCCTCGCCAACCTCTTCCTGCGCCTGCCGGGCCACACCGACACGGCGCCGGTCCTCGCCGGCTCCCACATCGACAGCCAGCCGACCGGCGGCCGCTTCGACGGCACCGTCGGCGTGCTCGCGGCGCTCGCCGCCGTCGAGGCGATCCAGGCGGCCGGCATCGTGCCGAAGCGGCCGATCGAGGTGGTCGCCTGGATGAACGAGGAGGCCTGCCGCTTCGCCCCCGGCATGATGGGCTCGGAAGCCTTTGCGGGCCTCAAGACCGCCGATGAAATCTTGCCGATCACCGATGCTGCCGGCATCACCGTCGGCGAGGCCGCCGCGGCGGTGCTGGCCGCCGACGACGATGTGCCCCTGCGCCCGCTGCCGGGCACCGCCCACGCCTTCGTCGAGGCCCACATCGAGCAGGGCACCGTGCTGGAACAGGCCGGCGTTCCGCTCGGCGTCGTCACCGGCATCCAGGGTACCCGTCGCTACCGCGTCCGCGTCACCGGCGAGGCCGCCCACGCCGGCACCACCGCCCGCGCCGACCGCCGCGACGCGCTGATGGCAGCGATGCGGATGATCGCCGCGGTCGAGGACCTGACGCGGGAGGCCGCCGACACCCTCTTCACCGTCGGCCTGTTCGAGGTGAAGCCGAACGCCCCCTCCGTCATCCCGGCGGAAGCCTTCTTCTCGATCGATATCCGCCAGGCCGACGACGCCGTGCTCGACCGCCTCGGCACCGCCATCCCCGAGACGCTCGCCGCCAACGCCGGCCCCTGCGCCGTCGAGGTCCGCCAGATCGCCCACGCCCCCTCCGTCGCCTTCGACGAGGGCCTGCGCCGCACCCTCTACGACGCCGCAGCCAACCTCGCCGCGCCGGCGATCGACGTCTTCTCCGCCGCCGGCCACGACGCCCGCTCGCTTGCCCGGGTCTGCCCCACCGCCATGGTCTTCATCCCCTGCCGCGGCGGCGTCAGCCACCACCCGTCGGAGCACGCCGAAGCCGAGCACATCGTGCTCGCCGCCCGCGTTCTCGCCACCACGCTCGCGAGGCTCGCCGATGGCTGAGCCGCGCCCCACCCCGGCACCCCCGGCGGACGCCCCGGTCGTCGACGTCCGCGATGTCTCCCTCGTCTATGCCGGTGACCGCGGCGCCGCCGGCCTGCGCGCCCTCGACCGCGTCTCGCTCGCCGTCGCCAAGGGCAGCTTCGTCTCGCTCATCGGCCCCTCCGGCTGCGGCAAGAGCACGTTGCTGCGCATCGTCGCCGACCTGCTCGCCCCCACCGCCGGCACCGTCACCGTCGGCGGCGCCACCCCGAAGGCCGCCCGCCTCGCCCGCCAGATCGGCTTCGTCTTCCAGGATCCCGCCTTGCCGGAGTGGCGGCGCATCCTCGACAACGTCGTGCTGCCGCTCGAACTGCGCGGCGTCGACCGCGCCGCCCGCGAGGCGCGCGGCCGCGAGCTGATGCGCGTCGTCGGGCTCGAGGGCTTCGAGCGGTCGTGGCCGCGCCAGCTCTCCGGCGGCATGCGCCAGCGCGCCGCCATCGCCCGGGCGCTCTCCACCGAGCCGCGCGTGCTCCTGATGGACGAGCCCTTCGGCGCGCTCGACCAGATCACCCGCGACCGCCTCAACATGGAGCTCGCCGCCATCCACGAGCAGACCGGCGTCACCGTCCTCTTCGTCACCCACTCGATCCGCGAGGCGGTGCTTCTGTCCGACAAGGTGGTGGTGATGACGCCGCGGCCGGGCCGCATCACCCGCGTCATCGATGTCGACTTGCCGCGCCCGCGCCGGCTCGCGACCCGTGACGACGACGCCTTCCAGGCCCTGGTGCGCGAAGGCAACCGCGAGCTCGAGCGAGGCTATGCCGATGCCCTCTGAGCCCGTGGCCCTCGCGCGTCCGCCGCTCGCCCGCTGGTTCCCGCTGGTCTGGCCGCCGATCGTCACCTTCGTGGTGATCGTCTCGCTCTGGCAGGGCGCCGTCACCTTCTTCGAGATCCCGGTCTACGTGCTGCCCTCGCCGGTGCGCGTCTGGGAGGCGTTCTGGGCGGCGCCGACGACGCTGCTCGGCCACGCCGGCATCACGCTGTTCGAGGCGATGTCGGGCTTCGTGCTCGGCTCGGCGCTCGGCGCGCTGCTCGGCGTCGCCTTCGCCTATTCGCCGTTCATGGCGCGCGGCTTCATGCCCTACGTCATCGCCGCGAACACGATTCCGGTGGTGGCGATCGCGCCGATCATCATCATCTGGTTCGGCCACGGCCTCGGCTCGAAGATCGCCGTCACCACCTTCCTGTCGTTCTTCCCGCTCGCCCTCAACATGATGAAGGGCCTGCAGTCCTACGACCGGGTGGTGATGGACGTCTTCCACGTCGCCGCCGCGACCCCGGCCCAGCGCTTCTTCAAGATGCGGCTGCCGAGCGCGCTCCCTTATGTCTTCGTCGGTCTCAAGATCAACGTCACCTTCTCGGTGATCGGCGCCATCGTGGCGGAGTTCGTGCAGGCCGACCGCGGCCTCGGCTTCGTCATCATGACCACCTACCGGATGCTGGCGATGCCCCGCCTGTGGGCGGCGATGATCATCTCGGCGCTCATCGGCATTCTGTTCTTCGCGCTCGTCGCCCTGATCGAGCGCTTAGCGATCCCCTGGCACGCTTCCATGCGCGAGCCGCAATGACGGGGACGACAATACCGACGGGGAAGGTCCTTCCGGAAAGTCACCAGCAGAGGGGACTGCAACCATGAAGAAGTCGCTCACCACGCTCATCGCCGGCGCCGCGCTCGCCGCCGCCTTCGCCACATCCGCCGCCGCCGAGACGCTCCGCCTCGAGTGGATCATCCAGGGCCAGTTCGCCGGCCCGCTGATGGCGCTCGAGAACGGCTGGTACAAGGAGGCCGGCGTCGATATCGAACTCGTCCCGGCCGGCCCGGACATCAAGCCGGCCGTCACCGTCGCGCAAGGGTCCGACACCTTCGGCATCGGCCACCCGAACCAGATCATCGCCGCCCGCTCGAACGGCGCGCCGCTCGTCATGGTCTCGCAGTACGGCCAGAAGAGCGTCACCACCTACATCGCCCGCAAGTCGTCCGGCATCACCTCGATCAACGACATGAAGGGCCGCAGCGTCGGGCTGTGGTTCGGCGGCGACGAGCAGGAGTTCCTCGCCATGCTGGCGAAGGCCGGCATCGACCAGGGCGACGTCAAGATCGTCAGCCAGGGCTACGACATCGTCGGCTGGCTGAACGGCGACTACGAGGTGATGCAGGTCACCCTCTACAACGAGCTGCAGCAGGTCTACGCCCAGGGCATCAAGAAGGAGGACCTCGTCTTCATCGACGCCTCCGAGCAGGACCTGGCGATGGTCTCGACCGGCCTGTTCACCACCGAGGCGGTGATCACCGAGAAGCCCGAAGCCGTGCAGGCCGTCGTCGACGCGACGCTGCGCGGCTGGCAGGCGGCCTTGGCCGACCCGCAGAAGGCGGCCGAGGTGGTGGTGAAGTACAACAGCGAGCTGAAGGTCGAGGAGCAGGTCGCCCAGATCAAGGCGATGGGCGAGCTCTTCTGCACCGGCCCGACCTTGAAGGGCGAGTTCGGCATCTCGGTGCTGAAGGACTGGGAGACGGTCCAGCAGATTCTCCTCGACGCCAAGCTGATCGACGCGCCGATCGACCTGACGAAGGCCTTCACCAACGCCTTCTGGCAAAAGGCCCCGGCGGCCTACAAGACGATCCCCTGCGCGGGGTGAGCCGAGGCGGGGCGGCGGTGACCGCCGTGACGCGGGCACCTGGGTACCGGTGCGCGCGCCCTCCCCCCTTCGTGGGGGAGGTGGCGGGCGAAGCCCGCCGGAGGGGACCGCCGCGCGAACGCGCGGCGGTGCGGCAGGCTCGGCGGCGTCTTCCCTTCTCCCGGCCCTGCCGGGAGAAGGTGGCGCGAAGCGCCGGATGAGGGCGCCGCGCAAAGCGCGGCGGGCGGCAGGCGAAGACGTCCAACGCCCCACCCGCGGCGGCCCCCCCTCCCTACCCTCCCCCGCGAGGGGGGAGGGTTCGCGTCGTGGGTGGGGGAACGGATTTTCCCTGACGTCAGGGACGCCAAAAGACCTACGAAAACCCTCCCCCCTCGCGGGGGAGGTGGCCGGCGAAGCCGGTCGGAGGGGGGGAGCCACGAACTCGGCGCAGGCGGTCGTGCACCCTCCCCGCTCTGCTGCATCGCCGCACCGCCGACGGCTGACGCCGCCGGCGGCCCTCCCCGGACCGCTGACGCGGTCCGACCCTCCCACAGGGGGAGGGTCAAGCACTCGCCGGAGCCATTCCCTTGCCCCGCACCGTCCGCATCCGGCTCCTCTGGCACAAGCAGGCGCAGTTCGCCGGCTACCTGCTCGCCGAACAGCTCGGCCTCGCCCGCGCCCGCGGCGTCGAGATCGAATGCCAGGGCATCGACTTCTCCTGCGGCCCGATCGAGGCGGTGCTGACCGGGGCGGCCGAGATGGCCGTCGCGAGCCCCTCGCACATCCTCGAATGCCGGCGGCCGCGCGACCTCTCGCTGGTGCTCGCCATCCAGCAGCAGAGCCCGCTGGTCTATCCCGTCCGCCGCGACGCCGGCGTCGCGACGCTGGCCGACCTCGCCGGCCGGCGCGTCGGCGTCTGGCCGGGCGGCGAGGACCTCGAGCTCCGCTTCATGCTGGCGACCGCCGGCCTCGCCCGGGACGCGGTCACGCGCTTGCCGATGAACGACACCGTGCCGGCGTTCCTGGCCGGCGACATCGCCAGCGCCCAGATGACCGCCTATCACGAGCTCCACGAGGTCGAGGCCGCACTGGGCAAGGACGCGATCACCGTGTTCACCGCCGGAGCCCTCGGCTGTAGCCTGCTGAAGGACGGCCTCGTGGTGTCGCGGACGCTGATCGGCGAGGACCCCGCCACCGTACAGGCCGTCGTCGACGCCGTGCTGGAGGGCTGGACGATCGCCTTCGACGACCCCGACCGCGCCGTCGCCGCCTGCCTGGCGGCCCGCCCCGACATCGACGAGGCGCACCACCGCGCCCAGCTCGCCGACATCCGCGCGCTGTCGCTCACCGGCGCCACCCGCGTGCGCGGCCTCGGCTACCCCGATCCCGAGCACGTTGCCCGCGCTGCCGCGGCGATGGCTGCAGTCGGCGAGCCGGTCGACGCAGCGGTGGCCGCCGGCGTGGTCGACCTGCGCTTCTGGTCCGCCGCCCCGGCCAAGAGCCGCCGGAGCGAGTGGCCGTGAGCACCGCTCTGCCGAAGACCGCCGACGTGGTCGTCGTCGGTGGCGGCATCGTCGGCGCGGCGACGGCGCAGGCGCTCGCCCGCGCCGGGATGAAGCCGCTGGTGCTGGAGAAGGGCGCCTTCGGTGGCGCCGTCTCGGGCGCCAGCCTCGCCTGCATCTCCACCCACATGATGGACCTCGAGGAACTCAAGCTGCTCGCCTGGACGCGGGCGCGCTGGGCCGAGCTCGACGCCGAGATCGGCGGCTTCGAATACAACCGCTGCGGCCAGCTGCGCTTCATCGCCCGCGAGGCCGACATCGCCGTCGCCGAGGGCTGGATCGCCGCCGAGCGCGCCGCCGGGCTGACGCCGGAGCTCCTCGACCCCGCCGCCGTCCGCGAAATCGAGCCGGCCCTGACCGGCCCGATCCTCGCCGCCTCCTGGTCGGCGCTCGACGCCGTCGTGAACCCCTTCCTCGCCGTCCGCGCCCTGCTGGCCGATGCCCAAAGGCACGGCGCCACCGTCCGCGCCCACACGCACGTCACCGCCGTCCGCACGGACGGTGGCCGCGTCACGGGCGTCGCGACGCCCGCCGGCACCGTCGACACGCCGCATGTGGTGCTCGCCGCCGGACCGTGGGCGGCGAAGCTCGCCGCACCGCTCGGCGTGGTGCTGCCGATGCTGCCGCGCAAGGCGCAGTGCCTCGCCACCGTGCGCGTGCCGCCGGTCATCCGCCGCGTCGTCGGCGCCTGCGAGAGCGCCGGCGGCGTCGAGGCCGGCTACACCCAGATCCAGCAGGCGCGCGAGGGCCAGGTGCTGTTCAACACCGTGCTCGCCGGCGGCACGGCGCAGGCCGGCGGCGCGGACAAGAACGATGGCACCGGAGCCGCCGCCGTGACGCCTCCCCCGGTCGTGCCGCCCGTCGACCTCGCCTTCGTGCGCGATTCCGTCGAGACGCTGCTCTGGCTATTCCCCGGCCTCGCCGACATCGCGGTGCTGCGGTCGTGGGTGCGCTACGAGGCGGTGACGCCGGACAGCCGCTTCGTCGCCGGCCCGGCCGGTCCGGATGGCCTGTGGATCGCCGCCGGCGACAACGGCACCGGCTTCGTCCGCTCGCCGGCGATCGGTCGGCTGATCACCGACGGCATCCTCGAGCGCGATCCCCCGTTCGATACCGCGCTCTACCGCGCCGACCGCTTCGCCATGGCGGCGGCGGCATGAGTGCGATCGTGATCACGGTCGATGGCGACCGGCTGGAGACCCGAGCCGGCATGACGGTGGCCGCCGCCCTGATCGCCGCCGACCGGCCGGTCCTCCGCCGCAGCCCCCGCGCCGGCACGCCACGCGGCGTCCACTGCGGCATGGGCCATTGCTTCGAGTGCCTCGTCACCATCGACGGCACCCCCGCCCGCCGCGCCTGCCTCGTCGAGGTCCGCGACGGCATGGCCGTGGAGACGGGGCGGTGACCGGAGCAGCTGGACCCTTAGCCGGAGAAGGATCGATCGCGCGCGATCCTGAGACGGCAGAAGATCCAGGCCCGGAGCGGGTCTGCTGTGATGTCTGCGTCGTCGGCGCCGGTGCCGCCGGCCTTTCGGCCGCCGCCGCTGCCGCGACGAGCGGCGCCCGGGTCCTCGTTCTCGACGCCTTCCCCCGCCCGGGCGGGCAGTACTACATGCAGCCGCCGGCGGGCTCTGCCGCTTCCGTCGACGGCAACCCGCAGGTCGCCGCCGGCGCCGGCCTGATCGGCGACGCCGAACGGGCCGGCGCGCGGATCCTTTCCGGCCGCGAGGTCTGGGGCGTCTTCCCCACCGAGGCGGGCTTCACGCTCCACGCCGCCGGCGACGGCGGTGCCGTCCGCGTCACCGCCCGCACCGTCATCGTCGCCACCGGCGCCCACGACCGCGTCGTGCCCTTCCCCGGCTGGACGCTGCCCGGCGTGATGACGCCCGGCGCCGGCCAGAGGCTCGCCAAGCTCTCCGGCACGCCGCCGGGCCGCCGGACGCTGGTCGCCGGCAGCGGCGCGTTCCTGCTGCCGGTCGCGGCCTCGATCCTCAAGGCCGGCGGGCAGCTGGCGGCGGTGCTGGAGGCCGCCGACCGGCCGCTCGCCGCCGCCGCCATCGTCGCCCGTAACCCGTTGATCTGGCAGGAGTTCGCCCGCCTCGCCTGGCCGTTGATGCGGGCCCGCGTGCCCTGGTACCGCGGCGGCGTCGTCGTGGCGGCGCTCGGCGACGACCGCGTCCGCGCCGCCCGCATCGCACCGCTCGACGCCCGCGGCACGCCGGACCTGACGCGCACCTTCGAGATCGGCGATATCGACGCATTGCTCGTCGGTTACGGCTTCCGCCCGCACATCGAGCTCACCGCCGCGCTCGGCTGCGCCCACGACTTCGACGAGGCCGCCGGCGGCTGGCACTGCCGCGTCGATCCGGCCACGGCCGCGACCACCATCGCCGGCGTCTATGCCGCTGGAGAAACAGGCGGAATCGCCGGCGCCCGGCCGGCCCGGCTGTCGGGCCGCCTCGCCGGCCTCGCCGCCGCCGAAAGCCTTGGCCTATCAGACACTTCGCGCGAACGCCGCCGCCTCGTCGAGCGCCGCCGTGCGCCGGCGGCGTTCGCCACCGCCCTCAACGCCCACTTCGCGCCGCCCGCCGGCCTCGCGGCCACGATCACCGACGACACCGTGATGTGCCGTTGCGAGGACGTCACCGCCGGCGAAATCCGCGCCGCGCTCGCCGACGGCGCCGACGACGTCTTCGGCTCTAAGCTCTGGACCCGCGCCGGCATGGGCCTCTGCCAGGGCCGCGTATGCGGCTTCGGCCTCGCCCGCCTGATCGCCGCCGAACGCGACCTCGACCCAGAGGAGGTCGGCTTCAACACCCCGCGCTTGCCGCTCCGCCCGGTGAAGCTCGAGACGATGCGGGCGGCGCTGAAGGAGTGACGGGCGGCTTGTTGTCGCCTCCGGCCCAGCACATATTCCAATCTCTCGAATGTTTCGAATGGTTGGAAAGATGCGAGTCTCGTCGGCCGAGTTCCTGAAGAACTACGGCACCGTCACCGACAAGGCGCTGTCGGAGGCCGTCACCATCACCCGCAACGGCCGCGATCGCCTCGTCCTGCTGTCGGCGGAAGAGTACGCGCGCCTGCGCCGTCGCGACCGGCGGGTGATCCCGACCGGCGGACAGAGCGAGGACGATCTCGCCCTGATCGCAAAGGCCGAAGTTCCCACCGAACACAACCACCTCGACGACGAGCTGAAAGACTGGCGCGAGTGACGCTGCCGGTCCCGGAGCCCGGACTCGTCATCCGCTACGCCTATCTTTGGGACCGCGAGGCCCGGGAAGGTCGTGACGAGGGCAGCAAGGATCGACCCCGCGCCATCGTGCTGGTCGTCGCCGACGAAGCGGGGCGACGCTGCATCCAGGTGCTGCCCGTGACGCATTCGCCGCCGCGTGCGGCAGCCGATGCCGTCGAGATCCCCGCCCAGACGAAGGCGCGCCTCGGGCTGGACGGTGAGCGCTCCTGGGTGGTGCTGACGGAGGTCAACGAGTTCACTTGGCCCGGCCCCGACCTGCGGACGATCGGCGGGAATGCCGCAACCGTCGCCTTCGGCTTCCTCCCGCCCGGCTTCTTCCGGACCGTCCGGGACCGCTATCTCGCGTTGCAGCGACGGAACAAGACTTCACAGGTCCACCGCACCGAGTGACCTCAATGCCCCGCCGGTCGCCCCGGCTGCTGGCCGTAGGTGGTGAACCGCGCCCGCGCATCGGCCATCTGCGCCGTCGTGAGCAACCTCACCGTCCCCGCCGACCGCGCCAGCAGGTACTGCCGCGCCAGCGTTTCCAGCCGGATCGCGGCGGCCACCGCTGCGGCCATCGTGCGGCCGCGGACGACCATGCCGTGGTTGGCGAGCAGGCAGGCGGAGCAGTCCCGCAGCGTCGCCCCCGTCGCCTTGGCGAGCTCCAGCGAGCCGAACGTGGAGTAGGGCACCAGCGGCACCGCGTCGGCGCCGAAGGCGGCGATCGTGTAGTGGAAGGCCGGCAGCGGCTCGCCGAGGCAGGCGAGCGCGACGCAGGCGTCCGCATGGGTGTGGACGATGGCGCCGGCCCCCTCCACCAGGCGGTAGATCTCGCCGTGCAGCTGCCACTCGCTGGAGGGCGCGAAGTCGCCCGTGACAGTGCCGTCGAGCGTCACCGGCACCACCTGCCCGGGCGTGAGCTGCGGCGCGCCGATGCCGGTCGGCGTGATCAGCATGCCGGCCCGCGTGCGGACGGAGAGGTTGCCGGCCGAGCCGGTGACGTAGCCGAGCCGGTCGAGCTCGCGGTAGGCGGCGACGATCGCCGTCCTGTCGTCGGCGTGGTCGGTCACTGGTCTTCGCTCCCGGTCTTCAGCGGATGATGCCGCGCGTGCGGAGATCGTCGAGGTGGGTGGCGTCGAGGGCGAGGCGCTCGGCCAGCACCTCGTCGGTGTGCTCGCCGAGACAGGGCGGGCGGCGCGACACGGCGAGGCGGACGCCGTCGAGGCGCATCGCCGGCGCGATCACCGGCACCGTGCCGGCGACCGGATGCGCCATCCGCCGCACCAGCGTCGCCTCCTCGGTGCGCGGGCTCGTCAGCGCCTCGTGCAGGCCGTTCACCTCGCCGCCGGGAATGCCGTTCGCCCGCATGGCGGCGAGCATTTCGGCGCGCTTGCGCTTGCCGATCTCGGCGCGGAGTTCCGCGACGAGCTCGACGCGGTGCTGCGCGCGGCCGAGATTGGTGGCGTAGCGCGCATCGTCGGCGAGGTCCGGCCGGTCGATGGCGGCGCGGCAGAAGGCGCGGAACTGCGGCGTCGTGCCGGCGGTGACGATCATCGCCCCGTCGGCCGCCTCGAAGGCACCGTAGGGGACGATCGCCGGGTGGCCGTTGCCGTAGCGGGCCGGATCGCGGCCGGTGACGAGGGCGTCGAGGCCGACATAGGAGGTGACGCCGACGCCGACGTCGTAGAGCGCCACGTCGACGCGCCGGCCACGGCCGGTGCGGGTGCGCTCGAGCAGCGCCGCGAGCACGCCCTGGGCCGCCGTCATGCCGGTGACGAGGTCGACCACGGCGACGCCGATCTTGAGCGGCGGCTGCGCCTCCTCGCCGTTCATCGCCATGACGCCGGCCTCGCCCTGCACGACGAGGTCGTAGCCGAGGCGGCCTTCCTCGCTGGTGCCCTCGGCGTAGCCGGCGATCGAGACGTAGACGAGGCCGGGATTGTCGGCCGACAGGGCCGCGTAGCCGAGGCCCATCTTCTCGGCGCCGCCGGGGCGGAAGTTCTGGATGACGACGTCGGACTGTCGGGCGAGGTCACGGGCGAGGGCGAGGCCCTCGGGCACCGAGAGGTCGACGGCGATGGAGCGCTTGTTGCGGTTGGCGCAGAGATAATAGGAGGTCTCGGTCGCGCCGATGCGGATGCCCCAGTCGCGGGTGTCGTCGCCGCGGCCGGGATGCTCGAGCTTGATCACGTCGGCGCCGAGGTCGGCGAGCGCCTGGGCGCACCAGGGTCCGGCGAGCACGCGCGACAGATCGAGGATGCGCACGCCGGCGAGCGGCGCGGGAGCGGGCTCCTCGCTCATGTTGACCTCACGCCTCCCCTGCACGCTTCGGGCGGCTGCACCCTGGCACGAACCGCCGGCGGCGTTGACGCTGCCGCTTCGCGGCGAGAATATAGGATATAGCAGATCGGGCAACCGCCCGGTTCGCCCCGTGCACGAGGACCTCGCCCCATGTCGCTCGCCGCTGATGCCGATGCCGCGCTGTTTCCCGCTTTGCCCGGCACGGAGCCCGAGGGGCCGCCGGTCGACCCGCGCTTCGAGGGGGGCACGGCCTTCGTCGACGGCGAGTACGTCCCGATCCTGGAGGCGCGCATCCCGCTGATCGACCGCGGCTTCCTGCGCTCGGACGCCACCTACGACGTCTTCCACGTCTGGCGCGGCTACGCCTTCCGCCTCGAGGACCACCTCGACCGCTTCGAGCGCAACATGGGCAAGCTGCACTTCAAGATCCCCTACGCCAAGGCGGAGATCGGCGAGATCTGCCTCGAATGCGTGCGCAAGAGCGGCCTCACCGAGGCCTTCGTGCTGATGACGACGACGCGCGGCTTCGGCCCGCGCGGTACCCGCGACCCGCGGCTCTGCACCAACCGCTTCTATGCCTATGCGGTGCCGTTCGTGTGGATCGCCGACGAGGCGGCGCGCGGCCGCGGCTTCAACCTGCACGTCAGCAAGATCGAGCGCATCCGCCCGCAGTCGGTCGACCCGACGGTGAAGAACTTCCACTGGATCGACCTGACGATGGGCCAGATGGAGGCCTATGACGCCGGCTGCGACACCGAGGTGCTGGTCGATTCCGAAGGCCACATCACCGAGGGCCCGGGCTTCAATGTCTTCGTCGTCAAGGGCGGCAAGATCACCACCCCGGAAGGCGGCGTCTTCGACGGCATGACGCGCCGGACCGTCATCGAGATGGCGGCCGAGCTGCAGAACCCGGTGACCGAACGCCTGGTCTCCATTGCCGAGCTTTCCGAGGCCGACGAGGTGTTCCTGTCGTCGACCGCCGGCGGCATCATCCCGGTGACCCAGATCGACGGCAAGCCGCTGGGCGACGGCAAGCCAGGCCGTCTGACGAAGCGGATGCACGACCTCTACTGGGGCCAGAAGGCGAAGGGGTGGCTGGGGACGAAGGTTTACGGGTAGGGGGGCGGCAGGCGCCGTAGCCGGCCAGAGGCCCCTCCGCCGATCCGGACGATTAGTGACCCGAAGATTAATACATGCATCGAATCCAGACGCCCCGCTTGCTGGATTTCTACCAAAGCGGGTAGAAGACTGATGCCCGCGCGCCGTTCGCCGGAGACGCAAACAGCCGCGATCGCGGGGAGCCGAGAGGTTCGCCCCCACGCCATGCACAGGTGGCTTGAGATGTCGCTGCGTATTCTAGTGGCGCTGCTGATGGTGGCATCCCCGTTCGGCGCGGCCATGGCCGATAGCGGCGCGTCCGCAGGCAAGCTACCCGCCTTGCCCCACGATCTTCAGGTCGGGTCTGGCGGTATGGCACGGTCTGGAGACCAAGAGGAGCGGCCGGCGCCGCCGACAATCCGGATAAAGAAAGGCTATGCCGTCAATGGAAAGTCGGTCTATCGCGATTTGCCGATCGAGGGCACCGCAGAGCCAAAGACCGATTACGTCATGGTTACGATCGACGGCCGGCGGTCCTACTCTGCGCGAGTTCACCGCAATGGGAAGTGGGAGTATTCCGTCCCTCTGCGTCCCGGAAAGCGGACGATCACGGCCGTCGCCGTCAACCGCAAAGGCACCGAGAGCAAGCGCTCAAAGGCGCTCGAGGTGGAGATCATCCGGCCTAAAGCCACTGTCGACATAGGTCGCCTCGACGGGCAGGACGGCACCGCCCTGTGGGTGCGCGGCTTCGACGGCGCCTGCTTCGCAGACGGTCGGCAGTTGGCGGCGACCGACCTCGATGGCGATGGCCTCGGCGATGTTCTGATCGGCGGCGCTTGGGCGGCGACATCGGGCGAGAACGGCGCAGAGCAGGCGACCCTCTTCGGAGTGATGGGCGCCGCGACCGGATGGAAATCCAAAATCGACGTGGCGTCCCTGTCTGGCGGAACCGGCTTCCGCGTTCTCGCCGGGAAGGGAAACCTGCCGGGGTGGGCACCGGTCGCAAGCGCGGGCGACGTCAACCGAGACGGTCTCGGAGACTTTGCCATCCTCGCTGAAGGCTATCTCGCGATCGTCTACGGCCGACAGGATGGCTTCGAATCGGCACCGAACCTCGCCAAGCTCGAGCCCCACGACGGCTTCCGTCTGTTCGGCTTCTCGCGATACAGCGGCCCCGCTCAGCCGATCGGAGAGATCGGCGACTTCAATGGCGACGGCATCGACGACGTGCTCGTGCGGGACCGTCGGACGCTGTACGTCGTCTTTGGGCAGCGCGGGCGAACGCGCGGCGACGTCGCCCTCACCGAGCTCGGGCGAGAAGACGGCTTCAAGGTGGAACTCGCCGGGGTCTACGCAAAGGCGAGCGTCGCGGGTGGCGATCTCGATGGCGACGGCCTCTCCGATCTGGTGGTCGGCGTCGCCGGTGTGACGGGGCCAGGCTCGATCAGTATCATCTTCGGAGAGAAGACGCCCCCGGTAACGGTCAAGCTCATCCCCTACGCACGGGCAAAAGGCGTTCACATTCCGAGAGTATCCAAGGAGTGGGAGTGGCTATCAGTCGCCTCGGGCTTTGACTTGAATGGTGACGGCCGGAGCGACGTCGTCGCGCTCACCGACCGAGGTTCTTCCTCGATCGCGCAGAAGGGCGAAAAAGGGTTCGTTTTCTACGGCGCCCCGCGTGGCCAGTTGCGCGCGATCTCCGTCGCCGAACGCATGCCTCCCGATCTGGGGTTCCGACTGGTGGGAAATGGATCGTCATGGCTCCAGTCGGCAGCGGCGGGGGACGTCAACGGCGACCGGCTCGACGACCTCATCCTGGGGGCGGCGAACAGCGGAGAAGACGTCGGCTATGTGGTGTACGGACGGCGCGAGCGCTCGGCGGAAGCCCTCGATCCGTCCGATCTCGACGGCGTCTACGGCTATCGTCTCACGTACGGAGCGCGGCGGCCCTCGAACGACGCGCCGGGGTGTACCGTCGCCAGCGCCGGCGACTTCAACGGCGACGGGATCGGCGACGTTCTGGTGAGTGGCTTCAGTGAACGCCGCATCGACCAGCCCGGAGGGGCCGCCTACGTCGTATTCGGTCGCCGCGAGTAGGCCGCCGCGAGCCAGGCCGCTGCTTGCCAGCCGGGCCGCGCGTTCAGCCGCGGGAAGTCTGGCTCTCCTCGACCACCCGCGCCAGGCTCTCGATGGCGATCACCACGCAGGACTGATCGGCGACGAATCCATGCTCGATGCGGGTCAGAGAGCCCTCGTAGCGAACCGTGAAGACCGGCTGCTCCGGCGTGCAGATCACCCCGTCGCGCACGCCGAGTTCCACAATGAGCGACTGGGATGATTGGTCGGGCGAGATCTGGCGGCGGACCGGGGTGCGGTCCACCTCCCATTGGCGGAGGTCCGCGAGCAGCGCGCGCAGCCCCTCCGTGTCGACGACGGCCTGGCAGAGCCGCAGCCTGAGCTGGGGCACGATCGGGCCGAGGGTGTCGCGCCCGAGGGCGAAGAAGTCGGCGTCGATCGCCACCTCGCAGACAAGCCCCCCGGCGCTGCCGACACCGCGCACGGTGAAGGTGGCCGCGCCGCGGCCGCTGTTCGACGGCATCGTCCAGGCGAGACCGGCGTCGGCCGTGCCGGGGAACGGCGCGTCGGCGACGAGCGGCGTCGCCGGACCCGGGTGGCGGGGCTGACCGTCAACCCTCGCGCTGGACGTCATGGCAGTTTCGCAACCGCGAGCTCGATCAGCCAGGCCCCCTCTCCGGAGGCGGGACCCTGGCGCGACGCCGCGTCAACGGCGGCGAGCAGTTGCGCCCACGTCTCCTGGCTATGCGCCCACGTCGCGACGGTCCGGCGCGCTGCCTCGTCGACGTCGCGCCACGTTCCGTCGGCAACGAGGCCGTCCTTCACCTTCGTCTCGTCGACGAACACCGCCAGCTGTAGCGCCGCATTCACTGTCGGCGACGCCCGCCAGGCGGCTAGTGACGGGGACGGATCGAGGCCAAGGCGGCAGAGGCCAAGGAGCCACTCACTGGCCTCTCGCTCCTCGTCCGTGTCCATCTCGATCGCCCGCCGGAACACCGCCTCGATCGCCTCCCGCTCCTTGCGGGGCCAGGATCGCCATCCGGCCATCTCGAGCTTGCCGGCGATCACCCCAGCCTCAAAGCCCATGTCCGGCCGGCCGAGGACAGCGAGCTCGAGGATGCGCGGCAGGAAGTGGCGGTAATCCTCCGACTCGCCGACCGTGCTGATGGCGGAGGTTGCGAACTCGCTGAGCTGGTCGTGCGTCAGCCGCCGCAGGGGCGCCGAGGTGATGTCGCGCAGGATGGAGTCGGCGTCGCGTAGTGGCGAGACGTGCAGGCTGCGCGGTTTCGGCACGGAGGCGAACACCGAATAGGCGAAGAGCAGGTCGGCCGTGGGGAGCGGAGGCGTCGGCATGGTGGCGTCAGTCGCTGCGCACGGACGGGAAATCCGGGCGTGAATTGCGGGGCCTCCCGCCATAGCATGGCCGGGTTGCGCGCTGCCATCGCAGCGTGTGCAAGGTCGATTCCGTGCGGTGAGAGAAACAGTGGTGGCGACAGACAACGCGGACCCGGCGGTGGCTGGCACGGCGGAGGCCGACGGTGCCGGCGCTCTCGTCGGACGTGCTGCCCGCGAAACGTCGGGCGTCGCCCCCACCACCCCCGCCACCCTCGCGCGCGAGCTTCGTGCCCTCGGCCTTTCGGCCGGCGACGTCGTCATGGTGCACGCGTCGCTGAAGGCGATCGGGCCGGTGGTCGGCGGGGCGGAGGCGGTGGTGGCGGCGCTCCTCGACAGCGTCGTACCCGGCGGCACGCTGATGGGCTACGCATCGTGGGATCGCTCGCCCTACGAGGAGACGCTGAACGGCGTGAGGCTGCCCGCCGCCGTGCAGGAGGCCTGGCCGGCCTTCGACCCGGCCACCGCGGGCGTCTGGCGCGGCTTCGGGCTGCTCAACGCCTTCCTCTGCGCCGCGCCCGGCGCCGTGCGCAGCGCCCATCCGGACGCCTCGATGGTGGCGGTCGGGGCGCGGGCGGGGGCGCTGATCGGCGAGCACCGGCTCGGCCAGGCGTTCGGGCCGGGCTCCCCCCTCGAGCGCCTCGTTGAGATGGGCGGCAAGGTGCTGCTCCTCGGCGCCCCGCTCGATGCCGTCACGGTGCTGCACTACGCCGAGGCGATCGCGGACATTCCGGGAAAGCGCCGCGTCACCTACGAGATGCCGATGCTGGACGAGGCCGGCGCCAAGGTCTGGCGGCGGACAGAGGAGTTCGACTCGAACGGCATCCTCGCCTGCTTCGCCGAAGCGGGCGCGATGGACGCCGTCGAGACCATCGCCCACCTCTATGTCGGCGAGGGCCGCGGCCGCAGCGGTCGGGTCGGCCGGGCCGCGTGCCACCTGTTCGACGCGGGCGACATCGTCGTCTACGGCAAGGACTGGCTGGAGCGGAATTTCGGGTGAGGAACGGACGGCGCCGGTCCTGCCAAGGAGCGGCGCCGTCGATGCAGGGCGGGCGAGCGTGGCGGAGCGTAGGCCCGTCCCCCCTCACTGCTTCGTCGTCGTGCCCGTCAAGGTGCAGACCGCCTGCTGGATGGGGCCGTTCGCGATGACGCCGAAGAAGAACGAGTCGTCGGGACCGAGGACGATCTGGGTCGGCCCGCCGACGACGGCGTTCTCGACTGTGCCCACGAGCGTGCGGGACTGCACGGGCAGGATCGCGAGCGTGACCTGGCTCCCCGGGACGTCGGTCGCGGCCCCGAACGCGACGGAGGCCTCGTTCGCGAAGCTGAGGCACGAGATGTGGGTGATCACCGTCTGCTTGTTCTTGCGGCCCTTGATCGTCGCCGAGCACGCGGTGCCCTCGCACGCCATGCCTTTGCTGATCGACAGGTACTGCTCGCCCTCGGCGAGGGCGGGAGCGGTGGCGAGGATGGCGAGCACGGCAGCGGCAGCGGTCGAACGGATCAACGGCTTCATGGGAGATCCCCTCTGCGAGCGAGATCTCCAGAGTAATCGAGGTGCGGGCGTCCGGAAGCGCCACACGCGATCACATTCGCGCGCACCCTGCCGTTGTGCGGCGGCGTCGCGGCGCCGCCGGTCGCAGGCGGCGAAGGCGGCTCAGAGCTTCGTCGTCGTCCCGGTCAGAGAACAGACGGCCTGGTCGATCGAACTGGTCGCCAGCACGCCGACGAAGAAGGATTCGTCCGGGCCGATGACGACCTGCGTCGGGCCGCCGAGGACACCATATTCGAAGGTGCCGGCGAGCGTGCGCGACTGCACCGGCAAGAGCGCCAGGGCAACCGAACTGGTCTTGTCCTCGGTGGCCGCGCCATAGGAGATCTGGGCGTTGTCGACGGTGGTGACGCAGGTGATCTGGGTGATCAGCTTCTGCTTCTTGGCGCGCCCGTTGATCGTTGCCCCGCAGATGCTGCCGTCGCAGTTGAGCGCCTTGCTGATCGACAGGTATCCCCGGGACCGGCCCTTATGCTGCAACTGGCACCTGTGCCGCGCCGAGTCGAGAGGCGCCCTCACACGTCTCGCGACAGTCTAGCCCTCCGCCAGCGCCCGCGCGAACATGTCGACCGGGCCGAGCTTGCCGGATTTCAGGTGGAGCGAGATCGGGGTCGGGCCGGTGGAGACGGCACGCGACAGGCCGGGGGCCTCGAAGGAGCCGACCTCGAGCGCGCGCACGCCCAGCGCATCGAGCACCGCGCCGGAGGTCTCCCCGCCGGCGATGACGAAGCGGGTGACGCCGGCCTGCGCCAGCCCCGCGGCGATGCGGCCGAGCGCCTGCTCGATCGCCGCGGCGGTGCGCTTCACCCCGGCGCGAGCCTGAACCGCCGCGACGGCGGCGGGATCGGCGGTGGTGGCCACCGCAACCGGGCCGGACGGCAGCACGGCGATCGCGGCGGCCAGCGCCGCGTCGGTGGCGGCCGCCGCCTGCGCCGGGTCGACCAGCGCCGCGGCCTCCAGGTGGATGACCGGGCGGCCGGTCTCGGCGAAGGCGGCGAGCTGGGCGGCGGTGCGCTCGGCGCAGCTGCCGGCGATCACCGCGGCCCGGCCTTCCACGCGCGGCAGCGGCGCCGGCGGGGCGAAGCCCGCGAGGTCGCCACGGGCGCGCCAGAGGTCGGGGTAGTAGACCGCGACCGATGAGCCACCGGTCATCAGCCGCCAGTCGACGCTGGCCGCGGCGAGGCAGGCGAGGTCCGCCTCGTCGACGGCATCGGAGATGGCGTAGCGGACGCCGGCCGCCGTCAGCGCCGCGACCTTCGCCGCCACCGCCTCGGGGCCGGCGGCAAGGACCTGGTGGCGGATGAGGCCGACGGTCTCCGCCGTCTGGGCGGCGAGCACGCGCACGAGGTCGGGCTCGCGCATCGGCGTCAGCGGATCGTGGCGCTTCGGCGAGCGCGAGATCAGTTGGTCGATGGCGAACAGGTGGCCGGCGTAGACGGTGCGGTCGACCTCCGGGAAGGCCGGGCAGAAGGCGGTGAACGGGGCGCCGGTCGCTGCCATCAGCACATCGGCGATCGGCCCGATGTTGCCGCGCGGCGTCGAATCGAAGGTCGCGCAGTATTTCTGGAAGATCTGCCGGGGGCTGCGCGGCGCCAGCACGGCGAGGGCGCGGCGGACGGCGGCCACCGCCGACGCCTTCGGCGCGACGCGCACCTTGAGGCCGATGACGGTGGCCGGCGCGTCGCCGATGTCGGCCGTGGTGCCCCGCGCGGTCAGCAGACGGGCGGCGACGCCGCCGCGCACCATCAGCGAGGCGAGCTCGATGCCGCCGGTGAGATCGTCGGCGACGCCGGCGAAGAGGAGCGTCGGCAAGGCCGCGCCGGCATCGGAGGAGGGTGCGGCGCCGGCGCCGGGGCGGGCGCGGCCGGGTGCTGCGGAAGCGGTGGGACGGCTTGTCATGATGAAATGATACAGGATATATCTTGTTGCGACAGCCGGCGGGCGGCCCTGGTCGACACAAGGTGCCCCGGTTTGCGGCCGCCGGCAATCCGGTGCGCCGGAGAGAGCCGCAGCACCGGCACGCCGGCGCCGGCCGCGAGGGAGGGAGCGTCCGCCATGAACCAGCCATTCGCCACGCAGGATGCGCAGCTTCGGGCCCGCGCCGGCCGCGTCATTCCCGGCGGCCTCTGGGGCCACCAGAACGCCGCCCGGCTGCCGGCCGGCTATCCGCAGTATTTCTCGCACGGTCAGGGCTGCCGGATCTGGGACGTCGACGGCCGCGAGTACATCGACTTCATGGGCGGCTGGGGTCCGGTGGTGCTCGGCTGGCACGACCCGGAGGTCGACGCGGCGGCGGCGAAGCAGGCCGCGCTCGGCGACTGCCTGAACGGCCCGAGCGAGCGCCTCGTCGAGCTCGCCGAGCTCGTCGTCGACACCATCCCGCACGCCGACTGGGCGATGTTCTCGAAGAACGGCACCGACGCCTCGACGCAGTGCGTGATGATCGCCCGCTCCGGCACCGGCCGGCGCAAGATCCTCGTCGGCACCGGCGCCTATCACGGCGCCGCCCCGTGGTGCACGCCCTGGCCGGGCGGCACTACGGCGGAAGATCGCGCCCACCAGATCTTCTTCGAGTGGAACAACATCGAGAGTCTCGAGCGCGCCGTCACCGAAGCCGGCGACGACCTCGCGGCGATCCTCCTCTCCGCCTTCAAGTACGACCTCGGCAAGGACCACGTCATGCCGACGGTGGAGTTCGCCAGGGCGTGCCGGGCCGCCGCCGACCGCACAGGTGCCGCGCTGATCGTCGACGACGTGCGCGCCGGCTTCCGCATCGACATCGGCGGCACCTGGGAGGCGGTCGGCGTGCAGCCCGACCTCTCCGCCTGGTCGAAGGCGATCGCCAACGGCCATGCGCTGGGCGCCGTCACCGGCAACGACCGCTTCCGCGAGGGGGCGACCAAGGTCTTCACCACCGGCTCGTTCTGGACCGCCGGCGTGGCGATGGCGGCGGCGATCGCCACCATCGGGAAACTGAAGCGCGACGACGGCGTCGGCCACATGAAGGCGATGGGCGAGCGTTTCCGCGCCGGCCTCGACGCCCAGGCGAAGGCGCACGGCCTGCCGATCCGCCAGTCGGGCCCGGCGCAGATGCCGGTGGTGCTGTTCGACGACGATGCCGACCGCCGCATCGGCAACGCCTTCTGCCTCGAGGCGCTGCAGCGCGGCGTCTACCTGCATCCGACCCACACGATGTTCCTGTCGGTGGCGCACACGCCGGCCGACATCGACGCCGCGCTCGACCGGACCGACGCGGCGATGGCCGCGGTGAAGAAGGCGGTGGCGTGATCGCCGCGCCCCTCGACACGGGCGAGGCGGGACGTGCCATGATCGCCCCGGCGCCGGACGACCCCGTCGCCGGCTCCGCGGAGAGGGTGGCGATGATGGCGAAGGCGGCGGCGCGGTTCGCGCCGATCGAGTCCCAGAGCCTGTCGGACCGGGTCTACCGGCAGCTGCGCGAGAAGCTGATGCGCGGGCTGCTGAAGCCCGACGAGCGGCTGCGCCTGCGCGAGGTGGCCCTCGCCCTCGGCACCAGCGAGACGCCGGTGCGCGAGGCGGTGTTCCAGCTCGTCCGCGACGGCGCGCTGGAGCTCAAGCCCCACCACTACATCCGCGTCCGCCGCCTGACGGTGGCGCAGTATCTCGAAATCCGCGACATCCGCCTGCTGCTCGAGCCGCTCGCCGCCGAGCGGGCGCTCGACCATGTCGACGCGGCGGCGATCGAGGAACTGGCCGCTGCCCACGCCCGCCTCGTCGCGGCGGAGGCGGCGAAGGAATACGAGCCGGCGATCCGCGCCAACTTCGAATTCCACTTCGGCCTCTACTGGCGCTCCGGGATGCCGGCGCTGATCGAGCTTCTGGAAAACCTGTGGATGCGGGTCGGCCCGATGCTGAACCTGCTCTATCCGCACGGCCACCCGCAGTACGCGGTGCGCCACCAGCACGAGAACATTCTCGACGCGCTTCGCCGGCGCGACCGCGTCGGGCTGACGGCAGCGATCCGCGACGACCTCCTCGAGGGCGGCCGCAACTTCCTGCGCCACATCGAGGCGCTGGAGGCCGAGGGCTGGCGCGACGAATAGCGAGCACCGTCCGGCGCCCGGCGCCGGCGGATTTCAGACGCAAGCGAGCAACGGGGCCCTGGCGGCAATGTTGACACCGGCGATCACGAGCGCGTTAGATATATCCTGTATCGGGCGACGCCCTGGTCGGTCCGCCACCCCCCGGGGTCGGCGTGCCGGTTCCGCGGCAGCGAGCATTCCCACCCGTTCCATCCGCAACGGAGGCCGCTCATGACGGCGACGGCAGGCTCCGCAGGGGCGCACCGACCCGGCCGGAACGTCGATCTCGACCATCTCGTCGACCGGGCGAAGTTCGTCCGCCTCGAGACGGTGCGGCTGACGAAGATCGCCGGCGCCGGCCATTATTCGAGCACGTTCTCGGCGGCCGAGCTGTTCTCCGCCCTCTACTACGCGCACCTGCGCATCGACCCGTCCCGACCGGACTGGCCGGACCGCGACCGCTTCATCCTGTCGAAGGGCCACGCCGCCATCGGCCTCTACCCGGTGCTGGGCGACCTCGGCTTCTTCGACCCGGCGCTGCTCGACAACTACACCCGCTTCGGCAGCCCGTTCGGCGACCATCCGGACATGAAGAAGGTGCCCGGCATCGACTTCTCCTCCGGCTCCCTTGGCCACGGCCTGTCGATCGGCGTCGGCATGGCGCTCGCCGGCCGCATGCAGAACCGCAGCTACCGCGTCTACTGCATGCTCGGCGACGGCGAACTCAACGAGGGCCAGATCTGGGAGGCGGTGATGTCGGCCGCCCACTTCAAGCTGCAGGGCCTGGTCGCCATCATCGACCGCAACCAGCTCTGCATCGACGGCCCCGTCGACCAGATCATGGGCGTCGAGCCGCTGGTCGACCGCTTCGAGAGCTTCGGCTGGGCGGTGCAGCGCATCGACGGCCACGACATTCCCGCCGTGCTGGGTGCACTCGATGCCCTGCAGCCGGCGGGTCTCGGCAAGCCGCAGGTGATCATCGCCGACACCGTCAAGGGACGCGGCATCGGCCACATGGAAATGAAGCTCAACTGGCACGTCGGCAACTTGGTCGGCCAGGACTACGAGGACGCCATCACCGAGCTTCAGGCCGGCCTGAAGCCCTACGTGCCGGTGGAGGCATGACCATGGGCGTGCAGGTTCCCCCCACGGCTCCCGAGACGGAGTCCCAGGACCAGGCCGACTTCTTCCGTGGCACCGGCGCCGACGTGAAGCTGAAGGAGGCGCGCTCGGTGCAGGGCACGCCCGCCGCGGCGATGCCGGCCTTCATCCTCGGCGAGGAGCTCGCCAACCTCGCCGACCACGACCCGCGCATCACGGTGATGACGGCCGACCTCGCCTCGGCCAACCGCACCCTCGACTTCAAGGCGCGCCATCCCGACCGCTTCATCGATTTCGGCATCGCCGAGCGCAACATGGTGACGGCGGCGGCCGGCATGGCGTCCTGCGGGCTGATCCCCTATGCCGCCACCTTCGCCTCGTTCTGCGGGCTGCTGGCGGCCGTGCAGATCCGCACCGACTGCGCCTATCCGCGCATGAAGGTGCGCGTCGTCGGCCACCACTCCGGCTTCTCGATGGGCTTCTACGGCACCAGCCACCACGCTCTGGAGGACCTCGGCTTCCTGCGCACGGTGGCGGAGCTCACCGTCGTCTGCGCCGCCGACGCCAACCAGCTGCGCGCCATCCTGCGCGCCTCGGTCGACCATCCCGGCGCCATGTACATCCGCCTCGGCCGCGGCCGCGACCCGGAGGTCTATGCGGCGGTGCCCGAGGAGTTCCGCTTCGGCGTGGCGGCGACGCTGCGCGAGGGCACCGACCTCACCATCATCACCACCGGCTCGCAGGTGCGCGCCTCGCTCGATGCGGCGGCGGTGCTGGAGGGTGAGGGCGTCTCGGTGCGCGTCGTCGACATGCACACGATCAGCCCGCTCGATAGGCAAGCGGTCCGCCGCGCCGCCGCCGAGACGAAGGCGATCCTGACGGTCGAGGAGCACAACATCACCGGTGGCCTCGGCAGTGCCGTCGCCGAGGTGCTGGTGGATCTGCCGCGCGTGCCGTTCCGCCGCCACGGCGTGCCGGACGAGTACGTGCCGGTCGGCCCGCCGGCCTCGCTCTACGCCCACTACCGCCTCGACGCCGCCGGCGTCGCCTCGGTGGCACGCGAGTTCCTCGCCCGCCCTGCCTGAGCGCGGGCGTTGCGACGGGAGCGCCCCCGGGAGGGGCTTTGAACTTCGGCCGACCGGACCGCGCCCGGTCGGCCAAGACGGAGGGGAGCGCGGAGGCCGACCGAGGCGGTGCGCCCCGGACGGATCGGTTGGCGCCCGCGGGCGCCGGGAGCAGTTTGCCGGTGCGGGTCTGGCCCGCCGTCCGGCGCGATTGGGAGGCTTGGACATGAAGAGCTTGATTTCCGCCGGACGCAGCCGCTGGAGGCTCGCCGCCTTCGCCGCCGCGCTCGCGATCGCCACCCCGCTCACCGGGATGCCGACGGCCAATGCCGCCGACGCGCCGCTGGTGATCGCCCGCAACATGGACCTCGATTCACTCGATCCGCACCGCGGCTTCTGCGACACCTGCCAGATCTACTTCTCCAACGTCTACGAGACGCTGGTGGCGCTCGGCGTCGACAACAAGTCGATCGGCCCGAACATCGCCACCTCCTGGGAGGTGAATGCCGACGCGACGCAGTTCACCTTCAAGCTCGACCCGGCCGCCAAGTTCTCGGACGGCTCGCCGGTCGAGGCGAAGGACGTCAAGTGGTCGTTCGAGCGCCTGAAGGCGGTGAAGGGCAACCCGTCCTTCATGATGGACAGC
>NZ_JAWDIR010000003.1:0-166314 GCF_046156265.1 Pseudoxanthobacter sp. M-2
GAGCGATGCCCGCAGCTTCTTCACCGCCTGCGGATATGAACCGGAATGATCCGATTCCGCTCTAGCATGCATTTCTAATTCGGCGTTCTTCGATAAAAGTTAAAACACAAGCCAAAAATCAGTTGGCTAAATTTGCTCGTCATAGTCGCTCCTGACCATCATTTCAGCTAGCTCACGAACACCGACTGTTGAAGTCCACGATAACGTGCGGGCGGCCTTCGCCGGATCACCGACTAGTAAATCAACCTCCGCCGGTCGGTAGAACTTTTCGCTTACCTTTATAAGCGTGCGTCCTGATGCGCGGTCAATTCCACGCTCTGTCACGCCCTCACCTGACCACTCGATCTGCATTCCAAGCTCCGCCCCAGCAAAAGTTATGAAGTCGCGGATTGACGTAGTAACACCGGTTGCTAGCACATAGTCGTCGGCCTGTGGCTGTTGCAGCATCAGCCACATTCCTTCAACATAGTCACCGGCGAATCCCCAATCCCGACGAGCATCCAAATTACCTAGCACTACAGGATCTCCGCCGGAGCGAGCCAATCTTGCTAATCCGAGCGTAATTTTACGAGTGACGAACTCAGTGCCGCGTAATGGGGACTCATGATTGAACAAAATTCCGCTAGATGCATGCATGCCAAATGACTCGCGGTAATTTACGGTAATATAGTGTCCGTACACTTTCGCCACCCCATAAGGTGACCGTGGGTAAAATCGTGTTGTTTCATTCTGTGGAACAGCTTGAACGAGGCCGTACATCTCAGATGTAGACGCTTGATAAAATCTTGTGTCAGGCGAAAAACTTCGCAGAGCATCAAGGATGCGTGCCGGACCGAGTCCATTCACATCTCCGGCGTATATTGGAAGATCCCACGATGACCCCACGAAACTCTGAGCTGCCAGATTATATACCTCATCAAAACGCTGGGCCTTGATGACGCGGTTAATCGAATTCACTTCTGCCAGATCGAACTCATGAAAGATGATGTCACGCTCAATTCGTAATTTCCGAAGCCGTTCATCAATAGGATGAGAAATACGGCGGATGCCACCGTGCACCTCGTAGCCCTTTTCCAGCAACAATTTTGCTAGATAAGCGCCATCTTGACCAGTAATACCAGTGACAAATGCTCGCTTCATTGTGTCGTCCCTCACATTTCGGTACTGCGTGTTATGAAGAGTGATTAGTGAGGCGGCCTGCTTGAGAGGCACTCCGAATTATTCCGGGCATGTATCACACGGATCTCCCTGCTAAGCAGCCTCAATCTGATGAAGAACTGTATATGCGCCGTGCACCGTCGCCAATCGCGCTCCGTCAAGTTTGCTAAACATTCTCACCAGCCTATTCGCCATAGACTACCATGATTGACTAGACTCCAGCGGAGTGGAGAAGCCTACAATAGTCTGGACGGCTCATTTGGATGCGAGGCGGAGCAAAGTGTGCGCGCCACTATCGGTCTTCAATATACTAGCTGTCGACACCCGAATCCATTGCACCGCTAGCTACACCGCGCTTTTAGTCTAGATAGAAAACATATCTGGCTGCACTCACTCTGCTACCGTCATGCGGAATCGCGCGAGTACTTTCATAATGTGGTCCATCTCATTTCGGGCGACGCCTCTGTTTCGCATGTTTCAGACCAGGCTCTATTCGGACACCTGTGACAAATCAGCCGCTCAGATGCTTATACGCAATGTACCTTCAGAGGGGGCAGCATATTAAAGATCAAAATCAAGGGATCACGCCCTCGCATAGACATCCTCGAGGCGGACGATGTCGTCCTCCTCGAGATAGCTGCCGGTCTGCACCTCGATCAGCTCGAGCGGAATCTTGCCCGGATTGGCGAGGCGATGGACCGCGCCGAGGGGCACGTAGACCGACTGGTTCTCCGACAGGACCCGCACATCGTCGTCGATCGTCACCTCCGCCGTGCCGCGCACCACCACCCAGTGCTCGGCCCGGTGCATGTGCTTCTGCAGCGACAGCCGCGCCCCCGGCTCGACGACGATGCGCTTCACCTGGAAGCGGTCGCCGCGATCGATCGATTCGTACGAGCCCCACGGCCGGTAGCAGCGCGCGTGCGAACTCACCTGGTGGTGGTTGCGGGCCCGCAGCCGCTCGACCAGCGTCTTCACCTCGCCGGAAAGCGACCGCCGCGTAACGAGCACCGCGTCGGGCGAGGCGACGACGACGACGTCGTCGAGCCCGATGACGCCGACCACCGGCCCGTCCGAGCGGATCAGGCTGCCGGCGGTATCGACCGCCTCGACCGGGCCGTCGAGCACGTTGCCGGCCGCGTCGGTGCCGCCGAGATCGTAGATCGCCTCCCAGCTGCCGACGTCCGACCAACCGAAGGAGGCGGGCACCACGGCGATGCGGTCGGTCTTCTCCATCACGGCATAGTCGATCGAGATCACCGGGGCGGCGCGGAAGCTCTTCGCGTCGAGGCGCACGAAGCCGAGCGCCGTATCCGTCACCGCACCCGCCGCCGCCGCCCGCGCCGCTTCGGCCACGGCGGGGGCGTAGAGGTCGAGCTCGGCGAGCAGCACGTCGGCGCGAAACAGGAAGTTGCCGCTGTTCCACAGGCAGCCTTCGGCGAGGTAGCGCGCCGCGGTGGCGGCGTCGGGCTTCTCGGCGAAGGCGGCGACGCGGCGCGCGCCGGTCTCGCCGATCGCGGCCCCCGGGCGGATGTAGCCGTAGCCGGTGGCGGGATAGGTCGGCGCCATGCCGAAAGTGACGATGTCGCCAGCCGCGGCGACGGCGGCCGCCGCATCGACGGCCACCAGGAACGCGGCGTCGTCGAGGATGACGTGGTCGGCCGCGAGCGCCAGAACCAGCGCCGCGGGATCCGTCCTGCCGACGAAGGCGGCGGCGGCGGCGAGCGCCGGGGCGGAGTTGCGCCGCTCCGGCTCGAGCAGCACAGTGACCGCTGCGTTGACGTCCTTCGCCTGGTTCTCGGCGAAGAAGCGCAGCTCGGCATTCGTCATCACCACCGGCTGCCCGAAGCGCACCGGATCGGCGACGCGCTTCAGGGTCTGCTGGTAGGTCGACAGCGGCCCGACGAGCCGCTGGAACTGCTTCGGCAGGCTGTCCCGCGACACCGGCCACAACCGCGTGCCGGCCCCGCCGGCGAGAACAACGGGGGTGATGGCTCCGTTCGGCACGCTCAGCGGCTCCCCAGGCCGAGCGTGGCGTCGTAGAGATCGCCCAACTGCAGGGAGATTCGGTGAGGGTGTAGATACCTCGCGCGATCCAAGATTTGCTCCTTGAGCACGGCCCGCTCCTGTTGGGAAATGTTACACGTCTCGGCGACGGCGCGCATCATGTCGTCGTCGTCGCCCGGCTGGAAAAAGAAACGGTGGGTTGCCGGGGGGTAGACCTCTTCAAGCTGTCGCAATCGTGGCCCGACGACGATCGTCCCATAGCTCAGAGCCAGCATCGCCACGCCCGACGTCAGCAGCCGCTCGTAGGGCAGGATCACGCATTCGGCCGACCCCATGATCGGCCCGATCTGCGTGTCAGGAATGTGTTCTTCCCGGAACGTGACATGCTTGCGTCGTGCCGCGAGCGCGCTAATCTCGCTGGGATAGCTGTCGCCCGGCACACCTTTGCCGACGATCTCCAGGCGGCAGCGGTTCTCTCTCGCGAACTTGTCCGAAAAGCTCTCGATTACCCTGTGAATGGCCTTGTACCGGCGGATGAGGCCGAAGACGAGCACGATCTTGTGGTCACCACGCTCCGCCCCCTGGGCACTCGCATCCGCCGGATACATGTCGACATAGCTCGGATGCGGCAGAAGAATGATCTTCAGCGGCTCCTGTATTCCCTGCTCCGCCAGCACCGACACGGCCTCGGGGGTGTGGACCAGGATGCCGTCACTCAGTTTGCCGAGCCTGCGGCGAAATGAGAGGAAGGCATCCGGGTGCTCCATCTCATGCGGCATCACATTGTGCACCGTCCAAAAGATCTTACCGCCGTCTTGCTTGAATTCTTCAATCTGCTCGCACAGGAGGTCGATGATGGCCGTCGCCTCCCTGCGCGTCCGGGCGTTGCGAAGCGAGTGCTCCTCCCAATGAATATGCAGAAGCCGGCCGGTACCCGACCGGAGACGCTCAAGTGCCGCCTCCACGTCTCCACGAACCGCCGTGTATCGCTCTGAAATCGCCGAATACAAGGCCTCATGGTAGGCATTTTGCTTGTACATTACGAAATTGGTTATGATTGATGGAGGCATTACGCACCTATGGAAGAAGGGCAGAGGGCGCGGCGAAGGGCCTTACCTTCATGGGAAACGCATAAAATAAATCATCGGTAGATGCTTGAAATCGCTCCGCCGTCTCGTGATAGAGGCGCCTCGGCTCTGTGAACCCGAAGCGAAGCATCCCGAACTCCTCACTTGCTGTCAGTGAGTCGGAGCGCGCCCTGCCCAGCAGAAGTGGCCACCGGATACGCGAGAAGGCCTGCCGACCGAAATGTCTCGAAATTCTCTGGATGAACTCGAGGTCCGCCGCCACCCGCACACTGTCGAAATACCCGACACCCGCCACGACAGACCTTCGCATTACCAATGATATACAGCAAAGGTGCGTGACCTGCCCCCCCGCCTTGATCACGATGTCCCCGTCAGACGTCATTCTCAGCCAGTCGGTCGTAATCGCCTGCAGTTCGGCCCGCGCAAGAAGCACGTCGATGCTCGCCGCAATCCGATCCGGATGCGACCAGTCGTCGGAGTCCTGCAGCGCCACGAACTCGCCTCGCGCCGCCAGAAGGCCGGTATTCTTGCAGACATAAGTGCCGTCATTCGTCGTCTTCAGTATGATCCGCACTCGCGGATCGATCGACTCAATATCTCTTAATATACGCGCTGTGTCATCATCACTACAATCATCAATCACGATGAGTTCAATATTGCGATAACTCTGATTTAGTATCGATTCGATGGCAGTTCGAACGTATTGCTGCACATTATACGTAGTCATGATAACCGAAACCAGCGGCCCGGTGATCGGGAGCGGCTTCACGCCCGCAGCGTCCGGGTCGGTGGACGCGATGAAGCGGTCGAACATCGGAAGGTGGCTCTTGGCCGCATCAATCGCTAACCCGCGGACGCTTATACGGCGAAAGAGCAGGTTGATCGATGCGACAGCCGCCGCCGTGTTGCCGAGCCTCTTTTGCACGGCATACTGTAGGAGCGGGACTTCCAGTGGAAACTCGCGGAGCGCTCCGTTGCTGCACGCTATTTCAAGGTGCTGTGCGGCCTCGCCGACCCTGTCGAGTTCCAGAAGAGCCGCCGTGGCGAGCAGTCGAAGATCCACGTCGTTGGGAGAGGCCGCGAGAGCCTCGGTCGCTAAGGCGATGCAAGGCTCGAAGCTCGCAGCAAAGAACTCAGTCCGGACGATTTCTCGCTTGATCTCTAGTGTCTTCTCGGCTGCAAGCTTGAGAATTTCCCGCGCGGTATCCAGATCACCGCAAGCCCGGAATGCCTTGGCCGTCGTAATTCTAACGGAATTGTTGTTCGGCGCACTCTCGAGCAACTGCAGACCACGCTTTGCGACGGCCTCGTCCCGCCCGAGCCTTGCTTGGACCTTCTGAAGCAGCGCCAAAACCTCCGGTGTCGGGTTGGCCTCGGCGAGGTCCAGGAGCACCTCCTCGGCTTCTTCGGTATTCTCAGACTGGCGAAGAGCTTGCGCGTACTCCAGTCGCGCCGCGAAGTCTCCGGCTTTGCGGGAGAGTGCGGTCAGTGCCAACTGCAGCTCGCGCTTGCGATAGTCCTCAAGGGCTTGGGATGATCTGAGTGGGTCGGCGGCCACAGCCGCGGACTCGCAGCTGATGATCCGGTTTCGCAGGCTCTTGAGGTCCGGGCGTAGCTCCGAGGCTGCGCGATAGAGGTCGATCGCGGCGTCATACTGCCCGGCTTGTCGTGCCGCATCTGCCGAGACGCTCGTCAGCTCAAAGGACGTCACGAACCTCTGCAGTCCTGCCGTGGCCCACGTCAGGGCGTTCGCCACGAGCCCCCGATCAATCAGCAGCTTCACCAGCGCGACATAGCTTTTTTCATCGCACAGCTCCTGCGGCGGCAGTTCAGAAAGAACCAGAAGTACTTTGTGCCGTTCTCCGTCGTTTGTATATCTCTGCAGAATTTCCGCCGCAGTCAAAACCTCCATCGAGATTGCTTCTGTCGCGATGGACTTGCGGACTGCCAGAGGGATATTCGCACAAAGCGCACCCAGGGCGACGCTTTGGATCAGCGGCAGGGTGTCGTTGCTCACCTGAGCGCAGCGCAGCAGAAGCGGCTCGTCGGATCCCTGCAGCGTCCCCGTCGCGAGCCTGCGCCAGCGTTCCAGAAACCACGTCAGGCCCAAGGGAACAGCGCGCTCGCCGGGACTATCGAACAGCATGGACAATGCCGACAGCCCAACGCCAGAATAGCCGCTTGCGGAAAACTTCGTGAAGAGTTGCTGTGCGGCCTTGGTGTCACCCGACGCGAGAGCGGCATAGGCGTGATGAATTGCGATGGAGTCCGGCGGGCCCTCGCTCGCATTTTCATAATACAACGGTGCAATTGCATACGGCTCGCCGGCGGCGCGAAGGGGAACTATATCGAGAAGGCACTCCTGAAGATATGCCTTCGTGCTCGCTGCAAGCGAAGGAGCGAGCTTGATGACGTCACTCATCCCGAGGTGATTCAGGGCGTCCTTGGCTCGGCCGCTATCGGCTAGACGCAGGGTGCGAGACAGAACTGAATCCACCAAACCCTGAATGGGCGGCGCCTTCCCCTTCAAGGTCGGCTGTTCGCTCTGTTGCTTAGGCGCATCCGCTGCGTCAGGGAGCGGGGCGGCCGGAGAGGCGAAGGTCTCGTTGCTAGCGGGGGCGCTGCCGGCCGTCCGGCTCCCTGCGGTGCTTGCTGTGCGCTCGGTGTGCTTGCGCTTGACCGGAGTAGGCTGCGCCGCTTCGGTGAGGGGGGGCGGCGCCTCTTGCGGCTTCCGCCGGGAGGTCGGGGGTGCAGCGGGTTTCTTGGCTTCCGACGGTGCGGCGTCGACGCCGCCCGCCTTGAGATCGTCGGCCGTGAGAAGGCGCGTTGTCAGCGGTGATGCCTGGCCACGATAATGAATTGTGATGGCATCGCCGCTCTTCAACTTGGTTCCCGAGTTGGCTTTAACGCTGAAGCCGTACTCCCCGTCACCGACGCCGGCTGCCTTCAAAAAGTCGCGCGGCCTGTCTGCTGTAAACGACCCACAAAAAGCACCATTTATACGAAGTTCGCACTTAAGACGCTTGGTTAAATCCGATCTGTCGTAGACCCACCCGTAGATGCGATCCAACGTGATCCGCGATACGCGCGCGACAACGCCGGAACTCAAGGTTACCTGTTTTTGGTTTTCCGGGCGCGAACCTTCATTCATGGGCAGTCTCCGGATAGACCATGCAGCAAAGATTAAATTAATTCGCCAGCACTGGCGGCTCTAGAATTTGTCCTACCGTCAAGGGGCCGCGGTCGACGTCGGAAAGGGTGCTCAGGGACTGATTGTAGTCCCCCACCTCGGCGTTCTCGCGCAGCACGCCATCCACTGCCGCGAACATCTCCCGCATCCGCGCCTCCGACACCGGGCTCTCCACAACCACCACGAGCTCGGGCTTGTTCGAAGACGCCCGCACCAGACCCCAGGTGCCGTCCGCCGTCGTCACCCGCACGCCGTTGACGGTGACGAGGCTCGTGATCGGCTGGCCGCCGACCGGCGCACCCGCCGCCTGCAGCGCCTCGAAGCGCGCCTGCACCCGCTTAGCCACCGCGTACTTCACCTCGTCGGCGCAGTGCGGCGACATTGTCGGCGAGCCCCACGTCTTCGGCAGTGCCCGCTCGAGGTCGGACAGCGACCTGTCCGGATTTCGGTCCAGCATGTCGAGGATGGCGATCGCCGAGACGAGCCCGTCGTCGTAGCCGCGCCCGATCGGCGCGTTGAAGAAGTAGTGGCCCGACTTCTCGAAGCCGGCGAGCGCCCCGGTCTCGCTCACCTGCCGCTTCATGTGCGAGTGGCCGGTCTTCCAGTACTCCGTCACGGCGCCGGCGGCCGCGAGCACCGGGTCGGTGGCGAACAGCCCGGTCGACTTCACGTCGACGACGAAGCGGGCGCCGGGGTGCTCGTGGGCGAGGTCGCGGGCGAGCATGACGCCGACCTTGTCGGCGAAGATCTCCGCCCCGGTGTCGTCGACGACGCCGCAGCGGTCGCCGTCGCCGTCGAAGCCGAGGCCGACATCGGCCCCCGTCTCCAGCACGGCGTCCCGCATGGCGTGCAGCATGTGGAGGTCTTCGGGGTTCGGGTTGTAGCGCGGGAAGGTGTAGTCGAGCTCGATGTCGAGCGGCACCACGTCGACGCCGAGCCGCTCCAGCACCTCCGGCGCGAAGGCACCCGCCGTGCCGTTGCCGCAGGCGCAGACGGCGCGCACCCGCCGCTTCAGCCTCGCCCGGCTCGTCAGGTCGTCGATGTAGCGGGCGCGGAAGCCGTCGATAAAGCGGTAGCCGCCGCCCGCCCGCGGCTGGAAGGCGCCGGAGAGCACGATCTCCTTCAGCCGCCCCATCTCGGCGGGGCCGAAGGTGAGCGGCGGGTTCGCCCCCATCTTCACCCCGGTCCAGCCATTCTCGTTGTGCGAGGCCGTCACCATGGCGACGCACGGCACGTCCAGCGCGAACTGGGCGAAATAGGCCATCGGCGTCATCGCCAGCCCGATGTCGTGCACGGTCACGCCGGCGGCGATCAGCCCGTTGACGAGAGCCTGCTTGATCGAGGCCGAATAGGACCGGTAGTCGTGGGCGGTGACGAGCTCGGGCCTGACGCCGAGCTCGTGGATCAGCGTCCCGAGCCCGAGCCCCAGCGCCTGCGCCCCCATCAGGTTGAGTTCGGAGCCGAACAGCCAGCGCGCGTCATACTCGCGAAACCCCGTCGGCTTCACCATCGGCTCCGCCTCGAAGGCATAGGTGTTCGGCGCGAGAAAGGGCTTCGGCGTCGGAAACATCAGATTGCCCACATCCCACCCTGATTGGTTAGAAGCCTACACGATAGAGCACAAGAAATGCCACCGTGCCTACCGCATTGTCGCTCTGCTGGCGCGTCAGGTGGCCCCAGACGACGAGCGGGCCGCGATCGATCGCCACGTCGGCAAGTTCGACCGACTGACGGATGACCACACCGACCTCGACCGGGTGAACCGCGCCGGGTTTGCCGGAGGCTCCCACTCTTTGGCCTGCTGCCGGTTCCGTGGACAGGCGGTTAAGCTAACAGAGCCTGCCTCTCGTACTCCATGGGGCTGAGGTAGCCGAGCGTGGAGTGCCTGCGAACCGGATTGTAGAAGCGCTCGATGTAGTCGAACACATCGGCCCGGGCGTCGTCTCGAGTGCGGTACGCCTTCCTACCGATCCGCTCCGTCTTCAGCGACGAGAAGAAGCTCTCCATCGCGGCATTGTCCCAGACGTTGCCCGGGCGGCTCACCGAGCAGGTGATGCCGAGGTCGGCCAGCAGCCGCCGGAACGCGTCGCTGGTGTACTGGCTGCCCTGGTCTGAGTGATGGAGCAGGGCATCCGGCTTTCCCCGACGCCAGATCGCCATGACGAGGGCGTCCGCCACCAGTTCCGCCGTCATCTCGGCCTTCATCGACCAGCCGACCACGCGCCGCGAGAACAGGTCGATGACGGCGGCGACGTAAAGCCAGCCCTCCGCCGTCCAGATGTAGGTGAAGTCGGCGATCCACTTGCTGTTCGCCTGCTCGGCAGCGAACCGCCGGTCGAGGACGTTCGGTGCCGCGGCGCCCTTCGCCCGCGGCCCCCCGTCCCGTGGCAGGCCGCGGCGGCGCGGCCGAGCCCGCAGCGCCTGGACGCGCATCAGTCGCTCGATCCGATGCAGGCCGCAATCGACGCCCCCGGCGAGCACGTCCCTCCACACCCGCCTGGCGCCATAGGTGCGAGCGCTGGCGAGGAAGCTCGCCCGCACCTCGGCGCCGATCGCCTCGTCCTCCTGTGCCCGCCTGCTCGGGCCACGATTGAGCCAGGCATGGAAGCCCGACCGCGAGACATCCAGCGCTTCGCACAGCCACGCCACCGGCCAGATGCCCCGGTGCTTCGCGATGAAGGCGAACCTCATGTCGCTTCCCTCGCGAAGAAGGCTGCGGCCTTTTTTAAGATGTCGCGCTCCGCCTTGAGCTTCACCACCTCGCGCCGAAGCCGGTCGATCTCGAGTTGCTCCGGCTTCACCTGACCAAGGCCGGGAAACGCGTGCGCCGGATCGGCCGCCAGCTCCCGCATCCACTTGCGAAGCACATTCTCATGGACATCCAGATCGCGCCCGGCCTGCGCAACCGAGACGCCCCGCTCCTTGATCAGCCGTACCGCCTCGATCTTGAACTCACGAGAGAATTTCCTGCGCGGCATCTCCATCCTCCAGTTCCTTGGACAACCCTATCTCGGTGTCCACGGAACCGGCAGCAGGCCACCGACTACCGCTGGCGAAATGAGTACGGCGGGCTGAAGGGCGACCAGGTGAAGCGCCTGAAGGACCTCGAGGCAGAGAACGCTCGGCTACGGCGTGCGGTGTCGGATCTGACGCTCGACAAGATGATCCTGGCGGAGGCTGCTCGGGGATCCGCGCAAGCGGCTGCGCAGCACAGCTACTGAGCCCCGCCCGCCGCCGTGCGTGTGTCGAGCATGTCGTCAGGTCGGTGGGGGTCTCCGAGAGACGAGCCTGCCAGGTTCTCGGCCAGCATCGATCGGCGCACCGCAAGATCCCCCGCGGGCGGGAGGACGAGGCGGCGCTGACCGCCGACATCGTTGCGCTCGCCATCCAGTACGGCCGCTACGGCTACCGTCGATCACGGCTCTGCTGCGGTCGGCCGGCTGGGTGGTGAATGCCAAGCGGGTCGAGCGGATCTGGCGGCAGGAGGGGCTGAAGGTGCCAGTAAGGCAGCCGAAGCGCGGACGGCTTTGGCTCGCTGACGGATCGTGCATCCGGCTGCGGCCGGAATACCCAAACCACGTGTGGTCCTACGACTTCGTCGAGGAACGCACCCATAATGGACGGAAACTCCGCATGCTCAACGTCATCGACGAGTTCACGCTCGGTTACCGGCCGCCGGCACCCGAGGCCGTGGTACCGAGCGCGCGCCCGCCTGCGCAACCCCGGCCAGCTCCAGCGGGCGCGCTCACCATGGAAACCCGGCCGCCCATGAACTAACAATCAAACCGGACCACCGACGTGGGGCAGGCCAGGCAACATGCCGCTGACCGAAGCCGAGGAACGCTACTACGTTCTTCTCGCTGAGAAGAAGCTGATACCGTGGCTTGAGCTCAATATTATAAAGACAAACTGGGGTTGTCATATATTCATGCAGTATGCGTCTTCGGCGTGGCCTGCCTTTTCATCGATAGCCACTTTGCGAAATTCACGTTCACTAGGCAATATTTTTCTATTTGATGGTCCGAGATCTCTCCTGTTCTCCACAACATGAATATTTCTTCGTACGATAGATTCTTAATATCATTCATTTTACCTGTCTTCCCCCTGCTGACATGATTGTATTGCTCGGCGCGCGACGCCTCAGAACAAATGTACTCATTTAGCAGTGTGAATAAAAGTGGGTCCGACCCGTCCAGCAGCCACGAACGCTCGGCTGCAGTTAACAGTTAGGTCCGGAGGCGGTTTTCTGAATTTTTTCAATGCCTTGGACATCACTCGCGTCGCAACCCAGGCCTTGCTCAGAGCCTGACCCAAAAGTTTGCGTAACCGCTGTTTTCAGCCCAGAGCCTTGAGGGGCGCTGGGGCGTAGGCCCAGGGAAGCAGGTCATCGATCTGGCTTTGAGAGTGTCCGGCAACGATGCGGGCGATGACATCGGCGAGGTAACCTTGCGGCTCGACGGCGTTGAGCTTCGCGGTTTCGACGAGCGAGGCGATCGTCGCCCAGTGCTCTCCACCGCCGTCGGAGCCGGCGAAGAGGGCGTTCTTGCGGTTGAGAGCGATCGGTCGGATCGACGCTTGACGATGTTCGAGTCGATCTCGATGCGGCCGTCGTTGTCGACACGACGGCCCAGACAATCGGCGTGCAGGTCACGGACAAGGCGTCGACGCAGATCGTCTGGGCGGCCGAGGTCGATGGACTGGCGCGGGTCTCCGAGGATCGGGAGTAAGCGGCGTGACGGAGATCGGCGACTTCTATGCCGGCGGCTTGCTGCGCTGCTGGGTGCTGGTGGGCGGCGCACCACGGTGTGTCGAGGATGCTGTGGGGCCGGAAGACATCAGCGAGGAGGTGGCTGCCGCCATCATCGAGGCCAACGCCGGGGTGAGGGCGGCGGTCGAGGCCGTGGAAGCCAATGAGGCGGCGATACGCCCCGTTGCGGGTCCGGAGCCGGACGTAGCACTCGGCGTCGACGACGTGGGCGGCCTGGTCGTCAGCCCGGCACGCATCGCCTTGATAGCGGCCGCAGATCTGATCGCAGCGGCAGGCCCGGACGTGATCGCGCTTGCGGTACTGAGGTCGGATGAACCGGAGTGACGCCCGCAATTCCGCGGCGGGTGTCAGCGTAGAAGCGTTGCGCCTGCTGTTGACCCGGCGGTTTGGCCCGCGCTCCCAGCGCCAGATGGTGGGCGGATCTCAGGCGGCTTCCTACTCCGCCGCCTGCGCGGCTGCTGGCTCGCTTCCCGGTGCTGGGAGCTCCACGACAGGGAAATGTTCGAAAAGACCGGTCTCTGGCGACCACCGGGAGATCCACCGGTCGATGGCGGGCGGCTCCGCCCAGCCACGATAGCTCAGGCGGTCGGTCCGTCGGATGACAGGCTCGCCTTTGGCTGCTTTGGTCAGGAAGCGGCCGGAATCGATGACTGCCGTCCAGAAGGCGTCCTGATCGTCGCGGAACTTGATGTATGGCAAGCACCGCCACCGAAGCTCGAGACCGAGCGAGACGAGGAACAAGCCGTCACCGCGCGCCTGCGCCCGCATCCGCCGGCCGTTCCAGGCGCGGAACGAGATCCACCGTTCGTCCGGGCCGCTCGGTGCGTTGGAAATTTGCGGATGCATCTGGACTCTCTGCGGAAAGCCGACAACTTAATGGCGATCCCGCGATCCGCAACCCCAAAAACGGGTGGATGGGCTGGGGTTAGGGCCCGGCCGTCGAGCGAACGATGCTTTTCGAAACTGCGATGTACCTCGCCGGCGACGGCTATCCCAAGTGCGCTCGGATCGAAGCGGTCGTGCGTGAACATTGCGCTCCGCTGTTCGGGACGTGGCTCGGGCACCAAGACATCGCTCGGATGTGTCGCTTCGACGGGAAGATCGGCACCGTTTCGTTGCGGGCCGATCGGCTGGCGCGCCACATTGAAGCAAGGCATGGGGTGCAGAGCATCGTTCTTTTCGGGCGATCGTCAGGTGCCCGGGTCTCAACTTTGGTTTCCGAGCGGACGGGTGCGGCGGCCGTTGTTTGTCTCGGCTACCCGTTTCGGCATCCGAAGCGCGATCGTGAGCCCGAGCGGGTCGCCCATCTTGCAGCCATCACAACGCCGACGCTGATCGTGCAGGGGCGTTCAGACGAGTATGGCGGCGAGGCAGACCTGGGGACCTACGAGCTGTCGCCCGCGGTGCAGACGAGGGTGGTCGATGGAGGCCACGACCTTCGAATTTCCCGGGCCGAGTGGGCGCAGACCTGCAAGGCCATCCACCAATTCCTGAGGAAGGTCCGCGACGACAGCTGACCGGCCGTCGGTCCTTTTTCAACAACCACCTCTTCGGCGGTGATCGCCCCTGGCTCTTCGCCCGTCGACAACATGCGGCGCCCGCCCTGGGGCCCCGGGTGAGCGGCGAGTGGCGAGTGGCGAAGACCCAATCAACCGCGCGCGGAGTATCAGTCGTGGCGAAGCGCATTGGCGAGGACCAGCGCCGGGCGATCTGGCGCACTCTTGCAGACGGCAGTGGGAAGTTGCCGGGCGATGAGATGCCGGAGGCGTGAGCGGCCTCGAAGGTCTCGGCTCACCGCCGTGGCGGGTGGTCGGCTCGGCGGAGCGGAAGCCGCGCATGCTCGGTGTGATCGACGTGCCGGTGGTGGTTGTCGGCATGTCGACCGCCGACGGGGTGATCGACGGTGGCGAGGCGCCAGTGCTGCCAGGGATGGCAATCGGCAACGGCACGATCATGTGTCGGCGGTTTCCTCACGGCGGATCCGGCGAGCCTCTTGTTCGGCGCAGTCGACGTCGGAGCGAGTTCGGCCGCCCTCGGAGTGGCGATCGCCAACGCTAGGTCACCGACTCATAAAGCGCATCCATATCCTTGCGGCTGCGAGCTTGACGAGGGCTAGGTCGTGTGGACAAACCTGATCCAGTATCGGATCGTTGCGATCTGGACGAAGCCGAGGAAGCTTGAGGCGAGCTTGTCGTAGCGGGTGGCGACGCGGCGCGCGAGTGCTTGAGCTTGTTGAAGAAGCGCTCGATCCGGTTGCGCAGGGCGTAGGTCGGCTTGTCGACCGGACGCTGTACCTTTCGGTTGGCCTTCGTGGGGATGACGGGCGCGATGCCTCGCATTTCGAGGTCGGTGCGGATGGCGTCGCTGTCGTAGCCTTTGTCGGCGAGCATCGTTGTCGGCGGCGGCACGTCCTCGGCCATCAGATCCTCGTAGGAGGCCATGTCGGAGGCCTGGCCCGGTGTCACGACGAAGCCGACGGCGAGCCCTTCCGCATTCGCTCGGGTATGAACCTTGGTCGTGAGGCCGCCGCGCGAACGGCCGACAGCATTGCAGTGAATCCCCCCCTTCCGCCGGCTCCGTGCTGATGCACCCGGACGATTGTGGAGTCGATCATTTGCAGAGCGTTGTCAGAGGCGTCGCTCTCGGCCAGCGCCGCCAGCATGACGTCCCAGACGCCGGCTTCCGTCCAGCGGCGAAACTGGCGGTGGACGGAGTTCCAGTGGCCGAACTCCGCCGGCAGGTCGCGCCACGGCACGCCGGTACGCGTCACGTAGAAAATGCCGTCGAGAACCCGGCGATGATCCTGTGGCGGCCGCCCGCCCTGCGATCGGTTCTCGACCAGGAACGGTGCGAAGAACGCCCATTCCTCGTCGCTCATCAGCCCGCGAAGCACCGCTGCCCTCCTCAAAGAGCAGCGTTGAATCACGCATCAGCCGATTTGGGAATCCTGTTTGTCCACACGAGCTAGGTAGTTTTCCGGGTCCTTCTCGAAGCGCGTCGCGATGGCGCGGAAGTGCTTGAGCTTGTTGAAGAAACGCTCGACGAGGTTGCGCTGGCGGTAGAGGAAGGCGCTGAACGCCGGGCGCTGCTTGCGGTTCGGCATCGGCTTGACGCAAGCCCATGCGCCGCGCGCGGCGAGGGTCTGGCGCAGGGCGTCGCTGTCGTAACCGGCATCCGCGAGGAGCATCTGGCCGGCCAGGACCGTGCCCAGAAGGTCGCGGGCGCTCGCCCCGTCGTGGGCCTGCCCTGGCGTGAGCTGGAGCGCGATCGGCAGGCCGTCGGCGTCGACTACGGCGTGGATCTTCGTCGTCAGCCCGCCTCGCGAGCGCCCCAGGCATCTGGGGTCAGGGTTGTTCCCGGCGGTGGTCAGCGGCGGGAACAGCCCCCTTTTTTGCCGTTCGCACCGTGCTGGTGGACGCGGATGGTGGTGGAGTCGACCATCTGGATGTCGCCGTCGTAGGCCTTCGACACCGCCTCAAAGATGCGGTCCCACACGCCGATCTTCCGCCATCGGACGAAGCGGTTGTAGCAGGTGGTGGACGGGCCGTAGCGGTCGGGGATGTCCGCCCACGGCGAGCCGGTGCGCAGCCGCCAGTAGACGCCGTTCAGCACCGCCCTGTCGTCAGCCCGCGGCACCCCGCGCGGCTTGTTCGACAATAACGGCTCTATGATCGACCACTCAAAGTCGGTCAGTTCGTAGCGGCGCGGTGATCCCATCGGCGGCTCCTCCCGCCGAAACGGAATCACCTCGGGGCCAAAATGGGAATCCCCTTCGCGATTTATGAGTTCGTGACCTAGCGGGGCGACCGTGACGGTGTCGGCGATCACAGCGTCGGGTGGCGCGCGCGGGCCGGTGCCCGGCTCTTCGTTCGGTCCCCGGTCGGCCGGCTCGTGCGCGAGGGCGGCGGGTGGCGGGTCGCGACGGCGGACGGCGCCGTGCGGGCGCGCCACGTGGCGGTGCTGACCAACGCCTACACAGATCGCCTGGTCCCCGGGCTCCAGGCGAGCCTGCTGCCGGTCAACAGCTTCCAGATCGCCACGGCCCCCCTCGGCGCGGCGGCGGACGGCATCCTGCCCGGCGGCGAGACGGTCTACGACAGCCGCCGCCTCGTGCTCTACTTCCGCCGCAGCCCGGACGGCCGGCTGATGCTGGGTGGCCGCGCCTCCTTCCGCTCGCGCGAAAGCGGCGGCGCCGCGCCGGACTACACCGTGCTCGAAGGCGTGCTGCGCGACCTCTTCCCCGCGATCGGCTACGCGTCCGTGACCCATCGCTGGACCGGCCTCGTGGCCATCACCCTCGACCACCTGCCGCACTACCACGTGCCCGACTAGGGGCTGCACGTCCTCGTCGGCTTCAACGGGCGGGGCGTCGCCCTCTCCCATGCGGCTGGCGCCTGGCTCGCCGGCCGCATCGCGGGGGATCCGGCGCCGGGGCATGCCCGCCACGCCGATCCTACCGATCCCGTTCCAGAGGCTGCGGACCCCGCTCCTGCATCTCGCCATGCGCTGGAACCACCTCCTCGACCTCGTAGGGCGGTAGTGTTCCGGGCCGGCGGACGCACGTTATTTCAGCCCCGACTGATGAGTTATGGTCCGCTGCGGGCCTTCGGGTGAGGAACATGACGGAGCGGGCGTTTTGGGGAGGCCAGCATCGCCCCCCGGTCCAGACTTTGATTGTGCGAATGGCCGCGGATGCGGCGGTGAGAACTTTGGCGAGGTAGTTCTTACCGAAATCGATTGGCTAATCCGCGTCCTCGTCCTCTTCGTCGTCAGTCGGTGGGTTTGCGACGATCGGCAGGGACGTCCCCTGCACTTCGCGGATGAGACGGGCGAGCGGGTTCTCGACATCTTGCTCTCGCTTGACGTCGAAGATGCCAAGATGACGACCGAGGTCCACAAGAGCGGCGCGCTTATCGGCGAGCTTGATCCGCGCGGTCTTGGTGAGTTCGCCGCCGTCGTGCTCGGCGAGGCGCACCTCCAGGCTCACCACCGCGGCGGACGTGTCGTCGTCGAGTTCGTGGACGGCCTTTAGCGAGCCGTCGGCGCTGAACAGCTTGCGCACATCCAGAAAGGCGATCTTGGCCAGTTCCTGGATGACCCGGTCCGCAGTCACCTCGGTCCGGACCTGCATTTCGGCACGCGCCGCATCGATTGCCGCTGCGATCTCAGGTTTTCTCAGGTTCTCGTTCGCGATGGAGGCGGCCGTCCGCGGGCTGTAGCCCGCGCGGATGGCAGCGCGCGTGCCGTTGAGGTCGACGAGGTACTCCTGGACGAAGCGCTGCTGCTTCGGGCGGAGGCGGGTACTCGGCATCGCTCGCCCTCCTTGTGGACGCTAGATGATGTGATTGTCACAACCTGTACCACAACATCTGGGGCTTCGCGAGCCAGAGAAGCATGCTGGTGAGCGTTTCGCGGCCGAGCGCGCAACTCATAGCTGCCACCTCTAAACGCTCTCCACAGGGCTTCCCAGAGGCGTTGAGAGGCATCTCGGCCTCAGCCTCGTTCTCCATCGTGGTGCACGGGTCAGATACGGACGTAAGATATGGGTGGGTGTGCGCCATGAGTGAGTTCTACGGAGCATCAGCACCCACACATCGCTCCGGGGCATCACCTACACAATTCCTCCAACCGCCCCGAAAAGTCGCGGGTCAGCCGCGCACGCGCACCCCCTCCCCCCTGAAGGGGGGAGAGGGGGATGCCGTGCGTGCGCGTGCGCTTCCCTTTCCCGCCAGCGCACGCGTGCACGTCAAAAGCGCACGTGCACCGCGTGCACCGCGTGCACCGCATCAATCCTTCGCCCAAATCCACTCCTGACCATCCCAGCTGCCAGCGTAAAACTCGGATTTGACGAGGTCTTTCTGCATGGCGCTCCAGGCAGCTCGTCTGGCAGATTCTTGCTTCTTCGGGTTCGGTTCGCCGCCGGTCACGTAGAAGCGCCAAAACGCATCTCGCACCTTCGTCAGGCTCACCATCTTCACCCGGGGGCCGTCACCTTGGATGGCTCGCGTTTCTCCGTGGCTGATAAGAGCCTCGTTGAACGCTTGGCGGAACGCTTCAGGCCTCTGCCCGGATGCCCGCTTCGGCAACCCTGCCTTGGCACCCATCGGGTTCCCGAGAGCGCTCTTCGGCACCGTCATCACCGGCGGCGTGGTGAGGTCCGGAACGACAATGCATGCGCCCTCATCCTCGCCATCTTCATCGACGCCGGTCTTGATGAACTTCAGGCTGAACGGCGCAATGGGCCCCTCGGGCCCGGTGCGGTTCTTCTCGAGGATGAGTTGGCGTTGGCCGACGATGCCGGAGGTGTGGTCTCGGTCGGCGATCGTTGCGAGCACACCGTCGACGTTGCCGCGCCACGCGGACCCGCCCCGTAGGCCGGTGCTCTGATCCTTTCCATAGTGATGCACGCCGATAACCAGCGCTCCGACTGCATTCGCAATCCTGTAGAGCGCGTTCGTGGCTTTGGTGACCTCCGAATTGCTGTTTTCATCCTTAAAGCCAAACGATGCTGCAACCGCATCGATGATAACAGCGCCTAGCCGAACCTGGAAACGACGCTCCATCTCTGCACTGATTTCAAGAAGCTGCTGGATGACGCTTCGCTCATCGCTCGGTTTCATGAGATCGATAGTGACGGAGGCATGCGTGATTGGAAGCTTTCCTCCGTACGCTATCTCGTCGCCCGCCACCTTCAGCCGCATCGGCAGCGTGGCTGCACCCTCCGCGGCGAGGATCGCAACGCCAACCCTCTCCTTGACGCGCCGCCCAAAGAAGTCGACGCCGGTAGCGAGGCACACAGCGAGGTGGCAGACGGTGAAGGTCTTGCCCGCGCCCGACTGCCCTCCGAGTAACACCACACCGTCACGCGGCAGGGTGTGCTTGATGAGCTGGGGCGGCGGCTCCGGCAGCGCCTCGCCGTGCCAGATGAAGCGGTCGAGAAGGCCGGGGCGCGTCTTCGCCGTGTTCTCTCTCCCTTCGGGGACGACCTGGCTCCGGTCTTCGTTTGCGGCGCTGCTCCCGCGTGCCGCGCCCATCTCATCGGTGTCGAAATTCGGCGGCAGCACGGGCGGCTGGTTCATGCCGTCGCGCGATCCGGAGGTGATCTTGCTCCGCGTCGCCAGGATCTGGCTTACGTCCGCCTCGTCATTGGAAGGCGAGTGGGGAATCTTGCCGTCCCCCTCGTAAACGGAGTACCGATTACGCAGCGTCATCGCTGGGCGCCTCCGCGACGATATCGTTGAGATCGTGGCCCCACTGGTCCGGCACGACGCGGCGCACGTCACGCTCTCGCCAACGCTCGGCGGTGACCTGAGCCGCCGCACGACCGGCCTCCTCGTTGTCGACGGCGATCCAGAGGGACTCGATGCCCGAGAGCAGCGGGAAACCCGCCAACAGGCCGGCGCTGAGGGCGGCCCACACGGGCGTATTGCCGAATTCCGGGAGCTTCTGGAGGGACAGGGTCGATTCGATGCCCTCGCCGATGCCCAGCGCCAGCGTGACCTCGGCATCGCAAGTCAGTTTCACCACGCCGCCGGCCGCACGGCCGAGCATCATCCGGCCACCGGAGCCGAGGTCGCCTCGCTTCATGCCGTCGGCGGTGATCGCCGTGCGGTGGAGGCCGATGGGTTCATTGGTCTCGATGTGGCGAACAAGGGCCAGCATGGCGCCGCAGCGGTGGGGGCCAAAGGGGCACGCCGCGTGCCAGCGGATCGCTTTACCCGCTGCGCCCTCGGGGAAGGTCAGGCCACGGCGGGAGAGGTACGTCTCGACCGGCGTGCCGGACGGCGACTGCCCGGCCTTCCAGAGCGAGAGGGCGCGAGCGGTCCTGCCGGCGTCATCGCGGTCGTCGCGGCCAGCGTCCGTCCGCATCCCGAAAACGAAGACGTTCCGCTGGTCGCCGAGCCCGAGGCGCTCGCGGATCTGGTCCCGGCAGGCGCCCCAGTCGTCGTTGGCGAAGGAGTACACAACGAAACCGTCGGGCGCCTTCGAGTCGAAGCGGATGGAGAGCGAGCGGTCGGCGCGCGAGTGGCCGGGGCCGGGGGCGATGATGCGGTCCCTGCCGACGACAATGCCGCCGAGGAGAGCCGCTGCCCTGCGGATGTCGATCATGCTGCGCCCTCCGAAGCGAGCCCGGGAGGTCGTGCTCAGGCGGACGCGAGCGAGCGGAGGTAGGCGAGCAGGTCGCTCTCGGCGACGAAAGTGCGCGAGCCGATCTTCCTGGTGACGAGGCGCCCCTTGGCGATCTCGTTGTAGACCATCGTCCGGCAGATGCCGGCCCTGCCCTTCACCTCGGCGATGCTGTTGAGGCGCTCGACGAAGGTCGGGTTCATGATGATCTTGCGGCGCTCATCCTCGCGCTTGGCGATGAACTGCGTGAGGTCCGTCTGCGACGGCGTGATCATTGTGAGTCTCACTCTCGTGGTGAATCGACCGCGAGAGCGTCTCTCTGTGTACGGCTGTGAAATAGAACACGCAGGGCGATTGCACGGACATTCCCGCGATCCCATTCCCTTACGCGTTCATACTCAAATACTTAGGCATTGGAGCGGCTCGACGAGGCGACGGCGCGGGGCAGTCACGCGCGCCCGTTTGGCCGTCGCCCCTGCTTGAAGACATACCCCGTACGTTCGCACGCTTGTATGCATACCCTCTTGAACACCGAACCCTTTTTGTTCCTTCCAATGCAGGCAGCCGCCTCATCAAGGGACGGATTTCCTTTGCTATGGATCAAGTCAACCAGCTTCTGGATCATTATTTTCTCTTGATTCGATGTGGTTCGGGTCCCGGGCTCCGTCTTGCTATCCTGCTGTCTAAGAAGCGTCCGAAACTGCTCAGCATCCACCGTTACATTCGACCATGCATTGAATTCGCTCGAGTCGATTTCTGGCTGTCTGGTCAGCGCAGAGCCGAGCTCATCGACAAAGGCCATATATTCCTCGCTACCCTCTGAAACCGGATAAATCCGATCCGCTTCCATGTCGAAACCAACTTTCTTGGCAAAGCATGATGCTGGAATTAGCTGCGGCCTGCGCCCAATCCCGAGTGCACTTCGGGCACCGACGATCAATTCGCCCGAAGGCACGCCGCTGAAGGCCAAGCGACCGTCTCGACCGTGCTTCCGAAGCCACTGCTCCGTTGCGGGCGTGGGCGAGTCGTGGTCAGCCGAATGGTCGTGGAAGCATGCGAACCCCGCAGGCGTGACACGATCCCGATGGGGTCCACGGAGGATGCGGGAATAGGGCGTTTTGCGTGAAGGCGAGGGCGGCGGGTCGACATAGGTCTGACCGTCTTGGAGCTTCTGCTGTATCGCCAGCAGGCTTTGCTCGTACGTCCGGAAGTCGTTGAAGCTATCTCCCAGTTCCCCGACGGCGTCCTGCAGATCGGCATCAGCCGGGGCATCCTTGATGTAGAAGGCCACCCGCAGCCGCTGCAGCGCACTTGAGAACTTCACTGCCATGTACGAGCGGTTAGCCTCCCATTTGGGGCGTGCCTTTTCCCAGAGCGCTTCGTTTTCAGCTTTCACGGCAATGGCGCGCAGTTCGTGCTGGCGCACCCGCAGTTCCCAGTCTTCATCATCGCATTCGACTGTGTGTTCGTCGGATGACTTCGGGAGGATGCCGAGGCGGTAGGTACTGTCCGGTCCCAGAAACAGGTGCGTTCGGCTGAGCTCTTCGGCCGTCAGTTCACCACTTTCGATCTCAAAGCCGACGCATCCGTAGGACAGTGCCATCATGGCTAAGCCGAGCGGGATATCCGCCGCATCGACAGGCAGTTCCAATGGCTTGACTTCGAACTGCAATGAAGCCCGCAGCGAGATGGGCATAACCAAGGCGCTCCCATTCGTGAATCACCCGGAATGATGCACGATGTAGTGGACCTTGCAGACCCCGGTCCCAGCATCCCCGCCGCGACACTGGTGCCCACAGCAGCCGCCCAGTTCAGCCAGCGGCTGAACCAGCCAAAGGCGATGCTCTTCGGCTGCACGTCATACATTATTCGGCTGGAGGCGCCATCCGATGCCTCTGCGCAGGACGTAGAAGATCGCATTCAGGATCCCGCCCCGGCTTCACCGCGCCGGGTGGCCGCGCGGGCGCCGCCATCAGCGACTCGATCACCGTCCACCTCTGGTCCGTCAGGCCAGTTTGGTCGCGTAGGCCTCCACGTCAGTACTGCCGCCGGTTGGCCAAGGTCCATGGTAAGCATTCAGCTCATGGGTGAAGAAACCTCCAAATGAATCACCGCAATCCCCGCCGATACACTCCTTTCGGGCCGATCACAAAACGTCCGTCACCTTCCCTCGGTACAAAAGGCCGCCCAGTCCGCCATGAGTTGCCGCCTTTTCACCAATGCATCGCCGCGCCGGTACGCCCGCTCGACCTCATTTCCGACGACGTGCGCGAGCGCTGCCTCAGCGATCTCGCGCGTGTGATGTGTCTCCTCGCCTGCCCAGTCGCGAAATGAAGACCGGAAGCCGTGAGCTGTCACATTCGCACCCAGGCGCCGCAGTACCATCGACATTGCCATGATGGACAGCGGCTTGTCATTCTTCATCCCCGGGAAGACGAACGCCGAGACATCATCATTGTCCAATCGCAGCGGAGCGACGACGGAGAGGAGTTGGAGTGCCTGATCGGAGAGTGGCACGCGGTGTTCGCGCCGGGCCTTCATACGTTCCCTCGGCACTACCCAAACCTTTGCCTCGAGATCAAACTCCCCCCACTGTGCTCCGAGTACCTCTCCACTACGGGCGGCGGTTAGAATGGCAAACCGCAGCGCGAGGGCGCTGACGCCATCCACCGCCTCCAGGCTTTTCATGAACGCAGGCACATCGGCATAGGGCATCGCTTTGAGATGGCCCCGGGTAAGCTTCCGTCTCTTTGGGAGGAGCTTGTCAAGATGTCCTCGCCAAAGCGCCGGGTTCTCGCCAAAGCGAAGCTTCCTAACCTTAGCAGCATCCAAAACGCGTTCGATGCGCCCGCGAAGTCGCGAGGCGGTTTCGGACTTGGTCAGCCAGATCGGTTCAAGAATGGAGAGCACGTCCTCCGTGCTCACCTCGTCAATCGGCTTCCTGCGTATGGCAGCGCAGTAGGCGTCACCGAGGGTCGCCTTCCACTGGTAACGATGCTTCGCGTTCGTAAAGCCTGCCTCAATCCCATCAACGTAAGCGTCCGCAAACTCACCGAACGTCGGCACAGTGACATCGGCCTGCGCAGCCGTCGACGCGCGCCTGATGGCGAGAGGGTCCTTGCCGTCGGCGAGCAGCGCGCGGGCTTCAGCCGCCTTCTCGCGAGCCACGGCAAGCCTCACATCGCGGAGGCTGCCTAGGCCCATTTCGCGCTGCTTGCCCTCGCGCTTGAACATGAAGAGCCAGGACTTGGCGCCGTTCGCCCCGACCTGAAGATACAGGCCCCCGCCGTCGGCATGCCTTCCGGGCTTGACGATCGTCGCGATCGACCTCGCGCTCAGCTTGTTCAGAACCGTCGCCATCCTACGCCCTACCCATCTACCCCAGCGTCTACCCCAGCGCCCCGGACGGATGGAGGTAAGCATGGGTGGACGCCAGCGGACAAGGAGCGATCAGCTTTCCCAGTTTTTCTGGCTTTTTTATGCTCAGCTCGGATGTGCAGGAGCGTCTGTGAACCTTAGTGTGGTGGACCTCGGCTCCACCAGTTCCCCGAAGGACATACCCGACATTGCATTAGATCGCCGCAGGTGCCGTCGGGCTGCCTGCGCCGTCGGGATCGCGCTTCCGGCCGGATCGCGATGATCGACCTGTCCGTCTATGCGGGGCTGTTCGCCGCCGCCTTCCTGGCGGCGACGCTGCTGCCGGCCCAATCGGAGGCGGCGCTGGCGATGACGGTGGCGGCCGGCTACCCGGCCCTCACGGCGATCACCGTCGCGAGCGTCGGCAACGTCCTCGGCTCCGTGGTGAACTGGGTCCTCGGCCGGTTCATCGGCCGCTTCCGCGATCGCCCCTGGTTCCCGGTCAGCGAGCGGCACCTCGTGCGGGCGGAGCGATGGTACCGCCGCTTCGGCAAGTGGTCGCTGCTCCTGGCGTGGGTGCCGATCATCGGCGATCCGCTCACCGTGATCGCCGGGGTGCTGCGGGAGCCCCTGCCGGTCTTCCTTCTCCTCGTCGCAGTGGCGAAGATCGGGCGCTACGTGGTGGTGGTGCTCGCCACCCAGGGGCTCGTCTGACCAACCCTCAGCCGGCGGCGGCCGGCAGCGGGGCCGGCGTGGACGAGACGGCGGGCGCCGGCGCCCCGGACACGGCGGGCTCGCCCGTGAGCGCGCCACCGACCGCATCGGCCATCGTGTGGGCGACGAAGTCGCAGCCGATCGCGGCGCTCTGCTTGACGTCCTCTATGGCATCGCCGGCGCTCGCCCAGAACACCACGCCGACGCGCAGCGACCGGCGCACCCGCTTGAGGCGGCGCACCATGTAGCGCGCGTGCATCTCGGAGGAGGCATTGAGGAAACCGATCACGACACAGTCGACGCCATCGAGATCGAGGCCGCCGAGGCGCGCGCTGACGAGGGCGCGATGGCCGACGCTCCGTACGCTCGCGCCCTCGCACGCCAGCACCTGGCCCAGCATGAGGGCTGCGGCATCGTCGAGCTCGCCGCGGCCGCCGGCACACAGCACCGTCCTGCCCTCGCCCCGGAGAGGCCGGGAGAGGTCGGCGGCGGCCGGAGCTGCCGCGGTGTCGGGAGCCTCCCCGTTGGCCGCAGTCGGGGCCGCGCCCTCGGCCGGCCCGACGACGGCGTAGTCCTCGAGATTGTCGACGAGGTCCGCGGCGCATTCGGCGACGCGCTGCCGGCGCTCGTCGGTGAGCACGCCGCGGGACCGGTCGGCTTCCCCCAGCGCCAAGGCCGGAATGGCGACCGTCGCATAGAAGGCGGCGAGGGACTGGTCCGCCAGGAAAACCTCCGCCCGGTCCGTCGCCTCGTCCGGATCGCCGGCGAGCAGCCGCTGGTAGAGCTGCTGGTGCGGTTCGAGCACCGGTTCGTTGCCGAGCAGTACGTCGAGGAATTCGAACTGCGGGACGTGCCGTCCGAGCACGACGAGGCAGACCGTCAGCGGCGTCGACAGCAGCAGCCCGAGCGGCCCCCAGAGCCACGTCCAGAAGATCGCCGAGACGATGATCGCCAGCGCCGAGAGCCCCGTCCGCGAACCGTAGAGCCACGGCTCGACGACATTGTTGCTGATGAGCTCGAGGACGATGAACAGCGCCGCGGTCCACAGCAGCATCGTCCAGCCCGGGTCGACCGCCAGCGCCAGGGCGAGCGGGAAGATCGTCGCGATGACCGGGCCGATATAGGGGACGAAGCGCAGAACGAGGGCGAGCAGCGCCCAGAGCAGCGCGTTCGGCACGCCGATCAGCCACAGCCCGATGCCGACCGGGATCGCATAGGTGACGTTCACCACCAGCTGCATCAGCAGGTACTGGCCGACGCGCCGGCCGGCGTCCTGGATGGCCGCCGTGGTGCGATGCAGGTCGCCGGCGCCGACGAGGCGGATGAAGCGGTCGCGCAGATCCTCCCGCTTCAACAGCATGAAGATCACCACGACGACGATGATGCCGCCGGTGGCGAGGGGCTCGATCAGCGGGCCGACGAGGGACTGCAGCACCTGCAGCGGCTGCGCCGACGGTTCGATGACACGGACCGGCAGCGGCTGCACCGTGTCCCTGTCGGTCGAGACGGTCCCCGGCCGGCCGTCGTCGTCGTCCGCCTCGATCTCGCGGCCGAGCCGCTCCAGCAGCACGGAGACGCGGTCGAAGACGCTCTCGCCGATGTTGGCGTCGCGGATGGTCTGAACCTTCGTCTCGATGTTGTACTGATAGAGGGGGAGGTTCTGGGCGAGACTGCTCAGCTGGCCGGCGACGACCGCGCCGAACAGGATGATGGCGGCGAACGCCGCCACGACCACCGTGATCACGGCGGCGATCCGCGGCACGTGCACCTTGCGCAGCCACGCCACCACCGGCGCGAGCGCGAACGTCAAAAGCACAGCCACCGCCAGCGGAAGCAGGACGTCGCGGCCGAAATAGAGCGCCGCCACCACCGCGACGATGCCGAGGAGCTTCGTGCCACCCATCGACGGGGTAGCGATCGGCGCAAGCGTCGGTGAGGCGGCGCTTCGCGGCGAAACTTCCGACGGACGGCCTTCAGTCGAGGTCACCATGTGCGCGCCGCCTTCGCGGCCCCCAGCGTCACGCCGCATCCCACAATAGGAGAACTCGCACGTTGGTTCCTCCCCGTCGCCGTGATTGCGGCGCGCTGCGCGTTGGCCGCCCCGCTCGCTGCCGCTCCGGCCGACGCCTTTCGTCACCGCGGGACGACGGTCGCCCGTTCGATCACGCCTTCGTCATCCAGCACCATCGACGCTCCGCCGACGAAGCGCGATGGCGTAGCCTCGGGGCGCTGCGTCGCGCCCCGCGATTCCCGCGGGCGACGCAGCCGAGGGACCGCCGCCGAACACGCCGCTGCCGGGCGCTGCTACTTGATCTGGCGCAAGCCGGTCGGTGCCCGCGGCAACTAGGTTCCGCGGTGGAACGACGCGCGTGGCATCCGCGCACGAGCGCCAACAGGCGAGCCAGGTCCGCAGTCGGGCGTGGCCTGTGGCGGCAGGCCGGATGCGATCAACGAGACCGGGGGCCGCGATGGCGGACGACGTGCATCCTGCTGCGATCGAACACCTGCCTTTTTTCCTGCCGGGGCCGGACGGATCGGACACTCTGTTCACCGTGATGACGGTGTTCCTGATCGTCGTCCTGTTCCTGTTCGGCACCTTCTATCTCCGCCTGCACTCGCTGCCGGAGCAGCTGGCGCACGGTGCCAGCAAGGTGCAGCTCCAGCTCGTCGGCGTCCTCGGCCTGCTCGCGCTGTTCACCCACAACCACGTCTTCTGGGTGGCCGCGCTTTTGATCGCGCTTGTGCCGTTCCCGGACTTCGCCCGGCCGCTCTATTCGATGGCGGACTCGCTGGAGAAGCTCGCCGGACGCGCGCCGCCGGTCGGAGCCGGCCCTGCGCCGCCGGCGGTGGAGCCGCACGCCGCGACGCCCGTCGTCGCCGATGCCCCCATGGCGAAGGGCTGAGCGATGCTTGAGTTCCTCATCTGCTCGATGCTGACGATCCTCCCCGATTTCCTCTATCGCCGCTACGTGCAGGGCAAGCGGGTCGGCCGGGAGATCAACCTCTACTCGATGTGGTTCGAGCTGCGCTGGGGCATCACCGCCTGCGTGATCCTCACCTTGTCGCTGATCACGCTGATCTTCTACTTCCACCCGTCGACGACGAACGTCACCTCGATCTTCCGCACGGTGACGATCCTGCCGGAGATGGGCGGCCGCGTCGCCGAGGTCTACGTCACCACCAATGACCGGGTGGTCGCCGGCCAGCCACTGTTCCGGCTCGACGACAGCGAGCAGCGCGCCGACCTCGACACCGCCAACCGGCGGGTCGCCGAGCTCGACGCCGAGACGACAGTGGCACAGTCCGAGCTCGCCGGCGCCGACGCCGCCATCCAGCAGGCCCGCAGCGCCTACCAGCAGGCCCTCGACGAGCTCGAGACCAAGCAGGAGCTGATGAACCGCGGCTCCAACACCGTCTCCGCACGCGAGATCGAGCGGCTGCAGAACGTCGCCGACGGTCGCCTGGCGGGCATCGATGCGGCGATGGCGGCGAAGCGCACCGTCGAGATCCGCATCGCCACGCTGTTGCCAGCCCAGAAGGCGAGCGCCGAGGCGGCGCTGCGGGAGGCGGACGTCGAGCTCGCCAAGACCCTCGTCACCGCCGGCATCGACGGCACCGTGCAGCAGTTCGCCTTGCGGCCGGGCGACGTCGTCAACCCGATGCTGCGGCCGGCTGGCATCCTGGTGCCGGCGGAAGCCGGCAAGGTGGCGCTGGTTGCGGGCTTCGGCCAGATCGAGGCGCAGGTGCTGAAGCCCGGGATGATCGGCGAGGTGACCTGCATCGCCAAGCCCTTCGTCATCATTCCGATGGTGGTGACGGAGGTGCAGGACGTCATCGCCTCCGGCCAGTTGCGACCGACCGACCAGCTCATCGACGTGCAGAACCTCGCCCGCCCCGGCACGCTGACCGCCTTCATGGAGCCGCTCTATCCCGGCGGCCTCGACGGCATCCCGCCCGGCAGCAACTGCATCGCCAACGCCTACACGAACAACCACGACCGGCTCGCCGCCCCCGATATCGGCACGCTCGAGTGGTTCTACCTGCACGTCATCGACACCGTCGGCCTCGTCCACGCGATGATCCTGCGCCTGCAGGCGCTGCTGCTGCCGGTGCAGACGCTGGTTCTCGGCGGCCACTGACGCGGCCGCGACAGGCGACTGCCGCGGCGCCCGCAACCGAAGAGGCGTGCCGACCGTGTCCACTCCCGCCGACCACGCTTCCCCGCCCCCGGCGGGTGGCGTGTGGCGCCTGATCCCGCCCGGTCTCGCCGCCTTCCGGCCCGCACTGCTCGGCCGCGACGTCTCGGCGGGGCTCGCCGTCGCCGCCGTCGGCCTGCCCTCGGCGATCGCCTATCCCGCCATCGCCGGCCTGCCGGCCGAGACAGGCCTTTATGCGAGCATCGCCGCGGCGCTCGGCTATGCGCTGTTCGGCGCCTCGCGGCGGCTCTGCATCGGCCCCGACGCGGCGACGATGACGATGCTCGCCGGCGTGCTGGCGACCGTCGTCGCCGCCATTCCGGAGAGCGCCACCGCCGGCCGCACCGACGCCGCGGCGGCGATCGCGCTCATCGTCGGCGTGCTGTGCCTCGTCGCCCGCCTCCTGCGCCTCGGCGTGCTCGCGACCTTCCTGTCGCGACCGATCCTGATCGGCTTCTTCGCCGGCATCTCGCTGTCGATCCTGATCGGCCAGATCGGCCGCGTCACCGGCGCCTCGATCGCGGCGGGCGGCCTCTTCGCCCCGCCGGCCGAGCTCCTGCGCGAGGTGGAGACGATCCACTGGCCGACGGTGGCGCTCGCCGCCGCCCTGTTCGGGCTGCTGCAGCTGCTCCGACGCTCGCCGGTGCCAGGGCCGATCGTCGTCGTCGCCCTGTCGGTGCTGCTGTCCTGGCTCTTCGACTTCCGCGGCATGGGCATCGCCGTAGTCGGCGAAGTGCCGACCGGGCTGCCGGCGCTCGCCTTGCCCTCCCTTGACGGGATGCCGCTCGGCCCGCTGCTGCTCGGGGCCGGGGCGGTCTTCCTCGTCGCCTTCGGCTCCGGCATCGTCACCGCCCGCTCGTTTGGCGACCGCAGCGGCGACCGCGTCGACCCGAACGCGGAACTGATCGGCTTCGGCGGCGCCAACCTCGCGGCGGGCTTTGCCGGCGGCTTTCCGGTGACGTCCTCGGACTCGCGCACCGCCATCAACATCGCCGTCGGTGGCTCATCGCAGGTCTCCGGCCTCGCCTCGGCCGCCGCCCTGGTCGTGACGCTGCTGTTCCTCGGCGAGCCGCTCGCGCTGCTGCCGATCCCGGCGCTGGGGGCGATCCTCGTCTCCGCCGCCCTCGGCATGATCGACGTTTCGAGCCTGAAGCGGCTGTGGCGGGTGAGCCGGATCGAGTTCGCCTTCGCCATGATCGCCTTTGCCGGCGCCGTCAGCTTCGGCGTGCTGAACGGCGTCGTCGTCGCCGTCGTGGCGACGCTCGTCTACCTGCTCGTCAAGAGCATGTACCCGCGTGACGCCCTGCTCGGCCGCGTCGAAGGCCGTGACGGCTTCTACAAGCTGCACCGCGTGCCGGAGGCGCGGCCGGTGCCGGGGCTCACCCTCTGCCTCGTCGAGGGGACGCTGCTCTTCTACAACGCCGACTATGTCGTGGGTCGCCTCGGCACGATCGCCGACGGGCTCGGGCCGGACGCGCGCTGGTTCGTGCTCGACGCGAGCGCGATCGTCCAGATCGATTCCACCGGCGCCGCCGCCCTCGACGACTTCGCCGGCCGGCTCGAGGCGCGCGGCATCTCCCTCGGCATCGTCGAACTCCACGCCGAGGCGCGGGCGCTGCTCGAGCGAACGGGCTTCGTCGAGCGCATCGGCCCGACCATGCTGTTCGACGACCTGCAGGACGCGCTGACCGCCTTCCACAGGGCAACGCTCACTGACGCGTGATCGCCGCCATCACGCGGCCGTCACGGCTCCGCGCCAACGCTCGCCAGGCGGCTTGTCCAGGCGGCTTGATCCGGGTGGCTTGATCAAGATGGCTTGATCCAGGTGGCTTGATCTCGGTCAACGCCGCCCTGCAGGCGTCATGCTGTGGTGCAGCATGACCGTGCGGCCCACTCCGCTTGCGGGAGACACGAACGATGCCCGACGCAGCTGACCCGAAACGCCCGGCCGCCGCGCCGCCGAGCCCACTGCAAAGTCTGGCGCAGGCCTCCGACTATCTCGCCGACGCGGCGCAGCGCTCGGTGCTGTTCCTCGACGTCATGCGCAAGCGCTCCGAGCAATATCGCGCGCACATGGCGCAGACGGCGCCGCATGTCCTCGACTATGCCGCCGAGCTCGTCTGCGACGGCCGTACGCTGCCGCGACCGGTGAACTACGGCCTCGTGCGCATCGTCCCGCCCGACGGCGTCACAATTGACCCGGCCCGCCGTCCGTTCGTCGTCGTCGACCCCCGCGCCGGCCACGGCCCGGGCATCGGTGGCTTCAAGGCCGACAGCGAGATCGGCGTGGCGCTCAAGGCCGGCCACTCCTGCTATTTCATCGGCTTCCTGCCCGATCCGATGCCCGGCCAGACGATCGAGGACATCGCGCGCGCCGAGGCCGTCTTCCTGGAAACCGTCATCGCCCGCCACCCGCAGGCGCGCGAAAAACCCTGCGTCATCGGCAACTGCCAGGCGGGCTGGGCGGTGGCGATCCTCGCAGCGCTCCGGCCGGAGCTGTTCGGCCCGATCATCCTCGCCGGCTCGCCGCTCTCCTACTGGGCGGGCGTCACCGGCGCCAATCCGATGCGCTATTCGGGCGGGCTCCTCGGCGGCAGCTGGCTGACGGCGCTCACCGGCGATCTCGGCGCCGGCATCTTCGACGGCGCGTGGCTGGTGCAGAACTTCGAGAACCAGAACCCGGCGAACACCCTCTGGTCGAAGCAGTACAACCTCTATTCCAAGGTCGACACCGAGGCGGAGCGCTATCTCGGCTTCGAGCGCTGGTGGGGCGGCCACGTCACCCTCAACGCCGAGGAGATGCAGTTCATCGTCGACGAGCTGTTCGTCGGCAACAAGCTCGCGAGCGGCGAGATCCGCACCACCGACGGCATCGCCGTCGACCTGCGCAACATCCGCTCGCCGATCGTCGTGTTCTGCTCGAAGGGCGACAACATCACGCCGCCCCAGCAGGCGCTCGACTGGATCCTCGACCTCTATGACAGCGTCGAGGACATCCGCACCTGGGGCCAGACGATCGTCTACACCGTGCACGAGAGCATCGGCCACCTCGGCATCTTCGTCTCGGCGGGCGTGGCGCGGAAGGAGCACGGCGAGTTCGCCTCCAACATCGACATGATCGACGTGCTGCCGCCCGGCCTCTACGAGGCGACGTTCGAGCCGCGCGCGGTGGCCGCCGGCGAAGCCGATCTCGCCACCGGCGACTGGGTGATGCGCTGCGAGGCGCGCAGCCTGGACGACATCCGCGCCATGGGCGGCAACGACGCCGCCGACGAGCGTCGCTTCGCCACCGCCGCCCGCGTTTCCGAGATCAACCTGTCGCTCTACCGTGCCTTCGCGCAGCCCCTGATCAAGGCGATGGTGACGCCGCCGATGGCGGCGGCGATGCGCAAGCTGCACCCGCTGCGCCTCTCCTACGAGGCCTTCGGCGCCGCCAACCCCTTCCTCGCCTGGCTGCGCCCGACCGCCGAGCGGGTGCGCCGGGATCGGCGGCCGGTCGACCCCGACAACCCTTTCCTCAAGCTGCAGCAGCAGATCTCCGACCAGATCGTCGACGGCCTCGACGCATGGCGGGAGACGTGCGAGCGGCTGTCGGAGGAGACCTTCCGCGCCGTCTATGGCAATCCCGTCCTGCAGGCCGCCGTCGGCATCGACCCGCAGGCGGCGCGGCCGCGGCGCGCGGCCCGCAGCCTCGCGCACCAGGCGCTGGTCGAGCGCCGCGTCGCCGAGCTCAGCGCCAAGATGACGACCGGCGGCGTGCGGGAGGCGATGATCCGCGCCCTCATCTATGTCGGCATGGCGCGCGGCACGGCGAGCGAGCTCGGCTTCGCCGCCATCCGCCGCCGCTACGAGCAGACGGGCGCCACGGCGCCGCTGCCGATCGACACCTTCAAGGCCCTCGTGCGGACCCAGTTCTTCCTCATCGTCCTCGACGAGGCGGCGGCGCTCGCCGCCATTCCCGAGATGCTTCCGGCGGACATGGGCGAGCGGCGTGCGGCGTTTGCCGCGCTCACCGAGGTCGTCGAAGCGACGGGCCCGCTCACCGCCGCCCCGGCGGCGCGCCTCGCCGAGATGGCGAGGCTGTTCGGTCTCGGCTCCGAGCCGGTGCGGCTGGTCGCGGCCACCGACCGTCCCGCCCGGAAGGCGTCGTGATCGATCCCGCCAGCGTCGTCACCGGCGCCAGACAGGAGTTCGCCTTGGCCGACGTGCCCATGCCCCCGGAAGCCCCGTCGAAATACGACCGGCTGATCGCCAGTGCCTCAGGCGGCGATCCCGCTATTACCATCGTCGCCCATCCCTGCGACGAGAGCTCGCTCCGCGGCGCCGTCGAGGCGATGTCGATGGGACTGATCGTGCCCGTCCTCGTCGGCCCGCTGGCGAAGATCCGCGCGGTCGCGGACCAGCACGGCTTGTCGCTCGAAGGCTGCACTCTGGTCGACGCGCCGCACAGCCACGCGTCCGCGGCGCAGGCGGTAGCGCTGATCCGTGAGGGCAAGGGCGAGCTCCTGATGAAGGGCAGCCTGCATACGGACGAACTGATGCGCGAGGTCGCCGCCGCGGCGACCGGCCTGCGCACAGCGCGCCGCATCAGCCACGTCTTCATCATGGACGTGCCCGGCCACGCCGAGACGCTGTTCATCACCGACGCGGCGATCAACATCTTCCCCACCCTCGACGACAAGCGCGACATCGTCCAGAACGCCATCGACCTGTGGGCCGGCATCGGCCTCGGCGTGCCGCGCGTGGCGATCCTCTCGGCGGTGGAGACGGTGACGACCAAGATCCCCTCGACGATCGAGGCCGCGGCCCTCTGCAAGATGGCCGATCGCGGCCAGATCACCGGCGGCCTCGTCGAGGGGCCGCTCGCCTTCGACAACGCCATCGACCCCGAGGCCGCCCGCATCAAGGGCATCGTCTCGCCGGTCGCGGGCCAGGCGCAGATCCTCGTCGTGCCCGACCTCGAGGCCGGCAACATGCTGGCGAAGAACCTCACCTTCCTCGCCCATGCCGACGCCGCCGGGATCGTCGTCGGCGCCCGCGTGCCGATCGTGCTGACCTCGCGCGCCGATAGCCTGCGCACCCGCCTCGCCTCCTGCGCCGTCGCCTCGCTCTATGCGAAGGCGCTGCGGCGGGCGGCGGCGGTGCCGGCGGTCTGAGCCCTGCCCCCTCGCTTCCGGAGCCGCCCGTGCGATCCATCCTCGTGATCAACGCCGGCTCGTCGAGCCTGAAGTTCCAGGTCTTCGCCATCGTCGAGGGCGGCCTCGAGCGGCGGGTGCGCGGCCAGATGGACGGCGTCGGCGGGCGCCCGCGCCTGAAGGCATCGGACGGCGACGGCGAGAGCCTCGTCGACCGCGCCTATGACGCTGCCGAGGTCGCCGACCTGCCGGCCGCCATCGACGCCGTGCAGGCCTTCCTGCGCTCGCTCGGCGGCTTCACGCTCGCCGCCATCGGCCACCGCGTCGTCCACGGCGGGCCGGACTTCACCGACGCCGTGCTGATCGACCCCGCCGTGCTCGACAAGCTCTCGCACTACCAGGACCTCGCGCCGCTGCACCAGCCGAACAACCTCGCGCCGATCCGCCTCGCCATGGAGATCGCGCCGGACCTGCCGCAGGTCGCCTGCTTCGACACCGCCTTCCACCGCGGCCACGCCGCCCACACCGATTGCTACGCCATCCCGCGCAAGCTCTATGACGAGGGCGTGCGCCGCTACGGCTTCCACGGCCTCTCCTACGAGTACATCGCCGAGCGTCTTCGCGCGGTGGCGCCCGACATCGCCGCCGGCCGCGTCGTCGTCGCCCATCTCGGCAGCGGCGCCTCGATGTGCGCGCTTGCGGGCGGCCGCAGCATCGAGAGCACGATGGGCTTCACGGCGCTCGACGGCCTGCCGATGGGCACGCGCCCTGGCCAGCTCGATCCGGGCGTCGTGCTCTACCTCCTCGACCAGAAGGGCATGAGCGTCGGCGCCGTCACTGACCTGCTCTACCGCGGCTCGGGCCTGAAGGGCCTGTCGGGCCTCTCCAACGACATGCGTGACCTCGTCGACAGCGACGACCCCCGCGCCGCCTTCGCCATCGACCACTTCGTCCACCGCGCCGCGCTGTCGGCCGGCCAGCTCGCCGCCGCGCTGGGCGGCCTCGACGCCTTCGTCTTCACCGCCGGCATCGGCGAGCATTCGCCCGTCATCCGCGCCCGCATCGCCGAGCGTCTCGCCTGGCTCGGCGCCGAGCTCGACCCCGCGGCGAACGAGGCCGGCGAACTGGTGATTTCGACGGCGGGAAGCCGCGTCGCGCTCATGGTCGTGCCAACCGACGAGGAGCTGATGATCGCCCGCCACACGCTGGCGCTCATCGGCGATCCCGTCGCCTGATCCCGTCGCCTGATTTCCTGGAGACCGCCGCGATGGCCCTGCCCGACGTCAAACTGAAGCTGCTGGAGGGCCGCAAGGGCCTGATCGTCGGCATCGCCAACGACCGCTCGATCGCCTGGGGCTGCGCCCGCGCCTTCCGCGCGCTCGGCGCCGATCTCGCCATCACCTATCTCAACGACAAGGCGAAGCCGCACGTCGAGCCGCTGGCGAAGGAGCTCGAGGCATCGATCTTCCTGCCCCTCGACGTCTCGGTGCCCGGCGAGATGGAGGCGGTGTTCGCGCGGATCACCGAGGAGTGGGGCGCGCTCGACTTCGTCGTCCACTCGATCGCCTTCTCGCCGAAGGACGCGCTCGGCGGCCGCGTCACCGACGTGCCGCGCGACGGGTTCCTGAAGACGATGGACGTCTCCTGCTGGTCGTTCATCCGCATGGGCCATCTGGCCGAGCCCTTGATGAAGAGCGGCGGCACCCTCTTCACCATGACCTACTACGGCTCGCAGATGGTGGTGGAGAACTACAACATCATGGGCGTCGCCAAGGCGGCGCTGGAAAGCGCCGTTCGCTACATGGCGGCCGAGCTCGGCCCGAAGGGCATCCGCGTCCATGCCATCTCGCCCGGGCCCCTCGCCACCCGCGCCGCCTCCGGCATCCCCGAGTTCGACGAGCTGCTCGCCAAGGCCAAGGTGAAGGCGCCGGCGCGCGAACTCGTCGGCATCGACGACGTCGGCGCCGCCACCGCCTTCCTTGCGCTCGACGCCGCGCGCCTCATCACCGGCCAGGTGATCTATGTCGACGGCGGCTACCACATCATCGACTGAGCCGCCGCCGACCGTTCCGTCGCCTCAGCGGCAGCGCTTCAGGAGCAGCATGCCGAACAGGAACTGCTTGTTCCGCTTCTCGTTCGTGCCCGCCTTCATGGCGTTCACCGCGTCCGCCAGATAGGCCGCGTCGGCCGTCACGTCGCGCTTGTACGGCACAACCATGTAGATCACGTCGTCGTCGTCATCGTCCTGCACGACCTTCAGGTCGATCGGCAGCTCCTCGCCGTTCATCTCGTAGTACAAGATCTTCTTGCCGCCCGCCTTCACCGCCTTCACCGGATAGTTCTGCCCGTCCTTGTTGTACTCGACGGCACAGCCCTTGTCGGTGATGACCGTGTAGATCAGCTCCTCATAGATCTGTCCAGGCTTGATCGTGTACTTGCCATTGGGCTTCTTCTTGCCCCACAGCTCGCCGAACACCTCGCCGGCGATGGCCGTTCCCTTGTACTCGGCGTCATAGTCGTTGCCGCCCTTGAAGATCCTGAAAACCGACATCGTCGTCCCCTCCTCCGGTCACAAACTCGAGCTTGGCAGTCTCGCTCACACCTCCGCCGCCACCGTCGGCAGCGGTTCGAGCAGGCCGGCGAACGCGACGAGGTCGCGCAGGCCGTAGTGGTCCGGGCGCGATGGCCGCAGCCGCGGATCGGGGCGCCAGGACAACCCCGGCCGCCCCTCATCACCGGCCAGCATCGACGGCGACGCCGCGGCGATCGCCGCGTGCAGGGTCTCGCCGACGATGCGGCTGCCGAAGGCGCCGAGGCGGCGGCCGCCCTGCTGCGCCTCCGCCTCCTTCAGCACATAGAGCCACATCGGCGTCTCGTCGCAGAGCCGAACGCCGCCCGGCCCCTCGGCGAGGAGCAGGGCGCGGGCTTCATCGTCTTCGCCGGCGAGGATGTCGTCGCGCGACAACAGCGGCACCGTCGGTCGCCCCGACGCGACGAGCCGTTCGTTCATCCGCCGCACCGCCGCCTGCCCGCTCGCAAGCCGCAGCGACTGCGCGCGCTCCAGCGAGCGGGTGGCGAGGTTCGCCGACAGGGGCGCCTGGCCCGGTCCGCCGGGCGGCAGCGCCGCCTCCGGCATCCGCTTCAGCGGGTCGGCGAGCCGGCTCGACAGCGCCGCCGCCCGCAGCGGGAAGCGCGGCTCGCCACGGGCGGCCGCCTCGTCCTCGGCCGGCAGGAGCCGCGCCCAGTCGGTCACCCAGCTCCAGTCGAGCATCCGCATGGGATAGGCGGTGCTCGAATAGGTGCTCTCCCAGAAGGCCGGCGCGCCGGCGCCCGGATGGTGGGTATTCCAGTCGTAGCGGTACTTCACCATCGCGTGGCCGAAGCGGCCGCAGGCGGCGACGAACTCGAGCGGCACCAGGAACGGCGCGTCCGATGCACCGTCAGGCCAGACGATCGCCCGACCGTTCTCCATCACGTCACGATGGACGTCCGGGTCGAGGATGCGTGGCAGGTAGTCGCCGAGGACCACCGCCTGCACATGCGTGGCGGCGAGCGCCGCGGCCCCGCCACGCGGTCCGACGGCGGCGACCACGGCGTTGGCGAAGGCGGTCATCGCCACGTGCACCTGCGCGAGCGCCAGGTTGTCGTCGTTGCGGCCATCGGCGATCAGCGGCGCGCCGCAGGGCGAGCGCGGCAGGTCCGCGGCGAAGCTGCAGCCGGAGAGGTCGCGCGTCGTCGAGCCGAGTGGCAGCGGCGTCGTCAGGTTTGGGTTGCCGTGGGCGGTGTCCGACGGCTCGAAGCCGAGCACGCTGTCGAGGTCGAGCGCCGCACCGCGCAGCCCCGCCGCCGGCCCATCGCCGACGGGCGGCTTCCAGTGGGTGATGTCGTGGAAGACGAACTGGCCGAAATAAGTGTAGGCGGCCGGGATGTCGGTCTCGCGGTCGTGGGCGTCGTCGTGCTCGCGGAAGGTGAGCGCGTCGCCAAGGCGGCGCAGGGCGTCGAGGTCCGGCAGCCGCTCCGCGTCCGTCTCGGGAAACAGCCGCTCGAACGGTACGGCGCGGATGCCGCGGACCTCGCCGCCGGCGTCCGGGTCAGCGATGCGGACCACGCCGGCCGTGGCGTCGAACGTCGCCGCGCCGCGCTCGAGCCGCCCCCAGTCGCCATGGACGGAGAACGCACGCCCGTCCCCGCCCGTGGCGGGCTCGGCGACGACGCGCAGTCCTCCACCATGACGAGCGGCCATCGTGCTTCGTCCCCGAGGGGGTGCACCGCAGGCGCCGGTGCCGCGGGTGCCGGGCGCGCCAGAAACCGCCGAGCACCGAGAGAACGGCCGCACTATCGCACGGCTTGCGTGTAGCGGAAACGACGTTGTCCGCCGTCGCCGGTCACGGCATGGCGAGCCGCAGCCGCCGTCCGGCGTCGGCTGCGGGCGCTCACACCAAGAGCGGCACCCGCCGCTCGCGCCCCACCGCGACGCGCTCGACGTCGCGTGGATCGGCGCTGCCGAGCCGCCGACGGGCGAAGCGCGGCTTCGCATGACAGAGCGCCGTCGACAGCGCCCGCACCACCGGCACGCCGATCGCCGGCCGCGTCAGGTCCACCGTCCACAGCGGGATCGCTGCGCGGTCGAGGGCTTCCAGCACGGCTCCGAGCCCGTCGTGCGACCGCCCCCCGTCGCGGCGGCCGCCCGCGAGCCTTGCCGCCGGCAGTCGATTGGCGGCGTCGAGCGGCGGTAGCGCCATCGCCACCCGCCGCCGCCACGTCCACCAGTCCGCCGCGTCCCGGCCGAGCTCACGGGCGGCCTCGAGCGCCACCTCCATCTGCAGCATCTCGGTCGCCGCCGCGCACGCGGCCGCCGACGCGTCGAGCCGGGCGGCGAAGCCGAGCGCCACGTCGGCCCCGTCCGCCTCCGCCGACACCGCCACGACGACCGGAATGCCGATATCCGTGGTGATGTCGAAGAGCACCGTCCGCCGCGCCCGCTCCGTGAGGAACCGCGCGAGCGCCGCCGGCAGCTCTGCCGCTTCCGGCGTGACCGGCGACCGCCGCCGGCCGCCGTACCACCACCGCCCGGTGGCGTCGCGCTCGATGAGCTCCAGCACCGCCGCGAGCGTCGCAGCCTCCACCGTCTCACCCGCCGCGCAGCCGCTGCTGTCGCCGATCGCCACCGCGTCCGCGTCGCCCGCCTCTCGCCGGCCGATCAGCACGGCGTCCGCCGGCGCAAAGGCCGGCGGCCCGCCGAAGGCGTCGGTGACCTCAATCCAGCCGATTGCCCGGCTCTCGTCGAACGGCGGCGGCTGCCAGTCGAAACCGGCGTGGCGCGCGTTCCACGCCTCGCGCGCGGCGAGTTGGCGCGCCGTGAAGCCGGTGAGCGCCGCCGGCGCGAGTGCCGCCGGACCGATCGCAGCCATCGTCGCCGTCACCACCGCCTCGTCGCCCCAGGCGCAGGCGCTGACGAGTTCCGCCGCCTCGCCCAGCGCGCTCCGCCGGGCCGCCGCCACCGTCAGGCCACGCCCGCTGGCGAGCCGCCCCGCCTCCGGCGTGGCAGCCACCGGAAACCCCGGCAGCGCCCGCAGCCTCTCGCCCGGCAGCGCCACCGCACACCGCACGGGCCCGCCGGTGTCCGGCAGGTCGACGACCTCGAACAGGCCCGTCCAGCCGGGCCGTCGCGCGGTCGTCATGGCCACGTCGCTCGCGCCTGCGTTGTCTCCGGACGCCCCACCTGTCGCGGCCTCGTTGCTTGCAAATTTCGCCGAAAGTGCAGACACTTGGCCAACGCCATCGACAGTCTGGCCCAGCCTATCAGCGGACCATGGAACGTACCAAGCTCCGGGCGATCCTCTTTGCCGATCTGCAGCAGTTCAGCCGCCTGACCGCGGCCGACGAGCTGACGACGATCAACTTCGTCACCCGCTGCTTCGCCGTCTTCCAGGAGCTCTGCCCGGACTATGGCGGCGTCTTCGTCAAGAACACCGGCGACGGCGTTCTGATCCTGTTCGACAGCGCGCTCTCCGCCGTCGACTACGCCATGACCATCCAGGAGCGGATGCGCGAGGCCGGCGCCGGCACCGTCTCCGGCCGCTTCCGCATCGGCCTGCACATGGGCGAGGTGCGCCTGCGCGGCGGCGACGTCTTCGGCCACGCCGTCAATCTCGCCGCCCGCATCGAATCCCAGGCCGAGCCCGGCGGCGTCTGCGTCACCGAGGAGGTCTACCAGGCGGCCCGCAGCAACTCCGGCTACGGCTTCCGCTTCGGCGGCCGCGCCGCCCTGAAGAACATGCCGGAGCCGGTATCGATCTACCACGTCTTCGTGCCGGAGGAGGGCGCCGTCCCCCGCACCGCGGCCCATCTCGCGGTGGCCGTCGTCGACGGGCTGGCGCTGTCGACCGAGCGCGGCGACCCGGTGATGCTGCGCTCGCGCAAGGCGCAGGCGCTGATCGGCTATCTCGCGCTCGCCGGCCGCCGCCAGGAATCCCAGGACCGCGTCGCCGCCCTGATCTGGCCGGACCGGCCGCTCGCCGAGGCGCGCAAGGCGCTCGCCGGCTGCGCCGCGCTGGTCGACCGCGCCACCGCCCCCGGCAACGCCGCCTGCGTCGTCCGCCGCGGCGGCATGATCGGCCTCGACCCCACCCGCACCGACATCGACTTCGCGCAGGTCCTCGACAACCTCGACAAGGGCAAGATCGACAGCCTGCTGCTCGATCGCGCCGACTGGCCGCGCGCCATCCTGCGCGGGCTCGAGACGGCAAGCCCGCTGTTCGCCGCCTGGCTGGAGGTCGCCCGCCACAGCCAGCGCTCGAAGGTGAGCGCGGCGCTCGAACAGATGCTCGACCGCTTCGCCCCGGCCGAGCCCGTCGTGCGCCAGGCGGCGTCGGCGCTCCTCCTGCTCGAGCCGAGCCACGAGGGCGCCGCCCAGGCGCTGATCCGCCACCACATGGCGCTCGGCAACGTCTCGGCCGCGATCGAGGTCTACGAGACGCTGCGCAAGGTGCTGCGCAAGCGCTACCGCCTCGCCCCGAGCCCCGCCACGGCGGCGCTGCTCCGGCCCCCTGCGAGTGCCGCCCCCGCCGCGCCGCCCGAGCCGGAGCCGCCGCTGCGCCGCACCGGCGCGCCGCGCGTCGCCGTCGGGCCGTTCCGGCCGCACCGCGACGACCTCGGCGCCGCCGTCTCCGGCTTCCGCGCCGACCTCATCGCCAACCTGTCGAAGTTCCGCGCCTTCGCCATCGTCGAGACGGCCGACGACACCGACACCTCCAGCTTCGACTACCTGCTCACCGCCGTCTCGGCCGGCGGGGAGGCCGACGTCGAGGTGTTCGTGACGCTGGCCGAGCCCGCCGCCCGCCGCGTCATCTGGAGCCAGGCCTTCGCCCTGTCGCTCGCCGGCTGGACGGAGACGCAGAAGCGCCTCGTCGGCAAGATCGCCGCCTCGCTGCAGATCTACCTGTCCCAGGACCGCCTCGCCCGCGCCCTGCAGCAGCGTGCCGGTGCCCTCGACGGCTACGACGCCTGGCTGCGCGGCGAGCACCTTCTGACGCGCTGGACGGCCGAGGCCGACGACGAGGCGACGCGCCTCTTCGAGCACGCTATCGCCCAGGACCCGAACTTCGCCCCCGCTTACGCCAGCCTCGCCAGCGTCTACACCTCCCGCCACCTCGTCCGCCCGGGCGCCCGGCTCGACACGGCCGGCACCCGGCGGGCGCTGGAGCTCGCCCAGCGCGCCGTCGCCGCCGACCCGCTCGATGCCCGCAACCACCTCGTCGTCGGCTGGGCGGCCGCGATGGCGCAGCGCTTCGACCAGTCGGAGGTGCACTACGAGCTCTCCGCCGAGCTCAACCCGAACAGCCCGTCGACCCTCGTCTCCGCCGCCCTCGGCCTCGCCTTCATGGGCAACGGCGACGAGGCGCGCCGCCTCGTCGCCCGCGCCACGGCGCTGACGCCGATGTTCCTCGACTACCAGTGGTCGCACATGGCTGCCGTGCAGGTGCTCGCCGGCGAGTTCGAGCCGGCGCTGCGCTCGGCCGAGCGGTCGAACGACGTCATCCTCGACACCCCCGGCTGGCGCGCCGCCGCGCTGCTGGCCCTCGGACGGCGTGACGAAGCGGCTGCCGCGCTGGCGGCGCTGAGGGAGGCGGTGGCGGCGGTCTGGGAGGGCGAGGCGCCGGCCACCCGCGACGTCGTGCTCGACTGGTTCCTCGGCGCCTTCCCGATCCGCCGCGACGCCGACCGCGCCCCGCTCGCGGCCCTGCGCGGGCTGCTCTAACGGCGGCCACGGCCCCGCCCCTCCCACCCCGCGGCACCGATCCGCTACACTCCTCGGAATGACGCCCCGCCCGCCGGCGGGCGCGACGGGAGGACGAGATGGCGAGACGGGTGGCGGCGCTGCTGTTCGATGACGTCGAGGTGATGGACTTCGCCGGACCCTTCGAGGTCTTCGCCGTCACCGGCCAGCGCAGCGGCGCCGGCCTGTTCGAGGTCTTCACGGTGGCGCGCGAGAGGCGCCCGGTGCTCGCCCGCAACGGCCTCAGCATCAACCCCAATTTCGACTTTGCTGAAGCGCCGGAGGCCGAGATCCTCGTCGTTCCCGGCGGCTACGGCACCCGACGCGAGATGCACGACGCGGCGACGCTCGCCTTCGTCCGGGCTCACGCCGAAAGCGCCGAGCGCGTGCTTTCGGTCTGCACGGGCGCGCTGATCCTCGGCCGCGCCGGCCTTCTCGACGGGCTCTCGGCCACCACCCACCGCGGCGCGCTGCACGAACTGCGCGAGCATGCGCCGGCGACGACGGTGCTCGACACCGCCCGCGTCGTCGACAACGGCCACATCGTGCTGTCGGCCGGCATCTCCGCCGGCATCGACGCGGCGCTCCACCTGGTGGCCGAATTGCACGGCGTCGAGCAGGCGGCCGAGACAGCCGCCTACATGGAATACGACTGGCGCCACCGCACCGTCGACGGCACGTCCGTTGTGAAGGTTCAGCGCGCCGCCGGATAGGCGGCGTGCGCCACGACGAGCCAGCGGCCGTCGACCTTGCGGAACACGGTGAGCCGCGGCGCCGCCCCGACGATCGTCTTGCCATCGGCGATCTGCTCGACCTCCATGACGTAGCGCACGACCAGCACGCCGTCGGCCTCGGTCGCGATCAGATCGCGCGCCACCGGCGCCTTCACCTGCCGCGTCCGGCCGCCGGCGAGGTACTCCTCGCGCGTGAAACCGCGGTTGTCCGAGCGCTGCACCTGGAACTCCGGCGCCAGCACGGCGGTCACCGCCGCCGCGTCGTTGCTGGCGAGCGCGTCGAGCCACGCCTTCACCGCATCGTCGGCATCGGCGGCGAAGGCCGGCGCCGGGAGGGCGAGCAGGACCGCCCCGGCGACAGCGAGACGGAGACGGCGGGCCAGCGACTGGCCGGCTTGGCCGGCGCCCGACCTCGCGCCGGCCCGGATGGTGTCTTTGGACATGCCAATCCTCCCCATCGATGATCCGCCGTGCCGCAACTTCGGAGGCGTGGTGCCGCGTGGCCCCCCCTCCCTACCCTCCCCCGCGAGGGGGGAGGGTTCGCGCCGAGACTTTGGGGATGTCGGTACCATCCTGAAACGTCGATCATTCTCTCCGTCAGGGACGTTAAACCACCGACGAAAACCCTCCCCCCTCGCGGGGGAGGGTAGGGAGGGGGGGGCCGCGGATTCGGCGCCCGGGGCTTTGCCGCCATCCCGATGCCGCACAGGCCTGCGGACGGAGGGTGTTGCCGCCCCGCCCCTGCCTTCTGATCGGCTACTTCCCGATCGGCGCGAAGTTCGCGTGCGCCACCACCAGCCAGCGGTCGCCCTCCTTGCGGAACACCGTCAGGCGTGGCGCCTCCCCGACAACGGTGCCGCCGTCGATCGTCTGCTCGACGTCGAGGACGTAGCGCACCACCAGCACGTCGCCGGATGCCGTCACCACGAGGTCGCGCGGTACCGGCGGGCGCGCCTGGCGCGAGCGGCCGGTGCCGAGATAGTCGGCGCGATCGTAGCCGCGCCCGTCCGAGCGCAGGATCTGGAACTCCGGCGCCAGCACCGCGGCGAGCGCGGCCTCGTCGGGGCTCGACACCGCGTCGAGCCAGCCCTTCACCGCATCATCCGCGTCGGCGGCGAAGGCGGGCACGGCCAGGACCATCGCCACGGCCAGTCCCGCGACGGGGCCGATCGAGCACAGGGCGACGCCACGGCGGCGGCAGCGATCGAAGAAGGGTTCAGTCGGCATGGGCATCTCCTCGCGGATCGGCCGCCACTCTAGCCTGAGGCGCGCGTGGGGGAAGATGCCGCGCGTGCGGACGCCGGCGAAATCGGGCGTCTCAGTTGCCCGCCGGAGCCGTGGCGCCGCCGGCGATCAGGCGGACGCGGGCGATCACCTCGCCGCTCGCAAGATCGACCACCACCGCCATCCGGCCGCCGCCGGGCTCGTCGACGACGAGGGTCAGCCGGTCGCCGTCGGCGCTCGCCGAGGCGATCGAGGCGCCCGTCGGCGCCGGCACCGTCACGTCGCCGAGCGGACGGCCGCTATCGCCATCGCGCGTCACGCGGTAGAGGATCGCGGCGAACACGGCGATCAGGCCGGCGGCCATCACCAGCGTCGAGACGCGCAGGAGGCCGCGCAGCTTCTGGTGGACACGCTCCACCGCCGGATCGAGCGGCGGCTCTTCCGGATCTTCCAGAGCGGGGGAGGGGCGCGGGGACAGGAAGGACATCGGCGCCTTATGGCACGAGCCCGGAAGCTTGGCGAGACGCGCGGACGCACTGCGGACGGTCGCACGCGCAAGGACGCGGCGGCACCGGACGCGGAGGTCGAGCGCCGTCCGCAGCTGCCGTCTGCCGCGTCCCGATCCCTCGAGGTCGAGCCGGACGCCTTCGAGGACGCGGACGACGAGGTCGTCGCCATCGCCGAAGCGGCCGTCCCTGACGACGGCGCGGCCCCGGCCGACGCCGCCCGCACCGTCGAGGCCGTCGTCGCCGAGACCGACGCCCGCGTCCGCCTCGACGTCGCCTTCGCCGCCGCCTCGGGCCTGAGCCGCGCCCGGGTGCAGGCGCTCGTCAAGGCCGGCCACGCCCGCATCGACGGCCGCACCGTCGACAACGCCTCGCTGAAGCTCAGCCCCGGCGCGCGGCTCTCCCTCGACATCCCCGCCCCGGCCGACGCGACGCCTCTCCCCGAGGCGATCCCGCTCGCCATCGTCTTTGAGGACGCCGAACTCGTCGTCGTCGACAAGCCGGCCGGCCTCGTCGTCCACCCCGCCCCCGGCAACGCCACCGGCACGCTGGTCAACGCGCTGCTGCACCACTGCCGCGGCCAGCTCTCCGGCATCGGCGGCGTGCGTCGGCCCGGCATCGTCCACCGCCTCGACAAGGACACCAGCGGCCTCCTCGTCGTCGCCAAGACCAACCGCGCCCACCAGAGCCTCGCCGCCCAGTTCGCCGACCACGGCCGCACCGGCGACCTCGAGCGGCGCTATCTCGCGATCGTCTGGGGCGTGCCGGCGGCGGCGGCCGGCACGATCGACGCCGCGCTCGCCCGCGATCCGCGAAACCCGATGCGCCGCGCCGTCGGGAAGGGCGCCTCGGCGAAGCACGCCGTCACCCACTGGCGCCTCCTCGAGCGCTTCGCCGGCGCCGACGGCTCGGCCATAGCGAGCCTCGTCGAGTGCCGGCTGGAGACGGGCCGCACCCACCAGGTGCGCGTCCACATGGCCCACCTCGGCCATCCCCTCCTCGGCGACGCCGACTATGGCGCCGGCTTCCGCACGAAATCGGGCAAGCTCGCCGAGCCGGCCCGCACGCTCGTCGCCGCCCTCGACCGGCAGGCGCTGCACGCCGCGGGCCTCACTTTCACCCATCCCGTCACGGATTCCGTGCTGTCGTTCGAGAGCCCGCTGCCCCCCGACCTCGCCGCGGTGGTGGAAGCCCTGCGCAAGCCGCAGGGCTGAGGATACGGAACAACGGGGCGGGGTCGCGATTTCGACACGAAGACCCATATCAATGGGTTCGCGTGCCCCGCGTGGGACGCCGCCCGAACGGCCATGAGGCGACGGGCGACAGAGGAGGAGGGTGCCTTCGATGGCCCGATCCGCATTGCCTGCCATCGCCTCCGGCGAGGCCGGCCTTTCGCGTTATCTGACTGAAATCCGCAAGTTCCCGATGCTGGAACCGCAGGAAGAATTCATGCTCGCCAAGCGCTACGCCGAACACGGCGACAGCGCGGCGGCCGAGCGGCTCGTCACCTCGCATCTCCGGCTCGTCGCCAAGATCGCCATGGGCTATCGCGGCTACGGCCTGCCGATCGGCGAGGTCATCTCCGAGGGCAACGTCGGCCTGATGCAGGCCGTCAAGCGCTTCGAGCCCGACAAGGGCTTCCGCCTCGCCACCTACGCCATGTGGTGGATCAAGGCAGCGATCCAGGAGTACATCCTGCGCTCGTGGAGCCTCGTGAAGATGGGCACCACCGCCAACCAGAAGCGGCTGTTCTTCAACCTGCGCAAGGTGAAGGGGCAGATCCAGGCGCTGGAAGAGGGCGACCTTCGCCCGGATCAGGTGGCGGTGATCGCCGAGAAGCTCGGCGTGCCGGCCGAGGACGTCATCTCGATGAACCGCCGCCTCGGCGGCGACACCTCGCTCAACGCGCCGATCCGCGCCGAGAGCGAGGGCGGCGAGTGGCAGGACTGGCTGGTCGACGATTCCGCCAGCCAGGAGGACGTGCTCGCCGAGAGCGAGGAGCTCAACGCCCGCCGCACCATGCTGAAGGGAGCGCTCGGCGTGCTCAACGAGCGCGAGCGCCGCATCTTCGAGGCGCGCCGCCTGTCGGAGGACCCGATGACGCTGGAGGACCTCTCCGGCGAGTTCGGCGTCAGCCGCGAGCGCGTCCGCCAGATCGAAGTGCGCGCCTTCGAGAAGGTGCAGGACGCCGTCCGCAAGGCGGCGGTGGAACACGAGCGCCCGCGCGCCGACGCCCACGTCTGAACCGACGTCTGGGTCCAGTCTTTCCGCCGATCCGGGAGGCGCCCTTCGTGGGCGCCTCTTTTTTTTGTCCCGGCTTCAGCGGCTCGCCGGCGCCTCGTCCTCGATGGCGCGCGCCGGCCGGCGCGCCTCGTAGTCGTAGACGGCGAGTTGCCGGCGCAGCGGCGAGACGCGCAGCCCTTCCGCCTCGAGCAGCGCCGCCTGCCGCTCGACCCCGCCGGGCAGCTTCGGATTGAGGAAGCCACCCTTGCGCAGCACGCGCCACCACGGCGTCAGCTCGCCCTGCGGCACCCCGCCAGCACGACGCTCCTCGGCGGCGCGGGCGGCAAGGTTCGCGAAGATCGCCGTCGACACCGGGCAGGCGACCGCCACCTTGTAGCGCCGCGCCAGCGCCGCGCGCAGGTCGTCGAGCGTGACGACCTCGCCGGGCCCGACGGCGCGGATGAGGCCGTCCACTTCGGCCGGGCTCGACACCACCATGGCGCCGCCCTTCGCCTCCGAATAGCCGGGCGCGCCCGGCGGGATGAGGTGGACGATGTGCGGTTCCCGCCCGCCGTCCAGATGGTCGATGGCCGATTTCTTCCGTGGCATGGCGTGCACCCGTGCTTCGTGGTCCGGGTCGAACCAGCTAGCGCACGATGGGCCGTTTGAGAACAAGGCCGGTTTGTTCGAGCTTTGTCCCGCGATCGCTCTCCTGTCACCGGCCAGCAAAAAGGCGCCCTCTCGGGCGCCTTTCCATGTCGCTCTCGGTGGTGGGGAGGGAGGTCCCCTCTCCTCGCCAGTGGTCAGCGCAGGGCCGCGGCCCGCTTCAGCACCCTGCCGGCTTCCGCCGTGCAGTCGGTGCCGAGGTTGTCGTTGATGATCTGCAGGTCGGCATCGTTGGTCAGCCCGTCGACGTTGATGTCGTAGCGGCTCGGCCCCTTGTCCTGGAACGAGGTCCAGCCGGCGACGTCGAGGTCGTCGACCTTCATGTCCATGTTGCCGTCGCCGATCGCCGTGCAGGCGTTCTGCGGGTCCGCCGAGGCCCGGATCGATTCCAGTTCGGCATAGAGCGCCTGGAAGCGGGCGAGGTTCTTGTCGGACAGGCACTCGGACGGATCGGAACCGCAGTCGGCGGCGAGGTTGGCGTTCGCCTTGTCGAGGCCGGTCGGGTTCGTCTTCGTCACCTTGACGTTGTAGAGTTCGTAGGTGGTGGCGAGGTTGTATTCCGCCCACGGGAACGCCGGCGTGTCCCCCTCCTGCAGCGGCGCGGCGCAGTTGGTGTTCTGCATCTCGACCAGCTTGAAGTTCGCGTCACGCACCGCGGCCTGGTTGACCGGGAAGATGGTCTGCCCCTGCGACGGGTCGATCACCGCGCAGCACGAGGTCTGCTGCACCGGGGCGCCCGGGCCGTACCAGGTGCCGTTGTTGTTGACGCAGAGCGACTCGGTCGGGAACAGCACGTCGTTGCAGCTGTTGCCGATGTAGCAGGGCCAGCTGCGCTCCTCGGGGTCGGGCGTGAACACGCCCGGGCCGAGTTCCGCATAGTTGGTCTTGCGGATCGGCGCCTGGTCCGGCCGGCGGACATAGGGCAGCAGCGGCTTCGAATCGAGGATCGTCGTTGCCGGCACCGCCTGGTTGACGTTGACGTTGGCGAAGGCGCCGAAGAGGTGGAAGAGGTCGGCGATGTTGACCATCGCGTCGACGTCGCGGTTCGGCTCGACCACGAAGTCGCCCGAGATGATCAGCGGCACGCGCACGCCGGTCTCGTAGACGAAGCCCTTGGCACGCGTCAGCGAGAAGTCGGACTCGGTGCGCACGGTCGGCCCAAAGCTGCCGTTGTCACCCACCAGCACCAGCGCGATGCCGGTGAGGTCGAGGGTCTCGATGGTCTTGCGGTTCTTCGACAGCTTGGCGCGGCCGATGCCCTCGAGGAAGCGGCCGATCTCGACGTCGGCGGACTCCAGCATGCCGTTGATCAGCCCGCGCGGCGACACCGCGGCGAGGCAGTTGTAGGGGTCCTGCATGCCGCCACGAACCAGCTGGTTCGGCGCCGGCTGCAGCGGCGTGTGCATGGAGTTGTAGCTGACCGTGAGCATCTTCTTGCCCTTGGTGGTGGTCCACCAGTCGACGGCATTGTCGCTCTGCACGGTCGTCATGTACTTGCGGATGGTCTCCTGGTCCGTGCACTGCGGCGCGGCATAGGGAGAGCGCGCCCTGTTCAGCGTCACCTGCGGCCAGACATAATAGGCGTTGTCGACGCTGAAGGCCGACTTCTCCGGCTTGTCGGCGCCGCAGCGCTCGCCCGGCGTGAAGATGCCGCCGGTCTGAAGGCAGGTCTCGGACGGCGTCGTCTGCGGCCGGGCGTTCTTCTCGCGGATGTACTCGCAGGAGATCCTGTTGTTCGCCCCGAGCGAATAGCAGGCGCCGTTCTGGGTGGTCTGGAAGAAGCCGCAGGTCTGGCTGCCCGTCGGATCGACGCCGCCGGCCGTGTAGTCGGTCGACGGTGGCCCGGGGGTCAGGTTGCCGATGAAGGCGTCGAAGCCGCGGGTCGAGGGGGCGCAGGTGCCGGCCGGGTCGTTCTCGTCACCGAGGTGGTACTTGCCGACCATCGCGCTCTTGTAGCCGACGTCGCTGAGGAGCCGCGGCAGCGTCGCCTCGAAGGACGACAGGTATGTCTGCGGGATGTGGTTGTCGACGATCGCGTTGGTGACGCCGGTGCGCAGCGGATAGCGGCCGGTGAAGAAGGTGGCGCGGCTCGGCGAGCACTGCGGCATCGCCCAGGCGTTGGAGAAGCGCACGCCCTGCTCGGCGATCTTGGCGAGGTTCGGCATCTTCGGCGGCGTCCTTCCGCCATAGCCGAACAGGCCGAGCTGGTCGATGCCGACGTCGTCGAGGATGATGAAGATGATGTCCTTCGTGGCGCCGCCCGGCAGGCCGACGGGCGTGGCCGCGTCGGCGGCCGAGGTCGCCGCGGCGGCGGGCAGGACGGGCATCGCCGTCATCAGCGCCGCCACCATCGCGGTCCCTGTCAGGAGCCCGCGTCCGCATCGTCCCAAGATCGTCATGGCGTTCTCTCCAGTCTGCGGCGCTTCTGATCGCCGTCTTCGATTCTCGCCGCCTGAGACGAACGTTTCACCCGACTGCGCGCGCAGCAGGTTACGGCATAGGCAAGCCCCGGCGGAGCAGCAACAGGAGACTGCTCCGGAACGGACCGAACCCCGCACACCGCGCCCCGCCGGCGCATCAGGGCAAGGCGGCGGCGCGCTTCAGCACCGCCCCCGCATCTGCCGTGCAGTCGGTCCCGAGGTTGGCCTCGATGATCTGACGGTCCTTGCCGTCGGTCAGACCGTCGACGTTGATGTCGTAGCGACTCGGCCCCTTGCCGCGGAACGCCTTCCAGCCGGCGATGTCGAGGTCGTCGACCACCATGTCCATATTGCCGTCGCCGATCGCCGCACAGGCGTTCTGAGGCTCGGCAGAGGCGATCGTCGCCTTCATCGCGTCATAGAGCTTCTGGTAGCGGCCGAGGTTGGCGCCGGTAAGGCAGGTGGTCGGATCGTCGGGGCAGGCGCTGGCGAGGTTGTCCTTGTCGAGACCGGTCGGGTTCTTCTTCGTCTTCCGGACGTCGTAGAACTCGGTCGCCGTCTTCAGCCCGTACTCCGCCCACGGGAACGGCTTTGGATCACCCTCCGCGAGCGGCGCCGCGCAGTCGGTGGTCTGCGTCTCGACGACCTTGAAGCTCCGGTCGCGCGTCGCATACTGCTGCATCGGGAATATCGCCTGGCCCTCCGACGGGTCGATGACCTGGCAGCACGAGGTCTTCGCCTCCTCGATCGGCGTCGTCGCGGACGGGCCGTACCAGGTGCCGTTGTTCTCGATGCAGACCGCCTCCGACGAGAACAGCACGTCGTTGCAGGTGTTGCCCGCCAGGCACGGCCAGCTGCGCTCGGACGGCTCCGCAGAGAAGACGCCCGGCCCGATCTCGGCGAAGCTCGTCTCGCGGATCGGCTGCTGGTCCGGCCGGCGGACGTAGGGCAGCAGCGGCTTCGCGTCGAGGATCGTCGTCGCCGGTACCGCGTCCTTGACGTTGACGCCCGCGAGCGCCCCGAACAGGTGGAACAGGTCGACGATGTTGACGATGTCGTCGACGGTGCGGTTCGGCTCGACGACGAAGTCGCCGGCGACGATCAGCGGTATGCGCACGCCGGTCTCGTAGACGTAGCCGGCGGCGAACGCGAACGAGAAGCCGTCGGCGGTGCGCACCGTCGGGCCGAAGCTGCCGTTGTCGCCGATCACCACGACCGCGAGACCGCTGAGGTCGAGGGTCTCGATGGTCTTGCGGTTCTTCGACAGCGTGGCGCGGCCGATGCCCTCGAAGAAGCGGCCGATCTCGATGTCGGCGGCTTCCAGCATGCCGTTGATGAGCGGGCGCGGCGAAATGCCGGCGAGGCAGTCGTAGGGATCCTGCATGCCGCCGCGGGCGAGCTGGTTCGGCGCCGGCTGCAGCGGCGTGTGGATGGCATTGTAGCTGACGGTCAGCATCTTGCGGCCCTTGGTGGCTGACCACCAGTCGACCGCGTTTTCGCTCTGCACCGTCGTCATGTAGCGGCGGATCGTCTGCTGCGCGTCGCACTGTGGTGCCGCGTAGGGGGAAAGCGCCTTGTTCAGCGTCGTTTGCGGCCAGACATAGTAGGCGTTGTCGACCGCGAACGCCGACTTCGCCGGCTTGTTCGCGCCGCAGCGCTCGCCGGGCGTGAAGATGCCGCCGGTCTGCAGGCAGGTCTCCGACGGCGTCGTCTGCTTGAGGGCGTTCTTCTCGCGGATGTACTCACACGAGATCCTGTCGTTCGCCCCGAGCGAGTAGCAGGCGCCGTTCTGGGTGGTCTGGAAGAAGCCGCAGGTCTGCGTGCCCGCGGGGTCGACGCCGCCGGCGGTGTAGTCGGTCGACGGCGGTCCGGGGGTCATGTTGCCGATGAAGGCGTCGAAGCCGCGCGTCGCGGGCGCGCAGGTGCCGGCGGGGTCGTTGACGTTGCCGAGGTGGTATTTGCCGACGAGTGCGCTGACATAGCCGGCGTCGGAGAGGATGCGCGGCAGCGTCGCCTCGAACGACGACAGGTAGGTCTGCGGCAGGTGGTTCTCGGCGATGGCGTTGGTGACGCCGGTGCGGCTCGGGTAGCGGCCGGTGAAGAACGCCGCCCGGCTCGGCGAGCACTGCGGCATCGACCAGGTGTTGGAGAACATCACCCCCTGCTGGGCGATCCGGGCGATGTTGGGCATCTTCGGCGGCGTGTTGCCGCCGTAGCCGAACAGGCCGAGCTGGTCGACCCCGACATTGTCGAGAACGATGAAGATGATGTCCTTCGTGGCGCCGCCCGGCAGGCCAACCGGCGCCGCCGCGGTGGTCGCCGAGGTCGCCGCACCGGCGGAAACGGCGGGCAGCGCGGTCGTCAGCGCCGCCACCAGGGCGGTTCCGCCGAGAATCCCGCGTGCCCATCTGCCCAGCATCGTCATCGCCTCCCCTCCAGACCGCGGCCCGTCCGGTCGCCGTCTGTGCAGCTCTGTTACGGTGCCCCCGGGACGATCCTTCGCCGACTCGCGATCCTACGTCACCTCGCAGGCTCGTGACCCGGGAGGGCCCCGCCTGCGCCCGGCCGCCGTCAGACCTCGCCGTCGCCGCGATCCTCGTCGGCATGGCGGCGGCGGATGCGCCGCACCACCAGCCACAGCAGCAGCATCACCGGCACGACCGCGATCGCCGCCGCAACCGACGGCTCCGGCATCGGCAGGCCGGCGTCCTTCGCCCCCTTGGCGAGGTAGGCGACGAGGCTGACGACGTAGTAGCTGACCGCCGCGATCGACAGCCCCTCCACCGTCTGCTGCAGGCGGTACTGCATGCGGGCGCGCAGGTTCATCGAGCGCAGCAGGTTACGGTTCTGCTGCTCGATCTCGACGTCGACGCGGGTGCGCAGCAGGCTCGTCGCGCGGGCGAGTTTGGTGGCAAGCTGCGACTGGCGGTCCTCGATCGCCTGGCAGGTGCGCATCGCCGGGCCGATGCGCCGCTGCAGGAAGGCCGAGATGCTCGAATAGGCGGCGATGCGCTCCTCGCGCACCGAGTCCAGCCGGTCCCGGACGATGCCGTAATAGGCGCGCGTCGCGCCGAACCGGTAGGCGCTGGCGGCGACGTCCGCCTCGAGCGTCGCCGCGTACTCGCTGAGCTCGTCGAGGAGGCGGCTGTCGTCCTCGAGCCCCTTGCTCTCGCGCATCGCCGCCGAGGCGTGCGCCAGCCCCTCCTCGATGCGCCGGACCGACGGTCCGAGCCGCTGCGCCTCCGGCAGGCCGAGGAGGGCGAGCGTTCGGTAGGTCTCGATCTCGAGCAGCCGCTGCACGGTGGCGCCGGCGCGAGCCGGGGCGAGGCCGCAGTCGAACAGGCGATAGCGTGTGAAGCCGTCGGCGTCCTCGCGGAAGTCGGTGGCGGCGATGGCGTTGCCGTCGACGACCCGGACCACGCAGAGGCTGACGGGATCGAAGTCGGCGAGCGCCACCTCGAGGTCCGCCGGCTCGGGCAACAGGTCGAGACGCGTCGCCACCATCAGCGGGCCGGGCTGTCGGAAGCCGGGGCCGAACGGATGCGGCGGCAGTGTCCGCGCGCTCCAGCGCACGTCGAAGGTCCAGGTCGAGAACTCCGAGTGCTGCTCCCAGCGCAGCGTGCCGCCGAGGATCGGGATGGCGACGTGGCGGGCGTCCGGCCCCGGTCCCGGCAGTCCGAGGCGCGTCGACATCTCCGACAGCAGCGCCCTATCGGCGGTGATCCCGGCGGCGTCGGTGAGGAAGGCGAGATGCAGCACCGTGCGCGGCGGCTCGATCAGCTGGAACGGCCGCGCGTGCACCTCGCCGAGCACCGCCGCGCGCAACGGATGCACCTGAAACCGCGGCGCCTCGCCCTGAGCCGGCCCGTCCATCCGATCCCCCGCCGCCATCGCCGATCCCAGTACGCCCGCTGTCCCCGCGCGGACCATAGCCGAGACGCGGCGGCGGCGGGAGCGGTGGCAGTGAAGACGGAGCGGATCCCGGCGCCGCCGGGGCCGGAGACCAACCCGAAGTCGTGCCCGAGCCATCTCCACCGCGTTTGCGAGCTGCGCTATGGTTCCGGTCGCCTTCGAACGATCCCGAAGGCTTTGATTCCGAGGGGAACAATGGCGTCCTACAGCGCACAGTATTACTACACCCTGACCATCGCCGATGGCGTCGCCACGATCGCAGGCGGTCCCTTCTCGATGGGGGACCCCTACGTGCTCGTCTCCCAGGAGGAGCCGGGACCCGGCGAATTCTCGCCCGGTGACCTGATCGACGCGAGCGGAAGCGCGGAGACCTATACCGGATACACGTCCGAAGGACCGGTGACCGACGATCAGTTCCTGTACACTGACAATGGTAGCCTGACCGCCGGTCAGGAGCTCGCCTACACGGACGCGGCCTTCACCGTCTGCTTCCTGGCCGGCACGATGATCGCGACGCCCGCCGGCGAGACGCCCGTCGAGAGCCTCGCCATCGGCGACCTCGTGCTGACGGCCGACGGCCGCGCCGCGCCGGTGCGCTGGGTCGGCGTGCAGACGGTGGTCACCCCCTTCGCCGACCGGCTGCTCTCGTACCCGATCCGCATCACGGCCGGCGCTCTCGGCGAGGGCCTGCCGGTGCGCGACCTGCTGGTCTCGCCCGACCACGCCCTCTTCCTCGACGGCGTGCTCGTCCAGGCCAGCGCCCTCGTCAACGGCACCACCATCGTCCGCGAGACGGCCATGCCCGACCGCTTCACCTGGTTCCACGTCGAGCTCGACGACCACGCCCTCATCCTCGCCGAGGGCGTGCCGGCCGAGACCTTCCTCGACACCGTGACGCGCCGCCGCTTCGACAATTTCGCCGACTACGTGGCTCTCTATGGCGACGCGGATCCGCGGCTGGCGGAGATCGCCGTGCCGCGCGTCAAGTCCGCGCGCCAGTTGCCGCGGGCGCTGCGCGAGCGGCTCGCTCTCGCGGCCGGCGGCGCGGTGGCGAAGGCCGCCGCCTAACGGCAGGAGCGGCGCCGGCTGGGGGGCCGGCGCCGACGCCCCATTCGGGCGCGGGAGGAGGGGGGTGGAGGAATGACGACCTACAGCGGCCTGACGGCGCTCGAGGGCACGCTCGACCCGGCGACCGATACCTTCACCACCGACGAAGCCCTCAACATGCCGACGCACGCCACCGGGGACTTCGCCCCCGGCGGCACCGTCACCGTACCAGAATACGACCCCGGTGACTTCACCTATGTCGGCTACGGCCCGGACGGCTGGATCGGCACCAGCACCACCTGGGGCACCGTCTACTTCACCAAGACCGCCTTCGCCGATGCCCCGTCGAGCTTCACCTACGAGACCGGCGCGTTTCCCTATTATGCGGCCAACGTCACCGCCACCGGCACGATCGACCCCGACACCCAGACCTTCACGGTCGATGAAGTGGACAACATGCCGACCGAGGTGATGGGCGACTTTGCCCCGGGCGGCGTCCTCGACGTCCCCGAGTACGTTCCCGGCGAGTTCGACTATGTCGGCTACGGCCCGAACGGCTGGATCGGCTACAGCGACACCTGGGGCTACGTCTACTTCACCACGGACGCCCTCGAGGATGTGCCGGCCACCTTCACTTACGAGACCGGCGCCTTCGTCGTCTGCTTCCTAGCCGGCACCATGATCGCGACGCCTTCGGGCGAGGTGGCCGTCGAGGACCTCGCAATAGGCGACCATGTGCTCACCGCCGACGGGCGCATCGCGCCGGTGCGCTGGATCGGCTTGCAGACGGTGGTCGCCCTCTTCGCCGATCGGCTCCGCAGCTTTCCAGTCCGCATCACGGCCGGCGCGCTCGGCGAGGGCCTGCCGGTGCGCGACCTCTTTGTTTCGCCCGACCACGCCCTTTTCCTCGAAGGCGTCCTCGTCCAGGCCGCCGCCCTCGTCAACGGCACGACCATCGTCCGGGAAGCCGCGATGCCGGAGCGGTTCACCTGGTTCCACATCGAGCTCGACGACCACGCCCTCATCCTCGCCGAGGGCGTGCCGTCGGAGACCTTCCTCGACACCGTGACGCGGCGCCGCTTTGACAACTTCGCCGAGTACCAGGCGCTCTACGGTGACACCGGCGCCGTCATCGCCGAGCTTCCCGTGCCGCGCATCAAATCCGCCCGCCAGTTGCCGATGGCGCTGCGCGAGCGGCTCGCGGCGCGAGCATCTCAGTTGGTGGCAGTAGCTATCGCATAGCGCCGGCAGATCTGGTTCATTCTTTGGGGGAAAGCCGATGGCAGACTTTACTCTCTCGCAGTCCGTATTGTATTCCGGCGGAGACAAACTTGCGGGCGAGACCTATGATCCACCGACATTTATCACCAATACGTTCGATGATAACCAGTTTCTCTTCAGCGATGAAATTCTCATAGACGTCGATGGAAGCTTGGTCATCGTTGGAACTTTTGCTGGCACGACGAGCGTCTCTGGGTCCTTGTTCGTCGTGATCGATGCTGGGGATGGGGACTATATTCTGTTCGGCCCTTCGACCCCCGATTATGCGGATTTTCCTGACGAATTCGCCGATCTGGTGATTGACGGGAGCCCCTTCACCGTCTGCTTCCTTGCCGGGACGATGATCGCGACGCCCACCGGCGAGACGCCCGTCGAGAGCCTCGCCATCGGCGACCTCGTGCTGACGGCCGACGGCCGCGCCGCGCCGGTGCGCTGGGTCGGCGTGCAGACGGTCGTGAGTGTCTTCGCCGACCGGCTGCGCAGCTTCCCCATCCGCATCACCGCCGGCGCCCTCGGCGAGGGCCTGCCCGTCCGCGACCTCTTCGTTTCGCCTGACCACGCCCTCTTCCTCGACGGTGCCCTCGTCCAGGCCGGCGCTCTCGTCAACGGCACGACGATCGCCCGCGAGAAGGCGATGCCGGAGCGCTTCACCTGGTTCCACGTCGAGCTCGAGGATCACGCCCTCATCCTCGCCGAGGGCGTCCCGGCGGAGACCTTCCTCGACACCGTCACCCGCCGCCGCTTCGACAACTGGGCCGAGTATGAAGCCCGCTACGGCGACACCGGCCCGGTGCTCGCCGAACTCCCCGCCCCCCGCATCAAGTCCGCCCGCCAGCTGCCGCAGGCGCTCGCGCGGCGGCTCGCGGCGCGGGCGGCGGCAACGCGTGACGACTTCGCCACGGTCGCGTGATCCGCACGGCAGTGTGGGGGTGGCTCACGCTGACGTGCCGCTCGCGGCCCCCCCTCCCTGCCCTCCCCCGCGAGGGGGGAGGGTTTGCGCCGAGATATGGGAAGCGACAGCTCCATCCTGAACGCCGAACGCCTCTCCCGTCAGGAGCGCAAAACGGCTGGCTGAAACCCTCCCCCCTCGCGGGGGAGAGCCTGCCCCGGACCTAATCCGGGGGTAGGAGGGCGCGCCGCGATCTCGGCGAAGGCCGTCGCGCACGAAACACGCCACACCCGTCGCATCGCCACGCTGCTGCGCTATCTGCTACCGTCGCCCCACCGGCGAGACCGGTCGCAGTCGCAGGAGTTCATCGTGCCCGCAGCCGGACGTCCGGCCCCCGCCACCACCGGCCCCAGCGCGTCCACGCCAGGACCCCGCGTCGGCCTGTTCGTCACCTGTCTCGTCGACCTGTTCCGCCCGACCATCGGCTTCGCCGCGGTGAAGCTGATGGAGGACGCCGGCTGCACCGTCGCAGTCCCGCGGGCGCAGACGTGCTGCGGCCAGCCGGCCTACAACTCCGGCGACCGTGCGGACGCCCGCGCCATCGCCGAGCAGGTGATCCGCGCTTTCGAGGGCTTCGACTATGTCGTCGCCCCGTCCGGCTCCTGCGCCGGCATGATCTCCCACCACTATCCGAGCCTGTTCGAGGGCGACCCCGCCTGGCACGGCCGCGCCGAGGCGCTCGCCGGGAAGACCCACGAGCTGACGAGCTTCCTCGTCGACGTGCTGAAGGTGACGGCGGTCGACGCCCGCTTCGACGGCTCGGTCACTTATCACGACAGCTGCTCTGGCTTGCGCGAGCTCGGCGTGCAGGCGCAGCCGCGCCGGCTGCTCGACAGCGTCGCCGGCCTCGCCCTCACCGAACTGCGCGACGCCGACGTCTGCTGCGGCTTCGGCGGCACCTTCTGCGTCAAGTATCCGGACGTCTCCGCCGCCATCGTCGGCCGCAAGGCGCAAGCGATCCGCGAGAGCGGCGCCGGCACCCTGCTCGCCGGCGATCTCGGCTGTCTCCTCAACATGGCCGGCAAGCTCGCGCGCGACGGGACGTCGATCGAGGTCCGCCACGTCGCCGAGGTGCTCGCCGGCATGGCTGATGGCCCGGCGATCGGCGCCCCGCGCCGCTAGCCGGACCGCGCACCCCATGCCCGCCCCCGCCCGCCTCATCGCCACGCTGTTCGCCATGAACGAGCGGACCTGGGAGCGACACGCGAGCCCGTGGAGCGTGTGGACGCGCATGGCGACCCTGCCGGTCCTGCTTTCGGCGATCTGGAGCCACTCCACCCTCGGCTGGTGGGCGCTCGTGCCGGTGGCGATCGTCGTCGCCTGGCTGTGGCTCAACCCGCGCCTGTTCCCGCCGCCAGCCTCGACGCGGAGCTGGGCGTCGCGCACCGTCCTCGGCGAGCGGCTCTGGCTCGACCGCGCCCGGCCGATCGACCCTGAGCACCGCACCGCCGCGACGGTCGCCGCCGGCGCCTCCTCGATCGGCTTCGTGGCGGCGATCTATGGTGCGGCCGTCAATGACTGGGGCTGGACGGTCGCCGGTGCGGCAGTGTGCTATCTCGGCAAGCTGTGGTTCATCGACCGCATGGTCTGGGTTTTCGAGGACGAGCGCCGGCGCGATCCCGCCGTCGCCGCCTGGCTGCGCTGACGGCGGCAAGGAGACGGGCGAGGCCCATGCAGACCACATCCCCCCGCTTCAAAGAGAACGCCGCCGAGGCGCTCGTCGACCCGAACCTGCAGCAGGCCCTCGGCATGGTCGAGCGCGGCTTCATCGTGAAGCGCCGCGACGCCGCCGCCGCCCTGCCGGAGTTCGACGCGCTGCGCGCCTCCGGCCGCGCCATCAAGGACCACGTGCTGGGAAACCTCGATCTCTACCTCGAGGCCTACGAGAAGAAGGCGACCGAAGCCGGTGCCAAGGTGCACTGGGCGGTCGACGCCGCCGACGCCCGCGACATCATCCTCGGCATCTGCCAGGCCGTCGGTGCGAAGACCGTCACCAAGGGCAAGTCGATGGTGACGGAGGAGATCGGCCTCAACGATCACCTCTCCGCCAACGGCATCACACCGGTCGAGACCGATCTCGGCGAATACATCATCCAGCTGCGCGGCGAGCACCCGAGCCACATCATCGCCCCCGCCATCCACCTGACGCGGGCGCAGATCGCCGACGACTTCCGGCGCGTCCACACCCACCTCGATCCCGCCCGGCCGCTGGAGGAGGCACCGACGCTGCTGGCGGAGGCCCGCGGCGTCATGCGCGAGCGCTTCCTCGCCGCCGATGTCGGCATCACCGGCGCGAACTTCCTCGTCGCCGAGACCGGTACCTCGATCATCGTCACCAACGAGGGCAACGGCGACCTGACGCAGATCCTGCCGCGCGTCCACGTCGTCGTCGCCTCGATCGAGAAACTGGTGCCGACGCTGGAAGACGTCGCCCAGATCGTCCGCATCCTCGCCCGCTCCGCCACCGGCCAGGAGATGAGCGTCTACACGACGCTGTCGACCGGTCCGCGCCGGCCGGGCGATCCGGACGGGCCGGAGGAGTACCACGTGGTGCTTCTCGACAACGGCCGCTCGGCGATGCTCGGCTCGGAGTTCCAGGACATGCTTCGCTGCATCCGCTGCGGCGCCTGCATGAACCATTGCCCGGTCTATGGCGCGATCGGCGGCCATGCCTATGGCTGGGTCTATCCCGGCCCGATGGGGGCGGTGCTGACGCCGGCCCTGATCGGCATCGACAAGGCGGCCCACCTGCCGAACGCGTCGACCTTCTGCGGGCGCTGCGAGGCGGTCTGCCCGATGCAGATCCCGCTGCCGAAGATGATGCGCCACTGGCGCGAGCGCGAGTTCGAGCGGCACCTGCAGCCGGGGACCATGCGCGCCGGCCTCGGGCTCTGGGCCTTCGTCGCCCGCCGCCCGGCGCTCTACCGCCTCGCCACCGGCCTCGCCGCCCGCGCGCTCGGGCTGTTCGGCAAGCGCAAGGGCCGCTTCGCCTCGCTGCCGCTCGCCGGCGGGTGGACGGCCCACCGCGACATGGCGGCCCCCGAGGGGCGCACCTTCCAGGACCTTTGGGCGTCCGGGGAGCGGCGGCGATGAGCGGCGGTCCCTCGGCGCGCGACGCCGTTCTCGGCCGCGTCCGCGCGGCGCTCGGTGTCGACAGCCGCGATCCCGGCCGCCGGGCCGCCATCGCCGACCGGCTGGCGGCCCACCGCGCCGGCGTCGTGCCGGCGCGTGGCCACATCCCGCCGGCCGAGCAGGTCGACCTCTACGAGAACCGCCTGAAGGGCGTGATGGCGACCGTCGAGCGCCTGCCGGAGGCCGCCGCGGTGCCGGCGGCGGTGGCCGCGGTGCTGCGCGACCGCAACCTTCCGGCGGCGGTCCGCATCGGCGACGACCCGCGGCTTGCCGCGATGCCGTGGGGCGCGGTGCCGACGCTCGCCGTGGCGCGCGGCCGCTCCTTCGGGGATGACCTCGCGGCCGTCTCGCACGCCTTCGCGGCGGTGGCGGAGACCGGCACGACGATGCTCGTCTCCGGTCCCGACAACCCGACGACGCTCAACTTCCTGCCCGACCTGCACATCATCGTCGTCGACGCCGCCGACATCGCCGGCGACTTCGAGACCGTCATCGCCCGCCTGCGCGCCCGCTACGGCGAAGGCGAGATGCCGCGGACGGTGAACTTCGTCACCGGCCCGTCGCGCTCCGCCGACATCGAGCAGACGCTGGTCCTCGGCGCCCACGGTCCGCGCGCGCTGCACGTGCTGATCGTCGGCTGACGCCATAACTGGTCTGTGGGGCAGACCAGTGTGGCCCGTCGACCTGTGCCGCGCTGTGCCGGCCGGCGTCAGCTCGGTTCCGGCACCTTCACGGCGTGGTCGGCGAGGCGCGCCTTCGCCGCGGCGACAGCCTCGGGCGGGAAATGGTCGGCATACTCGACGACGATCGCCTCGCCGGTGAACTCGGCATGGCCGTTCGCCATCAGTGCCTCGAAGCCCGGCGTCACCTTGGTGTCCATCGCCCAGTCGGTGAGGGTGGCGATCGCCCCCTTGGTGGCGATCTTGCGGCGGGTGTAGCTCGCCCGGCGTGCCTTGCCGTGCTGGCGGTGCAGCGTCTCCTCATAGGCTGCCACCGCCTGCCAGAGGCGGCGCTCGATCGGGTCGTCGACGTCGACGCCGGCGAGCTCGTAGAGGCGGCGCTGGCAGGCGAGCGCCAGCTCCGGCGCACCGAGGCGCTCGGCGTTCATCATCAGCGTCCGCACATCCTTCACATCGGTGAGAGTCGTCGGATCTGCGGCCATGGTCGTTCTCCTGTTCTTGCCTCGCGCGATGGTGACGCAATGGCCGGTGGTAGCAAGCACCAATCGCCAGTCCTGCTCGCAGGTGCGAGAAAAAAGATCGGCCGCCGGCTCAACTCCGCCGGTTCATCCTGACCGGCGGTGCGGACAGCGGGTCCTCCGGCCAGGCATGCTTGGGATAGCGGCCGCGGAGGTCGGCACGCACCGCGGCCCACGAACCGCGCCAGAAGCCCGGCAGGTCGGCGGTGACCTGGATCGGGCGGTTGGCCGGCGACAGAAGCTCCAGCACGATCAGCACCTTGCCATCCGCCACCGTGGGATGGCGGTCGAGGCCGAAGAGGTCCTGGACGCGCACCGCGGCGACTGGCGGGTCCCGGCCGTAATCGATTGAAGCGGAACGGTTTCCGGGCGTCTCCAGCTGCTCCGGCACGAGCCGGTCGAGCAGACGTTCGCCACCGGCCGGAAACAGCGCCGTCAGCGCCGCCTCCAGCTCCGCCGGCCGGATGTCGGAAAACCGTGTCTTTCCCGGGATATAGGGCGCCAGCCAGGCGTCCGCGGCGGCCGCCAGTGACGGGTCGGAAACGTCCGGCCAGCCGGGCACCGCAAACCGGTGCAGGAAACCCGCCCGCTCCCGCAGCCGCCGCAGCGCCGGCGTCCACGGCAGCCGGTCGAGACCGTGATCTCTGATCACGGTCATCAGCGCTGCTGTCGCCGCCTCGCCGACCGCCGGGATCGCCTCCTCCGCCAGCACCAGCCGGTCGAGCCGGCGGATGCGCCGGCCGCGCACCGAGCCGCTGCCGGCGTCGAAGCTCATCGTCTCGACCGTCTCGATATGGTCCTTGAAATCACTCTCGATTTCGCCTCGGGAGATCGGCGCCGCGGCGAGGATGCGCGCCGCTTCCGCCGAACCGGAAAGGTCCGCGACGGCGAGGAACAGCTCGCGCGCCAGCCCGTCGGCGGGATCGAGGACGGCACCACGGCCGTTCGCCAGCCGGAACTTGCCGGGACCGCCGCGCGCTTGCGCCAGCCGCTCGGGAAAGGCGAGCGCCAGCGCGGCGCCGGCCGATTCGACATCGCCGTCGCCCCGCTTGCCGCCGACGCTTGCAACGAGCCGGTCGGCGAGGCGGCGGGCGTCGTCGGCGCGCCTTCCGCGCTCGCGACCAAAGCGGCGCAGGCGCTCGCGCAGGTCGACATCGTCCCCGCCGAGGCCACGCTCCGACAGGAGGACAGCGAGGTCGGCGGCGAGCCCCGCCCTGCCGTCGGCGGCCGCGCGGTGAAGCATGTGGGCGAGCCGCGGCGGCAGCGGCAGCCTGCGCAGCGCCTCACCCTCGGCCGTCAGCCGGCCGGTGGCGTCGAGGGCGTCGAGCGAGACGAGCAAGTCCACCGCCTCCCGCCACGCCGGCCCAGGCGGCGGCTCGAGGAAGGCGAGCGTCGACGGGTCGGTGACACCCCAGGCGGCGAGGTCGAGAACGAGGCCGGAGAGGTCGCTGTCGAGGATCTCCGGGCGGTCGTGCGGGGCAAGCGCCGCCGTCTGGCCGGCCTCCCAAAGCCGGATGCAGACGCCCGGCTGCGTGCGCCCGGCGCGGCCGCGGCGCTGGTCGGCGGCCGCCCGCGACACCCGCACGGTCTCGAGCCGCGTCAGCCCGGTCGCCGGCTCGTAGCGCGGCTTGCGGGCGAGCCCGCCGTCGACGACGACACGCACGCCATCGATGGTGATCGAGGTCTCGGCGATCGAGGTGGCGAGCACGACCTTGCGGCGGCCCGCTGGCGACGGCCGGATGGCGCGGTCCTGCGCAGCGCCGTCGAGCGCGCCGTAGAGTGGTGCGAGGTCGACGTCCGCCGGCAGCCGGCCGCCGAGGCGCTCGGCCGTCCGGGTGATCTCGCCCTGCCCCGGCAGGAAGGCGAGGATCGAGCCCGGCTCCTCGGCGAGCGCCGCCAGCACCGCGTCGGTGACGGCGTCCTCCAGCCGGGTGCGGGCGTCGCGTGGCCGGTGGCGCGTCTCGACGGGAAAGGCGCGGCCCTGGCTCTCGATGACGGGGGCGTTGGCCGGCGCGCCTGAGGCCCCCTGCCCTCCACTGAGGAGGTTCGCAAAGCGGGCGCCATCGATGGTGGCGGACATGACGAGCAGCCTGAGGTCCGGCCGAAGCGCCCCGCGCGCCTCGATCGCCAGCGCCAGCCCGAGGTCGCCGTCGAGGCTGCGCTCGTGCGCCTCGTCGAACAGCACCGCCGCCACGCCCTCGAGCGACGGATCGTCGACGATCATGCGGGTGAAGACGCCTTCGGTGACGACCTCGATGCGGGTCGCCGCCGAGATGCGGCTCTCCATCCGCACCCGGAAGCCGACGCGCCGGCCGACGTCCTCGCCCAGCGTCTCCGCCATCCGCCGCGCCGCCGCCCGCGCCGCGAGCCGGCGCGGCTCCAGCACGAGGATGCGCCCGTCGCCGCGCCAGGGGGCGTCGAGCAGCGCCAGCGGCACCCGCGTCGTCTTGCCCGCCCCCGGCGGCGCCACCAGCACGGCGGCGCCCTCGCGATCGAGCGCGGCGAGGAGTTCGGGGACAACGGCGTCGATCGGCAGCATGGGTGGGGAAGAGGCCGGATGAGGGGTGGGAGTCAAGCGGCGGGGCGGCGGCGATGCTTGCCGCGGGGTTGTCCGTGTCAGACGAAAAGTTTAATCTGTCATTCACACGGTGGAGACAAGCCATGCAGACGTCCAGGCCATCGCCGCGCCAGCGGGAACTGCTGGAGCAGGCCAGCGAGGCCGGGCTGCTGTCCGGGGACAAGGCTGTTCGCGTCAGCTGCCGGGTCACCGGCTCCCTGATGGAGGCGGCGACGCGGCGCTCCGGCATCCGCTCCCGGACCGAGCTCATCGAGTATGCCCTCTCCAAGGTGGCCCTTGAGGACGACTATGGCGACCGGCTGCTCACCCTGAAGGGAAGCGTGCCCGCCGACGTGGACCTCTGACCGATGCGCGGCGCCGGCGTCGATCTCGGCCGCCTGCTGCGCCGGATCAAGCCGGACAAGGTCACCGGGCCACTCGCGCCGAGGGCCGACGCGGAGCTTCCGTTCGCCGAGCAGCAGCAGACCTTCGGCCCGCCCCTCCTGCTCGACACCTGCGTCTATCTGCACGTCCTCAAGGGACAGACACCCCCGGCGGCGGACCGCCTGATCTCCGGGCGGACGATCCTCCATTCCGCGGTCGCCGTCGCCGAGCTGACGCACCGGTTCGGCCGCAGGCCACCCGCGAACGAGCGTGAGCGGGCGGCGCGCGCCCGTCTCGCCGAGGCCATCGAGGCCATGTCGGCGCGACGCATCCATGCACCGGGCGCGGCGGCGTGGGCGGAGGCCGGCATTCTCGCCGGGCTGCTGCAGCGGCTGCGGACGCTGCCATCCGACAGCGCCCGCGCCTGCCTCGACGACGCGCTGCTCCTCGTGCAGGCCCGCGATCAGGGGGCCGCGGTCATGACGGCGAACCTGCGGGACTTCGACATCCTGCAGCAGCTCGTGCCGGCTGCGCAGGTGATCTTCTACCGTACCGCCTGAACCGCCGCCCTCACGCCGCCGCGCCGCAGCAGCGCTTGTATTTCTGGCCGCTGCCGCAGGGGCAGGGGTCGTTGCGGCCGGGCTTGGCGCCGGCCGATGAGGGTCGGCGGGCCGCCGCTTCTTCCTCGACCTCGCGCCAGTAGCCGTAGAGCCCGGCGACGCAGGCCGGCAGTTCCTCGTGTGCCGAACGCAACTCCGCATCGTCCAGCCCGACCTCGGCGCGGCGAGCGGGATCGACCATCAGCGCGCTGATCGGCGCCATCAGTGCCCGCACGTCGTCGTCGTCCTGCATCGCGCGGGTCCAGTCCCGCCGGAAGAGACGGACGGCGAAGCCGAAGCCGGATGCCCAGGCCTCACCGGGGAAGCGCTCGACCGGCACGCCCGCCGCATCGACCGCCGGCTCGAACGCCTCCACCGGCAACAGCAGCGGCCGATGCTCGGCGTCGGCGGCGAGGCGCAGGGCGATCGACTGTCGCAGCCGCTCGACGATGTCCTCGCAGCGCTGCCGATCGGCCTTCGCCACCTTCGCGCCGGGCGCGAAGCCGCCGTCGAGGATCTCCCGCAGCACCGCCGCGGGCTCGAGGCTGCCCGGCCCAGCGACGAGGCCGGCGAGGAAGCCGTCGATCATCTCGAGGTCCATCACCGTCGGCCGGCACGTCGGCGACGCCAGGAACGCGACGAGCCAGTTGATCTCGTCGGCATCGGGCAGGACCTCGGCGGCGGGATCGGACTCGACACCGAACTCGAAGGCGACGGCGGGATCGTCGAGCGGTTCGATCGGGCGCGTGGTCTCCGGCGGCGGCGAGGCCGGATCGGCCTCCAGCGCGGCGAAGTCGGCGCGCAATTCGGCGAGGTCGGCGGGCGCGAGGCACGTCTTGCTCATCACCCACTGGGTGCGGGCGAGCGGGACCAGTTTGGCGGCGCGCAGCCGGAGCACTGCCTCGTGCCAGCCGAGCCAGGCGCCCTCGTCCTCCTTGTCGATCGTCGGCGGCATGGCGCGCAGCAGCGCCACCGCGGCGTCGCGGTCGACGCGGCCGTCGACCGCCAGTTGCGCGACGACGTCGGCGAGCACCCAGCGGACCGAGCCGTCGGTGGCGGGAGCGAGGAGCAGGCGCTGCGCCGCCGCGAGGTCGCCGTCGAAGACGGCCATCAGGATCGCCGGGAAGGTCTCGGTGACGGCGTCGCCGAACAGGTCGTCGAGTTCCTCGCCCGGGCGGGCGAGCACGGCCAGCAGCGGCTTCCAGAGCTCCGTGCGCCGCGCCGCCGCCAGGACGTGCACGCCGAAGAAGGCGAAGCGGGTGTCGTCCTCGTCGAGCTCCTCGCCGGTTGCGGCGGTCGCGAGGATGGCGAGCACCGGCGCGGACAGGCGCTCGGCGCTGGCGACCGTGGCGCGCAGGGCGTCGGGATCAGGCTCCTCCGCGGTGATCGCGGCGAGGAAGTCGGCGACGGGACCAGTCTTCGGAAGAAGGTTCGGCACGTCGGCGCTCCTCGCGACTCGTGGTCGGCGTCTGCGTAGCACGAGGAGCGGTCATCGCGGCAGTGAGGAAGGCTACGGGGGTGGATCGAGGGCGGAGGGAATGAGTTTTGGCGGAGAGCCGCGCCCCTGCCCCGACTGCGAGGCGCGTCCGATCATGTTCGGTGTGACCATGCACGCGCACAGCATTGGCCTGGCGACCCTCATGACCGTCACTTCCCACGCCTACTCGACCTGCACCCCCCTCGTTCCGTCATCGCCCGGCTCGACCGGGCGATCCATCCCGGACGAAAAGCCTTGCGATTTCCGTGTGATGGATACCCCGGTCAAGCCGGGGTATGACGGGGGAGAGGGTTGTGGCCCAACGACCATGGTGTCGGGCGGGCTCCCTGCCGATGGCGGGAGATGGATGCCCCGATCTGAACATTGAGCCAGGGCATCACGGAAGGAGGCGCAAGCGATGTCGAAATCGTCGACTATCACGGCTGAGGTGGACCTGCTCGCCAACCCCCACCCCGGCGACATCCTGCTTCTTGAGTTCCTCGAGCCGATGGGGCTCAGCCAGAATGCGCTGGCGCGTGCGATCGGAGTGCCGCCGCGGCGGGTGAACGAGATCGTCCTCGGCAAGCGCTCGGTGACGGCCGACACCGACCTGCGCCTCACCCGCTATTTCGGCCTGTCGGAAGGCTTCTTCCTCGGGCTGCAGGCCGACCACGACCTGATGGCGCGGCGACGGGAGATCGGACCGGAACTCGCGCGCATCGTGCCACGCGCGGCCTGAATCGCCGCTGGCTCGGCCATCGGTTCCGACCGCACCGCCCGACCTGTGTGACTGTGCGAGGCGCCCACCCCCCTTCGTTCCGTCATCGCCCTCACCCGGCTTGACCCGGTGATTGACCGGGCGATCCATCCCGGGCGAAAAGCCTTGCGATTTCCGTGTGATGGATACCCCGGTCAAGCCGGGGTATGACGAGGGAGAGGCTTGTGGCCCGACTACCACGATGTCGGACAGGTTCCCTCCCGTTGGCGGGGGATGGGTGCGCTCCCCCTCAGTTCTCGCCCATGGCGATCAGCGTCGCGTTGCCGCCGGCCGCCGCCGTGTTGATGGAGACGACCTGCTCCAACACGAAGCGGGTGAGGTAGGCCGGGCCGCCGGCCTTCGGGCCTGTGCCGGAGAGGCCGGAGCCGCCGAAGGGCTGGGTGCCGACGACGGCGCCGATCATGTTGCGGTTGACGTAGACGTTGCCGGTGTCGAGGCGGGCGACGATGCGCTCGACCGTCTCGTCGATGCGGGTGTGGATGCCGAGCGTCAGCCCGTAGCCGGTGGCGGCGATGGCTTCCACCACACGATCGAGGTCGCGCGGCTTGTAGCGGACGACGTGCAGCACCGGGCCGAACACCTCGCGGGTGAGCTCCTTGCCGTCGGAAAGCGCGATCACCGTCGGTGGCACCCAGTGGCCCGCGGCGAGCCCGCCGCCGGGCGCCCTGCCCTCGAACAGCACCTTCGCCCGGCTGCGCATGGCGACGATGTGGGCATGGAGGCCGTCGGCGGCCTCGCGGTCGATGACCGGGCCGACATCTGTGGCGGGGTCGCGGGGGTCGCCGAGCGAGAGCTCCGCGGCGGCGCCGGTGATCATCTCGATCATCCGGTCGGCGACGTCCTCCTGCACGTAGAGGATGCGGAGCGCCGAGCAGCGCTGGCCGGCGGAGCGGAAGGCCGACATGACGACGTCGTCGGCGACCTGCTCGGGCAGCGCCGTGGCGTCGACGATCATCGCGTTGATGCCGCCGGTCTCGGCGATGAGCGGCACGATCGGCCCGTCCTTGGCGGCGAGCGCACGGTTGATGGCCCGCGCGGTCTCGGTCGAGCCGGTGAAGACGACGCCGGCGACACGGGCGTCAGCGACCAGCGCCGCACCGACGCGGCCGTCGCCGGGGACGAACTGCAAGGCGGATGCCGGCACGCCGGCCTCGTGCAGCAGCTTCACCGCCTCGAAGGCGATCAGCGGTGTCTGCTCGGCGGGCTTGGCGACGACGGCATTGCCGGCGACGAGCGCCGCCGAGACCTGGCCGAGGAAGATCGCCAAGGGGAAATTCCACGGCGAGATTGCCACGAAGACGCCGCGGCCGCGGTGGTGCAGGCGGTCGTCCTCGCCGGTCGGGCCGGGCATCACCTGCTCCGGGGCGAGGGTGTCGCGGGCGCGGGCGGCGTAGTAGCGGCAGAAGTCGGCCGCCTCGCGCACCTCGGCGACGCCGTCGGCAAGCGTCTTGCCGGCCTCCAGCGCGGCGAGCGCGATGAAGCGGTCGCGGCGGGATTCGAGCAGGTCGGCGGCGCGCTCGAGCGCCGCGGCGCGGGTGGTGGCGGGCGTGGCGCTCCAGGCGCGGAAACCGAGCGCGGCGGCCTCCATGGCTGACCGGGCGGTGGCCTCGGACGCCTCGGTGACGGTGCCGACGACGGTGCGGCCGTCGGTGGGGCTCAAGACGTCGCGGGTCGTGCCGGTGCCGGCGGCCCCGTCCACGAGCGGATGAGCGTCGACCACCGGCGGGGCGAGGCGGGCGACGGCCGTGGCCAGCGCCTCGCGTTCGGCGGCGCAGCCGAACTCGAGGCCGGCGGAGTTGCGCCGCTCCGGCGCGTAGAGGGCGGCCGGCAGCGGGATGCGCGGATGGCGGGCGAGCGCGCCACCCGACAGCGCGCCGACCGCCCGCTCGATCAGCTTGTCGACGGGGACGCTCGGATCGCCGACGGCGGAGACGAAGGAGGAGTTGGCGCCGTTTTCGAGGAGCCGGCGGACGAGGTAGGCGAGCAGGTCGCGGTGGCCGCCGACCGGCGCGTAGATCCGGCAGGGGATGCCGTCCTTCTCGGTGACGATCTCGTAGAGCGCCTCGCCCATGCCGTGCAGGCGCTGGAACTCGTAAGGCGTGCCGGCGGCGATGGTGCGGACTTCGGCGACCGTCAGCGCGTTGTGGGTGGCGAACTGCGGGTAGAGCCGGCCGCGGGTGGCGACGAGGCGGCGGGCGCAGGCGATGTAGGAGAGGTCGGTCGCCGGCTTGCGGGTGAAGACGGGATAGTCGGCGAGGCCGCGCTCCTGGGCGCGCTTCACCTCGGTGTCCCAGTAGGCGCCCTTGACGAGGCGGACCATGAAGCGCCGGCCGAGGCCGCGGGCGAGTTCGTCCATCCAGTCGACGACGGCGACCGCGCGCTTCTGGTAGGCCTGCACGGCGAGGCCGAAGCCATCCCAGCCGGCGAGCGACGGATCGGCGGCGACGCGGGCGATGACGTCGAGGGAGAGCTCGAGCCGGTCGGCCTCCTCGGCGTCGATCGTCAGATTGAGGTCGTGGGTCTTGGCGAGGCGAGCGAGCTCGAGAAAGCGGCCGGGGAGTTCGGCCAGCACGCGCGCCTCCTGCACCGCCTCGTAGCGGGGGTGCAGGGCCGAGAGCTTCACCGAGATGCCCGGGCGATCCGGCAGCGCCTTGCGGCCGGCCTTGGCGCCGATCGCGGCGATGGCGTCGGCATAGGAGCGGAAGTAGCGCTCGGCATCGGCGGCGGTGCGGGCGCCCTCGCCGAGCATGTCGTAGGAGTGGCGGTAGCCCTTTGCCTCCGACGAACGGGCGCGACCGAGGGCGTCGGAAATCGTCTCGCCGAGGACGAACTGGTGGCCGAGGATGCGCATCGCCTGGCGGGCCGCACCCCGCACCGCCGGCGAGCCGATGCGGCGGACGAGGCCGGCGAGCACGGAAGCCGGCGTCTCGCCGGGGTGGACGAGGCGGGCGGCGGTGGCGAGCGCCCAGGTGGAGGCGGAGACGAGCCACGAGTCCGTCGTCTTCGTCTCGCGCGCCTCGAACTGGGCGGCGGCGAGCTTGTCCTCGATCAGTCGGTCGGCGGTCTCGGCGTCGGGGACGCGCAGCAGCGCCTCGGCGAGCACCATCAAGGCGAGGCCCTCGCGGGTGGAGAGCCCGTACTCGCGCAGGAAATCCTCGACGCCGCCGAGCGAGCCCTGGGCCTTGCGGATGCCGGTGACGAGGCGACGGGCGTCAGCCTCGAGCGCCGCCTCGGCGGCGGGCTCGAAGTGCGCCTCCGCCGCCAGCCGGGCGACGAGGGCGCCGTCGTCGTTGGCGTAGGGTGGCCGGAAGGGAGGCGGCAGGCGGCCGGGGGAATGAGCGGCCGTGAGGGCGGGGGACGCGGAGGTCTGTGCGGTCATCGAGGCAGCCCGGAAACGGAAACGGCGCCCGCGACCCTAGCAGATCGCGGACGCCGTCGAGAGGGTGGCCCGGTGACGGGCCGGCGTAGCCCATCACCCGGCCGGCGGCCGGGCGAGGCTCGCGAAAGACGCGTGCGGTCAGTCGGCCTCGTCGGCCGAGCCGGCGTTCAGCTGTCCGTAGTTCTGGATGCCGATCTGCTCCATCAGCTGCAGCTGCGTCTCGATGAAGTCGATGTGGTGCTCTTCGTCTTCGAGCAGGTCCTCGAACAGCTCCATCGACACGTAGTCACGCTTCTCGCGGCAGAGCTCACGCGCCTCGGTGTAGAGCTTGCGGGCGGAATATTCCGCCGCGAGATCACACTCGAGCACTTCCTTGATGTTCTGGCCGATCCGCAGGACGTCCAGCGTCTGCAGGTTCGGGTGGCCTTCGAGGAAAATGATACGCGTGACGAGCTTGTCCGCGTGCTGCATCTCCTCGATCGACTCTTCCCGCTCCTTCTTGGCGTACTTGGTGAAGCCCCAGTCGTCGAGCAGGCGGTAGTGCAGCCAATACTGATTGATCGCGGCGAGCTCGTGCTTCAGCGCGCGGTTCAGCATGTCCAGGACTTCGGGATCGCCCTTCACGGAAAACTCTCCTCATGCGTGCGCCGAGGTGGCGCTCCGACGTGAGGTTATACTAATTCTAAAATGAAAAAGATCAACCGGCGCGGCGCAGGGCGGCGGGGCCGGAGGGTGCCGGCAGGGTCAGCGCGGGCAGGATCACGGCCGGCGAGTTCGCTGCCGGCAGCGTCGTCCCCGGCCTGGTCGGGCGCACGACGGCGGGCAGCTGCACGACCGACGGTGCCGGCAATTCGCCGGCGGCGCGGGCGCGTTCGTGCTCGGCGCGCGGGCAGTCGGCGCAGGCGTGCTGATGCGCCGCGGCGGGACGCTCGGTCGGATCGAGGAAGGCGGGCAGGCCGCGGGTGGCGCCATGCAGCACCTCGACGACGAGCGGGAAGCAGCCCCCGCAGCGCGGCCGGCAGCCGGCGGCGCGGAACACGGCGCCCGGGGTGACCACCCGGCGACCCGGCTCGAGCGCGACCTCGGCCGCGGCGTCGCGCAGCACGTCGTCCGTCAGTCTGTTGCAGTGGCAGACCATCATGGAGAAGGCGCTCCGGCGGCTCGTCCCGACCATCGCGCCCTGCCCTTCCGGCAGGCGCTCCTCTCGGCCGACAAGAAGACACCTAGACCGGCGTGCGGTCCGGCGCAAGGGAAATGAGAACCATTCGCAACTTGGAGTCTTTCCAAACTCGGCGCCGCACCGCACCCGTCCCTCGCGGCAGCCGCGGGGGCGGGTGCGCGCGTCGGCGCGGTCGCAGCGGGCTTGTGGCGAGGCCGAACTTGGCGCTTAGCTGCGCCAGCGTGACATTCATTCGAGGACGGGACCACCGATGACGACGTCGACGCCAGCAGCCGCGCCTCGGCCGACGCTCGTTTTGACCGGAGCGAGCCGCGGCATCGGCCACGCCACGGTCAAGCGCTTCTCGGCCGCCGGGTGGCGCGTGATCACCTGTTCGCGCCAGCCGTTTTCCGACAAGTGCCCGTGGCCGGCGGGCGAGGACGACCACATCCAGGTCGACCTCGCCGACCCGGACGACCTCGAGGACGCGGTGGAGGAGATCCGCCGCCGCCTCGGCACGGCCTGCCGGCTCGATGCACTCGTCAACAACGCCGGCATCTCGCCGAAGGGCGAGGGCGGCAGCCGGCTCGATTCCCGCTCGACGCCGATGGAGACGTGGCGTTCGGTGTTCCAGGTTAACTTCTTCGCGCCGATCATGCTGGCCCGCGGCCTGTTCCCGGAGCTCGCGGCGGCGCGCGGCTCGGTGGTCAACGTGACGTCGATCGCCGGCGGGCGGGTGCATCCCTTCGCCGGCACCGCCTACTCGACCTCGAAGGCGGCGCTCGCGGCGCTGACGCGCGAGATGGCGGCCGACTTCGGCCCGCACGGCATCCGCGTCAACGCCATTGCTCCGGGCGAGATCGACACGGCGATCCTGTCGCCAGGCACGGAGCTGATGGTCGGCGACATCCCGCTGCGCCGGCTCGGCAAGCCGTCGGAGGTCGCCGACACGATCTTCTACCTGTGCAGCGACGCGTCGAGCTACGTCAGCGGCGCCGAGATCCACATCAACGGCGGCCAGCACGTCTGAGACCGGTGCGGCGCCCCGCCGCCCCGGCGGAACCGCCCCGCAATAACCCGACTTTCGACTGATGACAGCCGAGCCTCGCGGTGACGCCGCGGGGCCGGACCCGTTAGTCTTTCGCAAAACAGGAGGATCACCCACCGATGGCCATCACCCAGAAGGAAGAAGCCCGGGCGCTCGACGCCGAGGAGCGCGACCTTGTCGAGAAGTCGCACCACCCCGCCTTGCAGCAGCTCTCCGACCAGGAGCTGTCGAAGCTCGTGAAGCTGGTGCGGGAGCGTCGCGACAAGGCGAAGACGACGGCCGAGCAGCGCCGCCGCGAGATGCGCGGCAAGGCGGCACCCCGCGGCGCCACCCCGTCGAAGGCCGATACCGGCTCGCGCACCAAGCTCGCCGTGCTGGCGATGGCGGTCCGCCGCCTCAACAGCGAGAGCGAGCGGCGCCGCCGCATGGCCGCGAGCACGTCGCTCGTCTCCAATGCGAAGAAGGCGCTGGCGCTGCGCCAGGCGAGCGACGAGGACGACGGCCCCGCCTTCAACTCACGCCACGCCCACAAGGGCATGCGCGACGTCTCGAACCAGCGCGCCGACAGCCTGATCCGCCCGATGGAGCGCGGCCGTCTGCGCAAGGCCGCCGCCGTCTCGCAGGCAAAACGCGACGCGCGCTGAGCCTATGACCCGCGACCCGGCCGGCGGCTTCGGCCTACCGGCCGCGGTGGCGGGGCGCTGTGTTTAGCTTTGGCCGCTCCTACGCCGCGTGAAGCTCAGTCCGCGGCGTCGAAGATTGACATTGCCCTTGGCCTGCATGTCCGTCGAAGATCGCGGGCGTCATTTCCGACCCTGCGATGTTGACATTTGTTAACACTCGGCTGATCCTGGGCAGCGCCGATGGCTAGGCCACGTCATCCTCACAAGGCGGTGGAAGAGGCGGTAGCCACGGCAGAGTCGCAGGGGTGGCGCTGGCGCAAGATGGGACATTGGGGTCGGCTTTTCTGTGCCCATGCGGACCGGGACGGTTGCCAGGTCGGCGTCAACGGAACGCCGCGAAACGCGGAGGCGCATGCACGGCAGATCCTGCGTGCTCTCGATCGCTGCCCGCACCGAGAGGAGGCTTCCGATGACGGTCCATGAGTTCTGCGTGATCGCTTCGGGCCTGGACCCGCAGGCCGAGGATTTCGAGGCCCGCTTCTACGAAGCCGGCTGCGACGACGCGACGATCTCCTTCCAGCGAGGCCACGTCATCGCCGACTTCACGCGGGAGGCGGAGAGCATCGAGGAGGCAATCGCCTCAGCCATCGCGGGGGTCGTGGCCACCGGCGCCCGCGTCGAGCGCGTTGAGCCCGACACGTTGGTGAGCCTCGCCGACATCGCGGCGCGGACCGGATTGAGCCGTGCAGCCATCACCCAGTATGCCAAGGCACAGCGCGGCAAGGCCTTCCCGGCGCCGGTTGCCAAGGTGACGTCGGATAGCCCGCTGTGGGACTGGGCGGTCGTCGCGGCGTGGCTGTTCCGACACGAAAGGCTGTCGCGCGAGGCATTGACTGCCGCCGAAGCGGTGAAGCGGGCGAACAACATCCTCGCGGAGGGACGTATCCCGACGCTGGACATGCTCCGGCAGCGCCGCTCGGTGCTCGAACCGGCGGCGTGATCGCACCGCTGCCAAGACGTGAGAAAGCACCAGACGCGGCGCTTGTCTGCTCTTCAGGTCTTCCCTTGACGCGAACACACCTCGCGGTCGACCATCCCGGCCGATCGCGGGGCGTGCGTCCCGCAGGTTGACGGACGGCCAGAGGAAACGGCCGCCGCATCGGAAACCTGAGGGAGGGAGCCCATGTCCGACGAGATCAAGGCCGACGAGATCACGGCCGATAAGCCCACGGTCGCGGCGAAGGTCGCGTCCACCGCCGTTTCGCCCGCTCGCAGCGCCGCCAAGCTCCTGCGGCCGTCGCGCCGCGCCGTGCTCACCGGCCTCGGCGCCGCCGCGACGCTGCCGCTGTTCGGCCGCTTCAACATCGTCCGGGCCCAGGGCGCGCCGCTGAAGGTCGGGCTGATGTTGCCCTATTCGGGCACCTTCGCGCAGCTCGGCGAGAACATCACCTCAGCCTTCGAGCTCCTGATCGCCCAGAAGGGCGGCACGCTCGGCGGCCGGGCGCTGGAGATCATCAAGCTCGACGACGAATCCAATCCGGCCAAGGGCCCGGAGAACATGAAGCGCCTCGTCGACCGCGACATGGTCGACGTCGTCGTCGGCACGGTGCACTCCGGCGTGCTGATGGGCATGCTGCAGGTGGCGCGGGAATCCGGCACGCTGCTCATCATCCCGAACGCCGGCGCGGGTGCGGCCACCGGCGCCCAGTGCGCGCCGAACATCTTCCGCTCGTCGTTCTCCAACTGGCAGCCCGCCTATGGCTGCGGCCGCATCGCCGCCGACGCCGGCTACAAGAAGCTCGCCTACGTGACGTGGGACTACGCGGCCGGCAAGGAATCGGCGGCGGGCTTCGAGGAGGGTGCCAAGGAGAAGGGCGCCGAGGTCGTGCAGGTGCTGACCGTGCCGTTCCCGGAGACCAACTTCCAGCCGATCCTGGCGCAGTTGCCCGGCCTCGGCGTCGACGCGGTCGGCGCCTTCTACGCCGGCGGCGGCGCCGTGCAGTTCATCAAGGATTACGCAGCCGCGGGCCTGAAGGACAAGCTGCCGCTGATCGCCTCGGGCTTCGCCACCGACGGCACGCTGGGCGCGCTCGGCAGCGTCGCCGACGGCCTCGTCACCGGCCTGCACTACGCCGACGGCCTCGACACGCCGACCGACAACGCCTTCCGCGCCGCCTTCAAGGAGAAGGCCGGCCGCGAGGCCGACGTCTATGCCGTGCAGGGCTACGACGCCGGGCAGCTGCTCGCCGCCGGGCTCGAGGCGGTGCAGGGCGATTTCGATGAGACCGACGCCCTGCACAAGGCGATCGCCGGCGCCAAGCTCGACAGCCCGCGCGGCCCGATGACGCTTTCGCCCTCGCACAATCCGGTGCACAACATCTACCGGCGCGTGGTGAAGAACGGCATGAACGTGGTCGATGGCGTCGCCGTCGAGGCGCTCGCCGATCCGGGCGTCGGCTGCTCGATGACCTGAGCCACGCTTCTCGCGAGATGCTTCCGGCGGGCGGGGCCTTTCCCCGCCCGCTCGTTTTCCGCCCGACTGCTTCCGCCCTCCCCCGACGACGGATGACCGATGGACCCGGCGACGCTGCTGACCCAGGTTTTGAACGGTCTGCAGTACGGGCTGCTGCTGTTCCTCGTGGCGAGCGGTCTGACCCTCGTCTTCGGCATCATGGGCGTGATCAACCTCGCCCACGGCAGCCTGACGATGGTCGGTGCCTACCTCGCCTATGCGATCGGCGCCGCCACCGGCTCGCTGTGGCTGGCGCTGCCGCTGGCTGTGGCTGCCGGTGCCGTGTTCGGGGCGGTGCTCGAGCGCGTGCTGATCCGCCGCTTCTATGATCGCGCCCACCTCGACCAGGTGCTTCTGACCTTCGCGCTGATCCTGCTGTTCGAGGAGGGGCGCTCGCTGCTTCTCGGCAACGACTTCCACTCCGTGCCGATCCCGCCGGTGCTCGACTTCTCGGTGCCGATCTCCAGCGTCTTCAGCTATTCGGCCTACCGGCTGTTCGTGCTGGCCGTCTGCGTCGTCATCGCCGCCGCTCTGTTCCTCGTCATCCACCGCACCCGCTTCGGCGGCATGATCCGGGCAAGCGCCGAGAAGCCGGAGATGGTCGAGGCGCTCGGCATCCCGGTGTCGCGGGTGCAGATGGCGGTGTTCGCGCTCGGGACCGCGCTTGCCATGCTCGCCGGCGCGCTGTCGGCGCCGCTCACCTCGGTCTATCCGAACATGGGCGACGGCGTGCTGATCGTCTCCTTCGTCGTCGTCGTCATCGGCGGCATCGGCTCGATCGCCGGCGCGTTCTGGGGGGCGCTCTTGATCGGGCTCGTCGATACCCTCGGCAAGGCGCTGGTGCCCGATCTCGCCGGCATCGCCGTCTACGTGCTGATGGCGGCCGTGCTGCTGTGGCGGCCGACCGGCCTGTTCGCCCGCGCGGCGTGACGACCATGCTGCCGCAGACCCGCATTGCCAAGCTCGCCCTCGTCGCCGGTTTCCTGGCGCTTGCGCTGCTGCCGCTGGTGCTGCCGCCGTTCTATCTGATGCTCGGCTCGACGGCGTTCGTCGCCGCCATCTTCGCCCTCAGCCTGCAGCTCCTCGTCGGCGGCACCGGGCTCGTCAGCCTCGGCCACGCGGCCTTCTTCGGCATCGCCGCCTACTCGGTCTACCTGATCTCGCCGGCCGACACCCCGCTGTCGGTGTTCGTGACGCTGCCGGTGGCGATGATCGCCGCGGGGCTCGCCGCGCTCATCATCGGCGCCTTTGCGCTCCGGACGCGGACGTTCTTCTTCCTGATGGTGACGCTCGCCTTCGGGCAGATGGTCTACTTCGTCTTCCATGACACCGGCCTCGGCGGCGGCGCCGACGGCGTCTTCGCGCCGCGGCCGATCCTCGGGATCGAGGGCTTCCAGCTGCCGATGGGCCGGCGCGAGCGCGGGCTGACGCTCTACTACGTCAACCTCGCCCTGATGGCGGCGACGTTCCTGGTGCTGGCCGGCGTGCTCGCCTCGCTGTTCGGCCGCGTCCTCGTCGGCATCCGCGTCAACGAGCACCGCATGCGCATGCTCGGCTACGACGTCTATGCCTACAAGCTCGCCGCCTTCACGCTGGCCGGCGCGCTCGCCGGGCTCGCCGGCCACATGTTCGTGGTGCAGGAGGGCTTCGTGAATCCCGAGCTCGTCGGCTGGCACCGATCGGCCGAGGCGCTGCTGATCGTCATCCTCGGCGGGCTCGGCACGCTGGTCGGGCCGATCCTCGGCGCGATCGCGCTGACGGCGCTGGGGGAGGCGAGCCAGCAGCTGACCGAGCGGCAGCTGCTGGTCGAGGGCCTCGTCATCCTGGCGGTGGTGCTGGTGCTGCCGCGCGGCCTCGCCGGGCTGTTCACGCGGCGGGTGCGGACGGCGGATGCGAGCGAGGCGGCGACGGCGGACGACACCCCGGCCGCGGAGACGGCGCCCCTGAGCGCCGCAGCCCCAGTGCGAACGGAGGCTGCGCCGTGAGCGGCCTTGCCTCGCCATCCCCTGCGCTCTCGGCCCGCGGTCTCACACGCCGCTTCGGCGGCCTCGTCGCCGTGCGCGACGTCGACCTCGACCTCGCGGTCGGCGAGTTGCACGCCGTCATCGGGCCGAACGGCGCCGGCAAGTCGACGCTGATCAACCTGCTCTCCGGCGACCTCGCGCCGAGCGCCGGCGAGATCCGCATCGGCGGCACCGACGTTGCAGGCTGGCCGGCCTTCCGCATCGCCCGGCGCGGCGTCGGCCGCTCCTACCAGCGCACCAACATACTCGGCGAGCTGACCGTGCTCGAGAACGTCCGCCTTGCAGCCCAGCGCGGACGGGCGACCGTCGGCGGCCTGCTCGCCCCGGCCGAACGGCGGCGCGACATCGTCGCGGCGGCGGAGGCGGCGCTCGGAACCGTCGGGCTGATGAGCCGGGCGGCGCGGACCGCCGGGCTGTTGTCGCACGGCGAGCAGCGGCAGCTCGAGATCGCCATGACGCTCGCCACCGATCCGACGATCCTGCTGCTCGACGAGCCGCTCGCCGGCATGGGGCCGGAGGAGGCGGAGGCGACGGGCCGGCTGATCGCGAGCCTCGCTAAGCGCCACGCGGTGCTCTTGGTGGAGCACGACATGGACGTCGTCTTCGCCATCGCCGAGCGCGTCACGGTGATGGTGAACGGGGCGGTGATCGCCACCGGCCTGCCCGACGCCGTCCGCGCCGACCCGCAGGTGCGCATCGCCTACCTCGGCGAGGACGCATGAGCGCGGGCGCGGCCATCGCTCGTGATGGTGGCGCCGTGGGCGCGCGCACGGCCGCGCCGCTGCTGGAGGCGCGCGCGATCCACACCTACTACGGGGCGAGCCACATCGTCCGCGGCGTCGACCTCGCCATCGCGCCGGGCGAGACCGTCGGGCTGATGGGCCGCAACGGCATGGGCAAGACGACGCTGATCCGCTCGCTGCTCGGCCTGACGCCGATCAAGAGTGGCAGCGTGGCGGTCGGCGGCACCGACGTCACCGGCTGGGCGGCCTCGCGCATCGCCCGCCACGGTGTCTCCTACGTGCCGGAAGGACGCGGCATCTTCGCGAGCCTGTCGGTGCGCGAGAACCTGACCTTGGCGGCGCGGCCCGGCGTCGACGGCAGCCGCGACTGGACGCTGGAGCGGGTGCTGACGGTGTTCCCGCGGCTTGCCGAGCGCATCGGCAATGGCGGCGACCAGCTGTCGGGCGGCGAGCAGCAGATGCTGTCGATCGGCCGGGCGCTGATGACCAACCCAAGCCTGATCGTGCTCGACGAGGCGACCGAGGGGCTGGCGCCGCTGGTGCGTGCCGAGATCTGGCGGACGCTGGCGCTGATCCGCGCGGGCGGCACGGCGACGCTGATCGTCGACAAGACGGTGAGCGCGATGGCGGAAGCCTGCGACCGCATCCTCGTGCTGGTGAAGGGGACGGTCGCCTTCGAAGGGCCGCCGGCTGAGCTCGTCGCGGACGCGGAGGCGATGCACCGGCATCTGGGGGTTTGAAGGTCGGCCGTAGGCAGTAGGCAGTGGGCGTGCAGCGCTTGCGGCCCCCCTCTCCCGCCCGCCCCGAGAATCCGCTAGTCTTCGCTTCGGTCGGGGGCGACCCAACACGAAGCGGGACCACATCGGCGGCACGCGGCCCGGGGGCGGCGCGGCGATGGTTTTCCGCACTTCGGCTGTCCAGCGGGCTCACGGGTCACGCCGCAGAAGGGGGTAACGAGCCATGAACTCCATCATCGGGATGGCGCGCGGTGCCGTGTGGGCGGTGCTCTTCGGAGCCGTCGCGGCCGGCTCCTTCGCGCTCGGCTCCGTCGCGACGCCCGCCGCTGCCAACGAGCTGAAGCTGATGTGTCCCGGCGAGGGCGGCGACACCTATCGCTTCAAGGACCGCCGCACCAAGGAACAGAGCGAGGTGAAGGACCCGCAGCTGAAGGCGCTCGCCGAGCAGGCGTGCGAGACCTCCCTCGGCGCAAAGGCCGAGACCGGCCCGGTGGCCATCACCAACAAGCAGTCAAAGCCGATCTATGTCGGCTTCACCACCATCGACCACAAGCCGGGGCCGATCACCTGGGGCACGGGGTGCACGAAGTCCGGCAAGGGCGCCAAGATCGCCGCCGGCAAGACCTGCAAGGCGACTGTGGCGAGCAACGCCGCGCCGTCGCGCTTCTGCGCCAGCCCGAAGGCCGTGCCGAAGGACTGCTTCGACGCGCAGCAGAACCACCAGACGATGGTGGAGACGAACTTCGAACCCAGCACCAACGCCGGCTGCTTCAACAAGGGCAACTGCGTCTGGTTCGACATCAGCGTCATCCCGCAGAACTGCACGGACGCGCTGTGGAAGAAGAACAGGTGCGCCAGCACTGGCGGCGCCTCGTACAACTTCCCGGTTTCGATCGCCTGCGGCACCAGCGCCAAGCCCACCTACACCTGCCAGGGCCCGACCACGACGAAGTGGGGCAACTCGAAATATCCCGGCAACTGCGGCAACCCGGACGCCACCTGCCAGAGCAAGAAGAACTGCCAGAACGCCTATTTCTATCCGATGTTCGATCCGCCCGAGAACAAGTACCAGCCGAACGCGGTCTGCCTCGCCGGCCAGACGCTCGCCATCACCTTCCTCGCCGGAAAATGACCCGCCCGGGCGCGCGACGGCGGGCGCCGCGCGGCGCCCCGGCGCGGCCTCGAACGGGTGACACGGAGCAACCTCCATGCGCGTTCCCAAGAGCCTCACGAACACGGCCCTCTCCTTTGCGCTCGCGATCGGCCTCGCCGCGACGGGCCTCGGCCTCGCCGGCTCGCTCTCGCCGGCCGCAGCCGCCAAGGAGCTGAAGCTCATCTGCCCGACGGACGGCGGCGACGGCTACGCCTTCAAGGACCAGCGGACGAAGGAGACGACGCCGATCCGCGACCCGCAGCTGAAGGCGATCGCCGAGCGCGCCTGCAAGGGGCCGAAGCTCGACAGCACCGACGCGACCGGGCCGGTGAAGATCGTCAACAAGCAGAGCGTGCCGATCTATGTCGGCTTCACCGCCTCGGGCGGCACGCCGGGCTCGATCACGTGGGGCTCGGGCTGTTCGAAGAGCGGCAACGGCGCCAAGATCGCCGCCGGCGCCACCTGCCAGGCGAGCGTGACGGCCGACGGCACCTCTACGCGCTTCTGCGCCGACACCGACGCGGTACCCTCGAACTGCTTCGAGGCGCAGCAGAACCACCAGACGATGATCGAGACGAACTTCGAGCCGGCGTCGAACGGCGGCTGCTTCAACCAGGGCAACTGCGTCTGGTTCGACATCTCGCTGATCCCGTCGACGTGCACGGACCAGCTGTGGGACGAGAACCAGTGCGCCAACACCGGCGGCGCCTCCTACAACCTGCCGGTCTCCGTCGCCTGCGGCTCCTCCACCGTCTACACCTGCCAGGGCCCGGTGAGCGGCGCCTGGGGTCCGGAAAACTATCCGAGCAAATGCGGCAACCCGGACGCCACCTGCCAGAGCTCGGCGAACTGCCAGAACGCCTACTTCTACCCGATGTTCGACCCGCCGGAGAACGCCTACCAGCCGAACACCGTCTGCACGGCGGCGCAGACGCTGACGATCACGTTCCTGGCGGGGGAGTGAGGGCGGGGCGGCGCCTGCCGGCAGCAGGCGCGCCTCAGGCCGGGCTCGTCGTCCCCTCCCGAAACAGGGGCACGGCGGCCTCGTACACATCGCGCGGCAGCATCCGCAACTGCGCGGCATCGTAGGCGAGATGCGGCAGGTAGCGCGACACCAGGCGGCCTACCGTCGCGGCCTGGATGGCGTCGCGCCGCCGCCGCAGCGGGTCGCGATCGATGCGCCGCGAGAGCCAGAGCTTGTGTGCCACGAACACGCGCGGATCGACGGCCACCAGACGCGCCGGGCTCCCCCTTTCGTCGACCACGACCGCCTCGAAGGGTGGGGCGCTCTCCAGCCAGGACAGCCCGGCAATCGACACCGCGGCGATATCGTCGGACGCAGGGCCGACCGTCTCCCGCTCGTGCCGCCACGGTTCGTGCCGTTCCGGCTTGATGAGATCGACGAGATAGCCGTCGGCATTGGTGGCGCGAAATACCTCCCGACCGCGGACGAACGTCCTGTCGAGGCGCCGCAGCAGCGCGATCAGCGTGCCCTCGGGAACATCGGCGGAGGCTAGCATCCGCAGCCTCCGGCGAGCATCGAAGAGGAGGTCGATGTCGAGGGTAGCCGTGACGCTGGCGTCGACCATCACGCCGGCCGCTGCCTCGTAGGCATAGATCGCGTTCGTACCGATGACCCGCAGGCCCCGCCCGAGCAAGCCGGCGTCGTCGAGGGACCGGATGATGCGGGCGCCGAGAAGCGGCACGCGGCCGAGCCCGAGCGCCCTGTTGACCGCCGCCTGTCGATCCAGGGTCGCGCGCAGCTGCTTGGCACGCGCCTGCGCCGCGGCTCGCCCCTCCTCCCATTCGGACTTGAGCGCCTCCGTCTCGCTGCCGCGTTTTCCGACGACCTTCTGGCGGCGGTTTCCGGACGCGTCGTAGTAGCTGCGTGTCAGATACTCGTCGCCGTTCGACCGGTGCCAGACGAGCGAACCGCGGAAGCCGCGCAAGCGCGCCGCCGCATCCCGCCAGGCACCGAAGCGCTGCGCGGTATTCACCCGCTCGCGGGCCTGATCGAGCGTGAGTTCGTTGATTTCCATGGGCTCGGCGGGCGATGTCATGCGGGACCGGACTGCATCTGATCGGCGATGCGAAACTCTAGAGGACTTTTGCAACAGTTGGATCGGATTTCTCATCCAAGTGTTGGTGTCGTTGAATTTATTAGCAGAATTCCGGAAATTGGCGATACCGTGGTCTGCCGCAACGGGCCGTGTCTCGGACCGTCAGCCTTCCAGCACCGAGACGCCACGGGCGTCCCCTTCTTGCCCCCCGTTTGCACCGGCCGCCCCCGTGTCCTAAATGGGGGGATGTCCGCGGCGGCCGGTTCGCCGCCCCCCTCTCGCCCACCAGGACCACATCCCATGCGCTTCTCGGACCGGATCCCGTCACGCCTCGACGACGAGGACGATGAGGAGAAGACCAAGACCCCGCAGTCGATCCCGGTCGACAAGCACCTGTTCGACGCCCGCACGGTGCTGATCACCGGCGGCATCACCCAGGAGCTCGCCCGCGACGTCACGGCGCGGCTGTTCGCGCTCTCGCACGTCTCCAACGACCCGATCACGGTCGTGGTGTCCTCGCCCGGCGGCCACGTCGAATCCGGCGACATGATCCACGACGCGATCAAGTTCGTGCGGCCGCGCGTGCGCATCCTCGGCATGGGCTGGGTGGCGAGCGCCGGCGCGCTGATCTACGTGGCGGTGCCGAAGGAAGACCGCTACTGCACGCCGAACACCCGCTTCCTGCTGCACCAGCCCTCCGGCGGCTCGAGCGGCCCGGCGACCGACATCGAGATCCAGGCGCGCGAGATCCTGAAGATGCGCGACCGCCTGAACCGCATCTTCTCGGAGGCCACCGGCCAGCCGGTCGAGCGGATCGACAAGGATACCGACCGCGACTACTGGATGGACCCCGAGCAGGCGATCGCCTACGGGCTCGTCGGCCGGGTCGTGCCGACGATCGACGACCTGCCCTGACACGGAGGCCGGCGTGACCGTCACCCTGCGCGGCATCGTCGCCGCAGCCCTTGTCGTCGCCGGGGTGACGGCGGCGGCGGCGCAGTCGCCCGGACCCTATGACATGCGCTATGCGGTGACGGCGGAGACGGCGCTCACCGCCGACATCGAGAAGGGCTCGCGCGCGGCCGGGACGATCCCTGCGGGCTCCGACGGCATCGTGCTGCGCTGGTGCCGGCCGGAGATCCCCTTCGCGACGTGGCAGTTCGGCTCGCCGGCGACGTGGCGCAAGCTCCTCGACGAGCGCCGCTGCGAGGTCGGCTGGAACGGCCAGGTCGGATATGTCGAGGGCAGCGCGCTGCAGCCGGTGCGCTGACCATCCGCTGACCACCCACAACCCGAGGACGAGGCGACGGACATGACGGTGAAGGTTCCGACCATCGATGCCGCCGGGGTCGCCATGCCGGCGATCGGCCTCGGCACCTGGGACCTGCGCGGTGCGGAGTGCGTCAAGGTGGTCGGCGAGGCGATCGGCCTCGGCTACCGCCACATCGACACCGCGGCGATGTACGCCAACGAGCGCGAGGTCGGCGAGGGCATCCGGGCGAGCGACGTCCACCGCGGCGACCTGTTCGTCACCACCAAGGTCTGGCCGGACAATCTCGCCCCGAAGGACCTGCTGCGGTCCGCCGGGGAGAGCCTCGAACGGCTCGGCCTCGCCTATGTCGATCTCTTCCTGATCCACTGGCCGAGCCGGACGGTGCCGCTCGTCCAGTCGATCGACGCGCTCTGCGAGGTGAAGCGGCGCGGCTGGGCGCGCGCCATCGGCGTCGCCAACTTCACGGTCGCGATGGTCGAGGAGGCGGTCGCGCGCGCCGTCGAGCCGCTCGCCTGCAACCAGATCGAATATCACCCCTACCTCTCGCAGACGCGCGTGCTGGAGGCCTGCCGGCGCCACGGCATGGCGGTGACCGCCTATTGCCCGATCGCCCGCGGCGCCGTGTCCGACGATCCGGTGATCCAGGAGATCGCAGCCAGGCACGGGCGCACGCCGAGCCAGGTGGCGCTGCGCTGGCTGATCCAGCAGCCGGGCGTCGCTGCCATCCCGAAGACGGCGCGGCGCGAGCGGCTGATCGAGAACCTCGGTGCCGTCGAGTTCAGCCTGACGGAGGCCGAGATGGCGCGCATCGCCGGCCTCGCCCGCCCCGACGGCCGGCTGATCGAGGAAGACAACGCCCCGGTGTGGGACGCCGCCGAATAGGCGGCGTCAGCGAACCGCCGGCGGATCGCCGGCACCGCGCAGGCTGGCGGCGAGCGAGCGCGAGGCGAACTGCCGGCGCGCCAGCACGGCGACGATGAAGGTCGTCGTGGCGATGAACGCCCACGGCCCGGCGAACCAGCCGAGCAGCCCGACCGACAGGAACATCGCCCTGAGGCCACGGTTGAAGTGGCGCCCGGCGATGACGATCATGTCGGCGGCCCGGCCGACCGCCGCCCGCCCCTCCGGCGTCTCCGCCTCCTCGCCCTGCGGCACCGCCCCGATCAGGATCGAGGCGTAGTTGAACAGCCGGTAGGACCAGCCGAACTTGAAGAAGGCGTAGGCGTAGACTAGCAGCAGGCCGAAGCCCTTCGCCTCCCATTCTCCCGCCGTGACGCCGCCGGGCGCCAGATCCGACATCACCTCGGCGACGCGATCAGACGAGTTCAGCACCGCGAAGGCGGCGCCGATGGCGAGCGCCGAGGTGGAGGCGAAGAAGGCGCAGCCGTTCTGCAGCCCGGTCATGATGGCGGTATCGACCATCCGCATCTCGCGCCGCGCCATCGTCGCGATCCACTCGCGCCGGTGGCCGTCCATGACGTGGGAGAGCGAGCGGAAGCGCAGCGGGCTCGCATCGACCAGAAGGCCGTAGACCAGCCAGCAGCCAACGAACCAGGCGACGGCGATGAAATCGAGATGGGGCAGCTGGCTCACCGGTCTCGTCTCCCAGGCTTCGGCGGATCGGCGAGCCCTCGCTCAACCCGAGCGCCGGGCGAGCGATGCCGGGTGGCGGCGCGACAGCCCCTAGCCTCGATCCTGCCCGGGCGGGCGGAGCGACCGCAAGCCACACGGCGCGATTCGCAGCCGGGGGTCACGACGGCGCATAGCAGCCATCGGTGGAATTCATGGCGGATCACCGTGCAGACGCTTGCACACGGTAAAGAATTCGTTACTGCTTCGGGCTCGGTCGCATCGGGACGATGAGTCGGCTCCCTGGGGGGCAGCCTTCCTCGACACCGGCGACCGCGGGGAGGCTCGTTCCTCTTTTCAGGAAACCTCATGGACAGACGTGTGACGCCGTCCTGCTGGGGTGTGATGACGTGGACCGTCGTCGCGCTCGGCATGGCGCTCATTCTCGCGAACCTCATCGGCGGCTTCGGCGTGGCCGAGATCGCGATGAACTGACGACCGACGCCGGCCCTTCCGCCGGCGCCCCGGTCAAGGATCAAGCAACGGGGCGTGGCGCGAGCCGCGCCCCGTTTTCTTTTCGGAAGTCCCGGCGTGGTGCGAGGTGCGCTCCGATCGACGGCGGCGATGGGTTCATCAGCCGAATTCGCTGGAAATGCCGTGCGCCTCGTCCGATCCTCCGGCCGCGCAATTTCCGGAGCCCCGCATGGCCCTCACCCTCGTCATCGCCAACAAGCGCTATTCCTCGTGGTCGCTGCGCCCGTGGCTGGTGCTCAGCCACTTCGGCATTCCGTTCGAGGAAATCCTGATCCCGCTCGACCAGCCGGACACGCGCGCGCGCATCCTCGAGCACTCGCCGACCGGCAAGGTGCCGTGCCTGATCGACGGCGACGTGCGGGTGTGGGAATCGATCGCCGTCATCGAGACGATCGCCGACTGGTTCCCCGAGCATCCGGTGTGGCCGGCGGACAAGGCGGCCAGGGCACACGCCCGGGCGATTTCCGCCGAGATGCACTCCGGCTTCGCGGCGCTCCGCCAGGCCTGCCCGATGAACCTCGGCCGCGACGACCGCACCTTCAAGGACCGGGGCGAGGGTGCGGCGGCCGACGTCGCCCGCATCGAGGCGATGTGGCGGGAGACGCGGGCGCGCTTCGGGGCCGGCGGGCCGTTCCTGTTCGGGGCGTTCTCGGCGGCGGATGCGATGTACGCGCCGGTGGTGACGCGCCTCGACCGCTACGGCTGGCCGGTGGCGGCCGACACGCAGGCCTACATGGACGCGGTGCTGTCGATGCCGGCGATGGTGGCGTGGACGGAGGCCGGCCGCGCCGAGGAATGGCGCGCCTGGGCCGACGAGGTGGACTGAGGCCGTCTCCCGGAACCGCCGCCGCCGCTCAGCGGCGCGGCGCGAACAGCGCGATTTCCAGCGACGGGCCGGCGCGGCAGCCGATGCCGGCGGCGTAGCACATCGGCTTCTCGTCGATGGCGCCCGACGCGGAGGGGCCAATCGCCGCCATTGCCACGAAGGTGAACGGCGCCGACAGCATCGCGAGCAGGAGCACCACCGTCGCGAACGAGGCGAGATGGGCACGCGTCGGCAGCAGCGAGCGGAGGGTGATGGCGGTGGCGGTCATGGCGGTCGTCCCTCGTTCGGTGGCGGTCCGGAAACCGCGGCGTTGGGACGGGTTCTAGGGGTTGGGCGCTGAACCCCGCCTGAGGGCCGCATTCAGAGTGCGTTCAGGCGGCCGGGGCGCTTCCGGGGCGGGCGCATTTTCGCGGGGCGCTTGACGATTTCCGCGGGATCGGTCACTCACAGGGGCATGACGACGGCGATGCGCACGGGCGCGATCATCTGCGGGATTATTTGCGGCTAGCGCGCATACGCTGGCTGCGGCCGTCTCCCTTTCAAAACACCCTCCGAAAAGGATACGGACGCCCCGGCGAGGCACTCGCGCCGCCTGTGGGGACGGACGATGACGGATTTCGGCACGGGCGTGACCGAGGCGGACGGCGGCTTCCGCGGCCTCCGGCTCTACGACACGCTGACCAAGGAAAAGCGCGACATCCGGCCGATCGACTGGCGGCCGGAGGCCGGCGTCGCCCCAGTGGACCGCCATGTGCGGATGTATGTCTGCGGGCCGACGGTCTACGACTTCGCCCACATCGGCAACGCCCGGCCCGTCATCGTCTTCGACGTGCTGTTCCGGCTGCTCCGCCATCTCTATGGCGAGGGCCACGTCAAATACGTCCGCAACATCACCGACGTCGACGACAAGATCAACGCGCGCGCCGCCCGCGAGCACCCGGAGCTCGCCCTCAACGAGGCGATCCGGCGCGTCACCACCCTCACCGAGCAGCAGTTCCACGAGGACGTGGCGGCGCTCGGCTGCCTGCCGCCGACGGTGGAGCCGCGGGCGACGGATCACATCGAAGAGATGCGGGCGATCGTCGAGCGCCTCGTCGCGCGCGGCAACGCCTACGTGGCGGAAGGCCACGTGCTGTTCGACGTCGCCTCGATGCCGGGCTACGGACGGCTCGCCCGCCGCTCGCTCGACGAGATGCTGGCCGGCGCCCGCGTCGACGTCGCCCCCTACAAGAAGGGGCCGATGGACTTCGTGCTGTGGAAGCCCTCGAAGCAGGGCGAGCCCGGCTGGCCGAGCCCCGCCGGCATCGCGGTCGCCGGCCGCCCCGGCTGGCATCTCGAGTGCTCGGCGATGTCGATGGCGGAACTGCTCGCGCCCTATGGCGGCGGGCTCACCTGCGACGACCCGCTGAAGAACACCTTCGACATCCACGGCGGCGGCATCGACCTCGTCTTCCCGCACCACGAGAACGAGATCGCCCAGTCCTGCTGCGCGCTCGGCACGCCGGCGATGGCCGAGACGTGGATGCACAACGGCTTCCTGATGGTGGAAGGCGAGAAGATGTCGAAGAGCCTCGGCAACTTCGTGACGATCCGCCAGGTGCTCGCCGACTGGCCGGGCGACGTCGTCCGCCTGACGATGCTGAAGACGCACTATCGCCAGCCGATCGACTGGACGGTGAAGGGGCTGAAGGAGAGCGAGAAGACGCTGCGCAAGTGGCGGGACGCCATCCGGCGCAACGGCTTCGCACCGCCCGCGGCGCTGCCGGGCGGCTTCCTCGAATATCTCTCCGACGACCTCAACACCCACGGGGCGCTTGGCGAGATGCACCGCTTCGGCTTCGAGGGGAACCGCGGCCACAGGGGCGAGCCCCACGCGGATGCCGCGTCGGCCGACGCCGCTCAGGAGATCGGCGCGGGCAAGCTCATCGCCTGCGCCGACTTCCTCGGCATCGAGCTGCGGCCGGAAGCTGCGGCGGCGAGCCCGGCGGCGGGTGTCAACGAAGCCATGGTCGCCCCGCTCATCGAGGCCCGCCTCGCCGCCCGTCGCGCCCGCGACTTCGCCGAGGCCGACCGCCTGCGCGCCGAACTCGCGGCGCTGGGTATCGCGCTGAAGGACGGCAAGGACCCGGCGACTGGCGAGCCGGTGACGACCTGGGAGGTGGCGCGGTGAGCCTCGCCATGTCGAACCCGCGGCGCCCCCCCTCCCTACCCTCCCCCGCGAGGGGGGAGGGTTTTCCGTTGGCGGTCTGGCTAAAGCGATTGCCTCAATCTCGACGCGAACCCTCCCCCCTCGCGGGGGAGGGCAGGGAGGGGGGGCCGCGGGCACAGTCCCTCGAGAACCGCACGCACCGCCGCGGGCTCTCGACCCTGGAGGTGGCGCGATGACGCTAGACGAGCGCTCTCCCGTGGTCGTCGCCGATGCCGGGCCGCTGATCCGTCTTGCGGCGGCGGGGCTGCTCGGCTCCCTGCGCGGCCTCAACCGGCGCATCGTTCTCGTCGACCGCGTCGAGGATGAAGTCTCGGCCGATCGCACCAAGCCGTTCGCCGACGAGATCGTCGCCTGGATCGAGGCGATGGGGCCGGCGATCGAGCGGGTCCGCACCGTCGAGGGCTACGGCATCGCGGCGCTGCGCGAGAGCGCGGACACGCCGGAGGCGGCCTCGCTCCTCAAGCGACGCCTGCGCGACAGCGGCGAGCGCGCCATCCGCGAGTTCGTGGAAGGCTTCGAACCCGATGACGCTTCTGCCGCGATCATCCTCTACGAGGACCGCGACGCACCGGCGCTGATGGCGGCGGCGCGGGTGCCGCTGACCTTGATGACGACCCGCCGTTTCGCCCGTCTCGTCAACGACTGGGGCATCAACGTCGATGCCGTCGCCGCCATCGAGGCGATCACCGGCCGCTACGACCTGAAGCCGTCCACGATGATCGAGATCGAGCCGGCCTCCGGCTCTTCGGCCAAGTGACAAGCGAGGTGACGTCATGACCTCAGAAGCCTCCTCCCCCGCCCCCCGCCTGACCGGCGGCTGCCAGTGCGGGGCCGTGCGCTATGCCGTCACCGCCGAGCCGGAGAAGCCGTCGATCTGTCATTGCCGGATGTGCCAGAAGGCATTCGGCGCCTATTTCGCGCCGCTCGCCTCGGTGAAGAAGGCGGCGTTCGAATGGACGCGCGGCCAGCCAACGCGCTTCCGCTCGTCGAGCCTGGTCTCCCGCGGCTTCTGCGCCCTCTGCGGCACGCCGCTCACCTACGAATTCCATGGCGTCCCCGCGCCGGGCAGCGATGCGGCCGATGCCGCCCGGCACGGCGAGCCCCCGGAGGCGGTGGCCTCGAGCCCCGGCTTCGCGGCCCACGACGAGGTCGCCTTCTCGCTCGGCAGCCTCGACGATCCGGCTTTGGTGCCGCCGGTCATCCAGTACGGCATCGAGGCGCGGATGCCGTGGCTCGCCTCGCTCGACCGCCTGCCCGGCAGCGTCACCGAGGACGACATGCCAGAGGGTGCGATGGACGCGCTCGTCTCCTACCAGCACCCCGACCACGACACCGCGGACTGGCCGCCGGCGTCCGACGCGAAGGCGAAGACATGAGCGACCGCGGCCTCTACCCGCCGATCGAGCCCTATGCCTCCGGCCGGCTCGATGTCGGCGACGGCCATCAGGTCTACTGGGAGATCTGCGGCAACCCGGAGGGAAAGCCGGCCGTGTTCCTGCACGGCGGTCCCGGCGCCGGCTGCTCGCCGACGCACCGCCGCCTGTTCGACCCCGAGCGCTACCGGGTGCTGCTGTTCGACCAGCGCGGCTGTGGCCGCTCGCGGCCGTCGGCGAGCCTCGAGGCCAACACCACCTGGCACCTCGTCGCCGACATCGAGCGCCTGCGCGAGATGATGGGCGTCGACAAGTGGCTCGTCTTCGGCGGCTCGTGGGGCTCGACGCTGGCCCTCGCCTATGGAGAGACGCACCCGGAGCGGGTGAGCGAGATGGTGCTCAGGGGCATCTTCGCGCTCCGCCGCTTCGAGCTCGAATGGTACTACCAGTGGGGCGCCTCGCAGCTCTATCCCGACAAGTGGGAGCGCTTCCTGGCGCCGATCCCGGAGGCCGAGCGTGGCGACCTGATGGCCGCCTATCACCGCCGCCTCACCGGCTCCGACCGCGCCGTACAGCTTCAGGCGGCGAAGGCGTGGAGCGTCTGGGAGGGCGAGACGATCACGCTGATGCCGAACCCGGCGATGTCGGCGATGCATGCGAGCGACGCCTTCGCCCTCGCCTTCGCGCGCATCGAGAACCACTACTTCGTCAACGCCGGCTGGATGGAGGAGGGGCAGCTCATCCGCGACGCCCACAAGCTCCGGGCAATCCCGGGGGTGATCATCCAGGGCCGCTACGATATCGCCACCCCGGCCGTCTCCGCGTGGGACCTGCACAAGGCCTGGCCGGAAGCGGAGTTCCACCTCGTCGAGGGCGCCGGCCACGCCTTTTCCGAGCCCGGCATCCTCGAGCGCCTGATCGCCGCCACCGACCGCTTCGCGGCCGGCTGAGCGGAGGGACAAGACCCATGACCGACACGACTGCGCGCGAGCGCCTCTATCTCTTCGACACGACGCTGCGCGATGGCGCGCAGACGAACGGCATCGACTTCTCGCTCGAGGACAAGATCGCCGTGGCGAGCCTCCTGGAGCGGCTCGGCGTCGACTACGTCGAGGGCGGCTATCCCGGCGCCAATCCGCTCGACACCGCCTTCTTCGCCGAGAAGCGCACGAAGAAGGCGATCTTCACCGCCTTCGGCATGGTGAAGCGCGCCGGACGCTCGGTCGAGAACGACCCCGGCGTCGCCGACGTGCTCGGCTCGGCGGCCGATGCGTGCTGCTACGTTGCGAAGTCGTGGGACTATCACGTCCGCGTCGCCCTCGGGACGACGCTGGAGGAAAACCTCGTCTCGATCCGCGAGACGGTGGCGGCCACCGTGGCGGCCGGCCGCGAGGCGCTGGTCGACTGCGAGCATTTCTTCGACGGCTATGCCGCGAACCCCGACTATGCGCTCGCCTGCGCCCGCACGGCGTACGAGGCCGGCGCCCGCTGGGTGGTGCTCTGTGACACCAACGGCGGCACGATGCCGTCGCAGGTGGAGGCCGTGGTGCGGGCGGTGACGGCGGTGGTGCCGGGCGACCGCCTCGGCATCCACGCCCACGACGACACCGGCCAGGCAGTGGCGAACTCGCTCGCCGCCGTGCGCGGCGGCGCCCGCCAGATCCAGGGCACGCTGAACGGCATCGGCGAGCGCTGCGGCAACGCCAACCTCGTCACCCTCATCCCGACCCTGAAGCTGAAGCCGGCCTATGCCGAGCGCTTCACGATCGGCGTCGACGACGAGGCGCTCTCCGACCTGACAGGGATCAGCCGCGCCTTCGACGAGCTCCTCAACCGCGCTCCTAACCGGCACGCCCCTTACGTCGGCGAGGCGGCGTTCGCGACGAAGGCCGGCATCCACGCCTCGGCCATCCTGAAAGACCCCCGCACCTACGAGCACGTGCCGCCGGAGACCGTCGGCAACCGCCGCCGGGTGCTCGTCTCCGACCAGGCCGGCAAGTCGAACCTCGTCCACGAGCTCGACCGCGTCGGCATCCAGGTGGCCAAGGACGACCCGCGCCTCGACCGCCTGCTCGCCGACGTCAAGGCGCGCGAGGCCGAGGGCTACGCCTACGAGGGGGCCGACGCCTCCTTCGCGCTGCTCGCCCGCCGGGCCCTCGGCACGGTGCCGCGCTTCTTCGACGTGAAGAGCTTCCGGGTGATGGTGGAGCGCCGCTTCAACGCCGTCGGCGAGCTCGTCACGGTGTCGGAGGCGGTGGTGAAGGTGGTGGTCGACGGCGAGGAGATCCTCTCGGTCGCCGAGGGCAACGGCCCGATCAACGCGCTGGACATCGCGCTCCGGAAAGATCTCGGCCGCTACCAGTCGATCATCCAGGACCTCGAGCTCGTCGACTTCAAGGTGCGGATCCTCAACGGCGGCACGGGGGCGACGACGCGCGTGCTGATCGAGAGCCGCGACGGCGACGGCGACCGCTGGTTCACCGTCGGCGTCTCGCCGAACATCGTCGATGCGTCCTTCCAGGCGCTGATCGACTCGGTGACCTACAAGCTGATCAAGGAGGGTGCGGCGACCGCGAGCGGCGCCGTGGCGGCGCTGCGGAAGTCGGCTTGAGGCGGCGGGGTGGCGGGAGCTTATTGCGCTCTCACTGACTCAAGGCGGCGCCGAACCCGCGGCCCCCCCCCTCCGACCGGCTTCGCCGGCCACCTCCCCCGCGAGGGGGGAGGGTTCGCATCGAGATTTGAGCAAGAGAGTTGCCAGAGAGCGAAACGTAAACCCTCCCCCCTCGCGGGGGAGGGTAGGGAGGGGGGCGCCGCGAGTCCTGACGGTGCAGCATCCGGCGACGAGGCCGCGGCGAGGATCTCACGACCGAGGCAGCCGCCCGCCCCTCACATCCGCCGAAGCACCGCCGCGTCCTCGGGCCGTCCCGCCGCAGCGCCTTGTGCTGCCTCGAGCCGCGGCAGCAGGTCGGCGACCTCGGCCACCACCTCGTAGCGCAGCTCGTAGCCCGGGCGGATGAAGGCCTCGGCGCGCATGTGGTCGAGGAGATCGACCAGCGGCCGCCAGAAGCCGTCGACGTCGAGGAGGGCGATAGGCTTGTCGTGCTGGCCGAGCTGGGCCCAGGTCATCATCTCGACGACCTCCTCCAGCGTGCCGATGCCGCCCGGCATCGCCACGAAGGCGTCCGACTTCTCGAACATCAGCCGCTTGCGCTCGTGCATGTCGGCGGTGACGACGAGGTCGTCGGCGTCCTTCAGCATGACTTCGCGGTCGGCGAGGAACTGCGGGATGATGCCGGTGACGGAGCCGCCGTGGGCGAGCACCGAGCGGGCGATGCGCCCCATCAGCCCGACCGAGCCACCTCCATAGACAAGGCGCACGCCGGCACCGGCCAGCGTGCGGCCGAGCTCGTCGGCCACCGTGGCATAGAGGGGGTTTCGGCCCGGCGCCGAGCCGCAATAGACGCAGACACTGTTGATCGATCGCATGTCCCTCTGTCGCACCGCACAAGAAGGGGCGTCAAGCCGCAGCAGGCATGCCGGACGCCGGCGCCGCATTGACATCGCCGGCGCCCGCGCGACCTATCGCGGGGACAAGGGAGCCTCAGATGACGGGAAACAGCATCCTCGAGCCCGCGGCGACGGCACCGGCAACGGAGCGGACCACGGTCGATCCGGCCGAGGTCGCCCGCTTCGCGGCGCTGGCGAAGGAATGGTGGGATCCGCGCGGCAAGCTCGCGCCGCTGCACCGGCTCAACCCCATCCGGCTGCAGTACATCAAGGACGCCTGTGCGCGCCGCTTCGCCCGCGACCCGAAGGACAGCAATGCGCTGGCGGGCCTCACGATCCTCGACGTCGGCTGCGGCGGCGGGCTGTTGTCGGAGCCGCTCGCTCGCATGGGCGCCCGCGTCACCGGCCTCGACCCGGCGGAGGAGAACGTCGCCGTCGCGAGCCTGCACGCCGAACGCGCCGGCATCGCCGTCGACTACCGCGCCACCACGGCGGAAGAGATCGCCGCCGCCGGCGAGCGCTTCGACGTGGTCCTGGCGATGGAGGTGGTGGAGCACGTCGCCGACGTTCCGGCCTTCATCGCGGCCTGCGCCTCGATGGTGAAGCCGGGCGGACTGTTCGTCGCCGCCACCATCAACCGCACGCCGAAGGCGTTCATGCTCGCCATCGTCGGCGCGGAGTACGTGCTTCGGTGGCTGCCGCGCGGCACCCACTCCTACGACAAGCTGGTGCGCCCCTCGGAGCTGTCGTCGGCGGTGACGGAGGCGGGACTTCTGGTGCAGGAGACGATCGGCGTCGTCTACGACCCGCTGCGTGACCGCTGGTCGACGGCGGCCGACACCGACGTCAACTACATGCTGCTCGCCGGCCGCGGCTGAGGGGATCGCTCGCGGGCCGCTTGGTCAGTTGCGATCTTCCGGCAGCACCGGCAGGGCGTGCACCTCGATGCCCTCGTCGAGGAGCGCCTCGACCTCGTCGCGCGAGGCCTGGCCGTAGATGCCGCGGGCGTCCGTCTCGCCGTAATGGATCTTGCGCGCCTCCTCGGGGAAGCGCGGGCCGACGTTCTCGGCGTTTTCCTCGACGTGGCGGCGCATCTGCCGGAGCATCTCGGCGAGCGCGGCCGCGCGCGGATCAGGCAGCGTCACCGGCATGGGCGGCGGCGGGACGGGCGCCGCAGCAGCGGCGGCGGGCTCGGGCACCGCTGGTGCGGCGGCCATCGTCGCGGCGATCTCGGCGCGCTTGCGCGAGGTCGAGACGGCCGGCGCCATCAGCGCGCGCGTCACCGCGTGGGAGCCGCAGACGGGACAGGCCAGGAGCTCTGCTGCCTGCTGGCGCTCGAAGTCGTCGGAGGAGCGGAACCAGGCCTCGAAACCGTGCTCCTCGCCGCACTCGAGCGCGTAGCGGATCAAGAGGCCGCCCTCCGGGCCGCCGCATCGACGGGCGGCAGGTCCGGCACGCCGAACAGGCGGTCGTTCTTCAGGGCCGGGATGCGGCCGCGCGCCTCGGTCACCTTCGCCGGATCGAGATCGGCGAAGATCACCCCCGGCTCGGCGCCGGCCTCGGCGACGACGACACCCCACGGGTCGACGATCAGGCTGTGGCCGTAGGTCTCCCGGCCGTCCTCGTGGGTGCCGCCCTGGGCGGCGGCGACCACGTAGGCGCCGCACTCGATGGCGCGGGCGCGCATCAGCACGTGCCAGTGCGCCTCGCCCGTCTGACGGGTGAAAGCCGCTGGTACGGCGAGCAGCCCGGCGCCGCCCTTGGCGAGCGCCCGGAAGAGCTGCGGAAAGCGCAGGTCATAGCAGATGGCGAGCCCGAGCCGCAGGTCGGCCGGCGCGCCCGGCAGATCGACGGCGATCGCCTGCTCGCCCGGGCTGTAGGTGTTCGATTCCCGCCAGCTCTCGCCGTTGGCGAGGTCGACGTCGAACATGTGGATCTTGTCGTACTTGGCGATCACCGCGCCGTCCGGGCCGATGACGAAGGCGCGGTTGGCGACGCCGTCCGGTGTGTGGATGGCGAGCGAGCCGATATGGACGACGATGCCGAGCTCGGCCGCGACTTGGGCGAGACGCGTCAGCGTCGGATCCTCGGCCTCGGAGGCGATCTTGGCCAGCACCGCGGCGCGGTCGCGCTCGAGGAGGTTCGTCATCTCGGGGGTGACGACGTAGCGCGCGCCGCCCTTCGCCGCCTCGCGGATCAGCGCCTCGGCGGCCGCGATGTTGTCGGCGACGGTGCGCCCGGAGCGCATCTGCGCGCAGGCGACGCGGAAGGTCTCAGAGGCCATGGCAGTTTCCTTCAGGACCGCTGTCTCCTTCAGGCGGCGAGCAGCGGATCGAGCTTGCCGGCGCCGTCGAGGGCGTAGAGGTCGTCGCAGCCACCGACGTGGGTGTCGCCGACGAAGATCTGCGGATAGGTCGCCCGGCCCGAGCGCTGGATCATCTCGGCGCGCAGCTCCGGTCGCCCGGTCGCGTCGATCTCCTGGAACGCGGCGCCCTTCTTCTCCAGCAGGCTCTTCGCCGCCGAGCAGTAGCCGCAGGCCTGACGCGTGTAGATGACGACCTTTGCCATGATGCCCTCGCAACGTCGCAGCGTCGCGGAAAGTTCAGTTCCGTCTAAGTAGGTGAGGCGACTGGGGTCTGGCAAGGTGGGGGCGTCCCCGGCCGGCGCGGCGGCGTCAGATCCCCTCCCCCTGCACCACCCGGGCGAAGACGAGCACGTCGACCCGCGCCGCCCCGGCCCGCTTCAGCGCCCGCGTCGCCGCCGCGACGGTGGCCCCGGACGTCAGCACGTCGTCGACCAGCACGAGCCGCCGCCCCTCGACGGCGGCCTTGCGCCCGGCCGGCACGCGGAAGGCGCCGCGGACGTTGTCGGCACGCTCGCCCTTGTCGAGACCGACCTGATGCGGCGTCGGCCGCACCCGCTCCAGCGCGAACGGATCGACCGCGACGCCGCTGCTGCGGCCGACGACGTCGGCGATGGCGGCCGCCTGATTGAAGCGCCGGGTCCACAGGCGCCGCGGGTGCAGCGGCACCGGCACGAGGGCGTCGGCATCGACGAGGAGGTCGCGGCCGGCGCGCGCGGCCATCCTGCCCATCAGCGCCGCCACCTCGCCACGGTCGCGGTACTTCAGCGCGTGCACGAGGTTGCCGGCGACGTCGCCGTAGCGCACGGCGGCGCGGGCGCGGTCATAGGGCGGCGGGTCGGCGATGGCGGCGGCCGACAGCGCCCCCTCGCCGAGGTCGAAGGAGAACGGCGTGCCGAGCCGGTCGCAGAACGGCCGCTCGATCGGCGCGAGCCCGCCCCAGCACGTGACGCACAGCGCATGATCGTCGGCGACCGGGCGGCGGCAGGCGAGGCAGACCGGCGGCAGGGCGGTGTCGAGGACGGCGCGGCCGAGGCGCAGCGTCGCGTGGCCGGCGGCGGCGAGGCGCGCGCCGAAGGCCACCGGCCGCCGCACGGCCGGCTCCGCCGCCATCCCCTCGGGCAGCCATTCGCTCATGGGCGGTATCCTAGCGCGGCGGCGACCCAGCTGCGAGCGGGAGCGCCGCCGTCGAGGCGCCCGGCTACTGGTCGAAGACGATGCGCAGGCGCCGCCGGCCGCCGTGGTCCTGCACCTCGGAGCAATCGGCGCGGTCGAGGACCAGCCGGCGCTGCACCGCGGTCATGTAGGCGTCGACGTCCTCGATGTCGTCGAGGCTCGACGGCGGCGTCGGCGGCGGCATCTTCTCGAGGCTGACGCCGGCCGGCAGCATCGCCGTCAGCGCCGCCATGGAATCGGTCGCCTCCACCGTCAGGTCGAGGCCCTGCCCGCCGCCCTCGCGGCGCACGAGGTCGGCGACCTCCTCGGCCGCCAGGACCATCATGCCGGCGACGTCACGCGCCATGCCGAGGCGGGCGGTGGCGTCGCGGACGAAGTCGGTCATCTCCGGCAGCTCGGCGGCGGTGAAGGCGCGGGCGCGCTTGCGGCGCTGGCCGAGACCGAGCACCAGCGTCAGCACCACCGCGCAGACGATCGCCACCGTCAGGCTGGAGCGCGTCAGCGCCGCGAACGCCGGCGGCAGGCCGGCGAAGAAGGTGGGGAAAGCGTCGTGCGCCATCACCAGCAGGAGCGACAGCCCGACGACGAGGATGCGGCGATTGTCGAGGGCGCGCGAGGCGATGACGAACAGGCCGTTCATGATGATGAAGGCCGCCGAGAACAGCAGCACCGCGCCGGAGATTTCCTGCGGCACCATCAGGGCGACCGCGCGCACCGGCGGCAGCAGGCTCATGGCGATCAGGATCAGGCCCGCGAGGATGCCGACGGCGCGCGACAGCACCCCCGCCGCCACCGACAGCCCGACGCTGCCGGAGAACGAGTTGGTGCCGAGCGAGCCGAGGATCGCCGAGGTGAGCGTCGAGACGCCGTCGGAGAGGATGCCGCGGGCGATCTGGCGGTAGTCGGGCCGGCGCCAGCCGGGGGTGGCGGCGCGCTGCGCCGTCGTCACGTCGCCGGCGGTGCGCAGCGCGCAGGCGAGGCCGGCGATGACGAAGCCCGGCAGCAGCGCGAGGTCGAAGGTGGGCACGGGGAAGAACGGCATCGGCACGTTGACCAGGCCGATCTCGTGCCAGGCCGGCAGGCGGGTGAGGTCGAACTCGCCGAAGAACGGCGCCGCGACGAGGCCGACGACGAGGCCGACGAGGGCGGCGAGCGTCTTCAGCGAGCCGGGCAGGTAGACGGCGGCGAAGATCATCACCATCACCGTCAGCCCGCCGAGGCCGGGCGAGGCGGCGCGGTCGATCGCCGCCCCGTGCGGGTCGAGCGAGAAGATCAGCCGGAAGCCGACCATGCCGAGCAGGATGCCGATCGTGACGATGACGACGCCGGCGAGCTCGACCGAGACGAAGTGGCGGATGCGCCGGAGGATGAGCCCGAAGCCGAGCTCGACCACAGCGGCGATCATCAGCATGCCGGCCATCAACGGCAGGCCGCCGCGCTCCACCGCGAGCAGGATCGGCGGCATGTAGGCGGCGGTGAAGGTGGTGGGCACCAGCAGCCGCGAGCCGAGCGGACCGAGACCCCGGCACTGCAGCAACGTGCCGATGCCGAGCACCAGGAAGGCGAGGCCGATGAAGCGTTCGCCGTCGACGCTGCCGGCCGGCAGGGCGTTCAGCACGATCACCGGGAAGGCGATGTTGATCGCCGTCAGCACGCCAACGTGCTGGGCGGCGCTGCCGACCAGAAGGCCGAGCGGCGGTCGCTGGTCGGGTCCGTAGACCGTCCGGGTGCCGTCGCTCATCGCCGGCGCACGGTCCCGCCGTCCGCACCGGACGCCCTCAGCCGTTCCACCCGGTCCGTCCGCATCGCCGCGTCGCCCCCCCACCGGACGTCGCGCCGGCTGTGGCGCGAACGTGCCCCGGCGCGGGGCCGGTGTAAACGGGGCCGGCGCCGCTGCCGTACCGGCAGACGTGGTGCGCTCGGCCGCGACGTCCAGAGCCGGCGGGCGGCCATCGACGGTGCCGCATTTCGGTGCTAGCGCATCGGCCATGCCGACCGCCGCCCCCTTCGACCGCGCCCTCGTCGCCACCCGCCGGCGCCGCGCCCTCGCCCGCCATGCCGACGGCGGCGGCTTCCTGCGCGACGCGGCGGCGGACGACGTCGCCGAGCGGCTGACGGCGGTGAAGCGCGACTTCGCGCGCGCCCTCGATCTCGGCAGCGGCGGCCGCGTCGCGGCGGTGCTGCGGGCGCGCGGCGTGCCCGAGGTGGTGCGCGCCGACGTCCTCGCCGCCGAGCCGGCCGGTGGCGGACCGGACGTCGTGCTCGACGAGGAGGCGCTGCCGTTCGCGGCCGCGAGCTTCGACCTCGTGGTGGCGACGCTGACGCTGCAGGCGGTGAACGACCTGCCCGGCGCGCTCATCCAGATCCGCCGCGCCCTGAAGCCCGACGGGCTGTTCCTTGCGGCCCTGCTCGGCGGCGACACGCTCACCGAACTGCGCACGGCGCTGATCGCCGCCGAGGCCGAGCTCACCGGCGGGGCGGCGGCGCGCGTCGCCCCCTTCGCCAGCCTGCAGGATCTCGCCGCGCTCTTGCAGCGGGCGGGCTTCGCCCTGCCGGTCGCCGACGTCGACCGCCTCACCGTGCGCTACGACAGCCTGTTCTCGCTCGTCCGCGACCTCGCCGAGGCCGGCGCGACGAGCCCGCTCGCCGACCGCCCGCGCACGCCGCTGCGGCGCGCGGTGCTTCTGCGAGCGGCGGCGATCTACGCCGAGCGCTTCGCCGACCCCGACGGCCGCGTGCGGGCGACGCTCGACATCGTCTCCCTCTCCGGCTGGGCCCCGCACGAGAGCCAGCCGAAGCCGCTGAAGCCTGGGTCCGCGACGCACCGGCTGGCGGATGTGCTGAAGGGCGGGGGGTAGCGTTTCGCCGTCGGCCTTCGGCCTATCGGCGTCATCCCGGACGCGAAGCAACGCGAAGCGATCCGGGACCCAGCGCAATGGTTGTCGCGCGGGACGCGCGACGCTTAAGCCGCGCCTCCGGCGCGGACTTTGACGCTGGGTCCCGGATCGGCGCTCGGCTGCGCCTCGCTTGTCCGGGATGACGACTGCGAGCGGTTGCTCGACTGCCAGACAGGGTCACTACTCCATGACCAGCACCACCGCGAATTGACACCCGCACCGCGCCCGGCGATGAGGGACTCCCCCGAGGAGGCGATCACAGCATGTCCCGCGCCTACCTGCCCTCGCCGCTCACCATGATCGCCACGCTCGCGGCCTTCGCCGCCGCCCTCGCTGCCGCCGCGGCGGCGCGATACGGGCTCGTCGAGAACACGCCGCTCGGACATGCCTGCGAGGCCGGGGCGACATCGCTCGCCTGCACCGTGCGTTACGCCGTCAACGAGGGCTTCCGGACGCTGGTGCCGGGGATCGTGGCAGTGGCACTCGGCCTCTGGTGCCTGTGGAAGCCGGGGCCGCTGCCGCTGGTGCTGACGGCGCTCGTGGCCGGGCTCGGGCTGATGCTGTTCAACGCCTGGCCGTCGGCGCTCGCGCTGACGCTGGCGCTGCTCACGCTCGCACGCCCCGCCAGGGCCTGAGGGCGAGCGCCAACAGCACGCCTTCGGCGGCGAACAGCAGCGCCTGCCAGTTCTCGACACCCTCGCGGATGGCGACGCCGATGGCGACCGCCGCGATCAGCGGCGCCAGCACGCGCTCCGGCCGCGTCAGCGCGACGCCCGCCGGAACCGCCAGGAAGGCCGCCACCGGCACCGCGAAGGCGGCGACGGGGAAGTCGCGGTAGCGCGGATCGAGCAGCATCGCGAGCAGCCCGGCCGACAGCAGCAGAACGGTCGCGAGCAGCATCCAGCCGAGCATGGCGGCGAGCAGGCCAGGCGGGCCGGAACGGTCGCCGCCGAGCACGACGGCAAGCCGCGGCCAGCGCAGGTCGCGCGAGAGCGCCAGCGGCACCGCCACCATCAGGATCAGCGTCACGCCGAGGGTGGCGAAGGCGAAGGCCCAATCCCAGGCGTCGAGGCTGACGAGCGGCATCTCGACCAGCCACCACGGCAGGGCGACACCGGCGACGACGGCGACGAAGCCGAGCCGGAGCGGCTCGGTCGACAGCGCCCGCCGGCCCATCACCAGCATGCCGGTCGCCACCAGCACGCCGAGGAGGCCCTGCCAGAGCCAGAACGGCCGATCGAGCAGCGGCTCCCCCCAGGCGAACTTCAGGCCGAGGGCATCGTCGAAGATGCCCCAGTGGCCACCGACGGTGCCCTCGAGCGCCCGCTTCCACGGCTGGTCCTTCGCCTCGATGAGGTTGTAGTCCCAGCCGTTCTCCTTCGAGAGCGCGATGATGTCGGAAAAGTAGCGGGCCTGGTTCGATGGTGACGGCAGCGCGTCCTCGCGCATGCGGCCGGCGCTCGGCCAGCCGGTTTCGCCGATGACGATCTCGCGGCCGGGAAACAGCGTGCCGACGTGGCGGCGGATGTCGGCGACGTGTTCCTTGGCGTGGTCGATGCCGACCGGATCGTCCTCCCAGTAGGGCAGGATGTGGACGGTCACGAAGTCGATCCCGTCGGCGAGCGGCACGTTGCGCTCCCAGAACTCCCAGACGTCGGCATAGGTGACCGGCACGCCGGCGTTGTCGCGCACCTCGGCGATGGCCGCGGCGAGTTCCTCGACGGGAAGGTCGCGGCGCAGCAGCACCTCGTTGCCGACGACGATCGCCCGGATGACGTCCGGATACTCCTTGCCGAGCTCGATGGCGCGCTTGATCTCGGCGGCGTTGTCGGCGCGGTTGCGGCCGAGCCAGATGCCCATGAGGAGCTTCAGGCCGTGCTTGCGCGCCATCTCCGGCGCCTTGTCGAGGCCCTGGCCGACGGAGTAGGTGCGCAGGCACCCGGTCGAGATCGAGAGCGCCTCGAACTGGCGGTCGATCTGGTCGGGCGGAATGACGAGCCCCGCCTGGAACGGCGACTGCGTGCCTTCATAAGGGGCGTAGGAGAGACAGGCGATCTTCTCGCCCGGCGCGAGCGGCGGCGGCGGCAGCGCGGCGGGACGGCCGAGCGCCCACCAGGCGAGCGCCACGAGAAGCGGCACGGCGATCGCGACGGCGAGGCCGGTGAGGCGGGTGCTGCCCGAACGGGAAGGCGCGGTGAGCGGCGTCTGCATGCCGGGGGAAGCCCTTCGGAGACGGCCGTCGGACTGCGGTCGGGGCGCCCGCCTCTTCCGTTCCGGCCCGCCTTCGGCCATATAGACCGCAGGGCGACCGTGCAACCGATCGACCGCGGCACCGGCCGCGTCGCGGCGTCGCCGCCCTGTGATCCCGACACCCGGACAGGCCGGAACCAGCGATGGGCGACCGCCTCCCCGTCTTCAAGATGAACGGCATCGGCAACCGCATCGCGGTGGTCGACCTGCGCGCGCACCTTCGCGCCGGCGGGACGCCGCTGACCGAGGCCGAGGCGCGCACCCTCGCCGGGCCGTCGCGCGGGCTCGGCTTCGACCAGCTGATGGCCCTGCACCCCGGCCGCGACGGCGCCGACGTCGTCATCGCCATCCACAATTCCGACGGCACGCCCGCCGGCGCCTGCGGCAACGGCATGCGCTGCGTCGCCGACGTGCTGTTCGCCGAGACCGACGCCGACCGGCTCGTCGCCGAGACGACCGCCGGTGCGCTGGCGATGACCCGCGGGCCGCGGCCGCTCACCTACACGATCGACATGGGCCCCGCCCGCTTCGGCTGGGCGGACGTGCCGCTCGCCCACGCCGTCTCCGATACGGGTGCCGTGGACGTACCCCTCGGCGTTGACGACGCGGCCCTGCTCGGGCCGGCCGCCTGCGCCAGCATGGGCAATCCGCATGCGGTGTTCTGGGTGAGCGACCCGCAGGCGATCGACCTTGCCCGCCTCGGGCCGATGATCGAGACGCACCCGCTGTTTCCCGACCGCGTCAACGTCTCGTTCGTGCGCGTCGACGGTCCGGACGCGGTGACGGCGCGCGTCTGGGAGCGCGGCGCCGGGGCGACGCTCGCCTGCGGCTCGGCCGCCTGCGCCATCGCGGCGCTAGCCGCCCGCAGCGGCCGCACTGGGCCGTCGGTGCGGGTGTCGCTTCCCGGCGGCAATCTCGACATCGAGGTCCGCCCCCACGACGGCCACATCCTGATGACCGGCCTCGTCGAGACGGAGGCCGTCGGCAGCATCGACCGCGACACGCTTACCGTCGACCTCGGCCGGGCGGCCGCCTGATGGGCGTCTCCGTCCTCACCTTCGGCTGCCGGCTGAACACGGCCGAGTCCGAGGTCATCCGCCGCGAGGCGGAGGCGGCCGGCATCGGTGAGGCGATCGTCGTCAACACCTGCGCCGTCACCGGCGAGGCGGTGCGCCAGGCGCGCCAGGCGATCCGCCGCGCCCGCCGCGAGAACCCCGGCGCCCGCATCGTCGTCACCGGCTGCGCCGCCCAGATCGAGCCCGCCACGTTCGCCGGCATGGACGAGGTCGACCTCGTGCTCGGCAATGCCGAGAAGCTCTCGGGCGCGTCGTGGCGGAAGGTGGCCGGGCCGGACTTCGGTCTCGCGGGCGCCGAGAAGGTGCTCGTCGACGACATCATGAGCGTGCGCGAGACCGCCGCGCACCTGATTGACGGGCTGGACGGACGGACGCGCGCGTTCGTGCAGGTGCAGAACGGCTGCGACCACCGCTGCACCTTCTGCATCATCCCGTTCGGCCGCGGCCCGTCGCGCTCGGTGCCGATGGGCGCCGTCGTCGAGGAGGTGCGCCGCATCGCTCTCGCCGGCACGGCCGAGGTGGTGCTGACCGGCGTCGACCTCACCGCCTACGGATCGGATTTGCCCGGCACGCCGCGGCTCGGCGACCTCGTCGCGAGGATCCTCAAGCTCGTGCCGGAGCTGCCGCGGCTCAGGATCTCCTCGATCGATTCCGTCGAGGCCGATCCGGCGCTGTTGCGCGCCATCGCCGACGAGGAGCGGCTGATGCCGCACTTGCACCTGTCGCTGCAGGCCGGCGACGACATGATCCTGAAGCGCATGAAGCGGCGGCACCTCACCGCCGATGCGGTGCGCTTTTGTGAGGAAGCGCGGCGGCTTCGACCGGACATGGTGTTCGGCGCCGACCTGATCGCCGGCTTCCCCACCGAGACGGAGGCGATGTTCGCCAATACGCTCGCTCACGTCGACGATTGCGGGCTGACGTTCCTGCACGTCTTCCCGTTCTCCGCCCGCCCCGGCGTGCCGGCCGCCCGCATGCCGCAGGTGCCGGGCGACGTCGCCCGCGAGCGCGCCCGCCTGCTGCGCGAGCGCGGCGCGGCACGGCTCGCCGCCCACCTCGCCGGCGAGGTCGGCCACCGCCGGCAGGTACTGGTGGAGACGGACGGCGTCGGCCGGACGGAACACTTCGCGCCCACCCTCATTCCCGGTGGGCGCGCCGGCGAGATCCTCGCCGCCCGCATCACCGGTCACGGCGGCGGCCGGCTGATCGCCGAGGCCCTGTTGGCCGAAGCCGCCTGAAGGACACGATGAGCGAACCCCGCAAGCCCGGCCTGTTCGGCCGCCTGTTCGGCTTCGGCGAGACGCCGCCGCCGGCGCCCGAGACACCGGTCCCGGAGACGACGAAGGCGGAACCGTTCGCACCGGCCGCGGAGGCGCCGGCCGCTGAGGCGCCGCCGGCCACGCCAGAACCCGTCGCCGGCCCGGCTGCGGATGAAGCGCAGTCATCGCGCGAGGTCCCGCCCGCCGAGCCCGCCCCGCAACCGCCGCCGGTCGAGCCCCCCCCTCCGACCCCCGCGCCCGCCCGCCCCTTCTTCGCAGCACCGGCCCCGCCGCCGGCGCCTCAGCCCGAGGCGCCGAAGGAGAGCTGGATCGCCCGCCTCGGCAAGGGGCTGAAGCGCTCGTCCTCGGCCTTCGGCGACAAGCTCGGGGCGCTGTTCACCAAGCGCAAGCTCGACACCGCCACCCTCGATGACCTCGAGGACCTGCTGATCGAGAGTGATCTCGGCGTCGACACCGCGGCGGCGATCGTCGCCCGCGTCTCCGCCGGGCGCTACGAGAAGGGCATCGGCGAGGACGACGTCCGCGCCATCCTCGCGGAGGAAGTCTCCGCCCGCCTGATGCCGGTAGCCAAACCCCTCGTCATCGACCCGGCGCGCAAGCCGCACGTGGTGCTGGTCGTCGGCGTCAACGGCTCCGGCAAGACGACGACGATCGGCAAGGTCGCCGCACGCCTGCGCCGCGAGGGCAAGTCGGTGATGCTCGCCGCCGGCGACACCTTCCGCGCTGCGGCGATCGAGCAGCTGAAGATCTGGGGCGAGCGCACCGGCTCGGCCGTGGTGGCGCGGCCGCAGGGCTCGGACGCCTCGGCGCTCGTCTTCGACGCGTTCAAGGAGGCGACGGCCGCCGGCGTCGACGTGCTCCTGATCGACACCGCCGGGCGCCTGCAGAACCGCACGGAGCTGATGGCCGAGCTCGAGAAGGTGATCCGCGTCATCCGCAAGCAGGACGCCAGCGCGCCGCACGACGTGCTGCTCGTTCTCGACGCAACGACGGGGCAGAACGCCCTGCAGCAGGTGGAGATCTTCGGCCGCATGGCCGGCGTCACCGGCCTCGCGATGACCAAGCTCGACGGCACGGCACGCGGCGGCATCCTCGTGGCGATCGCCACCAAGCACAAGATTCCCGTGCACTTCATCGGCGTCGGCGAGGGCGTCGACGACCTCGCCCCCTTCGACGCCGCCGACTTCGCCAGCGCCATCGCCGGCGTCGAGAAGTAGGCGCGGCGCCGGCCGTCAGGCCGCGGATCGCCTGATCGCGCGCGATTGACGGCGGCTGCCGTGGGGCGCAGCCTCTCCCCCGACAGAAGGGCCGCACCCGGACGAGCTCCGCGGGAAGCGGCGCCCGCGTTCGATCGAGGGAGGAGCGGCATGGCGGCGTCCGACAGGTCCGTGTTCGTCACCGGGGGTGCCGCCGGCATCGGCGCTGCCGCCGTGGCGGCCTTCGTCCGCGACGGCCGAAGGGTCGGCTTGCTCGACACCGACATTTCCGCCGGCCGGGCGCTGGAAGAGCGCTTCGGGCGCGACAGCTGCCGCTTCTTCGCCGGCGACGTCCGCCGGGGCGCCGACCTTGGCACGGCGGTGAAGGCGACCGAGGCGGCGTTCGGGCCGCTCGGCGTCGTCTTCGCCAACGCCGGCATCCACCGCTTCAACTCGATCCTCGACATCACCGACGCCGACCTCGACCTCGTCGTCGACGTCAACATCAAGGGCACGGTGAAGACCCTCGCCGCCACCGTGCCGCGGCTGGTGGCGGCCGGCGGTGGCGCGGTCGTCATCAACGCCTCCGACCAGGCGCTGATCGGCAAGCGCAACTCGCTCGTCTACGGGCTGACCAAGGGGGCGCTCGGGCAGATGACGAAGAGCCTCGCCCTCGACCTCGCCCCGCACGGCATCCGCGTCAACGCCGTCTGCCCCGGCACGACGCGCACCCCGCTCACCGACGCGATCTTCGACCGCATGACCGATCCCGCGGCCGCCTGGGCGGCGGAGGCGGCGACCTATCCGGCCGGTCGCGTCGGTACGCCCGAGGACGTGGCGGAGCTCGTCGTCTTCCTGGCCTCGGACAGTGCTGGCTTCATCACCGGCTCGCTGCACTCCGTCGACGGCGGCCTCACCGCCGGCTGAAGCGCGTCCGTCAGGCCGGCACGACGGTTCCGGCTGCGACCGTGAAGCGCTGAGCAGGCTCGCCGACCAGCTCAAACAGGGTGGCGTCCGTGCCGGTCATGAAGACCTGGGCGCCGAGGCGCGACAGCCTGGCGAACAGGCCGCCGCGCCGGCGGGCGTCGAGATGGGCCGCGACCTCGTCGAGCAGCAGCAGCGGCGTGCGGCCGGTGAGCGCCGCGACGAGTTCGGCATGCGCCAGCACCAGCCCGATCAGCAGCGCCTTCTGCTCGCCGGTCGACGACAGCGCCGCCGGCATCGCCTTCTCGCGATGGCTGACGAGAAGGTCCGAGCGATGCGGGCCGTCGAGGGTGCGGCCGGCGGCGCGGTCGCGGGCGCGGCCGGCGCGCAAGGCCGCGCGCAGACCGTCCTCCACCGCGGTGGCGGGACGGGCGGCGAGGTCGTCGTCGATCTCGCCGGCGAGCGCCAGCACCGCGACGGGGAAGTCGGCGCCGTCGGCGGCGGCCGCGAGCCGCTCGAGGCAGCCGACCACCTCGCGGCGGGCGGCGGCGACGGCGACGCCGGTCTCGGCGAGCTGCGTCTCCACCGCGTCGAGCCAGCGCGCTTCGGCCCCCTGCTCGAGCAGGCGGTTGCGCTCCGTCATCGCCCGCTCGTAGGCCGCCACGCGCGCCGCGTGGCCGGCGTCGACGGCAAGCACCAGGCGGTCGAGGAAGCGGCGGCGGTCGCCGGGCGGGCCGGTGAACAGCCCGTCCATCGCCGGCGTCAGCCAGAGCACGGAGAGGAGGCGCGACAGCGTCTCGGCGGTGGCGTCCTGGCCGTCGACGCGGACGCGACGGGCCCGGCCGAGATCGCCCTCGACGAGACCAGTGCCGATCGCCGTCTCGCCGTCAGCGCCCTCGAGCGTGGCGGCCACCGCCCAGGCGCCGGACGAGCCGCGCCGCGCCACCGCCTCGTTGGCGGCGCGCCGGAAGCCGCGGCCGGGCGAGAGGAACGAGACAGCCTCGAGGAGATTGGTCTTGCCGGCGCCGTTGTCGCCGACGAGCACCACCGCGCCGGGGCCGAGCCCCAGCACCAGACGGCCGTAGTTGCGGAAATCGGTGAGCCGCAGCGTCGACAGGAACGGCGCAGCCGTGCCGGGCCGGACGGTCTCCGTCACACCCGCATCGGCATGAGCACGAAGAGCGCGCTCTCGTCGCCGCCGTCCTGGATCAGTGTCGGCGAACCCGGGTCGGCGAGGCGGAAGCGCATCGTGCCGCTGCCGATCTGGTCGGCGATGTCGAGCAGGTACTTGGCGTTGAAGCCGATCTCCAGCGCCTCGTCCTCGTAGTCGGCGGGAAGCTCTTCCGTGGCCGAGCCGGAGTCCGGGTTGTTGACGGCGAGCACCAGCTTGCCCTCGGAGATCGACAGCTTCACAGCCCGGCCGCGCTCGCTCGACACCGTCGAGACGCGGTCGACCGCAGTCTTGAAGTCGTCGCGCTCGACGGCGAGTTCCTTGTCGTTGCCCTGCGGGATGACGCGGGCATAGTCGGGGAACGTGCCGTCGATCAGCTTCGAGGTCAGCACCACCGTGCCGATCGAGATGCGCAGCTTCGCCTCCGACAGCTCCACCAAGGCGGTCGCCTCGGGGTCGTCGATGAGGTTCTTGATCTCGCCCACCGTCTTGCGCGGCACGATGACGCCCGGCATGCCGGCCGAGCCTTCCGGCGCGGCGATGTCGGCCTGGGCGAGGCGGTGGCCGTCGGTGGCGACGGCGCGCAGCGTCGGCCCGCCGCGGCCGTCGAGGGTGTGGAGATAGATGCCGTTCAGATAGTAGCGCGTCTCCTCGGTGGAGATCGCGAACTGGGTGCGGTCGATCAGCCGCCTGAGGTCGGCCGCCTTCATCTCGAAGCGGTGGGTGAACGGCCCGGCAGTGATGTCGGGGAAATCCGTCTCCGGCAGCATCTGCAGGCTGAAGCGCGAGCGGCCGGAGCGGATCGACAGGTTCGCCCCGTCGGGCGCCGTCTCAAGCGAGACCTGGGCGCCGTCCGGCAGCTTGCGGACGATGTCGTGCAGCAGGTGGGCCGGCACGGTGGTGGCGCCGGGCTGCTCGACCACCGCCGGTGTCGTCTCGGTGATCTCGAGGTCGAGGTCGGTCGCCTTCAGGCGCACCTCGCCGCCGTCGGCGCGCACCAGCACGTTGGAGAGGATCGGGATGGTGTTGCGACGCTCGACGACACGGTGCACGTGCGAGAGCGTCTTCAGCAGGTGAGCCCGCTCCAGGGTCGCGCGCATCGATGTCGGTCCGTCTTCTGGGTCAAGAAAAGGGACCGGCGCCGAGGACCAGCGCCGGGGGCGCCGAACCTGCCCGCTGACGACGCCGGATGCAAGGGGCGGCGTGGCGGGCGATCGGCCGACCCGGCGGAAACCGCCGCTCAGCGCGACGGCTCGTCCTCGATCTGGCGCTTCAGGAGCTCGATGTCGTCGGCGAGACGGGTGTCCGTCTTGGCGAGCTCGTCGATCTTGCGCACGGCGTGCAGCACCGTGGTGTGGTCGCGGCCGCCGAAGCGCCGGCCGATCTCCGGCAGCGAGCGCGGCGTCAGCACCTTGGCGAGATACATGGCGATCTGTCGCGGCCGGACGATCGCCTGGGTGCGCCGGGCGGAGACGAGATCGGTCTTCGGGATCGAGTAGTGGCGGGCGACGACGCGCTGGATGTCCTCGATGCGGACGCGCCGGGCCTCGCGCTGCTTCAGCAGGTCGCGCAGCACCGTCTCGGCCATCTCGATCGAGATCGGCGCGCCGGTCAGCTGGTTGTGGGCGACGAGGCGGTTCGCCGCGCCCTCGAGATCGCGCCCGTTGGTGGCGACGGCGCGGGCGACGAAGTCGATCACCGCCTCCGGCACCTCGACACCGGGGAAGGCGACGCGCTGGGCGGCGAGGCGCTGGGCGAGGATGCGCCGGCGCAGCTCTGCATCCGGCGGCATCAGTTCCACCAGCAGACCGCCGGCGAGGCGCGAGCGCACCCGCGCGTCGAGGGACTCGAGCTCGCTCGGCGGCCGGTCGCCGGCGACCACCACCTGGCGGGCGCCGTCGATCAGGGCGTTGAGGGTGTGGCAGAACTCGGCCTGGCTGCGGTCGCCCTGCAGGAACTGCATGTCGTCGATGATCAGGAGGTCGATCTCGCGCAGCGCGTCCTTGAAGTTCAGCGCCGTGTGGGCCTGCAAGGCGGCGACGAAGCGGTACACGAAGTGCTCGGCGGTGAGATAGAGCACCCGCCGGCCGCCGTTGCGCTGCGCCTCGCCGGCGATCGCCTGCAGGAGGTGCGTCTTGCCGAAGCCGACCGGCGCCTGCACGAACAAGGGGTTGAACGGCACCGCCTCGCCCGGACGGGCGCCGGCGACCTGCCGGGCGGCGGCGAGCGCCAGCGCATTCGTGCGCCCTTCCAGGAACGTGTCGAAGGTGAAGCGCGGGTCGAGCGGCGAGCCGGCGAGGGCGGACTCGCGTCCCCCGTCGCTGCGACCCGTGTCGGCGCGGCCACCGTCGTAGCGGCTGCCCTCGGAACGGGCGGCCGGCCGGGCGGAGCCACCGGTGCCTGACGTCGTCCGGCGCTGACCGTCGGAGCGGCGGGGCTCCGGCGCCGGCGCGCGCACCGCCACCGCCGCCGTCGGGGCGGCGACGGCACGGCCGCGGCCGGCGGTGCGCACGGCGATGTCGACACGCCGCACGCTGCCGCTCTCCACCCGCCAGAGCTCGGTGAGGCGGTCGCCGTAGTTTCCGTGAATCCACTGCTTGAGGAAGCGCGTCGGGACCGACAGGCGCAGCGCCGCGGCGTCGCAGTCCTCGAAATCGAGGCGAGCGAACCAGCTCGAGAACACCGCCTCGCCGAACTCGGCCCGGAGCCGTGCCTTGACGCGGTTCCAGATCTCGGCGGCGGGCTCCCCGGCGGGGGCCGCCTCAGCCGGGACCTCGGCGGAGGCGCCGTCGAGGGGGGCCTCGCCGCCGACGCTCCGGGCTTCGGACGCCGCGTCCTCCGGCACCGAGACCGGTCCCATCGCGCCCAGCGCCTCTCCGTCGTCCGATCCGTCGTCTGCGAAGCTGTCCATCGTCGCCCTCGTCGCCACCGGCCCGTCCGCCGGTTCCGTCCCGTCTTCGATCGTGCTCTTCCCCCACACCCTCGCCGGCCCGTCACCGGGCCGGGTCACCGATCCCCTCCACCAGTCGTCCCTCTGGGCGGCAGCCGCCGCACGCCGTGGCATCAGCTTTGCGCCCACGGAAGACCGCGGGCCTTCCAGCCGTCGACGCCGCCCCGGTGGCCCTCCGGGTCGAGCGGTCCCTCGAAGCCGTTCTCGATGTTGAAGGCCCGTGCGAAGCCGGCCGCGGTCAGCGCGATCGCCGCCGAGCGGCTGCGCACCCCGGACCGGCAGAGCAGCACCACCGGTGCATCCTTCGGCACGCCGTGATCGTCGAAGTGGCGCTCGACGGTGGCGACGAAGTCCGGCCGCGGGCCAGCCGAGGGGAACCCCTGCCACTCGACGAGCAGCGCCTGCTTGCCGAGCGGACGCAGATCCGGGGTGCCGACGAAGTTCCACTCCGCGACGGTGCGGACGTCGACCAGCATCGCCTTCGGATCGCCGGCGAGCAGGTCCCAGGCCTCATCCGGCGATATGTCGCCGGCATAGGAGTTCGCTGCGTCAGCAGGCATAGTTGTTCCCCCGCGGTGCCGGGCACCGCCGTCTTGCCAAGGATGGAAAGTGAGGTTTTCGTCGCGAGGGACGTACGAAAGGCGCTCGCTAAAGTCTAGTCCCTGCGTTCAGTTCGGTGCGCATCTGGAAATTTCCTAATTTTGCTTAGGTTTCTGGACACCTGAACGCGAACAAATTGACTGCTCCGCCCAAAGTAGGCGTTGCAATTGGACTCAATGTTTGATGAGCCGGGAGGCGCGCCCCCGATGGCTTCGAAAATACACAGAGGGGGGTGGTGCCGCAACAGAATGAATCGCCCCGCGACGGCCTCGCACACCCCCTCACCGCCCAGCTGGGCCACCCTGGACGCGGTGGTCGCCGGGCAAAACGTGCAGACTCAAAGCCTTGCCATAATTGCCCTGCGGGAGAGTCGCCGGAGCACCGGAAGGTAAAAAAAATATTAGCCGGAAGCCTTGACTCGCCCCGCCGGGCGGCGGGCCTCGCCGGGCATGCGGGACCTGTCGCTAACGCCTTGCGGCGCCGCCTTTTTTCGAGTCAGCTCGAAAGCCGGCGAAGCACTGTGTGGCGCCTCGGCAAAGCTTAGCCACCTTTGCCTGTGGACGGCCGTGGACGGGGGCGTTCGGCCCTTGACTGGGGGCCCCGGCCCGGCTTAGCGCGCGCCCGATCCCGCCTCGTTAGGAGCCGTCTCCGTCGCCCGTCCGGGACCCCCCGCGACGCCTCCGTCCTGCCCTGTGCGCCCGGCGGGACGTGTGGCCAAGGAAGCGAGCCTGGACGCGCCCGCGCGTCCCGTGCGACGCGCCCCGGACCGTCCGGCGTCATCCGCCACTCTCGAGGCCGCGAACGCAAAAAGGCCCGGCGCGGGCCGGGCCTTGTTTTGGCTTCAGTGCCACATTCGCCGGGCGTCACGTCGCGTCGGCGACAACCCGGCATGCGGCCTCGACAGGGCAGGCAGCGACCGGACGTCGGGCGTCCGGTCGGAGAGCGCCGTGTCAGGCGGCGGCGATCGACTTCACGCGGGCGGAGAGCCGCGACACCTTGCGGGAGGCGGTGTTCTTGTGGACGATCCCCTTGGACGCGGCGCGCATCAGCTCGGGCTCGGCAGCCGCCAGGGCAGTCTTCGCGGCAGTCTGGTCGCCGGAGGCGATCGCCTCCTCGACCTTGCGCAGGAAGGTGCGCACGCGGCTGCGACGGCCCCGATTCTTCTCGGTGCGGGCCTCGATCTTGCGGGCCATCTTCTTGGCCGAGGACGTGTTCGCCATGGTGATCCGGTGTCTCTGCGGTCAGGGGGTGCGGACAGGACTTGGCCCGGACGCACGCCGAATGCATAAGGGGGCAGCCACCGGCCGCCGTCGGCGCGGTCTATAGCGGCACCGGCCACGGGCGTCAATCCGCACGACATCGAGCCGTCACATCGGAATCGACAAGCCTGTCGGATTCGTATAATGGCTCGCCCAGCTTTTTTCCAGTGATCGCATGCTGCCTCGGAAAACGTACGGACGACGCGGTCCGGGCGGGTGTGGCGTCCGGCGGCGAGTGAAGAGACGACAGTCATGAACATCATCGACGAGATCAATAAAGAGCAGATGGCGGTGGTCACCGCCAAGCGCACCCTCCCGGCGTTCGCCCCCGGCGACACCGTGAAGGTGAACGTGCGCGTCACCGAAGGCACCCGCACCCGCGTGCAGGCCTATGAGGGCGTCTGCATCGCCCGCGGCGGCGCCGGGCTCAACGAGAGCTTCACGGTCCGCAAGATCTCCTACGGCGAGGGCGTCGAGCGCGTCTTCCCGATCTACTCGCCGATGATCGAGTCCGTCGATCTGGTGCGGCGCGGCAAGGTGCGGCGCGCCAAGCTCTATTATCTGCGCGGCCTGACCGGCAAGGCGGCCCGCATCGTCGAGAAGCGCGACAGCCGCGGCAAGACCGCGAACCTCGCCGCCAAGGCCGCTGCCCCGGTCGCCGCCGCCGAGTGAGCGGACGGCGCGCCGCGGCCTGAGGCCGCGGCGGCAGCGACGATGCGGCGAAGATTGTCGCAAGGCTTTCAGGCACCCCGCCTCTCCGGCGCGGGTGCCTTCCCTTTTCCGGACGAGGGTGTGCGGTGCTGAGGCCGGGCTCGATCGCGCTCACCGTCCTGCTCGCGCTCTTGACGGCGATCGGTCCGCTGTCGACCGACATGTACCTGCCGTCGCTGCCGCGCATCGTCGACGACTTCGGCTCGTCGATCGCCCGCGTGCAGCTGACGCTGTCGGTCTTCCTCGTCGGCTTCGCCACCGGCATGCTCGTCTACGGGCCGCTGGCCGACCGCTACGGCCGGCGTCCCATCCTGATCGCCGGCCTGACGATCCTGCTCGTCGGCACGCTCGCCTGCGCGATCGCCCCCACCGTCGAGACGCTGATCGCCGGCCGCTTCATCCAGGCGCTCGGCGGCGCCGGCCCGGTGATCCTCGCCCGCTCGATCGTCCGCGACCTCTATGACGGCCCGCGCGCCGGCCAGGAGCTCGCCCGCATGGGCGCCATCATGGGGGTCGTGCCGGCGATCGCGCCGACCATCGGCGGCCTGCTCGACGGCATCGGCGGCTGGCGCTCCTCGTTCGTGTTCACCCTCGCCTTCGCCGGCTTCCTCGCCTTCGTGGCGGTGACGCGGCTGCCGGAGACGCGCGGCGGCGATCCGACGGTCAGGCTGTCGCCGGCCGGCATCGCGCGCGATTTCGGCGCGATCTTGCGCTCCGGCGCCTTCCGCGCCAACGTGGCGATCCTGTGCGCCGTCTATGCCGGGCTGTTCGCCTACATCTCCGGCTCCTCCTTCGTGCTGCAGGACCACTACGCCCTCGGGCCGCTCGGCTTCGGTCTCGCCTTCGGCGCCGGCGCGGTCGCCTTCACCGCCGGCTCGCTCGCCGGGCAGCGCATCGTCATGCGGCTCGGGATGTCGCGGGTGATGGGGCTCGGCACCGCGATGACGGCGCTGGGCGGCGCGCTGATGCTCGTCGCCACCCTCGCCGGCTCCGGCCACCCGACCGAGATCTTCGTGCCGATGATGGTCTATCTCGCCGGCCTCGGACTGGCGCTGCCGCAGGCGACGGCCGCGGCGATCGTGCCGTTTCCGCAGCGGGCCGGCAGCGCGTCGTCGCTGATGGGCTTCCTGCAGATGGTCGCCGGCGCCATCACCGGCATCGCCGTCGGCGTCTCCGTCGAGGCGGCCTGGTGGTCGCTGCCGGTCTATGTCGCCGCCCTCGGCTTCGCCGCCTTCGCGCTCTGGGCGACCACCCGCCGCGTCCGCGCGGCCTTGCCGGACCGCCGGCCCCCGTCCATCTGAGACGGGAACCGCGCAGGCTCCGGGCCGGCACTCCGCGGCGAGCCCGCCGCCACACCGCCGCTCGCATTTCCTGTATTCTCGGGCACCCCGGCGAATCGCCGCCGCCCGCTCCTCGGCGAAAGGCCGTCCACGATGGCGTCACCCGCTGGCCGCGTGCCCCGCGTCCCAGACGACCCCCGCTTCCTGGAGACGGCGCCGCCGGTCCCGAAGGCGGGCGGCATCGCCGCCCGTGCGCTCGGCGCCGGCGCGCCGCGCTATCTCGACGGCCTCAACCCCGAGCAGCGCCGGGCGGTGGAGACGCTCGACGGCCCCGTGCTGGTGCTCGCCGGCGCCGGCACCGGCAAGACGCGCGTGCTCACCACCCGCATCGCCCACATCCTGGCGACCGGCCGCGCCGCCCCCTACCAGATCCTCGCCGTCACCTTCACCAACAAGGCGGCGCGCGAGATGCGCCACCGCATCGCCGCCCTGATCGGCCCCTCCGCCGAGGGGATGAGCTGGCTCGGCACCTTCCACTCGATCGGCACGCGCATCCTTCGCCGCAACGCCGAGCTCGTCGGCCTCCGGCCGGACTTCACCATCCTCGACACCGACGACCAGCTCAGGCTGATGAAGCAGCTGCTGCAGGCCGACGGCATCGACGAGAAGCGCTGGCCGGCGCGCCAGCTCGCCAACCTCATCGACGGCTGGAAGAACCGCGGCCTGTTGCCGCCTGCCGTGCCGCAGGGCGAGGGCCGGGCGTTCGCCGGCGGCAAGGGCCAGGCGCTCTACGCCGCCTACCAGGACCGCCTGAAGACGCTCAACGCCACCGACTTCGGCGACCTGCTGGTGCTGCCGATCGAGGTGTTCCGCGCCCATCCGGACGTCCTCGCCGACTACCAGCGGCGCTTCCGCTACATGCTCGTCGACGAGTACCAGGACACCAACACGGCGCAGTATCTCTGGCTCCGCCTGCTCGCCCAGGGGCAGTCGAACCTCTGCTGCGTCGGCGACGACGACCAGTCGATCTATGGCTGGCGCGGCGCCGACGTCGACAACATCCTGCGCTTCGAGCACGACTTCCCCGGCGCCGCCGTCATCCGGCTGGAGCGTAACTACCGCTCGACCGCGCCGATCCTGGCGAGCGCCTCCCACCTCATCGCCAACAACAAGGGCCGCCTCGGCAAGACGCTGTTCACCGAGATCGTCGACGCCGACGCCGAGAAGGTCACCGTCGCCTCGGCCTGGGATTCCCAGGAGGAGGCGCGCGCCATCGGCGAGGAGATCGAGAGCCTGCAGCGCAAGGGCCACTCGCTGGACGAGATGGCGATCCTCGTCCGCGCCTCCTTCCAGATGCGCGAGTTCGAAGACCGCTTCGTCACCCTCGGCCTCGCCTACCGGGTCGTCGGCGGCCCGCGCTTCTACGAGCGTGCCGAGATCCGCGACGCGCTCGCCTACCTGCGCTGCACCGCCCAGCCGGCCGACGACCTCGCCTTCGAGCGCATCGTCAACACGCCGAAGCGCGGCCTCGGCGACGCCACCGTCCGCCTGCTGCACGATACCGCCCGCGACCGCCGCGTGCCGCTGATGCAGGCGGCCGCCGAGATCGTCGAGACCGAGGAGCTGAAGCCGAAGGCGCGCTCGACGCTGCGCGACCTCTTGTCCTCGTTCGCGCGCTGGCGGGCGGCGCTCGAGCGGATGCCGCACGGGGAACTGGCAGAAATCGTGCTGGACGAGTCCGGTTACACCGAGATGTGGCGGCAGGACCGCTCGCCGGACGCCCCGGGCCGGCTCGAGAACCTGAAGGAACTCGTCCGCGCCATGCAGGACTTCGAGAGCCTGCAGGCCTTCCTTGAGCACATCGCGCTCGTCGTCGACACCGACAGCGAGGCCGGCGTCCAGGCGGTGACGCTGATGACGCTGCACGCGGCGAAGGGGCTCGAGTTCGACACCGTCTTCCTGCCCGGCTGGGAGGAAGGGCTGTTCCCGCACCAGCGGGCGCTCGACGAATCCGGCCAGGCCGGCCTCGAGGAGGAGCGGCGCCTCGCCTATGTCGGGCTGACGCGGGCCCGCAAGCGCGCCCTCGTCTGGTTCGCTTCCAACCGCCGCATCCACGGCCTGTGGAACGCCTCGATCCCGTCGCGTTTCCTCGACGAGTTGCCGGCCGACCATGTCGAGGTGCGCGAGCAGGGCGGCACCGGCGGCTATGGCGGCTATGGCCAGAGCCGCTTCGACCGCATGGAGCCGTTCCAGTCGTCGCGCTACACGACCCCGGGCTGGGAGCGGGCGCGGGCACGGACCGGCGAGGCGGCCGCGAGTGGCACCCGGCCGGCGCCGGTGCGCCTCATCGAGGGCGAGATCGTCGCCCGTTCGGTGATCGAGGAAGCCGCGAAGTTCGCCGTCGGGACGCGGGTCTTCCACCAGAAGTTCGGCTACGGGAAGGTGCTCTCGGTCGACGGCAACAAGGTGCGGGTCGCCTTCGAGAAGGCCGGCCCCGAGCCGAAGAAGGTGCTGGACTCGTTCCTCAGCCTGCCGTGAGCCGCCCCCGCCGCTGAGCCGGGTCGGCGCCCGCTCAGTCCGGCGTCGTCGGCTGGTGCCCCGGCGCCCCGTCGGCGCGGCCGATCCAGTGGTCGAGGAAGCGCTCCAGCCACTCGCGCACCGCCGCGTCGTAGAGCAGGCGGTCGGCGAAGTGGACGGGCCGCGGCTGCGCCCCCGGCAGCCGCAGGCGCTCGTGGCCGATCGTCGTCCAGCGGTGCACCATGGCGAGCGTCAGCTCGGGGTGGAACTGCACGCCATAGGCCTTCGGGCCGACGCGGATCGCCTGGTTGGGAAACGGCCCGCCGCCGCTCGCCAGGAGGTCGGCGCCCTCCGGCAGGTCGAAGCCCTCGCGGTGCCACTGGTAGACGCGGCGCGGCCATTCGAAGGTGGCAGCACCCGCCTCCGTCGGTTCGATCGGGAAGTAGCCGATCTCGACCAGCCCCTCCGGGTGGCCGTAGACGCGGGCGCCGAGGTGGCGGGCGAGCATCTGCGCGCCGAGGCAGATGCCGAGATAGGGCGCCTCCTCCTTCAACGGCACCGCATGCCAGTCGATCTCGCGGCGGATGTAGGCGTCGGTATCGTTGGCGCTCATCGGCCCGCCGAACACCACGGCGCCGGCGTGCTCGTCGAGGCTCGCCGGCAGCGTGTCGCCGAAGCGCGGGCGGCGGACGTCGAGATGGAAGCCGCGCGCCTGCAGCGCCTTGCCGACGCGGCCGGGCGTCGACTGCTCCTGGTGGAGCACGATCAGCACTCGCGCCGGACGCCCGGTCGCCGGGAAGTCCCGCATCTCCGCCGAGGGCACGCTCATGGCTGGCCTTCGGTCTCCCCGTCCCGGGCGGTGTCGGGCTGGGCGACCTCGGCGTCGGCGCCGTGGCGGTGGGCGGCGCCGCGCTTCAGCTCGATGCGGTCGCGGCTCGAGACGCCGAGCAGTTCGGCGACGCGCCAGACGGTGTTGTCCTCGAATTCGGAGACGTTGCCGTCGGCGAAGACGGTCTCCCACATCATCTCGATGACGCGCTTGCGGCCGTCCTCGTCGAGGCTGCGCTTCAGGACCGAGGTGAAGCCGTAGAGGTCGACCGCCTCGTCGTCGCGCCGGCTCGCCTCCGCGACGAGGGACTCGGTGTCGCTCTCCGACAGGCCGTAGCGCTCGCTCAGCACGGTGCGCAGCGCCGCCTTCTCGGCATCGGTGACGACGCCGTCGACGGAAACGATGTGGACGAGCAGCGCGGCGACGGCGAGGCGCTGATCGTCCTCGGCGAAGGACTTGCGCGGCGCATCGCCGGAGAGCTCGGCGAAAAGCTCGCGAATGGCGGCCAGCATGGACTAGGAACCCTGTTCTCGACGGAATCGGCCGGCGGGGGAGGCGACGACCCGAACGCCGACGCTACGCGAAAGCAAGCCGCGAACCAAGTCGCCGAAGCGGATCAGCACCTTGTGTTGAAGCCGCGGCGACGGCCTCACAGCGGCCAGACGATCAGAAGCATCGGCACGGCGACCGCAACGACGATCAGCGACAGCGGCAGCCCGAGGCGGGCGTAGTCGCCGAAGCGGTAGCCGCCCGGCCCGAACACCAGCGTGTTGCACTGGTGGCCGATGGGGGTGAGGAAATCGCAGCCGGCACCGATCGCCACCGCCATCAGGAAGGCGTCCGGGCGGTGGCCGAGGGCGGTGGCGAACGCGGCGGCGATCGGCGCCATCACGAGCACGGTGGCGGCATTGTTGAGGAACGGCGTCACGGCCATCGCCGCGACCATGATCAGGGCGAGCGCCCCGGCCGGCGGCAGCACCGTCGCTGCACTCGACAGCAGCGAGGCGACGAGATCGGTGGCGCCGGTGGTGCGCAGCGTCTCGGCGACGGGAATGAGGGCCGCCAGCATCACCAGGATCGGGCCCTCGACGGCACCGTAGGCCTCGCGGAGCGGGATCACCCGCACCAGCACCATCAGCGCCGCGGCGGCGAAGAAGGCGACCGCCACCGGCACGAGCCCAAGCGCCGTCACCGTCATCGCCGCCACCAGGATGGCGACGGCGAGCAGCCCGCGCCGGCCGCTGCCGAGGCGGATGCGGCGCTCGGCGAGCGGCAGGCAGTCGAGCTCGCGCAGGACATCGGGCATGCGGCGCACGAGGCCCTGCAGCACGACGACGTCGCCGGCCTGCAGCGTCACGTCGCCGAGCCGGTCGCCGAGCCGCGTGCCGCGGCGGCTGATGGCGAGGAGGTTGACGCCGAAGGCCTGGAACAGCGCCATGTCCTTCGCCGACAGGCCGATCAGCCGCGAGCTCTCGCCGACCACCGCCTCGATCGCGTCGATCTCGTCGTTCGGTTCCTCGGCCGTCGGGCGGCGGTCGTCGGAGAGCGTCAGCCCGCCGCCCGCCACCATGCGGTCGAGGCCCTCGGGACGGCCCTCGAGGAGCAGCATGTCGCCCTCCCGCAGCGTCGCGTCGGGCAGCGGCGGCATGCGCCGGCCGGACCGCAGCAGCGCCGTCACCATGCCCTGGCCGTCGGCGAGGCGCTGCACGTCGGCGACAGTCTTGCCGGCGAACGGGGAGTCGGTCGGGACGGAGGCCTCCGTCATGTAGTTCTTGATGTCGATGGCGGCGTCGAGGCCGCTCGTCGCCGGCACCCGCTCCGGCAGCAGGCGGTAGCAGAGCACCAGGAAGATGAGGCCCACCACCGTCAGCGCGCCACCGACCGGCAGGAAGTCGAACATGCGGAAGGGAGCCTCCCCCATCTCGGCGCGCACGCGCGCGACGATGATGTTCGGCGACGTGCCGACCAGCGTCATCAGTCCGCCGAGCAGCGAGGCGAAGGCCATCGGCATGAGGAACAGCGAGGGCGACACGCCGGAGCGGCGCGCCATCTGGAAGGCGACCGGCAGCAGGATGGCGAGGGCGCCGATGTTCTTCACGAATGCCGACAAAAGCGCCACCGTCGCCGTCAGCACGAGCAGTTGCAGGCGCACCGTCGAAAGCCGCGGCGCGAAGCGCTGCACGACGGCGTCGGTGACGCCGCTGCGGGCGATCGCGGCGCTGACGACGAGGGCCGCGCCGACGATGATGACGATGTCGTCGCTGAACCCGGAGAAGGCCCGGTCGAACGGCACGAGCCCTGCGGCCATCGCCACGAGCAGTGCGAGGACTGCTGCAAGGTCGTAGCGCAGCCGTCCGGAGACGAGCAGCACCATCATCGCGCCGACGATCGCGAAGGCCGTCGCCTGGTCTTGCGTCATCGATCGACTTCCCCCGCGCGCAAAGTGCGCTGCAGGAAACGCCCGCCGACGAAATTCGCTCCCGTTGCGTGAAAGAGTTGCGCTCAGGGGGGTTTCGACGTCATCGTAGTGGTCGGCCGATGCGTCATTCGCCCGCGGGGCGCGCCGGCCCAACGTCGAGCTCTCGTGCGCGGGTCTTTTTTGGCCCGAATTGTGCTCAAGTTCGTGCTGGCCGCTTGACGTTTGCCACTCTCTCACGCCTATGAAGTGCAGCTACACCGAATGGACATCCGATGAGCCGACACCGGGACTTCCGCGAGCCGCGCCGCCGCGGTTTTGACGACGACTTCATGCAGCCGGACCGTGGCAGTGGCTTTCAGCGGCCGCGCACAGACGATACCCCGAGCTTCGCCGCCCCGAGCGGACCGACGCTGCAGGCGATCGTCAAATGGTTCAACCCCGAGAAGGGCTTCGGATTCGTCGAGCTGACGGACGGATCGGGCGACGTGTTCATGCACGCGCGCGCTCTCGAGGCCGCCGGCCATGAGGCCGTCGATCCCGGCGCCACGCTGACGGTGCGCGTCGGCATCGGCCAGAAGGGCCGTCAGGTCACCGAGGTCGTCGCCGTCGACGCGAGCACCGCCGAGGTGCGCCCGCGCTCCGGCCCGCGCACCTCCGGCCCCCGCGAAGGCGGTGGTGGCGGTGGCGGTTTCGGCCGCGACACCGGCCCGACCGAAGAGCTGATGGGTGCCGTGAAGTGGTACAACCCCGAGAAGGGGTTCGGCTTCATCGCCCCCGATCGCGGCGGCAAGGACGTGTTCGTGCACGTCACCGCCCTGCAGCGCTCGAGCGTGTCCTCGCTCGCCGAGGGCCAGCGCGTGCGCGTCTCCGTCGGACAGGGCCCGAAGGGTCCGGAAGTCCGCATGGTCGAGCCGCTCGACTGACACTGACGTCGGCCGGCGGGGCGCGAGCCCCGGCGGCCCGTCCATTCCTGAAGCCTTCCACGGCCGCTCGCGAGCGGTCGAGGGAGGCTTTTTTGTCATTCGCGCCGTTCTGCGCGCATGCGGTCCGCACAGGCGACAGAACGTCCGGCTCGCAAAAAAAATAATTCGGGACTTGGAACCGAAGGCGATTTTCCCCATTGTAGCTCCCGACGGTCTTCCCCCGGATCGTCGCGGTAGCCAGGGATCGTTCCCCCATCGATCCTACGGGCAAGCGCATGGGCCCGCCCCCTTACCCCAGGGGCGGGCCTTTGTGTTTCCAGTACGGCTCGCCGGCGAAGTCGCCGCCTCGGGTGGCGTTGCGACAATCGAACGGGCTGTCGGAGAGCCGGAGGCTCTTGCGCTCGTCACGGGGGACAACCGCACAGCGAATCACGCAGGATCGGCGGGCGGCGGGAAACATCGAACACGGGAGGCGTCTTCAGCATGCGGCAACAAGTCGGCGCTCTTCCCGTTCGGTGGACAGGCGACGAACCGCGCGTGCTGCTCGTCACGTCCCGCGAGACGCAGCGCTGGATCATCCCCAAGGGATGGCGGATGCGCGGGCGCAGCAACGCCGAGGCGGCCGCCCAGGAAGCGCTCGAGGAGGCCGGCGTGCGCGGCCGCGTGCGCAACAAGCCGATCGGCCGCTATGTCTACGCGAAGCGCAGGCCTGGCGGCGCCGAAGACTGCAAGATCACCACCTATCTTCTGGAAGTGACCGACGAGCTCGACGCCTTCCCCGAGATGGCGGAACGGCAGAGGTCGTGGTTCACGATCGCGGAGGCGGAAGCCTGCGCGGACGACGAGGGATTGCGCGACATCCTGCGCACGCTCGGCCCGCGTCTCGAGGGGTTGCGCAGCCGCGATCGCAAGGCGGCGAAGCGGCGGGCCAAGGCGGCGGACAAGGACGCGCCGCCGAAGGCCTCCGACGTGAAGAGCGCTCCGTCCAAAACTCCCGAGCCGAAGGCCCGCAGGAAGAAGGCGTCGGGCGGGAAGGCCTCGGAGGCCCCGTCGGGCGGTAAGCGCTCGAAGCGCGCCAGGGCGGCGGCGCAATTGCCGCCCGGCGAGGACCCCGGAGCGGCGGTCAGCAGCGGGACGGACGTCCACGCAGAGACGACGGGAGACGAGGTGCCGCCCGTCAGCGTGGCGGAGAGTGACGTCCCTGACGTTCAGGCGCGCAAGCGCACCGCCGGCAAGGTGGCGCGGATCGCCGGCCGGCGACGCCGGAAGGCGACCCGCAAGGCACTGACCGGCACGGATGATACTCCGCAGGCTGCCGAGTAGGTCTCGGGCGTCACGCGAGCCCGCCAACGGGCGGGCCCCCACGCCGGGATCGCTGCACGATACGGTCTAGCCGGCGGCGCGCGTGGTCTGCTGGCTGAGCGCCATCTGCCAGCGCCCGTCCCGCTTCACCCACACCCGCGTCGCCCGGTAGGGCGGCCGCCGGATGCCGGGCATGAGGTGGTCTGCCCGCATCACCGCGGCATCGCCGAACACCCACAGCCGCATCGCCTCTACCGCCGCGACGAAGGTCTCGGCGTTGATGGCGCCGTGCTCGCTCAGCATCTGGGCCCGCGAGGCCTTGGTGGTGAGGTTCTGGCGGGTGCGGTAGACGACGAACTCGTCGGCCATGTGCTTCACCCATTCGTCCGCATCGTTGCGCGTGACGGCGCGCTCCAGCGTCTGGAAGGCGGTGATGATGTCGGCCTCGGCGGGCTCGCCCGGCTGATAGGGGACGGTGAGGCACGGGTTCTCGCACAATGGTGGTGGCGCATCGGCCGGCCGCCCCTGCGGCGTCGGGTGGCTGTGGGGCGCCGACGGATCCGCCAGCACGTTCGCGTGGTGCACGAGCAGCCGCCAGCCGTCGGCACCGCCCTGCTTCACCCACACCTCGACCGAGACCACATTGCCCTCGGCGGCGGACGGGTCGCGCTCGGTGACGAGGACGAGGTCGCCGTAGTCGGCGGCCGTCGCGGCGGCCTCGACGCTGGCCAGCGGCAGCATGGCGGCACCGTCGGAGCCATGGACCGCTCCCGACAGGTCGATGGCGGTGAAGTCGGGGGCGAGCAACGGCGCGAGACCGCTGTTGTCGCCGGTACGGCGCGCGGCGTGGTAGGCGGCGCGCGTGGTGGCGAGGCCTTCAGGAACGGTGGTGTGCAAGGATGAGCGCTCCGGTGCAGGTTCGCCGGCGGCGCAACGGGCGCCCGGCATTTCCATACACACGTATGAGCGAAGTTTCCGGTGACGGCAACGCCCGGGCGGAGGCTGGGGCCGTCTAGAGGTAGGGCGAGGCGAGCCACACCGCGCGGTTGCGCACCCGCACGGGGAACGGCCGGGCCTTCAGCGTCTCCATCGTCTCGGGACGGGACTGGGCGATCTGCGCCTCGATGCGTGCGTCCACCGCCTCCGCGAGCACCGGGTCGTAGACCTCGATGTCGAGCTCGAAATTGAGCCTGAGGCTGCGGGAATCGAGATTGGACGAGCCGACATAGGCCCACTGCCCGTCGACGGCCATCAGCTTCGAATGGTCGAACATGCCCTCGGCCCGCCAGACCCGGCAGCCCGCCCGCACGACCTGGTCGAGCTGCGCGGTCATCGCGTGATCGACCAGCGGCAGGTTGTTCGCCGCCGGGATCACCACGTCGACGGCGATGCCGCGGCGGGCGGCGACGGTGAGGGCGCCGACGAGTTGCAGGTCGGGGATGAAGTAGGGCGAGGCGATGCGGACACGCTCGCGCGCCACCGCCAGCGCGCCCATGATGATCGTGTGGTTGCTGGAGAGATTGCGGTCGGGACCGGACGGCACCACCCGCGCGGCGACGCCGTCCGCGCGCGGCGCGGCGGCCACGGCCCATTCCGGGCCGCTCAGGCGCTCCTCGGTGGTGAAGTACCAGTCGTGAGAGAACGCCGTGAAGAGCTGGGCCACCACCGGGCCCTCGACGCGGAAGTGCGTATCGCGGCTGCGCGCCGGACCGCCGGCACCGGCCATGAACTCGCCGCGGATGTTCATGCCGCCGGTGAAACCGACGGTGCCGTCGATGACGAGCACCTTCCGGTGGCTGCGCAGGTTGGCATAAGGCAGGCGGAAACCGATCAGGTTTCCCATGAACGTCGCCGTGGTGACGCCACCGGCGGACAGCCGCCGGGTGATCGGCGGCCGCGAGTAGCGCGCCCCGACGGCGTCGATCAGCACGCGGACCGCGACGCCGCGCTGGTGCGCCGCCACCAGGGCGTCGGCGAACTGCCGGCCGACGGCATCGTCGTCGAAGATGTAGCTCTGCAGCGCGATGGAGCGCTCGGCCGCGGCGATTGCCGCGAGCATCGCCGGATAGGCCTCGTCGCCGCTGTCGAGCAGGCGCACTTCGTTGCCGTCGGTGAGGGGAAAGGAAGCGACGTGATCGCCGAGGCGCCGCAGGGAGGCGAGTTCGGCGGCGACCGGCGCGAGGCGGATCGGCGGTTCCGGCGCAACCGGAACCGCGGGCGAGACAGGGGCAGGGACCGGGGCGAGCGGCGCCTCGGGCGGCGGCCGCGGCGCGGCGTGGGCGTGGGCATGCCGCAGTTCCGCGGCGTGGCGGCGCTGGCTCACCTGCGAGCGGCGGATGCGGTTGATGCCGGCCAGCAGATAGAACACGGCGCCGAAGATCGGCGAGAAGATGATGACGCCGACCCAGCCGGTCGCTGCGCGGACATCGTCCTTGGTCATGGCAGCGTGGAGGGCCGCGCCGACGCCGACGAGGATGCTCGTCGCGAACACGACGTGAGGCCAGTAGTGCTGCCAGTCGAAGCCGCTCATTCCCGCCATCGTCCGCCGGGCGCCCTCGGAGCGCCGATCGGCCGGCGGCGATGCGAATCGACGCCGGCGGCGGCCGACCATGCCACGCCCGCGAGGGCTGGCCCAGCCCAGCGCCGCGCGCGGCGGCCTCCGTTGCCGCGGCAGCCACGGGCCGTCTGGGCGGCGCTTACTCGATCACCTCGATGACGCGGCGGGAGCCCGGCTCGATGATGGCCCGGCGTCCGTCGACCAGGCCGTAGCGGTAGGAGGAGTTCGGGATCGCCCGAAGATCGACGCCGGCCGGCAGCGGCTGCCCGATGACGAGCGGGCGGGTGAGCGTCGCTGACGGCCCGCTTTGGCGGGAGACATAGCCCCGGACCCGCGAGGGGGGCGACCGCATCGGCGCGTCGACCCGCGCCCCGGTGGCGGCGCCGGCACCAACGCCGAGGCCCCCGCTGCCGGCGACACCCGGGGACTTGCCGACGGGGGCCTCGCCGCTGGTTGCCGGCGCACCGATCGGATTGCTGCCGATCGGCACACCCCCGATGGGATCGCCGCCGATGGGTCCGGTGTTCGTCTGGGCGGCGGCGAGGGCGGTTGTCGCGAGAAAGACCGCGAGGGCGGCTGTCGTGCGGTGCATGGCGCTACTCCGTGTCCGTGCCCCCGCCCAGGGACAACGTCCGCCGCCACGGAGCGTTCGCCGCTTTTTTCCCTTCACGACCGCGCGGACGAGGTTTGCGGCGCCTCCGCGATGCCGCGGCACCGGTCCGGCTCAGGCGGTGCGGGAGGTTCCGCCGGTGGCCAGCACGTGGCGGGCGAGCCGCGCGAGCGCGATGCCCGTCACCATCGCCACGACGAAGACGACGGCGCTCGACTGGCCGAGGCCGAGGGCGGGGATCGAGCCGCCGGGGCAGAAGCCGGTGATGCCCCAGCCGATGCCGAACACGGCGGCGCCGGCGATCAGCGGCACGTCGAGGCGACGGTTGGTCGGCAGGTGGAAGGTGGTGTCGAGCAGCGGCTTCGGCCGCCGCAGCACGAGGCGGTAGCCGATCGCCGTAACGATCACCGCACCGCCCATGACGAAGGCGAGCGAGGGGTCCCAGTTGCCGGCGATGTCGAAGAAGTTCAGCACCTTGGCGGGATTGGCCATGCCGGCGAGCGCGATGCCCGTGCCGAACACGAGGCCGGCGAGGAGGGCGAAGAGGACGCGGGCCATCAGAAACCTCCGAAGACGTGACGGACGAGGAACACGGTGATGCCGGTCGTCGCCATGAAGGTGATCACCGCCGCCAGCGAGCGCGGCGACAGCCGGGCGAGCCCGCAGACCCCGTGGCCGGAGGTGCAGCCGGAGGCGAAGGTGACGCCGATGCCGACGAGGATGCCGCCGACCGCCAGCCACGGCAGCGGCACCAGGCTCTCGAACGGAATGGCGGCCGGCCCGAGGACGGCGACGATGGCGGCCGGGGCCGCGACGGCACCGGCGAGGAAGGCGGCGCGCCAGCCCCAGTCGCCCTGCGGCACGAGAAGACCGGAGACGATGCCGGTCATGCCGGCGATGCGGCCGTGCACGGCCATCAGCAGCACGGCGGCGAGGCCGATCAGCGCCCCACCGAGGAGCGAGGCGAAAGGCGTGAACTCTGTCATGGCGTCAATCCCGTGCGGGAGGGAGCGGATCGGGGTCGCAGAACAGGCGGTGCATGGTCTCGACGAGGGCCCGCACGCGCGGGTCGGCGAGGCGGTAGAAGACGTGCTTGCCGTCCTTGCGGCCGGCGATCAGGCCGGCCTCGCGCAGTTCGGCGAGTTGCTGCGACAGGCCGGGCTGGCGGATGCCGAGCAGGTCCTCCAGCTCGCGCACCGAGCGCTCGCCGCCGACCACCGCACAGCAGACGAGCAGCCGGTCGGGGTTCGACAGCTTCTTGAGAAAGGCGGAGGCCTCGTCGACCTTGGCCTTCATCGACGCGACGTCCGGCGCCAGAGTGTCCATCGCCGTCATCCCCACGGGCCGCCGAGCAGGTCGAGCGGGATCTTCAGGTAGCGGCGGCCATTCGATTCCGGCTCCGGCAGGCGGCCGCCGTTGGTGTTCACCTGCAGGGCGTGCAGGATCAGCTTCGGCATCGGCAGCGTGCGGTCGCGCGCCTCGCGGGCGGCGACGAAGGCCGCCTCCGTCGGGTAGCGCGTCAGGTGGATGTTCGAGGCCTTCTGCTCGGCGACGCTGGATTCCCAGCGCGCCGGCCGGCCGTTCGGCTCATAGTCGTGACCGGTGAAGAGGCGGGTCCCGTCGGGCAGCGCCAGGATCGCCTGGATCGACCGCCACAGCGCCGCGGCGCTGCCGCCGGGGAAGTCGCAGCGCGCCGTGCCGCTGTCGGGCATGAACAGGGTGTCGTGCACGAAGGCCGCATCGCCGATCACATAGGTGACCGAGGCGAGCGTGTGGCCGGGCGAGTGCATCACCGCGACGTCGATCTCGCCGAGCCGGAAGTGCTCGCCGTCGGCGAACAGGCGGTCCCACTGCGACCCGTCGGCGGGAAAGCCGGGCCAGTTGTAGAAGTCCTTCCACAGCGCCTGCACCTCGGTGACCCGGGCACCGATGGCCGTGGGCGCGCCGGTCCGCTGCTTCAGATAGCCGGCGGCGGAGAAGTGGTCGGCGTGGGGGTGGGTGTCGAGGATCCAGGCGAGCCGGTAGCCACGCTCCGCCACGAAGGCGAGGAGACGGTCGGCGTGGCGCGTCGCCGTCTGCCCGGACTTCTCGTCGAAGTCGTGCACCGGGTCGATGATGGCGCACGCCTTCGTCGCGGGATCGGCCACCACATACTGGACCGAGCCGGTGCGCGGGTCGTGGAAGCCGGTCACTTCGGGCGTCTGTGGCATTCGGAACTCCTCGGTGTCGTCGCGGCTCAGGCGGCGCGCCGGCGACCTCCGCCCAGAAGGCGGTGTCGCAAAGCTAGATAAAGTCGATTTCATTTTTTTGCAAGTGATGGTGCAGCGAAAGGCGGCCGCGGAGGGTCACGCCGCGGGCCTCGTGGCCATCGCGCTTTCTGGGGAGACGGGAGCGGTGCCGGGGCTACGCCGCGGCGGCGTTTCGACCGGCAGACGAATGCCGGCCCGCGTCGCGGCACAAGGCAACCGCATCGCCCGAAGGCGAACGGCAGTCAGTGCCGAAGAATTGAAGTGTATTTGGAGCGGGCGATGGGATTCGAACCCACGACCCCAACCTTGGCAAGGTTGTGCTCTACCCCTGAGCTACGCCCGCATCCATGCGTCCGGCCGAGCCGGAGCGGCGCCTCTATGCACCATCGCGATGGTGATTGCAACACGCTCCACGCCGCTTTTGGCGGGTCCGGGATGAGAGGGGGGCGGCGTGCCGCGCACCCCTCGCGCCGCCTCCGTCGACGCCCGATCAAGGCGCGGGAAGCGCCCCGGAGACGGCGTCGCGGGGCGGTGCCCCCATGGCCACCGCAACGGGCCACGCTTCGACAGAGGCGCCGTTTCGTGTCACACTGTTGTCGTCAAAGTCCAAGCACGGAGGTCGAGTTCATGTCCATGGAGTCGCACATCGCCGAGCTGCAGCGTCGACACGCCGCCCTCGATCGCGAGATCGTCGACGCAAGCGCTCATCCCAGTGTCGACGAAATCCGGGTGACCGAACTCAAGCGCAAGAAGCTCGCGCTGAAGGAGCAGATCGAGCGCCTGAAGGCGCCGATGTCCGTCCACTGAGGCATCCGGCGCGGCCGTCCGCCGACTCCACGGGTCTCCAACGCCTCAGGCCTCACGACCCTGTCGACAGACGTCGCCGCGCCGACGTCTCGGAAGCACACGTCACCAGCGGGGCCGCCGTCGGCTCACCATTCGCCGGCGGCCGGTGACGCCTTGGCGCTCTTTTCGAGCCGGGAACGCGCGAGAGCGAACGCGAAGGCGTCTCTCCCCGGCCTGCGCGCCTCCATCCACAGGCTCCTCGAACTTATCCCCGACATCCACCCCTCGGCTGCGGCCAGGCGCCCCGCTGTCGCCGTAATCGTGACGGTCGCGCCGCAATTCCGCCCCGGCGGGTGCCGCAATCGCGAGTAGTTTGGCGGCAAGGGTGATTCGGTCCGCCCCGCATGCGGGGCCGGGCTCGGAGGTGTCAGGATCGTGTCTCTGCCTCTACCGGCCGCCGTTGCCGCGGCCCTCGTGCTCGCCATCGGCCTCGCGTTGACGGCGACTGTGGCGAGCTTTCCGGCCGGCGGTCGTGACGCCGCGCTTCCGGCCCTCGCGCCGGCGGGCGCGCTCGCCGTCCAGCCCGGCCAGTCCACTGTGCCCGAGACGGCCATCCGGTCCCCGCTGCGGACGGCGCCCGTCGTCTGAGAGCCGCCGGCGATCACGCGTCCGATGACGCGTGATCGCAGGGATCAGCCAGACGAGGTCACCGCGGCGCGGGCCGGTACGGTCGCAGCCGCAGGAGCCGGCGCAGCGCCGCCGCGGGCGCCCGCCACCCGCGACCGCCACGCGTCGAGGCCCGTCGCCACCACCACGTGGGCGAGCACGCCGGCCGCCACAAACGCCGCCGCGACCCAAGGGTCGCCACCAGCGGCGCGCACGACGATCTGACCCAGCACCGCCGCGAGCGAGCCGAAGCAGAACAGCGCCAGCCCGTGCCGGCCGATACGCACGGCCGCGGTGTTCGGTCCGAGCCGCGCCACCATCCGGTCGAACAGGCCGTAGGGCGCATAGGCGACGACGTAGACGAGCGCCAGCACGTGGGCGAGCCTCGGCAGCGGCATCGACGACTTGTCGAACGACACCAGGAAGGCCGGCAGCGGCAGCGCGCCTTCCTGCGGATAGAGGCCGAACAGGGCCACGGCAGCGCCGCCCGCCACCACCGCGAGCGCGATCCCGTAGGCGACCGGGTTGAAGCCGATCGGCCGGCCGGAGCGGTAGAACACGCCGGCGACGAAGCCGATGGTGAACAGGAGCTGCCAGCGCAGCGGTTCGAAGAACCACGGGAAGCTCGTCGGATAAGTCGGCAGCCGCACCTCGGCGAGGTGGCTGAACAGATAGAGCCCGACGGAGGCTGCGAGCGGCAGCCAGATGTTGCGGGTCGCCAGCCACAGGATCGCCGGCAGCATCGCGAACAGCGCCACGTAAAGCGGCAGGATGTTGAAGTAGCCGATCTGGTGGCCCATCGTGACCAGGCCGATGTAGCCACGCACCGGCTCGGTCGACAGCACGTCGAGCCCGTAGGCCTCGAGCCAATGGGTGTCCTTGAAGTGGATCGCCGCGGCGAAGAACATGGCGACAGCCGCCAGCATCAGCGCGATGTGGGCGAGATAGAGCGTCCACGTCCGCTGCACCACCTTGCCGGTGGCGACGATGCGGTCCCCCGACAGGAACTTGGGGAAGTAGGCCACCGCCGCGGCGAACCCCGCCAGGAAGACGAACAGCTCCGCACTGTCTGAAACGCCGAAGTTGCGATGGGTCAGATGCTCGAAGACATTGCCGGGAACATGGTTGACGAAGATCGTCACCAGCGCCACGCCACGCCAGAAGTCGATGCGATGGTCGCGCGACATCCTCGGGGCGACTGCGCCGCTAAGGCGGCTCTGCTGGACGGCGCTCGTCATCGCGGTCTTTCCGGAGATGTCATTTAGATCATGTCGCCAACGCCCGGCGCGGCGGCGCGGTTCCCGCCGATGCGGACCAGTCGCCGCGTCGGAAGGCGCCCCTGCCCCGATTCGGGGCGAGGCGGCAACGCCCGAGGGCGCGAAGGGGCGCGGTCCCTGGCGAAACACTCGGCGACATCGGCGCGCCTTGCCCGCCGCGGCGGCGCGGGGCAGGATCGTGCTCCCTCCCGTCCGGTCCCATCGACGACCGCCCGCCGGTGACCTGCCCTGATGATCCCTTTGCGATGACCTCCTTCGTCCTCGACGCGCGCCTGGAAGCCGACACCGTCCGGGTCGCCGACCTGCCACTGTCGGCCGTCCGGCTGATGGACGACGCCACCTATCCCTGGCTGGTGCTGGTGCCGCGCGTGGCGGGCCTCGTCGAGCTCACCGACCTCACGCCGGCGCAGCGCGCGGTGCTGATCGAGGAGATCGCCGCGGCGGAGCGCGTGCTCGCGGCCGCAACCGGGTGTCACAAGCTCAATGTCGGCGCCCTCGGCAACCAGGTGGCGCAACTTCACGTGCACGTCATCGCCCGCTTCACCACGGACGCGGCGTGGCCGAACCCGGTCTGGGGTGCCGCCCCGCGCTCGGCCTGGGACGAGCATCGCCGCGCCGCCTTCGTCGCCGACATCGCCGCCCGCCTCGGCGCCGGCTGACCCTTCGAAGGCCCCGCCCGATGCCGATCCCTTTTCCCGACGACGAGCCCTCGCGGCTCACCGGCTTCTCGACCTCGACGCTCGACCGGCTCGGCGACCGCCGCGGCGACGCCGCCCTGCTTTCGGCGCTGGCCGAGCGGGCGGATGCCGGCTTCGTGCTGCTCGACCGCGACCGCCCGGTGCTCGCGGGTCTCGGTGACGTGCGCACGGCGGTGCACGGGCGCGGCGTAGCGGAGACGCTGTCGGCCCGCCTCGAGCAGGCGGTGTTCCTCGGGCTCGACGGGGAGCAGGCGCTGTTCGCCGCGGCCCTGCCGCCGGTGGACGCGCTGCCGGAGGGCTTCGAGGCCTGCGACCTGCGCGGCCTCGCCATGGACGGCGTCCTCGACGCGCGGGCGCTGTCGGTGCTGGCGGAGGCGAAGAGCCTCGTCGACTGGCACGGCCGCCACGGCTTCTGCGCCAACTGCGGAACGGCGACGCAGCTGTCCACCGGCGGCTGGCGGCGCGACTGCCCGGCCTGCGGCGCCCAGCACTTTCCCCGCACCGACCCGGTGGTGATCATGCTGGCGGTCGACGGCGACCGCTGCATCATGGGCCGGCAGGCCCGCTTCATGCCGGGGATGTATTCGTGCCTCGCCGGCTTCGTCGAGCCGGGCGAGACGATCGAGGACGCGGTGCGGCGCGAGATCCGCGAGGAGGCCGGTGTGCCGGTCGGCCGCGTGCGCTATCTCGCCAGCCAGCCGTGGCCGTTCCCGTCGTCGCTGATGATTGGCTGCCTCGCCGAGGCGCTCGGCGAGACCATCACGATGGATTCCGACGAACTGGAAGACTGCCGCTGGTTCGACCGCGACGAGGCGGCGGCGATGCTGGAGCGCACTCACCCCGAAGGCCTCACCGCCCCGATGCCCTTCGCCATCGCCCACCGCATCCTGCGGGCCTGGGTGGAGGCGGGGTAGGCGGGGAACCGTCGCGCTTTCCGGCCGACGAGCGTCACGCCACGTCCTCCGCCCGTCGGCTGCCCTCCCCTCGCCCAACGGCGCTTCGCCTGCCGCACGCCGGCCGCCTTCGATCCAGCAGCGCTACGCGGCGAGCGCACCCGCATAGAGGTCGAGAGCGCCGCCGGCACTGTGGGGAAAGGCCATCCTGGCCTCCTCGAGCAGTTCCAAGGCGCGCTGCCGGTGGCCCGCCCGGAAGGCGAGGTGCAGCGCGCTCATCAGGTCGAGCTCGAGTTGGGAGCGCTGGTGCACGCCCACATTGTAGTGCTTGACGATGAAGTCGTCGCCGACCTTGTAGAAGCCGGACTGCTCCGACCCGCCTTTGCCGAAAACCTGCCAGCCCGGCTGCGGCCGGCTGACGTCGAAGAACTGATCGAACCCGAGCATGACAACCTCCCCCTGAGATGGACGGGGAAAGTGTCCCTCTAAAGTTGCATAAAGTACATATATACACGCAAAAGTGTAATGCCCCGACGGCCGGGCCGGTCATCGGCGCAAAGGCGACGACACCCGCGAAACGGCGCGCACGTCAAAGCACCCCGCGCCGGAGGCACGGAGTGCTCGCATTCTCGCGAAGTGCTGGAAAGCGCGGTGCCGGCCGTCGAGCGGCCGGCGGTGCGCGCCTCAGTCCTGCTTGGGCTCGAGGATCTGGCGGCCGCGGTACATGCCGGACTTCAGGTCGACATGGTGCGGGCGGCGCAGTTCGCCGGAGTCCTTGTCCTCGACATAGGTCGGGGCCTTCAGCGCGTCGGCCGAACGGCGCATGCCGCGCTTGGAGGGGGAGGTCTTTCGCTTCGGAACAGCCATCGTCGTCGTCCTTCTCGGCCGCCGGAAACGGCGAGGTTCGCGCGGGCGGCCCTGAAGGCCGGCCGGGAGCTCGTCGATCGGACCCAGCGGAAATCGTGGGGCCTTATACAGAGGCGGCGGGCGGATGGCCAGAGGCCTGTCGAAACGGATGGCGAGGGCCGCGACGTCGCGATCGCCAGTCGGCAGTCGGGGAAGACTGGCTCACCCATCCGGGTAGATGCAGTCGAGCAGGCCGCCGGACTGGCGGGCGCGGGCGGCGATGGTGTTCGCCCGCCGGTTGACGCCCCCGGTCGGCTTGCCGGCATTGCGGACGATCGGGTTCGGCAGCACCGCGACGAGCAGCGCAGCCTGGCGGGCGGTGAGCTTGTCGGGTGTCGTGCCGAAGGCGCGCTCCGCCCCGGCGGCGATGCCGAACTCTCCCTCCGGCCCCCACTCGGCGATGTTGAGGTAGATCTCGATGACGCGCGCCTTCGGCAGCGTCAGGTCGATCCAGGCGGCGAGCGGCAATTCCACCGCCTTTCGCACGACGTCGCGCCCCGGCCACAGGAACAGGTTCTTGGCGAGCTGCATCGGGATGGTGCTCGCCCCGCGCGTCGCCGCGCCCTCGGCATAGTCGTCGAGCACCTTCTGCAGCTCGACCAGGTCGACGCCGAAGTGGTCGCAGAAGCGGGCGTCCTCGGAGACGACGAGCGAGCGCACCAGCACCGGGGCGACGTCGTCGAGCGCCACCCAGTCGCGCGTCACCGGCTGCAGCGTCACCGCGCGCCAGACCATCAGCGTCGAGACGGGGGGCACGAAGCGGTAGACGAGCGTCAGCACGAACGGCGCGAGCACCAGCGCCACGACGACGAGCAGGATGCGGCGCAGCCAGCGGCGTTTGCGGGGGCGGGTCGATGGCAGCATCGCGATGTCGCCGGTCTCCGCGCCGGGACCGTCGCGGCCGGTGTCGTCTGGGCCGGGACCGTCGCGGCCGGTGTCGTCGGGGCCGCTTCCCGTCGCCTCAGGCACGACCGAGGCTCGGCAGCGGTGGCGGCACGGGCAGCACGCAGGCCGGCACGGCGCCGCGGGCGAGACGGGCACCGTCGGACCGGGGCGAGGCGGCGGGCGGCGGCGCTTCCCCGCTCGGGCCGGCGCGGCCGCCGTTGCCCTGGCGGCCCTGCACGAAGCCACGCAGATGCGCCGCGAGCAGGCGGAAGTCGGCCGCCCGGCGCGAACGGCGGCGCCAGGCGAGCCCGAGGTCGCGGCTCGCACCGGCGCCGTCGACCGGCACCACGGCGAGTTCGGTGCCAGCGGTGATGCCGGCGTCCACCGCGATGCGCGGCAGCAGCGTCGGGCCGAGGCGGTTGTCGGCCATCTGCACCAGCGTCGTCAGCGATGTCGCGCGCACCTCCGCCGCGCCCGGCGGCGCGCTGCCGGCCACCGACAGCACGTGCTGGCGCAGGCAGTGGCCGTCTTCGAGAAGCAGCAGCGGCTCGGCGGCGAGCTCCTGCGGACGCACGGCGGTGCGGGAGGCGAGCGGATGCTCACGCGGCGCCGCGAACAGGAACGGATCGCGGCCAATCAGCTCCGTCTCGAGGCCGTCCACCTGATAGGGGAAGGCGATCAGCACGGCGTCCAGGCGCCCGTCCTTGAGGTCCTCGATCAGCACCCGCGTGATCCCCTCGCGCAGATAGAGGCGCAGTTCCGGATAGCGGCCGCGGAGCGACGGCAGCGCCCGCGGCAGCAGGAACGGCGCTATCGAGGGGATGACGCCCAGGCGCAGCTTTCCGGCCAGCGGCACGCGGTCGCAGCGGGCGATGGCGCCCAGTTCCAGGGTGTCGGAGAGGATGGTGCGCACCCGCGCCAGCACCGCCTCGCCGGCTTCCGTCAGGGTGACGACGCGGCCGGACCGATCGACGAGTTGCGCCTCCACGGCGACCTCAAGCGCGCGGATCGCCGCCGACAGCGACGACTGGCTGACGTTGCAGATCTCCGCCGCACGGCTGAACGAACGGTGCTCCGCCAGCGCGGCAAAGTACTGCATCTGTCGAATCGTCGGCAGCGGCGTCATCGGGCTCACAATGTCGGCGACGGCCCGGGCAGCGCGCGCAAAGGGCGCCGCGGGGGGAGGGAGCCGTCGATCGAACCCGAGCATATCGATTTTTCCGATCGGTTCGTGCGGAATTATGATTTTGACCGGCCGCAATGCGGCATGCCATCTCGCAGGTACGGTAGCGACCGGCTCGGCGCCACCGCCATTCCTCCCCGGACTGTACCGACAATCTGGCCTTTCAAGGAGATCCGAGATGCTCGGAATCGGCGACAAGCTGCCGTCGTTCAGCGTGACCGGCGTGAAGCCGGGCTTCAACGCCCACCAGGAGAACGGCGAATCCGCCTTCGAGACGCTCACCGAGGCGAGCTTCCCCGGCAAGTGGAAGGTGATCTTCTTCTATCCGAAGGACTTCACCTTCGTCTGCCCGACCGAGATCGCCGAGTTCGCGCGCCTCGCGGCCGAGTTCGAGGACCGCGACGCCGTCGTCATGGGCGGCTCCAGCGACAACGAGTTCGTCAAGCTCGCGTGGCGGCGCGACCACCGCGACCTCGACAAGCTGCCGATCTGGCAGTTCGGCGACACCAACGGCTCGCTGATCGACGGCCTCGGTGTGCGCTCGCCGGACGGCGTCGCCTACCGCACGACCTTCATCGTCGACCCGGACGGCACCATCCAGCACGTCTACGCGACCAACCTCAATGTCGGCCGGAACCCGAAGGACACGCTGCGCGTCCTCGACGCCCTGCAGACCGACGAGCTCTGCCCGTGCAACCGCGAAGTCGGCGGCGACGTGCTGAAGGCCGCCTGAGGCGTTCTTTCGAGACGACGAGTCGGGACGGCATCGGCGGGACCGTCGCCCGCCGTCGCCCCGGTCCCTGACAGAGTGCCCATCCGGAGCGGGCGGTGGACCGTCGAGCCGCCGCCCGCCCTGACAGACTGCCCCATCCTGAACGCCCGCCGCGCCGCATTGAACGGCGATCGGCACCGCGCACTGTTCGCCCGCCCACGCCCCGCCGGCGCCCTCCCCGCGTCGGCGCGAGCGGCGTGGACGCCCTCATGGATTGCCAGGAGGCCTCCGATGTCGATCGACGCCCTGAAGCAGCAGCTGCCGGAGTTCGCCAAGGACGTCCGGCTGAACCTGTCGGCCATCGCCGGCGACGACACCCTGACGGCGCAGCAGAAGTACGGCCTGCTCGTCGCCTGCGGCATCGCCAGCCGCAATGCGGTGGTGCGCGACACCCTCGTCGCCGAGGCGGCGCCCCACCTCTCGCCGGCCGCGATGACCGCCGCCAAGGCGGCCGCGACGATCATGGGGATGAACAACGTCTACTACCGCTTCGTCCACCTCGCCTCGAACAAGCAATACGGCACGCTGCCGGCGAAGCTCCGGATGAACGTCATCGCCAGCCCCGGCGTCGACAAGGTCGACTTCGAGCTGTGGTCGCTCGCCGTGTCGGCGATCAACGGCTGCGGCATGTGCATCGACGCCCACGAGGCGGTGCTGGCGAAGGCCGGCGTGCCGACCGAGCACATCCAGACCGCCGTGCGCTACGCCGCGATCGTGCAGTCGGCGGCGATCGCGCTCGAAGCCGGCGCCGTCGGCCTCGCCGCCTGAGAGGGCGGCGCGGCGCGCCGCTCCTTTTGCGCCTCAGCCGACCGGCTTGGCGAGGCCGCGGCCGCGCAGCGCCGTCTCGATCTCCGGCAGCACGGCGGCGTCGTCGATCGTCGCCGGCACGCGCGGCGGCTCGCCGTCGGCGAGCTGGCGGATGGTGCCGCGCAGGATCTTGCCGGAGCGCGTCTTCGGCAGCCTGTCGACGGTGATGGCGAGCTTGAAGGCGGCGACCGGGCCGATCTGCTCGCGCACCCGCTCGACCAGCTCGCGCTCGATGTCGGCGGTCGGCTGGTCGATGCCCGACTTCAGCACGACGAGACCGCAGGGCACCTGCCCCTTCAGCGCATCGGCGACGCCGATGACGGCGCACTCGGCGACCGCCGGGTGGGACGACAGCACCTCCTCCATCGACCCCGTCGACAGCCGGTGGCCGGCGACGTTGATGATGTCGTCGGTGCGCGACATGATGAACAGGTAGCCGTCCTCGTCGACGTAGCCGGCGTCCGACGTCTTGTAGAAGCCGGGGAAGTCCTCGAGGTAGCCCGAGCGGAAACGCTCGTCGTCGCCCCACAGCGTCGGCAGGCAACCCGGCGGCAGCGGCAGCCGGATGACGATGTTGCCGAGCGTGCCCGGCGCCACCGCATGGCCGCCGTCGTCCACCACCTCCACCGCATAGCCGGGCATCGCCACCGTCGGCGAGCCGTACTTCACCGGCAGCAGCCCGAGTCCGGCGGGATTGGCGGCGATCGGCCAGCCCGTCTCCGTCTGCCACCAGTGGTCGACCACCGGCACGCCGAGGATGCGCTCGGCCCACTGCACGGTGTCGGGGTCGGCGCGCTCGCCGGCGAGGAACAGGGTGCGGAAGCCCGAGAGGTCGTAGTCGCCGACCTTCCTGCCCTCCGGGTCCTCCTTCTTGATCGCCCGGAAGGCCGTCGGCGCGGTGAACAGCGCCGCGACGCCATAGTCGGCGACGATCCGCCAGAAGGTGCCGGCGTCGGGTGTGCCGACCGGCTTGCCCTCGAACAGCACCGTCGTGCAGCCGTGCAGCAGCGGGCCGTAGACGATGTAGGAGTGGCCGACCACCCAGCCGACATCGGAGGCGGTGAAGAACACCTCACCCGGCTCCAGCCCGTAAACGGCCGACATCGACCACTTCAGCGCCACCATCATGCCGCCGGAGTCGCGGACGACGCCCTTCGGCTGGCCGGTCGTGCCGGACGTGTAGAGGATATAGAGCGGATCGGTCGCATCGACCGGCACGCAGGCGACCTTGCGGCCGGCATCGCGCGCGGCCTTCACCAGCGCGCCGAGATCGGCGTCGCGGCCCTCGACCAGGGTCGCGGCGAGCTGCGGGCGCTGCAGGATCAGGCAGCGCTCGGGCTTGTGGCGGGCGAGTTCGATCGCGTGGTCGAGCAGCGGCTTGTAGGCGACGACGCGCGACGGCTCGATGCCGCAGGAGGCGGAGACGATCACCTTCGGCCGGGCATCGTCGATGCGGGTGGCGAGCTCGGCCGCCGCGAAGCCGCCGAACACCACCGAGTGCACCGCCCCGAGGCGCGCGCAGGCCAGCATGGCGAACACCGCCTCCGGCACCATCGGCATGTAGAGGACGACGCGGTCGCCCTTCGTCACGCCGTGGTCGGCGAGCACGGCGGCCGTTGCCTGCACCTCGTCGAGGAGCTCGGCATAGGACCATTCGCCGCGGCTGCCGGTGACGGGGGAATCATAGATCAGCGCCGCCTGGCCGGGCCGTGTCTCGAGGTGGCGGTCGACGGCGTTGTGGCAGACATTGCAGGTGGCGCCGGGAAACCAGCGGCCGTAGACGCCGGCCTCGGCGTCGAACACCCGCGTCCACGGCGAGTACCAGTCGATGCCGCGGGCCGCCGCCGCCCAGAACGCCTCCGGGTCCCGCTGCCACGCCTGATAGACTTCGCGATAACGGCTGACCATGCCCATCTTCCTCCGTCGGCCGGCGACGGAGCGCGCCTCCGCCGCACCGGCCGGTCCCCCGCGGGGCCGGCTCTCGTTGCCGAATGTTTCCCACCCGCGGACGGGCGAATGCAAGCGTGGGGAGAATGCGTACACGCTGCCGATTGCGGGCGGACGGGTGTGAGACTTTAGGCTATCGTCCCGCTCCCCGCCCCGTCCGCACCCCCCGCGGCCCCGCCCTCCCCTGCCTTGATCCGAGATGCTGACCGACCCGACGTTCTATCTGTTCGCCTTGCCGGCGGTGTTTCTCATCGGCATCTCGAAGGGCGGCTTCGGCGGGGGCGCGGCGCTGCTCGCCGTGCCGCTGATGTCGTTCGCCCTGCCGCCGCTGCAGGCGGCCGGCATCCTCCTGCCGATCCTCGTCGTCATGGACATCGCCGGCCTGATCGCCTACCGGCGCGACATCGACAGGGCGACGCTGATCCACACGCTGCCCGGCGCCATCATCGGCACCGGCATCGGCTGGCTGACGGCGACCTGGGTCACCGACACGCATGTGCGCCTGATGGTCGGCGTGATGGCGGTCGCCTTCGTGCTCTTGCACTGGTTCCGCCCGCCGGCGCCGACGCCGCGCGGCCACAGCCACGTGCGCGGCAGCCTCGCGGGCTTCTTCTCCGGCTTCACGAGTTTCATTTCCCACGCCGGCGGCCCGCCCTTCCAGATCTACATCATCCCCTTGAGGCTGGAGCCGAAGCTGTTCGCCGGCACCAGCATCGTCTTCTTCGCCGTGCTGAACGCCATCAAGGTGCCGCCCTACTTCTTCCTCGGCCAGTTCACGCACGAGAACCTGCTCGCCTCGGCGGTGCTGCTGCCGCTCGCGATCGTCTCGGTCTATCTCGGCGTGCTGGCGGTCCGGGTGATCTCGGCGAAGCTGTTCTACCGGATCGCCTACATCTCGGTGTTCGTGGTCGGCCTGAAGCTCACCTGGGACGGCATCACCGGCCTGATCGGCTGAGGACGGCGGCGACGGCGCCGACGGGGCGCTTGCCAAGCCGCCCCCGGTCGCCGATATACGGGGCGGGAGGTTGGTGGTGGACGCGCCACTCGCCAACCGGGTCAGGTCCGGAAGGAAGCAGCCCCAACGAGCCCGGCACGGGTCATCGTGCCAGCCTCCCACCCTTTCCGTCGCTCCGGCGCCGAGTCCCGCGCGCTCCGCCCGTCCCAGCGGCGCCGGCGGTCCGCCCGGAGAGCGGTCCCCGGGGCCGCAGAGCGCCGCGGGGACACGGATGACCGAGACGCCCGAGGCCGGCCCCCCGATCGACACCCCGCCCTGGAGCGACCCGGCCCCGGCTGGCGCAGCCGCCGATGGCGCGGCCAGCTCCGCCCTCCCCGACGACGGCCCCGCCCTGTTTCCCACCGACGCGCTCCCCGTCACGCCGGCCGCTACGGCGCCCTATCGGGTGCTGGCGCGCAAGTATCGGCCGCAGCGGTTCGAGGACCTCATCGGCCAGGAGCCGATGGTCCGCACCCTCACCAATGCGTTCGCCGCCGGCCGCATCCCGCAGGCGTGGATGCTCACCGGCGTCCGCGGCGTCGGCAAGACCACCACCGCCCGCATCCTCGCCCGCGCCCTGAATTTCCGTAGCGCCGCCGTCGACCGTCCGAGCATCGACCTCACCGTCCCCGGCGAGCACTGCAAGGCGATCATGGAGGGCCGCCACGTCGACGTCATCGAGATGGACGCGGCGTCGAACACCGGCATCGCCGACGTGCGCGAGATCATCGAGGCCTCGCGCTACCGGCCGGCGACGGCGCGCTACAAGGTCTACATCATCGACGAAGTGCACATGCTCTCGACGGCGGCCTTCAACGGCCTCCTGAAGACGCTCGAGGAGCCGCCGGAGCACGTCAAGTTCGTCTTCGCGACCACCGAGATCCGCAAGGTGCCGGTGACGGTGCTGTCGCGCTGCCAGCGCTTCGACCTCCGTCGCGTCGAGGCGGACGTGCTGGTCGCCCACCTCGCCAAGATCGCCGGCGCAGAGAGCGTCGCGGTCGAGGACGAGGCGCTGGCGCTGGTCGCCCGCGCCGCCGAGGGCTCGGTGCGCGACTCCCTTTCGCTGCTCGACCAGGCGATCGCCCACGGCGCCGGCACCGTCACGGCCGAGGCGGTGCGCGCGATGCTCGGCCTCGCCGACCGCGCCCGCGTCGTCGACCTGTTCGAGCACGTCATGCGCGGCGATGCCGGGGCGGCTCTGGCCGAGCTCTCCGACCAGTATGCGAGCGGCGCCGAGCCGTCGGTGGTGCTGACCGACCTCGCCGCCTTCACCCACCTCGTGACGCGCCTGCGCATCGTGCCGGAGGCGGCGCGCGACCCGAGCCTGACGGCGGCCGAGCGCGACCGCGGCACGGCACTCGCCGCCCGGCTGACGGTGCCCGTGCTGACGCGCGCCTGGCAGATCCTCCTGAAGGCGATCCCTGAGGTGCAGGGCTCGCCGCGGCCGCTCGCCGCCGCCGAGATGGCCCTCGTCCGCCTCGCCTATGCCGCCGACCTGCCGAGCCCGGAGGAGGCGATCCGGATGATCGCAGAGGGCAAGGCGGGCGGGGCGCCATCGCGGCCCGCCGGTCCTGCCGGCAACGGTGGCAGCGGCGGCGGCGGCGGAGCGACGGCCGTCGCCGCCGGTGCCGCCTACGGCGGTGGCGCGCCCGCCCCCCGCGGTGCCCCGCGCCTCGCCGCCGAGACCGCGCCCAGCGCCGTTGCGCCATCGGCCGCCCCTCGCACCGTGAGCGGCCCCGTACTCGCCTCGCTCGCCGACGTCGCCGCCCTCTGCGGTGAGCGGCGCGAGCTCAGGCTGAAGTTCGCGGTAGAGCGGCAGTTGAAGCCGGTGCGCTTCGAGGCCGGCCGAATCGAGGTGGAGCCGACCGCCGACGCGCCCTCCGACCTCGCCGGCGAGATCGGCCGCAAGCTCACCGAATGGACCGGCACGCGCTGGGTGGTGACGGTGACGCGCGGCGCCGGTGGCACGACGCTGCACGACGAGCGCCTCGCGACCGAAAGTCGCCGCCGCGACGACGCCGCCGCCGACCCGCTCGTCTCCGCCGTGCTCGCCCGTTTCCCCGGCGCCAAGATCGTCGACATCCGCATGCGCGCCGATGAGGTGCTGCCGGCGCCTCCCGCCGCCCTGCTCGACGAGGACGGCGAGATCGCCACACCCGACGAAGCCTTCGACGACGGGCTCGACTTCTGACCGCCGGCACCCGATCTCCCCACCATCCGCCGCCCCGGCGGCCCGAACCCGCGAGGACGTCCCGATGGACATGCTGAAGATGATGAAGCAGGCCAAGCAGATGCAGGAGAAGATGGCCGGCCTGCAGGAGGAGGTGGCGCAGATCGAGGTGATCGGCACCTCCGGCGGCGGCCTCGTCCGCGTCACCTTGAGCGGCAAGGGCGACCTCAAGGCGCTCTCCATCGACCCGTCGCTGGTGAAGCCCGAGGACGCCGAGATCATCGAGGACCTGATCGTCGCCGCCCACGCCGACGCCAAGGGCAAGGCGGAAGCCGCGCTCGCCGAGCGCACCCAGGCACTGATGGGCGGCCTCGGCCTGCCGGCCGGCCTGAAGCTGCCGTTCTGAGGCGGGGCGAGGACCCCCTCCGATGCCCGCCCGCGCCGTCGCCGGCCCCGAGATCGAGGCGCTGGTGCAGCTTCTCGCCAAGCTGCCCGGCCTCGGGCCGCGCTCGGCCCGGCGCGCGGCGCTGCACCTCGTCAAGAAGCGCGCCGGCCTGCTCGAGCCGCTGGCGGCGGCGCTGTCGCGCGTCGGCGAGACGGTGCGCACCTGCTCCACCTGCGGCAACCTCGACACCCGCGACCCGTGCTCGGTCTGCACCGACCCGACCCGCGACCCCTCGGTGATCGTCGTCGTCGAGGACGTCGGCGACCTCTGGGCGCTGGAGCGGGCGGGTGCGCTGTCGAGCCGCTACCACGTGCTCGGCGGCGTGCTGTCGGCGCTCGACGGCGTCGGGCCGGAGACGCTGGCGATCGGCCGGCTGGTCGAGCGCGCCCGCGACCCGGCGGTGCGCGAGATCGTCATCGCCGTCAACGCCACCGTCGAGGGCCAGACGACGGCGCACTATCTGATGGACGAGCTGAAGGACGTCGACGTCGCGGTGTCGCGCCTCGCCCACGGCGTGCCGGTCGGCGGCGAGCTCGACTATCTCGACGAGGGCACGCTGTCGGCCGCACTGCGCCAGCGCCGGCCGTTCTGACGGGCGGGGAGCGACCGCGGCACCTTAGCGCGACCCGCAGATTTCCTGGCTTCCGGCCGCCCGTTCCGCCCGATCGTCAGCCGGCTGCAAACGGCCTTGATTCCGTCGGGCGACGCAACTATGGTCCGCCCCGCTCGACGAGCCGGCCGTTCCCAAACGGCCGCGGCCTCCGGTCTCCGGTCCGCCGCCCACGCTCGTCGGCACACCCGTCACCGGGTCGTGGGGCCATAGCTCAGTTGGGAGAGCGCTTGAATGGCATTCAAGAGGTCGTCGGTTCGATTCCGTCTGGCTCCACCAAATCTCTCCTGAGGCGATAGACGCGGCAGAAGAACAGGCAGGCCCCCGTCGGGGTCGGCCGCGTCTGCGCGTGTCGCGCGTCACAGCGCGAGGGATGATCGCCCGTTAATCCTTGGGTTGTTCTTGCGGAACCCGAGGAGCATCCGATGACCATCACCAAGGCCTTTGCCGTCGCCGGCGCCGTGGCAGTTCTGGCGACCCCGCTCGCCGCGAAGCCGCTGTTCAACGCCCCCCAGGACAAGGACGCCGAAGTCGTCCGGCCGTCGGCGGCCGGCCAGCCGAAGCGCTTCGCCGCGCAGGTCACCGCCACGTGCGAGGGTGGCTTCTGCGTCGCGAAATTCGGCAAGAAGAACGGCAAGGAACGAACCGTCGAGGTTCTCACCTGCCTGATGTACTCGAATGGCAAGAATATCTTTGCCGGGGTAAATCTCAATCCCGACGATGACGATGTCTATGAGTTCTTCATCCCGCCGGCATCGAGCGAAGACCTGAACGGCGTCGCATACTCGATCTTCACGTGGACGAAGAATTTCCAGGTGCCGAGCGGCATACCTCTCAACGTCGTGCTGCAATCGAGCGGCGCCCAGGCGATTTCCACGTGCACGGCGAGCGGGACAATCGGCTGAGCGGAGACCGTCGAAGGCAGCCGACAAGTCCGGGCCGGCCGTCAGGCGCCGCCGGTCGGCACCACGGTGACGCGCCACGGCTTGCGGATGGCGGCCTTCACCGCCGCCTCCGTCTCGAGTGGATCACTGCCGGCCGGCGCGCACACCGACAGGCTCGCCATGTCGCCGTCCCCACCACTCAGCTCGAAGGCGGTGATCACCCCGTCGGCCACCAGCCCCTGCAGCACACCGGCCGTGTCCTCCGACAGGTCGCCTTGGGACGTCTGCGATGAGCGCTGCATGTCGCCTCCCGATCCGGCTCCCGCTCCGCGGCCTCGGGCCGTCGACGGGTACCGATGATGCAATGACGCCGGCCGGAGCGTCGTTCCGTCCCACCCGCCCATCTTCGCGGGCGGTCGCCCTCAGTCCGCCGCTCGCTCCGCCAGTTTCAGCGCCGCGAGTTCCTCGGGCGTGAAGTAGTACATCTCCCGCGGCGGCGTCTCCATCGCATGGAACCACACTTCGGCGTCGACCCCCATCTCGACGAGATGGCGCTGGATTTCCGCCGAGACGCGCTGCGCCTGCACCATGTCCGGCTCCGCCCCCGGCAGCGCGAGGCCCGCCGTCTTCACCGTCGTGATCTGGTGGACACCGACCGCGGCATCGCCCGCCGCGCGCCGCTCCACGCCGCCGGCGAGGATGAGCGGGCAGGACGAGGCGCAGAGCGCCCCCGTCTCCACCGCGGTGTCGAGCTCGCGCTCACGGATCAGGCGGCTCATCGCCAGCGCGTCCTGCACGGAGCCGCCGGGAGAATCGAGCACCACCGTCTCCACATAGTCGCCGCGGCGCGCGATCTCCTCGGCGAAGCGCTCGGCCGTTCCCGGCGTGATCGTCCCGACCGCCTCCAGCCGCCCGCCGGCGACGAGCTCGAGCGTCATCGGCTCGCGCAGCCGCTCCTCCGGCGTCGTCCCGGCCCGCCGGCCGGGATCGGCCTCGCCGGGACGCGAGGAGGGCAGATAGGGCTCCGCCGGCGGCCAGGGCGTCTCCGGTGCGAACATCGGCGCGCCGTCGAGCTGCTCCATCAGGTCGCGGCCGAGCACGGTCGCGGTGAGCACCAGCAGCCCGACGAAGATCGCCCGCAGCACCACGGCCTCGGCGCGGGCGGCGAGGCTCGGCCGGTCGGCCGCCGGGACGCGGGACGACCGCGCGCTCATTCCTTCTTGCCGCTCCAGGCGGAGGAGAGCGGCGTGACCGTCGCATCGGCGCCCGCCCGCGGCGGCACCTCGGCCGCTCCGGGGTGTGCCGCTTCCCGTGGCGCCACGTCAGCCGGCGCGGGACCGGGCACCGGCATCCGCCGCTGCTCGCCCTCGACCTCGCGCAGGAGCCGCATGGCGGTGAGGAGCTGGGCCGCCGTCATCGTCTCGGCGTCGGCCGGCGTGTCCTCGCGCCGGATGGCGGCGTGGACGACGCAGAGGATCAGCACCAGCACCGCCGGCAGGAGGTCGATCGAGATCGCCCCGGCCCAGCTCGGCAGGAAGTCGCCGGCATAGCGAAGCACCGCCTCGGCGGTGGAGAGCGGCTGATAGCGGGCCGGCTCTACCGGGCCGTTGCCGATGATCGTCTGCGCCGCCTGCGACAGCGCGTTCGCCTGCGCGGCGACGGCACGCTCGACATTGTCGACGACCGCGCTCTGGCGGCCGGCGAGATCGGCCGTGCGCCCGTCGGCGGCAGGCGCGATGAAGCCCGCCGCGAGGTCGTCGGCGGCACGCTTCACGGCGGGCGCCATCGAGGTCTGCTCGAGGGCGGCGATGGTGCCGATCAGCTTCATCGCCTCCGCCCCGAAGGCGTCGCTGCGCGCCTTGATGTCGCCCTGGGCGGAGACGAGCTCGCGCATCGCCGCCACGTGGGCGCTGCCCTCGGCATAGAGCGCGCTGACGGGGGCCGCGCTGTCGGCCACCTCCTGGCGCAGATCCTCGAGCTGGCTCGACATCTGGCTCAAGAGCTGAACGACGGTGCCCGACCCGCCGGTGCCGGTGAGCGCGCCGCCACGTTCCGCGTCGGCGAGACGGGCGAAGCGGGTGGTGGCGAGCTCGATGTCCGGCAGCAGGCTCTGGGCGCCCAGCGCCCGGTTGTGGGAGGCGTCGAGGTCGCGGGCGTAGGCCTGCAGCGTCACCGCGAGGTGCTGCTCGACCGCGGCGGAGCCGGCGAGCGCGGCGGCGTTCAGCCACGACGACATCGCCACGATCATCACCGAGCCGAGGATCATCGCGGCGCCGAGCCAGATGCGGCTCGCCACGTCGCGCACCTGCGGCAGGAGGCGCAGCAGGAACGACCAGAACGCGTAGATCGCCACCGACACGGCGGTCGAATAGATCAGTGCCGCGAAGAAGGTGAGCGTCGGCGAGCCGTCGAGCAGGTCGCGGACGCCGAGATAGGTGTAGACGCCGGAGGCGAGCGCGAGGACACCAAGCGTCAGCCGCATGGTGAGATCGAGCCCGCGAACCCCTTCGCGCAACGCGGACGACATCGCGGCCTGCCTTTCCTGGGTTTCCCCGACTCTGCCGAGCTTTGCGCCGGCAATGTGACGCAGCCGGTGCCCGGAGCACGGCCGGCGTCACTCTCGCACCGCCATTCGCCGACGGCGAGCGAAGCCGTTGTTGCGGTTTAGGCAAACGTTTGCATACTGAGGGTTGGTTTCGCCTCTGGAGGTTCAAAAATGAAAATGTTGTCCGCGGCCGCCGCCCTGTTGGCCGGCTCGCTCCTCGCCTTTCCCGCCTCGGCGCTGGAAACCGTGCGCCTGACGATGTCCTCCAGCCATCCGACCGCCGTCGCCTGGGTCGGCGCGCTGAAGACCCACGTCGTCGACAACGCCAATGCGCGCCTCGAAGCGATGGGCTCGAACTACCGCATCGAGTGGACGGAAGCCTTCGGCGGTTCGCTCTACGACTTCAACGACACGCTGGAAGCCGTGCAGGACGGCCTCACCGACATGGGCTGGGTCGGTTCGCTGTGGGAGCCGGCGAAGCTGCCGCTGCAGAACATCATGTTCGCGACGCCCTTCGTCACCAGCGACGTCGAGCTCTCGGTCGACGTGCTGAACGAGATGAACGACTCCATCCCCGAAATGAAGGCCGAGTGGGACCGCCACAACCTCGTCTTCCTCGGCGCGACGGTGTCCGACACCTATCACCTGTTCACCAAGTTCCCGGTGAACTCGCTCGCCGATCTGCAGGGCAAGAAGATCGTCGGCGCCCCGGCGCTCGGCCCCTGGCTCGAGGGCACGGGCGCGATTCCCGTGGGCGGCGGCCTGCCGACCTTCTACCAGCAGATCCAGACCGGCGTTGCCGACGGCAGCATCATCATCCCGACCGGCGCCTTCTCGCTGAAGCTCTATGAGGTCGCGCCGCACATCACCCTCGTCGACATGGGCGTGACGACGATCGGCGGCCTCGCCGTCAACAAGGAGCGCTGGGAGAGCCTGCCGGAGGACGTGAAGAAGGTGCTGGCCGAGCTCGGCCGCGAGTACAGCTCCGTCCACGCCAAGGAGGTGGCGGCGCGCTACGAGGCCTCGCTCGAGAAGATGAAGGCGGCGGGCGCCATCATCACCGAGCTGCCGGCCGAGGAGCGCCAGAAGTGGGTCGACGGTCTCTCCAACCTCGCCAGCGCCTGGGTGGTGCAGACCGAAGCGGCCGGCCTGCCGGGCAAGGAGATCCTCGTGCGCTTCATGGCTGAGGCGCGCGAGCGCGGCGCGCAGCCGCTGCGCCAGTGGGACGAGGGGCTCTGACGCCTCCCTCCCGCCTCACCTGACGCGACAGACGGCCGGCCGCAGGGCCGGCCGCTCACTTTCGGGATCTTCATGCGCACAGCCGAGACGACGCCGACCTCCCGTTCTCTCGCCGATGCCCTCGTCGGCGGCTCGGCGCGGCTGTGCGCCGGCATCAGTGCCACCTGGATCTTCGCGCTGATGGTGCTGATCTGCACCGACGTGGTGCTGCGCTCCTTCTTCAACGCGCCGCTGATGGGCGTGCCGGAGGTGGTGGCGCTGTCGGTGCCGGGCATCGTCTTCCTCGCCGCCGGCCAGGCGGTGCGCACCGGCCGCTTCCTGCGTGCCGACTTCCTCTACGCCCCGTTCCTGCGCCGCTACCCGCAGGCCGGCGCGGTGCTGTCGCTGCTTTACGACGCCGCCGGCCTGGTGATCTTCTGGAAGGTGACGGAGGGCGTCTGGCCGCGCTTCGCCACCGCCTGGACGACCGACGAGTTCTTCGGCGCCGTCGGTGCCTTCAGCGCGCCGGTGTGGCCGTTCATGGGGGCGATGCTCGTCGGCTGCGCCCTGATGACCGTGCAGTTCGCCGCCCTCTTCGTCGTCGACCTGATGCGGGTCGTCGCACCGGGAGCCGCTCCGGCGTCCACGGAGACGGGCCCGGCGAGCCATCCCCTGCGCGGCTGGGCGGCGCTCGCCGCCTTTCTCCTCGTCGTCGGCGCCGGCCTCTACGCCCTCCTCTACGGCGACCTGTCGCCGGTGGGGATCGGCTTCGTCGCCATCGGCGGCATGCTGCTCCTGGTGCTGTGCGGCCTCCACATCGCGACCGCGCTGCTCGTCCTCTCCTTCTTCGGCATCTGGATGGTGCGCGGCAGCCCCGCCATCGCCGACCGGTCGCTGTCGCTCGCCGCCCTCGGCTCGATCAGCTCCTACTCGTTCGGCGTCATCCCGCTGTTCATCCTGATGGGGCTGCTCGTCGACATCGCCAATGTCGGCCGCGACGCCTTCGCGGTGGCCGCCAACCTGCTCCGGCGGGTGCGCGGCGGCCTCGGCATCGCCACCGTCTTCGCCAACGCGGTGTTCGCCGCCATCACCGGCTCGTCGATCGCCTCGGCCGCGGTGTTCACCCGCGTCGCCACCCCGCAGATGATCAGCCACGGCTATTCGAAGCGCTTCGCCGTCGGCGTCGTCGCCGGCTCGTCGGTGCTCGGCATGCTGATCCCGCCGAGCCTGCTCCTCATCGTCTACGGACTGATCGCCGAGGTCTCGGTCGGCCGGCTGTTCACCGCCGCGATCCTCCCCGGCCTGCTGCTCGCCGGCACCTTCTCGCTGATGATCTTCCTGATGGCCCGCTTCACGCCCGGCCAGATCGGCCAGCCGCGCATCGCCGACGACGTCGAGACGATCACGCTCGGCGAGTTCGCCGGCAAGCTCCTGCCGATCGTGCTTCTGGTCGCGGTGGTGCTCGGCGGCATCTACACCGGCTACTTCACGCCGACGGAGTCCGGTGCGGTCGGAGCGGCCGGGGCGCTGATCATCGCACTCGCCCGCCGCAGCCTAGACTGGAAGAAGTTCGGCAAGATCCTCGTCGAGTGCGCCGAGATCTCCGCCTCGATCCTCGTCCTGATCGTCGCGGCCAATCTCTACAGCCGCATGCTGACGCTGACCGGCATCCCGCAGGCGGTGTCGGGCTATATCGTCGCCGCCGAGCTGGGCATGTTCGCCTTCCTCGCCGTCTATCTGCTGATCCTGATCGTGCTCGGGATGTTCCTCGACTCGGTGTCGATCATGCTGGTGGTGCTGCCGCTGATGCTGCCGGTCGTCAGCGCGCTCGGCGGCGACCTCATCTGGTTCGGCATCGTCACGACGATCGCGGTGGAGATCGGGCTTTTGACACCACCGTTCGGGCTCGCGGCCTATGTGGTGAAGGGGACGCTGCCGGAGGGCTCGGCGACGCTCAACGAGATCTTCGCCGGCTCGCTGCCCTTCGTCGGTGCGATGATCCTCGTCACCATCATCGTGATGGCGTTCCCGATCCTCAGCCTGGCACTGCTCTGATCGCCCGGCGGCGGAGCCGCCGCCGGGCCTTCGATATTGGCGTCAGCCCTTCTTCGGGTAGACGGCCATCACCTCGATCTCGATGCGGGCGCCCGGCGTCGACAGCTGGTTGACGCAGATCGTCGTGCTCGCCGGCGACCAGTCGCCGAGGAACTCCTTCAGCGTCCCCGTCATCACCTCGATCTCGCGCATGTCAGTGAGGAACTTCGTGATCTTCACGACGTCCGTCCAGGTCAGGCCCTCGTGCTCGAGGATCGACTGGATCGTCCGCATCGCCCGCCGCGTCTGCTCGCGGATGTCGTTCGGGTGGTCGTGCTCCGACCAGTCGTGCGGGTGCTTGTGGTAGAGCGGCGACGGCGTCGCGCCGGAGATGAACAACAGGTCGCCCGGCGCCTCGACGCGGATCGCCGGCGCATAGGGCATGTCGGCGACCCGGCTCGGGTCGGTGTGGATCTCGCCGATGCCGGCGTTGGTGGGCGAGGTGCGGTAGGCGGCGGGTCGCGTCACGGCGGCGGCCTTTCTGAAGGCGTTGCGGAAATCGTCGGGCCGGCGAATAGCTGCCGTCCCGCGGCCGAGCGTCGTGCAAACGATTGCTCGGCCTCTGACCGCTTTGTGCCATGCCCCGGAGCCATCGATCAACGCGTTCCGCCAAGCGGGGGGCGTCACCGATCTCGGCTCAGGCGGCCCGGGGCGCCTCAGTTGCCGTGTGCCGCCTTGAGTGCCGTGTCGAGGTCGCGGAAGAGGTCGTCCGGGTCCTCGATGCCGGTCGACAGCCTGAGCAGGTCCGGCGGGCACGGCGTGCCGGCGCCCTCGATCGAGGCGCGGTGCTCGATCAGGCTTTCGACGCCGCCGAGCGAGGTCGCCCGCCGCCAGAGCTCGACCTTCGCCGCCGTGGCGATCGCGGCCGTCGCCCCGCCCGTGACCTGCACCGACAGCATGTAGCCGAAGCCGTTCTCCATCTGCCGCACTGCCACGTCGTGGCCGGGGTGCTGCGGCAGGCCCGGATAGAGCACGCGGGCGACGTGCGGGTGCGCCGAAAGCCGCGTCGCGAGGTCCATCGCGCCGGCCGCCTGGGCCGCCGCCCTGAGCGGAAACGTGCGCAGGCCCCGCGTCAGCAAAAACGCCTCGAAGGGCCCGAGGATCGCCCCGTGCGTCGAGCGGACGCGGCGGATGCGCGCCCAGAACTCATCGTCCACGGCCGCCGCCAGCACGCCGCCGACGACGTCGGAATGGCCGTTCAGGATCTTCGTCGCCGAGTGCATGACGATGTCGGCGCCGAGCGCGAGCGGGCGGGTGTGGAAGGGCGAGGCGGCGGTCGAATCGACCGCGAGCCGCGCGCCGGCAGCGTGGGCGATCTCCGCCACCGCGGCGATGTCGACGATCGTCCACAGCGGGTTCGACGGCGTCTCCGCCCAGATAAGCTTCGTCCGCCCCGGATGCACCGCGGCCCGCACCGCCGCGAGGTCGTCCATCTCGACGAAGTCGACCGTGATGCCATAGCGGCCCGCATCGTTCGCAAGCCAGTTGCGCAGGGCCCAGTACATCACGCGGGGCGCCACCACATGGTCGCCCGCCTCGAGCGCCAGCACGACGGCGGTTGCCGCGGCCATGCCGGAGCCGAACAAGAGCGCGCCCGCCTCCGCGTCCTCGAGCATGGCGATGACGCTCTCGGCCTCGCGCACCGTGGCGTTGTCCGGCCGGCCGTAGACGTAGCCGGTCGAATAGGCGTTGTCGGGATCGCGCAGGTAGGTGGTGGCGACGTGGATCGGCGGCACCACCGCATGGGTGACGGAATCGATGTGCCCCATCGCCTGCGCCGCCAGGCTGCGCTTCGACCAGTTCCGCCCGTCCGCCATGAACACCGTACTCCAACACCGTGGCCGCGGGACCGCGGCGCCGATGTCACCTTTTCACGGCGTCCGGCCGCGTTCCAGTCCGCCGCCCGTCGAAGTCACGGCTCGCCGCCGACCGCCCCCATCGGACCTTGGTCCGAGCGAGCGACGGCCGTGGTCCGATTGTGAACGCTTCCCGAGGCGACTAGCGTCGATGCAGGATGGCGGGACTTTTGGCCGGAACGATCGCACGAGGACGGGAGGGGCTCGAACGGCTCAGCCTGACGGCGCGCTTTGCCCTGACGGCGAGCAGCGTTCTCTTCATCACCGCCCTCATCGGCGGCGTCTGGGTGACGGAGATCATTTCGCGCAGCGCCGTCGCCAGCACCGCCGGTGCGACGGCCCTGTTCATGGAAAGCATCATCGGGCCGCTGACGCAGGAGCTGGAAGACGCCGACACCCTGTCGATCGGCCCGATCCTGGCGATCGAGGAGGTGATGGAGACGAGCGCCCTCGGCCAGCGGGTGGTGTCGGTGAAGATCTGGAAGCCAGGCGGCCTCGTCGCCTACGCCGAGAACAACGATCTGATCGGCCAGCGCTTTCCGGTTTCGGCAAACCTCGCGCGGGCGTTCGCCGGCGAGATCGTCGCCGAGCTCGACCAGCTCGACGACATCGAGAGCGCCGGCGAGCGCGCCACGGGGCTGCCGCTTCTGGAAATCTACAGCCCGATCCGCAAGCCGTGGTCCGGCGAGGTGATCGCCGTCGGCGAGTTCTACGAGGACGCCACCCCCCTCAACACGACGCTGCGGGATGCGCGCGTCCACACCTGGCTCATCGTGCTCGCCATGGCGGTGCTGCTCGGCGCCACGCTGCTCGGCATCGTCCACCGGGCGAGCACCGTCATCGACCAGCAGCGCCATGCCCTCCGGATGCGCGCCGAGGAGGCGGAGCGGGTCTCCCAGCAGAACCGCATGCTGCGGCTGCGCGTCGAACGGGCGGCGGGCCGGGCGGCGGAGATGAACGAGCGCTTCCTGCGGCGCATCAGCGCCGACCTCCACGACGGCCCGGCCCAGCTGATCAGCCTCGCGGCGCTCCGCCTCGGTGGCCTCGCAAAGGCGGAGGACGCCGAGGTGCGGCGCGCCGAGCAGCTCGTCGTCAAGCAGGCGCTCGACGAGGCGATGCGAGACATCCGGGCGATCTGCAGCGGCCTGTCGCTGCCCGAGATCGAGCAGGCGCCACTCGGCGGCGTCATCGCCGACGCCGTCCGCACCCACGAGCACTACACCGCCACGACTGTCGCCCTCGCCGTCGGCGACCTGCCGGCCACCGTGACGCCGGCCGTGAAGATCTGCGCCTTCCGCTTCGTCCAGGAAGGCCTCAACAACGCCTTCCGCCACGCGGCTGGCGTCGGTCAGCGGGTGGAGGCCGGCATGGACGGTGCGATGCTGACGGTGACGGTGGCGAACGCCCCGGCCGACGGTGCGGCGACGGCGGCAGACGGCGGCGGGCTCGGACTGTCCGGCCTGCGCGAGCGTGTCGAAAGCCTCGGCGGCAGCTTCTCGTTCGAGGCGCCCGAGGATGGAGAGGTGCGGATGACGATGACGATCGGGCCAGGGGCCGGCCATGGTTGATCCCGACACGTCCGATCGCGGCACGCTTGAGGGCGGACCGCGGGGACCGATCACCGTCGTGGTGGTCGACGACCACCCGCTCTACCGCAGCGGCGTCGTGCGCACGCTCGCCGACGACGGCCGCTTCGCCGTGCTGGCGGAGGGATCGAGCGCCGCCGAGGCGGTGGAGCTCGCCCGCACCCACGCCCCGATGGTGATCCTGCTCGACATCTCGATGCCCGGCAACGGCGTCGAGGCGGCCCGGCAGATCGCCACGGTCGCGCCCGGCGTTCACGTCGCCATGCTGACGGTCTCGGAGACCGACGACGACATCATGGCGGCGCTGCAGGCCGGGGCGAAGGGTTATCTCTTGAAGGGCGTCGGCGCCGACGACCTCGTCTCGATCGTCGCCGGCATCGCCGCGGGCGAATCCTACGTTTCGCCCGGCCTCGCCGCCCGCCTGCTGGTCAGCCTGAACGCCAAGGGCAGCGCTCCGGCGGCGGCGCCATCGCCGCTCGGCGGACTGACGGCGCGCGAGGAGCAGATTCTGCGCCTCGTGGCCCAGGGCCTCAGCAACAAGGAGGTCGGCCGCAAGCTCGCGCTGCAGGAAAAGACCGTGAAGCACTACATGACGAACATCCTGCAGAAGCTGCACGCCCGGAACCGCGTCGAGGCCGCCATGATGGCCCGCGAGGCGTGGCAGCCGAAGCAGGGCTGAACCGCAGCCGGCGTGAGATCGGCGCCCGTGCCCGTCCTCGCTGCGCGCATCGGCGCGAGCCGACCGGTCGCTAGCGGCCCGCCGCCGCCGCGCGCAGGCGCTGGAAGTCCGTCGGCTTCGCCGGCCGCTCGACGATGATGTTGCGACGCGGGTCGAAGAGGGCGTAGCCGTCCTTGCCGACCCGCTCGCCCCAGCCATCGGCATAGCGCACCTCGATGGTGTCGCCGCGCGTCGAGGCCCAGACCACGCGGCCGCGGCCCTTCAGCGTGTCGAGGAACCGGTCGACGACCGTCCGGCTCTTGCCCTTCTCGACGTGGTCGTCGTCGTCGCTGCCGCGCCCGCGGCCGCGGCCGCGTCCACCGGAATCGTCGCCCGGCCCGTCGTCGCTGCCCCGGCCGCTCTTGCCGCCATCGTCGCCGCCCCGGCCACTGTTGCCGCCGTCGTCGCCGCCATCGTCACCGCCGTCACCGTCGCCGCCACCGCCCTCGCCTTCACCGCCGCGGGCGTGGGCGATGGATGGGGTGAGGGCGAGGTCCCAGGCGATCGCCGCCGCCAGCGTGCCGCCGCACAGAAGCATGAGGTGGAGCACGAGCGCCGCCGCCCGCGACGCCGTCGCGCGTCGCCGCGTCGGCCGACGCGTCGACGCCGGAGGCGACGGTGCGGGAAGGCTCGGCAGGTTGTGCTTCATGGGCCCCACGTTACGCGGGCTGGCGACCAGCGTCGTCGGCCCTTGGTCCGATGAAGTGCAGGGCGTTGCGTCGCCTGACGGTCCGTCGGCGCGGCCGGCGGGCACGGCGCCCGCCGGCCGCGGGATCGTTACAGACTACTTGCTGCGCGAGCCGCGATCGTCGCCGCCACGGCCCCGACCCTTGCCACCCTTGTCGTCGCCGCGTGCGTCATCGCCACCGCGGCCCTTGCCGCCCTTGTCGTCGGCCCGCGCGTCGTCGCCACCGCGGCCACGGCCCTTGCCACCCTTGTCGTCCGCCGACGCATCGTCGTCGCCGCCACGTCCACGGCCGCGCCCGCGACCCTTGCCGCCCTTGTCGTCGTCGCTGTCGTCGTCGTTGACGCTGTCGTCGTCGTCATCGTCGTTGTTCGAATTGTCGTCGTCCGAGTCGTCGTCATCGGAGTCGTCGTTGTTGTTGTTTGAATTGTCGTCGTCGTTGTCGTCGGAATCGTCGTCGTTGTCGCTGTTCGAGTCGTCGTCCGAGTCGTCGTCCGAGTCGTCATCGGAATCGTCGTCGTTCTGGCTGTCGCCGCCGCGACCACGGCCACGACCACGGCCGTGATCGTCGGAATCGTCGCCGCCGCGGCCCTGGCGGGCTTCGGCGGTGCTCTTCGTGACGACAGGCGCGCCGTCGACGAAGTCGATGGAGACCGGCACGGCGATCAGGCCGAGGGTGAAGACGGCGGCAGCGACACCGGCGTTGAGACGCCGCGAAAGACGGGAAAGGGTCATCGGAAACCTCCACAGAGCTGGCGTCCACCGGCTCTGGGTGGACGAGCGGACCGTAGGGGTCGCCGCCGCTGCACTCGATCCGGCCGAGACCAATGAGGGCCCTCTCCCGCCACCGGTCGGGAAGCGGGGGGACCTTGGTCGGAAGGGAAGGCCGGGCGCGCATGGAGAGACCGCGGACGCGCCTGACGGCGCGCCCCGGCTCTGAACTGGAGACTCCGCGATCGAGCAGCGCTGAGCGTGCTGACCACGGGACGAGGCTATGCTCGATGGCGCATCAGGCCGAGGCGCCGGAGGGTCGCCAGGGCATCTCCGGTCAGCCGGACGGTGGCCTCTACGTCGTCCCGCTCACGGTGTTGAGCAGCATCGATAGCGCGACGACGACCTGCGTCGGAACGAAGGGCTTGGCGATCATCACGCTGTTCGGGACGCCCTGCACCGCCCAGGCCTCCTGGGTCTCGCCGCTCACATAGACGACTGGCAGTGCCGGGTCGCACTCGCGGGCGCTTCGCGCGACCGCCCATCCATCCGGCTCCGAACCAAGGTTGACGTCGGTGACGAGGCCCCGCACCCCGTCGCCCTCCGCCTCGAGAACGGCAAGCGCCTCGGTTCCGCTCCCCACCTCGCGCACGCTGAAGCCCGCTTCCTCGAGCGCGGACGCGAGCGAGAGCCTGACGACGGCGTCGTCTTCGACGTAAAGTATGACGCCGACCTGGCCGTCGGACATTGGAAAACCCCCGTATTGCGGGCGCACCCACCCGAACCGCGGCGAGCGCCGCAACCGCCAATGCGCTGGCGAGCCGGAGGTTCCGTCCCGATCGAGACAAATTACGAACGCACTGTCTCCGAAACAGGTGCGATCCGGCAACGGGTCCGGGAGTGAGCGGCCTTTCCCGGGCTGATTTTCAGGCGGTATCGCGCCTGCTAGGATGACACCGGGCCATGGCGTCGCGCGGCCGCCTCGACCCCGACAAGACGACCGCGAGCCCGCGAACGGCAAGCCCGAGGTGCCGATGTCCCCGTCCGAGACCCGCGATTTTGCCCAACGCCTGATGCGGGAGGTCTGGGAGACCTTCGACCACACGGCGCTGCCACGCTTCTATCATCCCGACATGGTCGGCCATCACCGCAAGCAGACGCTGACGCTGGAAGACGTGTCGCTGCGGCTGCAGTGGGATGTGCTGAACTTCGGCGAGTCGACCTACGAGATCCGCAACCTCGTCGCCGGCGAGGACGAGTTCGCCATCGCCTTCTACTTCACCTGCACGATGATCAAGACGGGCGAGCGGTTCCGCACCGAGGTGACCTATTTCTACCGCCTGCAGGACGGCAAGGTGGCGGAGTTCTGGCTGCTGAGCGACGGCGACTTCGACTACAAGCAGCGCCCCTGAGCGGCAACGGCCCCGGCCTCGGGGCGACAGTCGAGGGTCGCCGGCGCGCCGGCGACCCTCCTGTGTCGTTCCGAACGCCTCAGCGGCCGAAGTGCTTGGCGAAGAAGGCGAGGGAGTCGCGCACCGACTGCTGCGCCACCTCGTTCGGGATGTACTTGCCGGTCTCGTCACGCGCCGGGAAGACGAAGCCGTGGAGCTCGTGATCGTAGCTCTTCCACTCGGCGTCCTTGCCCATCTCGTGCAGCAGGTCGTAGCTGACGCGGAAGATGCCCTGCAGCTCGTCGGTGTCGCGGCCCTGCACCAGGATCGGCGTCTCGATCGGCGCGATGCGGGCCCGCGCCACGTCCTCGGTGATGCGGGGGCGGACCTTCTCGGGCTCGCGCATCAGCATCTTCTCGACATTGAGCAGCCCCGTCTCCGGGTTGATCTGGGCGGTCTCGTCCGGGCGCAGGCGGAGGAACTCGTGGGTGGCCGGCTCGCTGGCGATCATCGCCCGGAAGCCCTTGTATTCGGATGAGATCTTGAAGACCATCTCGCCGGCGTGGCTCGAGCCCATCCAGCCGATGCGGTCGCCGTCGATCTCCGGCAGCGTCTTCAGGTACTCGGCGATGGCGATGGCGTCCTCGTACTCCATCGGTCCGCGGTTGAGCAGCTGGCGGGTCTGACGGCCGTCGATGACGAGCTTGCCGATGCGGTCGTAGGCGTAGTCGACCTCGGCCCGGTAACGCAGCCAGGCGACGGCGTAGCCGGCCTCGAGGAAGCGCTCCTGCGTCCAGCTGCGCTGGTTGTTGAAGAAGCGGAGCAGCTCGAAGCCGCCGCCGCCGTTGCCCGAACCGAACAGCACGATCGGGAACGGTCCCTTCCCTTCCGGCAGCCGCAGCGCCAGGGGGATGTAGGCACCATCGATCGCCTCGACGAGCATCATCGTCGCCGGGATGGACGAGTCCGGGACCGCTTCGGTCGCGACCACCACCCCCGTGGGGACGCGCTGGAAATCCGTCGGGTGCTGCACTTCGGGCATGGGCCGTCTCCTCCGCATCGGCTTTTGGAGAGCGAGCATAGCCGCCGCCACGGCGCGTGCAAGAGCGCCCTGGCGTCGACTTGATGACAGCCGTGTATATTTCCGGCGCCGGACAGTGACTGCCGGCGCCGCGCCGCGTCCGCTACTGCACGGTGAAGGTGTAACCCATGATCGTGTAGATCGGCCGGCAGCTGTCGCCGTGGCCCGGCAGGCGCCAGGTGCTGACGATCTGCACCTGCTCGCCGGGCCCGAACGTCGGCCCGCTCTGGAAGCTGAGCGGGAGGGTCGAGTTCGGCTGCAGCCGGATCTCGTAGGTGCCGCCGATGGTGATGTCGCAGAACGCGTTCGTGTAGCTCGTCAGAATGAGGTCGGTGATGCGGAAGCTGCGGTTCGCCGGCACCGTGTAGACAATGGCGGACTCGATCGGCTCGTCGCTGAACTGGCCGGTGAACATCATCGTCCGGCGATGCAGTTCCTTCGTATCGGACGCCGCGGTCTGCGCCGCCGCAGGGTCGACCAACGCGGTGGCGAGTACCAGTGCACCCGCCACCAGTCCGGCCGCCACGGACGGAAAACGCCGCTGGCCGTCGTTCAGGATCGCAATCGTCTTCATGGCAACACTCTCCTACGCGGGAAGAACCGGCCGCGGTGCGCAGGGGGGAGGCGCGCACCGCGGCCGACGACACACGGGTGTCGCCAGAACCAGGGCGCGGATCGCGCGGAAGGGAACGGCCGGAGAGGACGGCCCGGGCGCACGACGACGCACCGCAGTTCGGCGGCGTCCGTCGCACCAGGCCGGATGAACTGCCCGACTTGGCGGGCCCACGTACATCTGGAGCAACCGAACCATACCTCAGGGTTGCAGCCACAGACACCGGCATGGCGTTCAAGCTGTCGTGTGCGGGGAGCCTCGCGCGAAGCTGGCATGCAGGAATTCCAACAGCGTATGCCGAAGCCTGGCGTTTCGGCGCTCCCTCGCGTTGTCAGACGGCCGACGTTCGCCTAAGACGAACGGGCGCGTGACGCCCTCGAACCGGTGTCGCGGACGCTTGCCGACGACCGCCGAACACAGCACCTCCCGGGGGCCCTTCTTGTCCATCGCCGAAGAGACGCCGCTGCGACAGCCCTTCGTCTCGCGCTCGTCGGAGATCGTCGAGGCACTGGAAGACTCGATCCTGAGGGGCGAGCGCCGGCCGGGCGACCGGCTCGACGAACGCCATCTGGCCGAGGAATTCGGCGTCTCCCGCACGCCCATCCGCGAGGCACTGCAACGGCTGGTGGCGAGCGGGCTCGTCAGTGTCCGCGGCCGCAGCGGCGCCATGGTCGCCGAGCTCGAGCCGGCGGACCTGCTCGATGCCTTTTCCGTCGTCGCAGAGCTCGAGGCACTGGCGGCGGGGCTCGCCGCGCGCCGCAGCCGGCCTGACGACCACGCCCGCCTGGCGGCCCTGCACGAGCGCTGCTCGGAGACCGCGGCGAGCGGCGCGGTGCCCGCCTTCTTCCTCGCCAACAACGCCTTCCACCACGAGATCGCCCAGGCGAGCCGCAACAAGGTGCTGCAGGCGCAGTTGCGCGCCGTGACGCTGAAGACGGCGCCCTACCGCCACCACGTCACCTATCGCCCCGGCCGGATGCTCTCCTCGATTCCCGAGCACGCCGAGATCCTCGCCGCGATCGTCGCCGGCGAGGCGGCCCGCGCCAGCGCCCTGATGCGCTCGCACGTCGCGCTGCTCGGCGAGGACGTCACCGATTTCCTGCACGCCGTCCACCGCCGCTCGGCCTGAGGGCTCGCACGCGGGGTACCGCCGCCGAGGCCGGGGCCGCGGGGCGCGCCTCCTCGCCAGCGGCACCGCTCCGCAGGTTCGGGCTCCTGCGGCACCGCACGCGCCGTTTGACGCCTCCGGAAACTGCTGTTAGCGTTCCTGGCATACAAGACGTGAATAAACGCATGCCAGAGCCGGGAACACAGCGTACGCGGTGCCGCCGACGACGGAATGACGTCGTCTGACTGGGAGCCGGTGCCGCGACGCCAAGCATTCGGAGCCGTCCCCATGCTGAACCGCCGCACCCTCCTGCAGTCCACCGCCGCCGCCGGCCTCGCGCTGCCGTTCGCCGGTCTGGGCTTCTCCACCGCCTTCGCCGCCACGCCGGTCACCGTCGCCGAGAGCGAAGGCCACGGCTGGACGGTCGTCTACGTCGCCGACGCGGCGAAGCTGTGGGCGCCGAACGGCCTCGATGTCTCGGTGGCGAAGTTCACCGCCGGCCGCCTCGCCCTCGACGCGGTGCTGAGCGAAAGCGCCAGCTTCTGCACCACCACCCAGAGCCCGACCCTGCTCGCCGCCCTGCGCGGGCTGAAGCCGCGCATCGTCGCCGACTTCAGCCGCTCGGCGAAGGAGATGCTCGTCGCCGCCAGCAAGAAGTCGGGCGTCGAGACGCCGGCCGACCTCAAGGGCAAGAAGATCGCCACCCGCATCGGCTCGAGCGGCCACTTCTTCCTGAACCAGTGGCTGAAGCTGCATGGTCTCACCCTCGCCGACGTCGAGGTCGTCAACATGGCCGGCCCGGAGATGGTCGCCGCCACGGTTCGCGGCGACGTCAACGCTTTCGCCTGGGACTGGCTGTCGGCGATCGCGGCCCAGCGCCAGGGCGGCGACGACATCATCATCCTGCCGCGCGAGGGCATCGAGGACATCTGGCGCTCGCACCTCATCTTCGTCGCCAACGAGGACACGGTGACGAAGTCCCCCGAACTCGTCGAAGCCGCCGTGAAGACGCTCTTCGAGTCCGAGGCGTTCATCCAGTCGAATCCCGCTGAGGCGCTGAAATATGTCGCCGAGCGCACAGCGACGTCCGAGGACGACACCCAGAAGGGCATCGAGCTCCTCGACATCAAGGTACAGCTCGACAAGCAGATCGTCGACGTGATGGTCGCGGAGGCCGAGTGGGCGATCGAGCAGAAGATCGCCGAGCCCTACAGCGGCGACCTGCGCGCCCTGTTCTCCAGCCTGATCTACCCCGACGCCATGCAGAAGCTTCGCCCCGACCGGGTCTCGCTCTGAGCATGGCGGGCTTTCCCGAACGGGCCGTCGCGGCCCGCGACGGAGCAGGCCTCGCCGATCGCACCGGGACGGCGGCAACCGCCGCCGTCTCGGTCGACGGCGTCTCCAAGCTCTACGCCACCGCCGACGGCGACCCGACCTGGGCACTCCTCAACGTCTCGCTCGACATCCGTCCGGGCGAGTTTCTCTGTGCCATCGGCCCGAGCGGCTGCGGCAAGACCACCCTTCTCAACATGATCGCCGGCTTCATCGGCCCGACGCGCGGCACCCTGTCGTTCTACGGCACGCCGATCGCCGGGCCGGCGCCGGACCGCGGCGTCGTCTTCCAGGAATACGCGCTGTTTCCCTGGCTGACGGCGCGCAAGAACGTCGAGTTCGGCCTGAAGATGCAGGGCGTCGGCCGCGCCGAGCGCCGCGAACGGGCGTCGGAGATCCTCGCGAGCGTCGGTCTCGCGGCCGCGGCCGAGCGCTACCCGTTCGAACTGTCCGGTGGCATGCGCCAGCGCGTCGCCGTCGCCCGCGCCCTCGTCAACAAGCCGCGCATCCTCCTGATGGACGAGCCCTTCGCCGCCGTCGACGCGATGACGCGCGTGACGCTGCAAACCGAGCTCCTGCGCATCTGGGAGGCGTTCGGGCTGACGATCTTCTTCATCACCCACAACATCGAGGAATCGGTTTTCCTCGGCGACCGCATCGTCGTCATGGCCCCCTCGCCGGGCCGCATCGAGACGATCGTCGAAAACCACCTGCCGCGACCGCGCGACCGGACCAGTGCCGCCTTCGGCGAGCTCTACGCCGCCGTCAACGGCGCCTTCCACACCATGACGTCGGGAGGGGCCCCGTGACCGCCGCCACTGCCTCCGAGGCGGACCGCCACGCCGCGGCGCTTACCGAGCGCGACATGCGCGAGATCGAGGCGCGCTTCCGCGCCGACCTCGCGGCGGGCAAGCGCCGGCGCATCCGCCGCATCCTCGCCCTCAACGTCCTCGGCGTGCTGATCTTCCTCGCCTTGTGGGAGGTGCTGCCGCGCATCGTGCCGGGCGTCAACGTCCAGATGTTCCCGCCGCCCTCCGGAATCGTCGCGACGCTGATTGACCTCGTCACCAGCGGCCAGCTCGCCGGCCACGCCTGGTCGAGCCTGAAGCGGGCCGCCTCCGGCTTCGTCATCGGCTCGACGCTCGGCGTGCTCGCCGGCCTCGTCACCGGCCGCATGGCGATGGCGCAGAACCTCACCGACCCGGTGCTGCACAGCCTGCGCTCGATCCCGGCGATCGCCTTCGTGCCGCTCGCCATCGTCTGGTTCGGGCTCGGCGAGACGCCGAAGGTGGCGCTGATCTCGTGGGGCACCTTCTTCCCCGTCTGGATCAACACCTTCATCGGCGTCCGCGACGTGCCGCGCCTCTACGTTCAGTCGGCCGCGAGCCTTGGCGCGAGCCGCACGGCGATCCTCTTCCAGGTGGTGCTGCCGGCGGCGCTGCCGTTCATCTTCGCGGGGCTTCGCCACGCCACCGCGGTCGCGTTCGTCATCGTGGTCGCGGCCGAGCTCGTCGGCGCCTCGAGCGGCCTCGGCTACCTGATCTCGTTCTCCCACCTCGTCTTCCGCATCGACATGATGTTCGTCGGACTGATGGCGCTCGGCGCCCTCGGCTTCCTCGCCGACGCGCTGTTCGCGTGGACGCTGCACCGGCTGTTTCCCTGGTACGGAGCGGATTCCAGATGAGCGGCCGCACCCTCCTCACCGGCGGGCGCATCCTGACGATGGGCGCCCGCCACGGCGAAGCCGACAGCCTCGTCGTCGAGGGCGAGCGCGTCCTCGCCGTCGGCATGGCGGCGGAGGTCGCGGACGCTGCCACCGGCGCCCGCCGCATCGACCTCGACGGCGCCACCGTCGTTCCCGGCCTGATCGACGCCCACGCCCACATGGAGCGCGAGGGCCTGAAGCACACGCGCCTCGCTTTGAAGGACGCCCGCTCGATCGCCGACGTGCTGGCGGCGATCGCCGGCGCCGCCGCCGCAACGCCGAAGGGCGAGTGGATCGTCACCCTGCCCGTCGGCACGCCACCCTACTATTTCGACGGCCCGCAGGCGCTCGCCGAGGGCCGCATGCCGAACCGATTCGAGCTCGACCGGGCGGCACCCGATCACCCCGTCTACATCATGGGCGCCTTCGGCACCTGGAGCCGCGTTCCCACGGTCGCCTCTGTGAACAGCCTGGCGCTCGCCCGCACCGGGCTTCTCGACGGCGGCAAGGGCCGCTGTGGCGGCGTGGTCTTCGAGCGGGACGGCGACGGCCGGCCGACCGGGGTGATCTACGAGGAGAACGAGCGGCCGACCCTCGAATTCGACCTCCTGCAGGACGTGCCCCGCTTCTCGTGGGACACCCGCCTCGACGCACTGCGGCGCTCGATGGCGCTCTACAACGCCGTCGGCACCACCTCGATCTACGAGGGCCACGGCTCCTATTCGCTGTCCGTCGGCCTCTACCAGCGACTGTGGGAGCAGGGCGAGCTGACGGTCCGCACCGCCCTGACGGTCTCCCCGTCCTGGTCGGGCGTCGAGGAGGCCGGCCGCATCATGCGCGACTGGCTGGGCTTTGCCCGCGGCCGCGGGCTCGGCGATCGCTGGCTCAGGGTTTCCGGCGTCTTCATCGGCTATGGCGGCAAGGCCTGCACGGCTGCCCTGACGCGCGAGGCGCTGCCCGACACCGGCTGGGCCGGCTTCGTCGAGTGGCACAACGACCTCGAGGCCTATCGCGGCCTCGTGACGCTCGCCGCGCAGCATGACCTGCGCGTGCACACGGTCATCCTCGAGAACCTCGGCACCGTGTTGCCGATCTTCGAGGATCTGGCGGCGCGCTACCCGATCGCCGCGCGGCGCTGGGTGATGGAGCACGTCGGCCATCTCTCGCCGGAGGACCACGCGCGGGTGAAGCGCCTCGGCATCGTCGTCACCACCATCCCGGTCTATGCCCTGTGGAAGAACGGCGACGACTATGACGGCGCGACCGACGACGGAAACCACGTCGTCCCCCACCGCACCCTGATCGATGCCGGCGTGCCGGTGGCGATGGGCACCGACAACATCCCGATCAGCCTGTTCAAGTGCATGGCCGTCTGCCGCACCCGCACCGAGCGAGTCACCGGCCGCGTCATCGGGCCGAAGCAGCGCATCTCCGGGCTGGAGGCGCTCAGGATGGCGACGGTGAACGCCGCCCACCTCTCTTTCGAGGAGCACGAGAAGGGCCGGCTCGAGCCGGGGTACCTCGCCGATCTCGCCGTGCTGTCCGACGATCCGACCGAGATGCCGGCCGAGGACCTCGAGGGCATCGGCGTCCGCGCGACCATGGTCGGTGGCCGCTTCATGCACGAGGCGTGGTGAAGCCAGGCCCGTGCGCGTTTGCGGATCGACGTCTGTCCGGGTCGGCCCGGCCAAGCATGATGACGGCGCGCCGAACGGCGGATGGAGTGGATGAGAGAAATGGACAAGAGCTTCAGCGCGTTGCGGATCCACGTCGAGGACGGGGCCCGCCGCGTCTCGCTCGACACGCTGACGGACGCCGACCTGCCGCCCGGCGACGTCACCGTCCGGGTCGAGCACTCCAGCATGAACTACAAGGACGCCCTGATCCTTTCCGGCAAGGTTGGCGCCGTCGCCGGGTATCCGCACGTTCCGGGCATCGATCTCGCCGGCGTCGTCGAGGCGTCCACCGATTCACGCTATCCGGCCGGCACGCGGGTCGTCGGCACAGGCAAGGGGCTCGGGGAAGCGGTCTGGGGTGGCTACACCCGGCGGACGCGCCTGCCCGCTGACCGGCTGCTGCCGCTGCCGGACCGGCTCGACACCCGCACAGCGATGATCTTCGGCACGGCCGGCCTGACGGCGGCACTCTGCCTTCTCGAATTCGGGGAAGCGCCCGGTGACGGACGCCCAGCGCTGGTCACCGGTGCCGGCGGCGGCATCGGCAGCCTCGCCGTCGCCTTGCTGGCCGCGCGCGGCTTCACGGTCACCGCGGTGGAGAAGCGCGCGGACGATCGCGATTTCCTGGACTCGCTCGGGGCCTCAACGGTACTGGAGCCCGAGGCCTTCGCCGCGATGGCCCCCGCGCCGCTCGGTGAACCCCGCTTTGCCGTGGTCGTCGACACCGTCGGCGGCCCCGTCCTGGCGCAGGCGCTGCGGACTGCGGCCTACGGCGCGACGATCGCCGCCTGCGGGATGGTCGCCGGCTTCGACGTGCCGATGACGCTGCACCCGTTCTTCGCCCGCGCCATCCGCCTGGTCGGCATCGATTCGGTGACGTGCAGCGATGCCCTGCGGACGCAGGCGTGGTCCGTGCTGGCCGAGGCCGCGCCGCAGCTGCCGCTCGCGGTCATCGCGCGCGAGGTGCCGCTCGCAGACGTGCCCGCCGAAGTGGAGAATTTCCTCGCCGGCCGCATCCGAGGCCGGCTCGTCGTCAGTTGAACGACGCGGGCACGGACCACTCGGCCGCTGCCAGCAGGATGCGACGGCGAGACGCCGCACCTGCCAGAGGGCCCCACGGGCGGTCGGAGAGCGCCCGTGGCGTGCGTCCGGATCAGGTCCGTGGCTGACCGCTGACGGGGTCGATGCGGATTTCCACCTTGCCGCCGCCACTGCGCACGTACTCGACCTCCCAGTAGCCGTCGTCGTCCCATTCGATGTCTTCGATATGGGAGAAATCGGCCTGTCCCTCGAGGCCGCGGAGAATCTCCGACAGCGGCATCGCGTCTGCTGGCGGCGGCGCGGCGAAGGCCGGAGCGGCAAGAAGGGCGGTGGAAAGGAAGGCGAATGACATCGATCGGATCATCTGCGGAGATTTCCTGTTTCTGGCGTTGGGACGGCGCCGGTCGTCCGGCGCTCGTGAAGCCAACGCGAGAGAGCTCCGATCGATCCCGCCGCGCCGCGATGGCCCGGCGGATCATGCACGGTGGAGGCATAGACACGGCGTCGGAGGTGCGACGAGCGGGCCGCGAAGGAGCTCGCACCGCTGCGATGGTGCGAAGCTGCTGTCCGTGCGGCACCTTCGCGCGAACCCGAGCGCTTCCGACAGGTGGATTGAGAGCAAGCCCGGCGCCCGGGAACAGAAGGCAGAACGGGACCCC